>NZ_JASLGR010000040.1 GCF_030150155.1 Nocardioides sp.
GCGGCGCCACCTCGCCGGTATAGCCGGTTCAGGGACGTCGGAGGTGGTCGTGACGCGGGTGGTGCACACCTACGTCCACCTCACCCCCGACTCACCCGTCGCCGAAGTCGAAGCCGGCAACACTCTCGCCCCGGTCGAACGCGTCGCCGAGTGGTGCCGCACCGCCGGGACGAAGGTCATCATCCGCCCGGTCCTCGACCTCGCCACCCAGCACACGCGTGATGGGTATGTCCCGTCCGAGACGATGCGGGAACAAGCGATCTTGGTCAACCGGACCTGCGTCCACCCCTGGTGCGAGCGCCCAGCCCGGGCTTGCGACCTCGACCACATCACCCCCTACAACCCCAACGACAACACCGACAGCCCACCCGGCCAGACCACCAGCACCAACCTCGCACCCCTGTGCCGACACCACCACCGCCTCAAGACCCACAACGGCTGGCAGTACCAGCACCTCGAACCCAGCGTCTTCCTCTGGACCAGCCCCGCCGGGAGGACCTACCTCCGCACACCCACCGGCACCGTCGCCGTCCCGCGAGCGAGACCGACACCCAGCGCCATCGCGTCCTAGTGGCTCGTGTCAGAAGTTTTGGGACGGTTGGCGTGCTCGGGGTGCGTGCCTCGCAAGGCGGAGGACCGAAGGCGGGCCGGAGGCCCGTCGAGTGTTCGAACAACGCAGCGAGGTGCGTGCCACGAGTGCGCGAACCGACCAACAACTTCTGACACGAGCCACTAGGCCTGCACCGCCACCCCGGCCCGGATCAGCCCCTCGACGTCGCTGATCCCCCACGCCTCCAGCGCCTCGCGGGTGTGCTCGCCAGGCCCCTTCGCCGGCGGCATCGACAGGGTCGGGGCGGTGCGGGAGAAGCGCGGAGCGGGTGCGGGCTGCACGATCCCGTCGGCCTCGACGTACGTCTGACGCGCCCGCAGGTGCGGGTGGTCGGCCGCCTCGGGGAGGGTGAGCACGGGGGCGACGCAGGCATCGGTGCCCTCGAAGAGCTCGGCCCACTCGGCCATCGTCCGGGTCTTGAAGGTCGCGGCCAGTCGCTCGCGCATCTCCGGAAGCCGGTCGACCTCCCACTGGCCGGGCAGGTCGATCTCGAGCAGGCGGACCAGCTCGGCGAAGAACTGCGGCTCCAGGGCACCGACAGCGACGTGGCGGCCGTCGGCGCACTCGTAGACGTCGTAGTACGGCGTGCCGCCGTCGAGCAGGCCGCCGAGGCGCTGGTCCTCGGCCAGGATCCCCATCCGCTGGTGGGCGATTGACATGGTGGACAGGTGAGCGGCACCGTCGACGATCGCGGCGTCGACGACCTGACCGCGACCGGAGACCTTGGCCTCCAGCAGGGCGGCGAGGACGCCGATCACGAGGTACGTCGATCCCCCACCGAAGTCACCGGCCAGATTGAGCGGGAAGTGCGGCCGGGCGGCGTCCTGGCCGAGGTTGAACAGGCCGCCCATCGTGGCGAGGTAGGTCAGGTCGTGACCCGAGGCGTGCGCCAGCGGACCGTCCTGGCCCCATCCCGTCATGCGGCCGTAGACCAGCCGCGGGTTGCGCTCCAGGCAGACGTCCGGGCCCAGACCGAGCCGCTCGGTGACACCGGGACGCATCCCCTCGATCAGCACGTCGGCACTCTCCACGAGACGCAGCACCGTCTCGACCGCCTCGGGGTGCTTGAGGTCGAGCGCGACGCTGGGCCGGCCTCGGTTGGTCAGATCGAGCAGGCCCCGTACGCCCGGCTTCACCGCCGTGGCCCGATCGATCCGGATCACGTCGGCACCGAGGTCGGCGAGGATCGTGCAGGCGTGCGGCCCGGGGCCGATCCCGGCGATCTCGACGACACGCACGCCCGCGAGCGGGCCGGTTCCCTGTCCCAGTTCCATGCCGCCCGATCCTGTCAGAACCACTGTCAACGTCAAGGGGTTCGAGGCCCGGGTTCCGGCGATGCAGCAGGCTCAGCCCTCGCCCGCCGTGACCCCCGGGTTCTCCGGCGTCCGGGTGCGCGCGATCCGCCGTGCGTAGGCGTGGAAGGAGTCCTTCGGGGTCCGCTTCAGGGTGTCCCGGTCGACGTGGACCAGGCCGTACGGCGTGGTGAAGCCCCGCGCCCACTCCCAACAGTCCAGGAACGACCACACATAGACGCCTTGGACGTCGACACCGCGGGCGATCGCCTCGGCCACCGCGTCGAGGTGGGCGTCGATATAGGAGGCCCGAGCGGTGTCGTGCACGACGCCGTCCTCACCGGGACGCTCGATCCACGACGAGCCGCACTCGGTCACCATCAGCGGTGGCAGCGCGGCCCGGAACCGGGCGCGGATCATGATCAGCCACTCGCGCAGTGCGTGCGGCACCACCGACCAGCCGCTGGCGGTGATCTGGTGGCCGAGCAGCGAGATCATCCGGAACGGGACGTCGGCCCCCTCCTCGGTCGCACCGATCCGCATCGGGCTGTAGTAGTTCACCCCGTAGAAGTCGAGCGGCTGGCGGATGGTGGCCATGTCGCCGTCGCGGGTGTACTCGGCCATCGCCCCAGCCAGGTCGACCGGGTAGCGCCCGAGCAGCATCCCCTCCAGGACCATCCCGTTCCACAGCGCGTCGACCAGCTTGGTGGCGCCGACGTCGGCGGCATCGTCGGAGGCCGGCCAGATCGGCGAGTGGTTGTTGGCACAGCCGACGCTGTGGGCACCGGCGTTGCGCAGCTCGACCACGGCCCGACCGTGGCCCAGCAGCAGGTGGTGGACCGCCGGGAGGACGTCGAAGAGCAGCCGGCGCCCCGGCGCATGCTCCCCCAACCCGTAGCCCAGGATCCCGATCACGTTGAGCTCGCTGATCGGCACCCAGTGCTCGACCCGATCGGCGAAGTGGGCGCCCGCCACAGCGGCGTACTCGGCGAGCGCATCGGCCGTCGCCCGGTTGAGCCAGCCGCCGTCGTCCTCGAGCGCCTGGGGAAGGTCCCAGTGGTAGAGCGTGACCATCGGCTTGATCCCCACCTCCAGGAGGTTGTCGATCAGCCGGTCGTAGTGGTCGATCGCCTTCTGGTTCACCTGACCGCGCCCCTGGGGCAGGATCCGGCTCCACGGCAGCGAGAAGCGGTAGGAGTCGACACCGAGCTCGGCCAGCAGCCGCACGTCCTCCTCGACCCGGTGGTAGTGACCGGCGGTCAGGGCAGGGCGGGAGCCGTCCACGATCGCGCCGGGCTGCTCGACGAAGCCGTCCCAGACGGACCGACCGCGACCATCGACGTCGAGCGCGCCCTCGATCTGCATCGCAGACGTGCCGACCCCGAAGGTGAAGCCTTTCGGCAGTTGGGGTCGCAACATGGTGACATTCTCTCCGTGACAGTGCAGATCCGCCGAGCTTCGGCACGATTCATAGACAAGGTTCCAGGACGGGCGACCTGGCACTCATTCTCCTTCGGCTCGTTCTACGACCCCGAGCGGGTCGCCTTCGGGCCGATGGTCTGCCACGACGAGCACCTGCTCGGCGCCGGTCAGGGCTTCGCCGAGCACCACCACGAGGGCGTCGACATCGTCACGTACGTCGTCACCGGGGCGCTCTCGCACCGCGACTCGTTGGGCAACGAGGGTGTGCTCCAGGCCGGTGAGCTGGGCTGGCTGCGCGCCTCCTCCGGGGTCGAGCACAGCGAGGTCGCGGCCGCCCCCGCGACCCGCTTCGTCCAGGTCTGGCTCCAGCAGTACGACGGCACGCCGGCGTGGCAGCGAGTGGCGATCGAGCCCTCGAACGACGCCCCGAACGCCCTGAGGCCCCCGACGCTCGCATTGCCGGGCGGTGAACTCCGGGTGCTGCGCCTGGCCGCCGGGGAGCATGCCATGCTGCCGACGGCCCCGCTGCTGCACCTCTTCGTCGCCTCCGGCGCGCTGCTGCGGCACTCGCTGGCCGAGCCGCTGTCGGCCGGTGACACCCTGATGGTGACGGCCGAGGAAACCCCCGCGCAGACCCCCGGTCTGGAGATCGCTGCAGCGACCGAAGCGGTCGTACTGGTCTGGACCATGACCGCGTGAGCCCTAAATCACCTTAAAGGTTTGGCTCAATCGACACCTTGCCGCCATCGCGCTCCCTACGCTGGCGCCGTGCCGCGGAGTGAGGTGACCTTTCCGATCCCTCAGCCGACCTCCCTGTATCGCGGCCCCTTCGCCGAGGCGTGGGGCGTGGCCCGGACCGGTCGGCTCCGTCGTGCTGCCGCGATCCTGGCGGCGATGGACACCGAGGCGTTCGGCTTCGGCGACCAGGTGCAGCACACCGCACTGCTGCTGGGCTGCCGCCTGGGGCTGGGCGACCTGGCCGCCGCGATCGACTCCGGGGCCACCTTGTCGACCTTCCTGAGCGCGGCGGGCGGGGCGTCCACGCTGGCCCGACTGGGCCACGGCGACCTGAGCACCGCGCTCGGGGAGCACGAGGAGGCGCTCGACCACTACCTGGCCGCAGGGGCCTCCCCGGCCGCGGAGGACCCGGACCTGCCGCCGTGGCGGGCGGGCGCCTCGATGGCGCTGGTGCGCACCGGTGACCGGGCCGAGGCGGCCCGGCTCGCCCGCGAGCAGCTCGCCCTGGCCGAGCAGGCCGCCGACCCGTACTCGCTCGCCCTGGCCCTGCGCACCCTGGCCACCACCGATGCCGGGGTCGACCCGGTCCGCACCCTGCGCCGTGCCGTCGGACTGGCCCTGCACAGCAACGACCTGCGGCTGCAGGCCCAGATCCACGCCGACCTGGCCGGACTGCTGCTGCTCTCGCCGGGCGAGGATCCGACCGAGACCCTCGCCCTGCTGCGCGAGGCCGAGACGTTCTCGGCCAACGAGGGGCTCTGGCCGCTGCACGCCCGGGTGAGCCGGCTGCTGGGCCGCGCCGGGGAGCGGGCCCGCCCGCTGGGCAACGACTCGCTGTCGGTCCTGACCAACGCCGAGCGCCGGGTCGCCCAGCTGGCCTCGGAGGGACTGACCAACCGTCAGATCGCCGAGCAGCTGAGCGTCACGATCAAGGGCGTGGAGTGGCACCTGTCGCGGGTGTACCGCAAGCTCGGGATCGGCTCGCGGGGCGGCTTGGGCCCGCTCCTGGAGAACGCACCCAAGCCCCGCACCGCGTAGCCGCGACCGGCCTCAGCCGGCCGGGAGAGCGACGTACGTCGTCTCCAGGTACTCCTCGATGCCCTCGAAGCCGCCCTCGCGGCCGAAGCCGGACTGCTTCATGCCGCCGAACGGGGCGGCGGGGTTGGAGATCAGGCCGGAGTTCACCCCGACCATGCCGTACTCCAGGGACTCCGCCAGCCGGATCGTGCGGGCCAGGTCGCGGGTGTAGACGTAGGAGGCCAGCCCGTACTCGGTGGCGTTGGCTCGCCGGATCGCCTCGGCCTCGGAGGCGAAGGTGCTGATCGGAGCGACCGGCCCGAAGATCTCGTGGCTGTTGATCTCCGACTCCGGGTGCACCCCGAGCAGGACCGTCGGGGAGTAGAAGAAGCCGGGGCCCTCGGGCGCCGACCCGCCGGTGAGCACGGTGGCGCCATCGTGGACCGCGTCGGTGACCAGCTGGCCGACGGTCTCGACGGCCTTCTCCTCGATCAGCGGTCCGACGTCGGTGCCGTCGGTCTGGCCACGCCCGACCGTCATCGCGCCCATCCGGGCGGCGAGCTTGTCGCCGAACTCGCGGGCCACCGACTCGTGCACCAGGAACCGGTTCGCGGCGGTGCAGGCCTCCCCCATGTTGCGCATCTTCGCGATCATGGCGCCGTCCACCGCAGCGTCGATGTCGGCGTCCTCGAAGACCAGGAACGGGGCGTTGCCGCCGAGCTCCATCGAGACCCGCTGGAGCTGCTCGGCGCTCTGCTTGACCAGGATCTTGCCGACCGCGGTGGAGCCGGTGAAGGAGACCTTCCTCAGCCGGTCGTCGGCCATCACGGCGGTCGACTGGGCCGACGCCGCGCTGGTCGGCACGATGTTGAGCACGCCGTCGGGCAGCCCCGCCTCGGTGAGGATCGCACCGAGGGCGAGCATCGTGAGCGGGGTGAGCTCGGCGGGCTTGACCACCATCGTGCAGCCGGCCGCGATCGCCGGGCCGATCTTGCGGGTGCCCATCGCCAGCGGGAAGTTCCACGGCGTGATGAAGTAGCACGGCCCGACGGGCTTGCGGATGGTGAGCAGCCGGGAGCCACCGGCGGGGGCGTTCATCCAGCGCCCGTGGATCCGGACCGCCTCCTCGCTGAACCAGCGGAAGAACTCGTTGCCGTAGCTGACCTCGCCCTTGGCCTCGGCGATCGGCTTGCCCATCTCCAGGCTGATCAGCTCGGCGATGTCGTCGGCACGCTCGTTGATCAGCTCGAACGCCCGGCGCAGGATCTCGCCGCGCTCGCGTGGTGCGGTCGCGGCCCAGGAGGCCTGCGCGGCCGCGGCGGCGTCGAGCGCATCGAGGGCGTCGTTGACCGATCCGTCGGCCACGCGCGTCAGAACCGAGGCGTCGGCGGGGTCGAGGACCGCGAAGGTCTCGCCCCCTTCGGCGTCACGCCACTCACCGTTGATCAGCAGCTTCGTGTGCTGCGAGACAAGTTCCATGCCAGCCATGTCTCCAGCCTGCCATTCTTCCGGTTTCTTTCGACAGGGGTGTTGGCGTGTCGTACCCTAGGAAGGTCGACTTGCGGAGGGAGCACTCCACAACCGACTGGGCCCCTTGTCTGACCCCATGCTGACTTGGGGCCCACCTCATGTCTACCGGGCAGACCCCCCCTTTGCCCGCGGACATGGGAAGGCAAGGGCCCAGCCTCACGGCTGGGCCCTTGTTCGTTCCCGGGGTGTCCGGGGACTCAGTACTTGCGGCGCGGCTTGCGCTCGCGCGGCTTGTCACCGTCGTCGTGACGGTGACCACGGTCGTTGCGGTCGTTGCGGTCGAAGCGACCGCCGGAGCGCTGCACCGGGCCGCCGTTGTCGACAGCGAGCTCGATCAGCTTGCCGCTGATCCGGGTGTTCTCCAGTGCCGCCCAGGTCTCGGGGGCGAGGTCGGCGGGCAGCTCGACCAGGGAGAAGTCGGGGCGGATGGAGATGTTGCCGAAGTCGCCCCGGCGCAGGCCGCCCTCGTTGGCGATGGCGCCGACGATCTGGCGCGGCTCGACCTTGTGACGCTTGCCGACGTTGATCCGGTACGTCGCCAGCGGCTGGTCGGTCTGGCGCGAACGGCTCGACTCACGCGGAGCCCGGTCGCCACGCTCGTTGCGCTCCCGCTGGGCGCGGTCAGAGCGCTCGTTGCGGATCCGGTCGGCGTTGGGGTCGATCAGCAGCGGCTCGTCGCCCTGCAGTACGACGGCCAGAGCGGCGGCCACGTCGATCTCGGGGACGTCGTACTCCTTGACGTAGTGCGCGACCACGTCACGGAAGAACTCGACCCGGCCGGCCTCGGCCAGCGCGGCGGTGATGCCGTCGTCGAAGCGGGACAGACGGGTCGCGTTGACCTCGTCGGCGCTGGGCAGCTTCATCTCCTGCAGCGGCGAACGGGTGGTCTTCTCGATCAGCTTGAGCAGGTAGCGCTCACGCGGGGTGATGAACGAGATGGCGTCACCGGTGCGACCGGCACGGCCGGTACGACCGATCCGGTGGACGTAGGCCTCCGGATCGGTGGGAATGTCGTAGTTGACGACGTGGCTGATCCGCTCGACGTCGAGACCACGGGCGGCGACGTCGGTGGCCACCAGGATGTCCAGCGAGCCGTCCTTGAGCTGGTTGACCGTGCGCTCACGGACGTTCTGCGCCACGTCACCGCTGATCGCGGCGGCGGTGAAGCCGCGGGCGCGGAGCTTCTCGGCCAGCGACTCGGTCTCGGCCTTGGTCCGGACGAAGACGATCATGCCCTCGAAGTTCTCGACCTCGAGGATGCGGGTGAGGGCGTCGACCTTCTGCGGGTAGGCGACGGTCATGTACCGCTGCGTGATGTTGGCGTTGGTCGCCGTCTTGGACTTGACCTGAACTTCCTTCGGGTTGTTCAGGTAGCGGCCGGTGAGGCGCTTGATCGCCGACGGCATCGTCGCGGAGAAGAGGGCGACCTGCTTGTCGTCGGGGGTGTCGGCGAGGATCGTCTCGATGTCGTCGGAGAAGCCCATCGAGAGCATCTCGTCGGCCTCGTCGAGCACGAGGAACTTGAGCTCGCTCAGGTCCAGGGTGCCCTTGTCGAGGTGGTCCATGATCCGGCCGGGGGTGCCGACGACGACGTGCACGCCGCGACGCAGGGCGGTCAGCTGCGGGCCGTAGCCCTGGCCGCCGTAGACCGGGAGGACCCGGATGTTCGGCAGCTGGGCGGCGTACTTCTCGAAGGCCTCGCAGACCTGGAGCGCGAGCTCACGGGTGGGGGCCAGGACCAGAGCCTGCGGCTTCTTGGTCTCGTAGGGGTCGAGGTTCGACAGCACCGGCAGCGCGAAGGCCGCGGTCTTGCCGGTTCCGGTCTGTGCGAGGCCGACGACGTCACGGCCTTCGAGCAGCAGCGGGATGGTGGCGGCCTGGATGGCCGAGGGCGACTCGTAGCCGAGGTCCTTGATCGCCTCCAGGACGCCGGCGGAGAGGCCGAGGTCATCGAAGGTCACCTGGTCAACAGCGGGGGAAGTGGTGTCGCTCACCAGACCACGGTAGTGCGCTTGTGATCGATCCAGAGATTCCTAAGCGCGGTGCGCTGCGTCACGCCCGCTCAAGTGGAGCGCGGGTGGAGGAACGACGCGGCAATCACCCGTCGAGGTGGAGCAAGAACGCCGGAACGCGCCGGGGTTCTTGTGATCGGGTGGGGACTCATGTACTTTGGTGAACACAAGGTGAACAGGAGGTGGACAACCATGAACAACGCACAGCTCACCTGCACGTGGATCTCGGTGGTCGACACTGCCGGCCGCGAGCGCATGGAGGCCGTCTGGATGACGCGCCCCGCCGTGGCCCACGCATCACACGCTGCTTGATTCAGAAAAACTTCATCCTGGATGGAATGAATGTTCAAGTAAGAGGGTTGGAGTCCGTGTAAGGCTTCAACCCTCTGCTTCATTTCCTCTCACCTCAGGAGAACGTCATGGCCGACAACACCTTCGACTCCACCGCAGCGATCAGCGACATCGCCGGCGACTACACCCTGGACCCCGCCCACACCCGCCTCGGGTTCAGCGCTCGCCACGCGATGGTCACCACCGTCCGCGGCTACTTCCGCGAGATCGAGGGCACCGCGCACATCGACACCGCCACGCCGGCCAACTCGTCGGTCACGGTGACCGTCAAGGCCAACTCCGTGGACACCGGCAACGCCGACCGCGACGGCCACCTGCTCTCCGGTGACTTCTTCGAGTCCGAGGCCAACCCGAACATCACCTTCACCTCCACCAACGTCGAGTTCGACGGCGACGACACCTGGACCATCACCGGCGACCTCACCATCAAGGGCATCACGCACTCGGTCACCATCCCCTTCGAGCAGACCGGCTCGGCTCAGGACCCGTTCGGCAACACCCGGGTCGGCTTCGAGGGCCAGACCACGATCAAGCGCAGCGACTGGGGCCTGACCTTCAACGCGAAGCTCGAGACCGGCGGGGTGCTGGTCAGCGAGAAGATCAAGCTCGACTTCGACATCTCGGCGATCAAGAACGCCTGATCCCGGCCACTCGCTGACCCCCGTCCACTCAGTGGGCGGGGGTCATCCTGTAGCGGACGAAGGACGGCACCACCAGCGCCGCCACCACGACTCCGATCACGACCAGGATCCCGCCGCCCGCCGCCGTGGCCGAGACGCCGATCCCGGCCGCCACCCCGCCGTGCAGAGTGTCGGAGATCCGCGGACCCCCGCCGACCACGACCGTGAAGATCCCCTGGAGCCGGCCCCGGACCGCGTCGTCGGCGGCGTTCTGCAGGATCGAGGTCCGCAGTGCGGCACTGAACATGTCGGCCGCCCCGGCCACCGACAACGCGATCAGGGCGACCACCAGCATCACCACCCACTGGGTGTGCGGCGCCAACCAGTCCGCGAGCCCGTAGACGGTGATCCCCACCCCCCAGATCGCCACACACCAGATCACGGCGAGCCCCTGGCGTCTGACCCGGGTCAGCCAGCCACCCAAGACGCCGCCGATCACCGCTCCGGCCGGGATCGCGGCGAAGAGCAGGGCAAAGACCAGGCCGCCGTCGGTCGGCCCGTGGAAGTGGGTGTGGGCCTGCTCAGGGAAGAGCGCCCGCGGCATCCCGAAGACCATCGCGATCAGGTCCACGACGAAGCTCATCATCAGGATGGGCTGGGTGCGCAGGTAGCTCAGGCCGTCGAGCACCGACCGGATCCCCGGCACCTTGACCTCGCCGTCGACCGGCAGTCGGGGCAGTCGGATGACGGCGTACAGCGTCGCACCGAGGGCGAAGGTGTCGATCAGGTACAACAGCGGGAACCCGGTGATCGGGATCAGGATGCCGGCCACCAGCGGACCCGCGATCGCTCCGGCCTGGAAGACGGTGAAGTGCAGGGAGTTGGCCGCCGGCAGCACCTCGGGGTCCAGGATCCGGGGCAGGATCGCCGCCCGGGTGGGTGAGTCCACCGCGAAGAAGCACTGCTGCACCGAGAACAGGCACAGCAGCAGCCAGGGGTTGGTGTTGCCCGCCGCCGCCTGGGCGAAGAAGAGTGCCGAACAGACCATCAGGCCGATGCTGGTGATCCGCACGATCGTGCGGCGGTCGAAGGCGTCGGCGAGCGCGCCGCCGTACAGCCCGAAGACGACCAGCGGGACCAGGCCGAAGAGGCCGGTCAGACCGACGTAGGCGGTGGAGCCGGTGTCGGCGTAGATCTGCGCCGGGACCGCGACGACGGTGAGCTGGGCTCCCACCACGGTGACCATCTCGGCGAACCACAGTCGCCGGAAGTTGGGGTTCTGGAGCGGCCGGGTGTCGGCAAGCAGGTCCTTCAGTGCCACGACCGCTCAACCTAGTGCGCACCCCTTTTACTTCCTCCATCTCGACCTTCGAGAAAGTAACGTCGAAAAAAGTCGGGTGAGGGTGTCGGATCCGTCGCTGCCCGTTCGTGGAGATGAGGAAAGGTGGTCACCCCGACCACCGGCGACAACGAGGAGATCGTGATGACGCAGTACCTGCTCTCGGTCCACGGCGTGGACTCCGACTACGACCCCGAGGCCGGCAAGTTCGGCTCCTACGCCTCCCAGGCCGAGGCCGAGGCCGCCTTCGCGGCGACCGACGCCTTCAACCGCCGGCTCCAGGAGTCGGGCCAGTTCCTCTTCGGCGGCGGCCTGGCCTCGGCCTCGACCGCCACCGTGGTCGACGGCACCGGCGAGACCCCCGTGCTCACCGACGGCCCCTACCTCGAGACCAAGGAGTGGATCGGCGGGTTCTGGGTGATCGAGGCACCCGACCTCGACGCCGCCCTGGCCCTGGCCACCGACGCCTCCCGCGCCTGCGGCGGCAAGGTGGAGGTGCGCCCGTTCGCGGGCGTGGTCTGATCCGACCGTTTCGCCCCGCTCTGTTCTCCGTTCCATCCGTTCCAGCACCACCCACGACACCAGGAGTAACCCATGCCGCAGTACCTGATCGCCACGTACGACGAGCCGACCACCCGCACCATGACGCCCGAGGAGATGGCCCCGATCTACGAGGCCGTCGGCGGCCTGATCAACGAGGCCATCGAGACCGGCATCTTCGTCTTCGCCGGTGGCCTCGAGGGCAAGGAGGCCATCACCGTGGTCGACCCGCGCGGTAGCGCGACCGTCGTCACCGACGGCCCCTTCATCGAGAGCCGGGAGTACCTCGGCGGCTTCACCGTGATCAACGTCCCCGATCTCGACGCCGCGCTGGCGTTCGGCACCCGGATGGCCGAGGCCTCCCGGCTGCCCCAGGAGGTCCGTCCGTTCCAGGCCGAGCCCGAGGCCGAGTGACCTCTGTTCCGGGGCTGGACGAGGAGCTCTTCCGCACGGAGTACCCCCGTGTGGTGGCCTCGCTCGCCCGTCGGTTCGGCGATCTGGATCTCGCCGAGGACGGAGCGAGCGAGGCACTCCTCGCCGCCGTGGAGCACTGGCCGGCCGAGGGCGTGCCCCCGAACCCGGGCGGATGGCTCACCACCACCGCCACCCGCAAGGTGCTCGACCGGCTGCGTCGGGAGTCCCAGCGCGATGCGAAGCAGTCCGCCGCGGCCCGGCTCGCCGACGTCGAGCCGGCCTCCCCGGTCGGCCCGGTCGACGACGACCAGCTCCGGCTGATCTTCGTCTGCTCCCACCCGGCCCTGGCCCCGGAGAACCGGCTCGCGCTCACCCTGCGCCTGGTCGGCGGCCTCACCGTGCCCGAGATCGCCCGGGCGCTGCTGGCCGGCGAGGCAGCGATCGGGCAGCGGATCACGCGGGCCAAGCACAAGATCCGCACCGCCCGGATCCCGTTCCGGGTGCCCACCGCCGAGGACCTGGAGCCCCGGCTCGCCTCGGTGCTGCAGGTGCTCTACCTGATCTTCAACGAGGGCTACCTGGCCTCGTCCGGGTCCGAGCCCACCCGGGTCGACCTCGCCACCGAGGCGATCCGGCTCACCCGGACGCTCGGCACGCTGTTGCCCGATCAGCCCGAGGTCGACGGCCTGCTCGCGTTGATGCTGCTGGCCGACGCCCGCCGCGACGCGCGCTTCGTCGACGGCGAGCTGGTCACCCTGGAGGAGCAGGACCGCACCCACTGGAACACCGAGCAGATCGCCGAGGGGCACCGGATCGTGCTCGCCTGCATCGCCCGCAACCGCCCCGGGCCCTACCAGCTCCAGGCCGCGATCAACGCCGTGCACACCTCGGCACGCTCCGTCGAGGAGACCGACTGGAGCCAGATCGTGACCCTCTACGACCACCTCAGGGCCATCGCCCCGAGCCCGGTGGTCGAGCTCAACCGGGCGATCGCGGTGGCCGAGCTCGACGGCCCCGCCGTCGGGCTCGCCCTGGTGGAGGGCCTGGCGTTGACGACGTACGGCGCCTGGCATGTCACCCGGGCCGAGCTGCTGCGCCGACTCCAGCGGGTCGAGGAGGCCCGGGAGGCCTACGGCCAGGCGATCGGGCTCGCCACCAACGCGGCCGAGCGGCGCCACCTGGAGCGGCGACGGGACGCCACCGTCTAGTCGGTCGTCCGGGGTTGTCTTCCACAAAATAATGAGTACGCTCAATAATGAGCGTGCTCAGGAGGAACGATGACCAGGACGACGACAGCCCCCACCGAGGGCCGCCGCGAGCTCAACATGCGGCGCAAGCACGAGCGCATCCGCAACGCCGCCGCCGACCTGTTCGACACCCACGGATTCGACGCCGTCACCACCCAGGCCATCGCCGACGCCGCCGACGTCGCCGCCGGCACCGTCTTCCGCTACGCCGCCTCCAAGAGCGAGCTGCTCCTGATGGTCTACAACGAGCGCCTCGGCCACGCGATCGCCGCCGGCACCACCGCAGCGTGCGCCGAGACCGACCCGATCCGCGCCGTCAACGCCCTCCTCGACCCGATGCTCGACGAGGCGCACGCCCACCCGGAGAACGCCGTCGCCTACCAGCGCGAGCTGCTCTTCGGCGACCCCCTCCAGGAATACCGAGCCCTCGGGCTCGCCCAGATCGCCGACCTCGAGGAGACGATCGCTCGCCTCCTCCTGGCCGGTGGCGACCATCCCCGCAGCGGGGCCGACCAGGCCGCTGCGGCGATCTTCGCCGCGTCACACCTCGTCATCGCCCGACTCGCGACCGGGGCGCACCCCGGCCGTAGCGCCGTGGCGGACCTCCACCACCAGGTCGAGCTGATCGTCACCGGTTGGCTCGCCCTTCACCCCTGAGACCAGGAACACCAAGGAAGAGGGACATCCACCATGTCAGGCACCACCATCACCCGCGTCACCGTCCTCGGCACCGGAGTCCTCGGACTCCAGATCGCCTTCCAGACCGCCTACAGCGGCTTCGAGGTGACGGCGTACGACATCAGCGACGAGATCCTCGACGGAGCCCGCCAGCGTGCCGCCGGCCTCGTGCAGACCTACCTCACCGACCAGGTCGCCGGCGCCGCCGACGGCAAGGCCGAGGCCGCGCTCACCCGGCTCCACTTCACCTCCGACCTGGCCGCCGCCGTGGCCGAGGCCGACCTCGTCATCGAGGCGATCCCCGAGGTGCTCACCCTCAAGCAGGAGACCTACGCCAAGCTCGCCACGCTGGCCCCCGAGCGGACCATCTTCGCGACCAACTCCTCCACCCTGCTGCCCAGCGACATCAAGGACTCCACCGGGCGCCCCGACCGGTTCCTGGCGCTGCACTTCGCCAACCAGGTCTGGAAGTTCAACACCGCCGAGGTGATGGGCACCGCCGACACCGACCTCGCCGTCTTCGACCGGATCGTCGAGTTCGCCGGCGAGATCGGGATGGTGCCGATCCCGGTGCGCAAGGAGAAGGCCGGCTACGTGCTCAACTCCCTGCTGGTGCCGTTCCTCAACGCCGCCGCCGGCCTGGCCGCCTTCGGCGTGGCCGACCCGCACGACGTGGACAAGGTCTGGCGGATCGCGACCGGCGCCCCGATGGGCCCCTTCCAGATCTACGACGTGATCGGCCTCGCGACGCCGTACAACATCATGATCCACGGCGACGAGAACTCGCAGAAGATCGCAGCCTGGCTCAAGGAGAACTACATCGACGCCGGGAAGATGGGGATCGCGTCCGGCGAAGGCTTCTACGACTACCGCTGAGCAGATCGTCCTAGGGTGGAGGGGTGCCCGCACCCCTCCACCTGCCTGCCGCCGATGACACCCTGACCTGGATCCAGGAGCGGAGCGCGACCGAGCTCGCCACCGTCCGCCAGATCGCCGACGAACTGCGCGGCGCCGTGTCGCTGAGCGCCGTCGACGCCCTGGAGACGTGGAACCGGCTGGAGATCGCCCTCGGCAACGTCCTGTCCCCCGTCGAGCTGCTCGCCAACGTGCACCCCGACCTCGCCACCCGCGAGGCCTGCGAGGCGATCCAGGTCGAGGCATCGAAGCTGATCACCGAGCTGGGCCAGGACCAGATCCTGTACGCCGTCTTCGCCGACCTCGACCCCGCCGAGGTCTCAGCACTGGACGCCCTGGCCACCCGACTGCTGCACAAGGTGCTGCGCGACTTCCGCCGCTCCGGCGTGGACCAGCCCACCGCCGTGCGCGACCGACTGCGCGAGCTGCACGAGCGCCTCACCGACCTCGACCTGGAGTTCTCCCGGATCACCCGCGACGACGTCCGCACCGTCCGGGTCGCACCCGACCGGCTCGGCGGGATGCCGGCCGACTGGGTCGAGGCGCACCCGGTCGGCGAGGACGGCCTGGTCACGATCACGACGGAGTACCCCGACTCGGTGCCGGTGCGCACCTTCGCCACCGACCGCGACCTGCGCCGCGAGATGACCCTGGCGTTCCTCAACCGCGGCTACCCCACCGCCGAGCCGGTGCTGCGCGAGCTCTTCGCACTGCGCCACGAGCTAGCCACCCTGGTCGGCTACGCCGACTGGCCGTCGTACGACGCCGAGGTGAAGATGATCGGCTCCGGGCCGGCCATCCCCGCCTTCATCGACCGGATCACCGACGCTGCCGCCGAGCCGATGCGGGCCGACCTCGACGTGCTACTCGCCCGCTTCCGGGCCGACCACCCCGACGCCACCGAGATCAGCGGGATCGACACCGCGTTCTACCAGGAGGTGGTGCGCCGCGAGCACTACGACGTCGACGCCCAACTGGTGCGGACCTACTTCGACTTCCCCGCCGTCCGGGCCGGGCTGCTCGCCGTCACCGGCCGGCTCTTCGGGCTGCAGTGGCGCCCGGTCCAGGTCGCTACGTGGCACGAGGACGTGGCGTCGTACGACGTGTTCCTGGGTGTCGACGACGACTCCGCCGTGCCGCTGGGCCGGATCCACCTCGACCTGCACCCCCGCACCGGGAAGTACAGCCACGCCGCGCAGTTCACGCTGGTCTCCGGGGTCGAGGGCGTCCAGCTTCCCGAGGGCGTGCTGGTGTGCAACTTCGGCCGTGGGCTGATGGAGCACGACGACGTGGTGACCCTCTTCCACGAGTTCGGGCACCTGCTGCACCACCTGCTCGCCGGGCACGGCCACTGGGCGGAGTTCTCCGGGGTCGCGACCGAGTGGGACTTCGTCGAGGCGCCCTCGCAGATGCTGGAGGAGTGGGCCTGGGACGCCGAGGTGCTGGCGTCGTTCGCGCGCAACGCCGCCGGGGAGCCGATCCCGGCCGACCTGGTCGCGAAGATGCGGGCCGCCGAGGAGTACGGCAAGGGCATCCAGGCGCGCCAGCAGATGTTCTACGCCGCGGTCTCGTACTGGTTCCACGCCGACCAGGCCCGCGCCGCGGCCGGTGAGACGGTGCCGGACCTGACCGAGCGGATGGTCGAGCTCCAGGCGCGCTATGCCCCGACGGCGTGGATCGAGGGCACCCACTTCTTCGCCAGCTTCGGCCACCTGGGCGGCTACTCGTCGGCGTACTACACCTACATGTGGTCGCTCGTGATCGCCAAGGACCTGTTCGCCCAGTTCGACCCGGCCGACCTGTTCGCCCCCGAGGTCGCGGGCCGCTACCGCGACCTGGTGCTGGCCCGCGGTGGGGAGAAGGACGCCGCCGACCTGGTCGCGGACTTCCTCGGGCGGCCGTTCAGCTTCGACGCGTACGCCGCCTGGCTCGCGCGCTAGCCGACTTCCGGGTTCACCACCGCCCACTTCCGGGTTCACCACCGCCCACTTCCGGGTTCACCACCGCCGACTTCCGGGTTCACCACCGCCCACTTCCGGGTTCACAACGGCCGAGATCCGGGTTGCCTCCCAGCAAAGGGGGCAACCCGGATCTCGAAGGTGAGTAACCCGGAAGTCACGCGTGGCGAACCCGGAAGTCACGCGTGGCGAACCCGGAATTCGGCGGTCAGGCCTGGGCGTACGCCACGGCCATCGCGGTGCCGAAGACCGCGTTGTTCTTCACCAGCGCGATGTTGGCGGTCAGCGAGGCACCGTCGGTGAGCTCGACGATCTTGGCCAGCAGGTACGGCGTGATGTCCTTGCCCGACACACCCTCGGCGTCGGCGGCGGCCAGGGCGGTGGCGATGATCGCGTCGATCTTGTCGGCGGGGATCTCGTCGGCGGCCGGGATCGGGTTGGCGATCACGACGCCGCCGGGAAGCCCGAGGCCGTCGGTGCCCCACTTCGCCTGCAGCACGGCGGCGGCCTCGGCCGGGCCCTCGACGCGCAGCGGGGCGCCGAACTCGGAGGCGCGGGAGAAGAACGACGGGAACTCGTCGGCGCCGTTGACCAGCACCGGGACGCCCAGCGTCTCCAGGGTCTCCAGGGTCAGGCCGATGTCGAGGATCGACTTCACGCCCGCGCTGACCACGGCGACCGAGGTCTGGCCGAGCTCGGTGAGGTCGGCGGAGATGTCGAACGACGTCTCGGCGCCGCGGTGGACGCCGCCCAGACCGCCGGTGACGAAGACCTTGATCCCGGCCATCTCGGCCAGGCGCATCGTGGAGGCGACGGTGGTGGCACCGTGCTTCTTCTGCGCCACGACGTAGGCGAGGTCACGCACGGAGACCTTCATGACGTCCGAGGCGGTGCCGAGCAGCTCCAGCTCCTCGGGGGTCAGACCGATCCGCGGGATGCCGTCGAGGATGGCGATCGTGGCCGGGACGGCGCCGCCGTCACGGACGATCTGCTCGACCTCGCGCGCCATCTCGACGTTGCGCGGGTACGGCATCCCGTGACTGATGATCGTCGACTCCAGCGCAACGACCGGACGGCCCTCGGCCAGTGCCGCGGCAACTTCCTCAGTGATCTGCAGCATCAAGAACTTCCCTCACCCTTGCGTTATCGAGATTCGAAACAACTGTCTGTGTGCTGGCGATCGTGACGACCGCCGCTGCCTGCCCGAACCGGGCCGCCTCCACCACGGAGGCACCCCCGGCCAGGGCCGAGCAGAAAGCGCCAAGCATGGCATCGCCCGCTCCGGTCACGTCGACCACCTCCACCCGGTACGGCGGCAACGTGACGCTCCCCTCAGGGCCGACCAGCAGGGAGCCCTCGGCCCCGAGCCGGATCCAGACCCACTCGACGCCACCGGCGCGGAGCTTCTCGGCGGCGGAGACGACCGCGGCGTCCCCGTCGGGCCCGTCGAACGTGGCCGCGTCGACGCCGGTCAGGGCGGCCAGCTCGTCGCGGTTGGGGGTGACCAGGAAGATCGGGCCGCGCAGCACCGGGGCCAGGCGCAGCGACTTGGGCACCGAGACCGGCTCGATCACGAGGCGCAGGTCGGCGGCGTGGGCGGCTCCGATCACGGCGTCGAGCACTGCGGGCGGCAGGTTCCCGTCGGCCACCACGAGGGTGCCCGCCGGGGCCCGGGAGACCTCGGTGGCGGCGTACCCGGGATCGAGCTCCTCGGTGGCCGCCATCGCGGCGACGGCGGCGACGAGCTCACCGTCGGCGTCGAGCAGGGCGGTGTAGGTGCCGGTGGTCTCGGCGGTGCGGGCCACCGCGGAGACGTCGACGCCCGCGGCAGCGGTCGCCTCCAGCACCTCAGTGCCGAGACCGTCGGAGCCGACGGTGGAGACCAGGGCGACCCGGGCTCCGAGTCGGGCGGCATTCTCGGCGATGTTGCGCCCCACCCCGCCGGGGGACAGATGCATCTCGCCTGGGTTGGAGGTGCCGGCGAGGACCGGACGCGCGGAGCGTGCCTTGAGGTCCATGTTGGCTCCGCCGACCACCAGGATCCCGGTGGTGGTGTGGACCGTCATCCGAGCGTCACTCGCTCTCTTCTACGCGCGCTATCAGTTCCTCGGGCAGACATGAACCGATCAGGTCGCCCAGGCCATCAGTCTTACCATCAGGGCCGAAGGCGCCCATCGACAGCAGCACGTTGAGCAGCATTCCGACAGCGAGGAAGTCGCGGACGCGCTCCTCGTCCCAGCCGGTGCGCTGCAGGGTGGAGAAGATCCGGGCCATCTGAGTCCGGGCGGTCGCGGCGATCTCGGGGACCCCTCCGGTGGCGAAGCCGTGCATCATCACGCGGAGCAGGTCGGAGTCGGCCAGCAGCTCGGTGTACGCCGTGCCGAGCTGGACGTCGCCGGTCTCGGGGTCGAAGTCGTCGGAGGCGATCACGGCGGCGAAGGTCTCCTCGATCGCCGAGCAGGCCCGGGTGAGCACCTGGAGGAAGAGCTCCAGCTTGGTGCCGAACATCCGGACGACGTACGGCTGGCTGACCCCGGCCTCCTTGGCCACGTGGTCGGTGCTGGTGCCGGCGTACCCGCCCTCGGCGAACGCACGGGTGGCGGCGTCGAGGATCTGCTCGCGCCGCTCCTCGGCAGGCATCCGGATGCTCATGCAGCGATGTTATCAGTCGATAACCAGCGTTCCGACGGTCGCGAACCGCTCCGCATGGCACCCACACCGGCCACCCTTGACATGTAATCGAACCATTACTTAGGCTGCTGCGCAGTTTGTAATCATTCGATGCCAACGCCTCTTCCCAGCACCATCCCACCCCCCGCCCGAGGAGCTCTCATGACGACCCTCACCACGTCCTCACCCAGCCCCACCACGACCGAACGCCGGTTCCCGCTCTGGCTGGTGATCGTCGCGGTCAGCCTGCCGATGTTCATGGCGACCCTGGACAACCTCGTGATGACCACCGCCCTGCCGGTGATCCAGCGCGACCTGCACGCCTCGGTCGGCGAGCTGTCGTGGTTCCTCAACTCCTACACGCTGGCGTTCGCGACCTTCATGCTCCCCGCGGGCACCCTCGGCGACCGGATCGGACGACGCCGGATGATGGTGATCGGCCTGAGCGTCTTCACCCTCGCCTCGATCGGCGCCGCGCTCTCGGACTCCTCGAACACCCTGATCGCCGCCCGCGCCGTCCAGGGCCTCGGCGCCGCCGCGGTGATGCCGCTGTCGCTGACACTGCTGGCCGCCAACGTCCCGGAGAAGATGCGCGCCGCCGCGATCGGGATCTGGGGCGGCGTCTCCGGGCTCGGCGTCGCCCTCGGACCGGTGATCGGCGGAGCCGTCGTCGACGGGATGAGCTGGCAGGCGATCTTCTGGATCAACGTGCCGGTCGCCGTCATCGCACTGCCGCTGATCTGGCTCACCGTCCGCGAGTCCAAGGGCACCTGGCAGCGCCTCGACCCGCTCGGCACGCTCCTGATCGGCGTCGCCGTCTTCGCCGGGATCTGGGGCGTCGTGCACGGCAACGACGACGGCTGGACCTCGGCCGGTGTCCTGATCCCGTTGATCCTCGCCGCAGTCCTGCTGCCCGCGTACGTCGTCCACGCCCGGCGCCGCAGTGACGCCGTGCTCCCCCTGCGCCTCTTCCGTTCCCGGAGCTTCACGGTCGCCAACGTGGTCGCCCTCGGCTTCTGCGCCGGCATGTTCGGCGCGGTCTTCCTGCTCTCCCAGTACCTCCAGGTGGTCAACGGCTACACCCCGCTCGAGGCCGGCATCCGGACCCTGCCCTGGACCGCCGCCCCGATGGTGATCGCCCCGCTGGCCGGGATCGCGTCGAGCCGGATCGGCCTGCGGCCGCTGCTGCTGGTCGGCCTGGCGCTCCAGGCCTGCGCGCTGGTCTGGTTCGCGACGTTGGGCGAGTCCGGGGCGTCGTACGGCTCCTTCGTGCCTGCCCTGGTGATGGCCGGGGTCGGCATGGGGATGGTCTTCCCGTCGGTCTCGAACGCGGTGATGGGCGGACTGCCGGAGAGCGACTTCGCCGTCGCAAGCTCCTCGAACTCGACCATCCGGGAGTTCGGCGTCGCCCTCGGCATCGCCCTGCTGACCGCGGTCTTCACCGGCAACGGCGGACAGATCACCCCTACCGGGTACGACGGCGCGATCGGGCCCGCCCTGCTCACCGGTGCCGCAGCGGTGCTGGTCGGGTTCATCGCCGCCCTCTTCACCCCGCGCCGAACCACGGGCGGCTGACGCCTCCGCGGATGCGGAAGACTGCCGTCATGACCCGCGCGATCAACGCCCTGACCGTCGACCTCAACGACCTGCCTCTGGAGCCCGGCTCCGTCGTCAGCGGTACGCCGCGCGCCGGACTCGTGACCTCCGGAGCGCTCGGCGAGGTCGAGGTCGGCGTCTGGGAGCTCACCGAGGGCACCGTGACCGACACCGAGGCCGACGAGCTCTTCGTAGTGCTCTCGGGCACCGGCACGGTGACCTTCGCCGACGGCGAGAGCATCGATCTGGCCCCAGGGGTGCTGGTCCGGCTGCACGAGGGCGAGCAGACCACCTGGACGATCACCTCCCCACTGCGGAAGGTCTGGATCAGCTAGAGGGCGGGCGCGCTCACTGCGCGAACGCCACCCCCATCAACCGCACACAGCGCTCGGTCATCTGGGCCGCGCTCTCGCCGGGGTGGTCGAGCCACCAGGCGACCAGCGAGTCGACCAGGCCGACCCAGACGGCGGTCATGGCCGAGATGTCAGCGGCGTCGGTGTTGCCCGCCACCGCCATCATCTCCGCGACGCCCTCGTGGGCCAGGACGGTGATCCGCTCGGTGTAGTCGGCGAGCGCCGCAGCGACGCCGTCCACCGCCCGGGGGACGGTCGGGTCGAAGAGCAGACGCCACACCCAGGGGCGGTCCTCGAGCACCTCGAAGATCGCCTCCAGGGTCGCCAGGCCGCGCTCCAGGCCGACCAGGCCGGAGCCCGCGACCCGCTCGATCTCGCCGAGCAGCAGGCCTCCTGCCCGGTGCAGGCAGGCGTCGAGCAGCCCCTCCTTGGAGCCGAAGTAGTGGTAGACCATCGGCTTGGAGATGCCCGCCCGCGACGCGACGTCGACGACGGAGGCGGCGGCGAAGCCCTGGGAGCCGAAGACCTCGGTGGCCGCGGCGAGGATCTGCTCCTCGCGGTCGGCGCGTGGAACGCCCTTCGTCCCGGCAGTGCCGGCCCCGGATCGCGTCATGCGGTGAGTCTAGACAGTGAATTGACCTCGGGGTAACTTACCCAAGAGTCAATTAACCGAACGCCCCACCACCTGGCTGTCGTCCAGGCGGCATCCAGCAGAGAGGAGAGGCCATGCACGACGTACTCGACCTCTGGCAGAACCCGGTCACCTACGCGATCCCGTTCTTCGCGCTCACCATCGGGATCGAGCTGGCCGCCCTCAAGTGGCTCGACCACGACGACAACGCGACCGGCTACGCCTTCCGCGACGCCGGCACGTCGATCCTGATGGGCCTGGGCTCCCTGGTCACCTCGGTGGTGCTCAAGGTGATCGGCTTCCTGATGTACATCTGGGTCTGGGACCACCTCGCGCTGTGGCACGTGCCGAACACCTGGTGGGGCATCCTGCTCGGCGTCGTCGCGGTCGACCTGGCCTACTACTGGAACCACCGCTTCGTGCACCGCGCCCGGGTCGGCTGGGCTGCGCACCAGGCGCACCACTCCAGCGAGTACATGAACTTCGCCACCGCGCTGCGGCAGAAGTGGAACCCGTGGTGGGAGCTGCTCTTCTTCCTGCCGCTGCCGTTCCTGGGCTTCTCGCCGTTCTCGATCTACCTGGCGTTCTCGATCAACCTGATCTACCAGTTCTACGTCCACACCGAGACCATCGGGAAGCTCCCCCGCCCGATCGAGGCGATCTTCAACACCCCGTCGCACCACCGCGTGCACCACGGCTCGGACCCGGAGTACCTGGACAAGAACTACGCCGGGATCCTGATCATCTGGGATCGGATGTTCGGCACGTTCACCCCGGAGGTCCAGCGGCCGACGTACGGACTGACGAAGCCGGTCACCACCCACAACCTGCTCACCCTGGAGTACGGCGACTACCGCGCGCTCTGGGTGGACGTACGCCGTGCACGGAGCTGGTCAGAGCGGCTCGGCTACCTCTTCCGCCCGCCGGGCTGGGCGCCGGAGGGTGAGCAGCCGACGCCGTCGCGCGCGATCGACGACACCGCCCCGGCACGCGTCTGAGCACCGGCCAGGATCACGCCCCGCGCGGGTCGCGCATCCCCGTGACCCACGCCGCCAACGAGATCAACGGCAGCAGGCCACCCAGCCAGCACACCGAGGTCCAGGCGCCGTGGGTGTGGGCCAGTCCCGCCGCCAGCGAGGCGAGCGCACCGCCGAGGAAGACTGTCGTCATGTAGACGGTCGTCACCCGCGCCCGAGCGCGCGGGGCGAGCGTGTAGATCACGTGCTGTCCGATCACCTGGTGACCCTGGACGGCGAAGTCGATCAGCAGCGCGCTCACGACGAGCGCCGCGACCGAGGAGTGGCCCAGCCCGGCGAGCAGGAACCCGACCACGACCAGCACCACCATCAGCAGGCTCGCAGGACGCCCCAGCCCCCGGTCGGCCAGTCGTCCGGCGAGCGGGGCGGCCAGCGCACCGCCGGCCCCGGCCAGGGCGAAGAGCGCGATCGCGCCCTGGCTGAAGTGGTGCTCGTCGACCAGCTCGAAGGCGATCCCGGTCCAGAACACCGTGAAGGCACCGAACATCGCCGCGTGCGCCAGGGTCCGGCGCCGCAGCACCGGCTCGGCCCGGATCAGAGGGACCAGCGAGCGCAGCGTGGCGCGGTAGGTGACCGAGCCCGCGGGGCGCCAGTGCGGCAGGGTGCGGGCCAGCAGCAGCGACAGCCCGACCATCATCACCGCGGAGATCAGGTAGATCGCCCGCCAGTCGGCCACCTCGGCGACGGCGGCCGAGGCCGAGCGGGCCAGCAGGATGCCGAGCATCAGGCCACCCATCACCTTGCCGACGAAGGCGCCCTCCTGCCCTGCGGGCGCCAGGTGCGCGGCGAGCGGCACCAGCACCTGGACGATCACGCTGGTGACACCGATCAGCACTGCGGCGGCGAGGAAGACCCCCATCGAGGGGCTGAGTCCGGCGGCCACCAGGCTGAGCGCGGTGAGGAGGAGCAGCCGGGTGATCAGCGCCCTGTTCTCCAGCAGGTCGCCGAGCGGCACCAGGAACAGCAGCCCGACGGCGTACCCGGCCTGACTGAGGGTGACGGCGAGACTCGCGGTCCCTTCGCTGACGCCGAACTCGCGGGAGATCAGCTCCAGCAGCGGCTGGCAGTAGTACAGGTTCGCCACCACGACCCCACAGCCGAACGCCATCACCAGGGCGAGACGGCTCATCGACAGCGGTGCGGCGGGGGCCTCGGTCATGGACCGAGCCTGCCAGCCCGCGCCGCTACGCTCCCGGCCGGGCTCCCGGCCCGGGCGTCAGCCGATCGGCGCAGCGGAGGGGTGCAGCGCTACCGGGAGGTGCTGATAGCCGCGCAGGATCCTGGTCGGCCGCCGCGAGGAGCCGGACTCCAGGCTGAGCTCGGGGAACCTGTCGAAGAGGGTGCGCAGTCCGACCTCGCCCTCCATCCGGGCCAGCTGGGCACCCAGGCAGTAGTGCCGCCCGCCACTGAAGGCGAGGTGGTCGCGGGCGTTCTCGCGGGCGACGTCGAAGGTGAGCGGGTCGGTGAAGACGTCCGGGTCGTGGTTGGCCGCAGCCAGGGAGGCGGTCACCGGCAGCCCGGCGCTGATCTTCGCCCCACCGAGCTCGGTCTCGCGCGAGGCCATCCGACCGGTCAGCAGCACGGGCGGATCGAGACGGAGGATCTCGTCGACCGCGTTGGACCAGAGCTCGGGCTCACGGCGCAGCCGGTCGAGCTGGTCGGGGTGGGAGGCGAGCAGCGCGGTGCCGTTGCTGAGCAGATTGACGGTGGTCTCGAAGCCGGCGGCCAGGACCAGGCCGGCGGTCGCCTTGAGCTCCAGCTCGGTGAGCCCGACGCCGTCCTCCTGGGCGGCGATCAGGTGGCTGAGCAGGTTGTCGCCGGGGTTGCGGCGCAGCCAGGCGAGGTGGCCGGTGAGCCAGCCGTCGAAGTCGTGCAGGGCCTTGTCCACCGACCGGTACGTCGACCAGGGCAGGCCGAAGTCGAGGGAGGCGGCAGCGCCCTCGCCGTAGGCCAGGATCGTGTCGCGCTCCTCGGCCGGGACACCGAGGATCTCGCTGATCACCGTCACCGGCAGCAGGCCGCAGTACTCGGTGACGAGGTCGATCGGCTCGCCCGGACGCTCGCGGTGGCGCTCGGCCATCGCGTCGATCAGCTCGGTGGCGACCTCCTGCGTGCGCTCGCGGAGCTGCTCGACGGCGCGGGCGGTGAAGACCCGGGTGACGAGCTTGCGGTAGCGGGTGTGGTCCGGCGGCTCAGTGACCAGCAGGCTGGGCGGCTCGATCGGCGAGAAGACCTCGCTGCGCACCGCCGCCTCGAGCCGGGCGAGGGTGGAGTTCACCACGGTCGGGATGCCGGTGCGGTAGTCGGCGCCGCTCAGCACCTCCTTGACCAGCGCATGGCTGACGGCGATGTAGCTGAACTTGCCGCGGGCCACACCGCCCTCGGCACGGACCTCGTCGTAGATCGCCTCCAGCTCACCGGCACGGGCCGGGTCGCTGGCCGCCAAGATCAGGCGACCCTGGACGTCGCCCTCCTTGGCTCCGCGATGGATGACGAGGCGGAGGAGTCCGTGAGTGAGACCCCAGCGGGCGAAGGGCTTGAACGGGAGACGCGCCATGTCTCCAATGTACGTGTGACACGGCGTCGCGGGTAGAGGTTCACTAGGCTCATCTCATGAAGGTCTCGCTGTGGCCCAACACCTCGAACCCGGTCGCCGACATCCTCAGCGAGGCGGCCTGGGCTGATGAGCAGGGCTGGCACGGCATCTGGATCGCCGACCACTACATGCCCAACACGGGCACGACCGAGCGGCTCGACGGCCCGATGAACGAGGCCTGGACGGTGCTGCCGGCAGTCGCGACCCGCACCCAGCGCGCCCAGATCGGGGTCCTGGTGGCGCCGACGACGGTGCACCACCCGGCGCTGCTGGCCAACCGCGCCGCGACCCTGGACCAGCTCAGTGGGGGCCGTTTCGTCCTCGGGCTGGGCGCGGGGTGGCAGATCAACGAGCACACGGCGTACGGCATCGACCTGCGCTCCCCCAAGGATCGGGTCGACCGGTTCGAGGAGGCGATCCAGATCGTGACGCTGCTGCTCACCGAGAAGCGGACCACGTTCACCGGCTCGCACTTCCAGATCGACGACGCTCCGTGTGAGCCGAAGCCGGTCCAGGAGCGGCTGCCGATCCTGGTCGGGACCGCCGGACCGCGGATGCTGCGGATCACTGCCCGGTACGCCGCCCAGTGGAACAGCTGGGGCACTCCCGAGGTCGCCGCGACGAAGCTCGAGGCGCTGCACGCCGCCTGCGAGAAGGTCGGCCGCGACCCGCAGACGCTGTGGAAGAGCACCAACATCATGCTCGACCTCGACGGTCGTCACCCGGCCCCGGCAGATCGGGTGCTGAGCGGATCGGCGGCCGAGCTGACCGATCGGATCGGCCGCTACGCCGAGCTCGGGTTCGACGAGTTCAACCTGCCCAGCTGGAACCTCGGCGCGAGCGTCACCGAGCGGATCGACGCACTCGCCGAGCTGCAGGAGACGGTGCTGGCCGCCGTCAGTGGGTCCTGAGCCGGCCGACCACGAACGCCACCGCCCCCGCCAGGAGGCCGACCAGCATGCCCAGGATCGCCGAGGGCATCCCGACCTCGGCGACCGCGAACCAGGCGGTCGCGGGGTTGGCCCACAGGCCGAGGATCAGTCCGACCACGCCGCCGACGACCCCGAACGCGAGCATGAAGCCGACGACGAACCGCATCGGCACGGGAAGCACGCGCAGGTCGAGTTGCTCACGGAGGCCGGACACCCTTCGATCATCCGCCGGTGGCGCTCAACCTGCAAGGGTCGGGCGCGGCTCACCCCGTCGTGGCGCCGCCCGTTGACCTCATCTGTGCCACCGCCGCGTCGTCGCCGCGCGCCTGGAGGCCAGCGAGGACCCCGGCCTGGTCGGCCGCCGAGCGGTTCTGGCTCCACTTCGCCTTCGCCTCGACGCCGGTGACCCTCAACTCGACACCGACGATGCCACGCAGATGCTGGTCGATGAAGTCGCCGGGAGCGTCGTCGACCGACCACGGGCACGCCTCGGCCGCCTCATAGAGGTCGCTCAACGCCCGCACGTGCGCGTGCAGCCACGCGGCGTCCTCGATCAACGTCGCCATGCCGCGCAGGTGGACGGCGCTGTAGTTGAGGGTCGGCACCACCCGCCCATGCTCGGCCTTGGCCGGATAGAAGCTCGGCGAGACGTACGCCTCGGCGCCGCTGATCACCGCCAACGCGTGACTGCCGGCGCCGATCGCCGCGACCTGCGGATTGGGGCGGGCCAAGTGCATTCGCACCGTGTCGCCCTCCCAGACGAACGGCAGCCGCGTCGCCCACGGGACCCCGTCAGCCCCGGCGGTGATCAACTCCAGCGAGCCCGCCGCGGCGGCGAAGGAGCGGACCTCGGCAGGGTCCATGACGAAGGGGCGTGGAAGATACATCGCACCCCACTCTGCTGGCCGGGCCGGTGTGCTTCAAGCCGTTTACGTCGGCCCGAGCCGGGCTCAGGCGGTGTACGCCGAGAGCCCGTCGATCGTCCCCGCCAGGCTCTTCAGGTAGTCCTGGAGCCCCGCCTCGACGTCGGCCTTGGTCTTCCCGTCGAACTTCGTCGTGCAGGCCGAGACCGCAGCGGTGGCCGCGTCGGCGGTCGACCCCGGGAACGCCTTCGCGACGGCGTCGGTGCACAGCGTGGTGAGCTCGGCCGAGGTCAGCGCGGGCGCGGTGGTCGGGTCCGTCGAGGGCGTCGTGGTCGCATCGGTGGTGGGGTCCGTCGTCGGGTCCGTGGTCGGGCCGGTCGTCGGGTCCGTGGCGGGATCGGTCGTCGGATCCGTGGTCGGGTCCGTCGTCGGGTCGGTGCTCGGCTTCGTCCCCGTGGAGCCGGTCGAGCCCGTCGAGCCGGTGGTGGTCGAGGCAGGGGTGAGCGTCTTGATCTTGTGCCCGGCGGAGCTGTTGTCGCGCAGGCCCTTCTTCCGCGAGGTGGTCGTCGACTCCTCCTCGACAGCCGCGGCCGTGGCGACGGCACGCACACTGGTGCCGAGGCTGACGCCGACGTACGCCGTGGGCACGTAGGCCGCCGTCGACGCGTAGCCGGTCTGGTACGTCGACGCGGCAGCCATCACCGAGTCGGCGTACGACGACGAGTGGTTGTAGCGCAGCAGTGCGGCGCTCTGGCCAGCCGCGGTGGAGAGGTCCTCACCCCCGGCGCACAGGTAGACCGCCGCGGCGAGCGAGGCGTCGTCGATGTCCTGCGGGTTGCGTACGCCGTCACCGTCACCGTCGACGCCGACGGTGGCCCAGGTGGAGGGCAGGAACTGCATCGGGCCGACGGCGTGGTCGACGCTCGCGTCACCGTCGAGGGTGCCGCCGTCGGTGTCGGCGACCACGGAGGTGCCGTTGGTGCCGTCGAGCGCGGGGCCGATGATGGCCGGCGAGGCGATGCCGTTGGTGCCGAGCGTGGAGCCGCCCGATCGTCCGTGGTTGGACTCGATCTTGCCGACCGCCGCGAGCAGCGACCAGTCCAGGTGGCACGACGTCGAGGCGCTGTTGATCACCGACGCGGCCCGCTGGTAGGCCGCCTGGGCGACGCTCGGGATGTCGGACCAGGCCGAGGCGGCGGAGGCGACCTTGACCGCCGTGCCGACGCTGGGCGTCCAGACGCTGGCGGGCGCCTCGTCGGTGCCACTGACCTGCAGCGCGGGGGCCTCGAGCGCGGACGTGGTCGGCTCCGAGGAGGCGCTGGCGCTCGCGCTCGGCGTGGTCGAGGCGGCGACGGGACTCGTCGTCGAGCGGTGGGACGCGTGCACCACGCCCGTCAGGCACAACGCAGCGACAGGCACCGCGGTGAGGATCTTCGGCACCAGGCCGAACTCGGTTGTGGGCTGGTGACCAGGGCCGAGAGACATGACAGGACTCGCTTCGCAGGGACGCGCGGACGGTGCCGCAGAACAACCAGACCAACGTAAGCCCATCCACCTGACAGCGGGATGAACTCCGGCCAAATGCCCCCTAACAGTGATGACCCCCGGGCGTGATTACTCACACGCATGCCAAATTTCGGCATCACTGTCCGCCGTGTTCGTTCTCTTGACACTGTGTAAATGTTCTGGCTACTGTGACCGCCACCACAAGGTGCTCTGCACCACATTTCCCGGGACACATGAGGGAGCTATGACCGACAACATCAGCGCCAACACCACCGTGAACACGGTGCTGGGCGCCATCGACGCCGCCGATCTCGGCGTCGTCGCCGTGCACGAAACCCTTCGCTCGGTCGTCCCGGGCGCGGAGTACGCCTACGACATCACCATCGATCGCGCCGAGGTCTTCGAGACGCTGGCGACGAAGCTGCGCGCCTTCAAGGCCGCGGGCGGCTCGACCCTCGTCGACGCCGCCGGGATGTTCCACGGCCGCGACGTACGGATGTACGAGGCGCTCTCACGCGCCACCGGCGTCCACATCGTCGCCTCCACCGGCCAGGGCCCCGAGGCCATGCTGGGCGGCTACTTCCTCACCCCGCAGACCAACCCGCCCACCCCGTGGCCCGCCGAGAAGTGGACCGCGATGTTCACCGGCGAGCTGGTCGAGGGCATGGTCGTCCCCCGCGTCGAGCGCCGTGGCGTGGCCGGACTGGTCGCCACCACCGCGACCCGCGAGGGCCTGACCAGCAACGACGAGTCGATCTTCCGCGGCGCCGGCCGAGCAGCAGTCGCCACCGGCGTCGCGGTCTCCATCCGGTACGGCGCTGACGCGCTGTCCGACCTCGCCGTCGTCACCTCGGAGGGGCTGTCGGCCGACCGCGTCGTCGTCGGTGGCCTCGACCGCGCCGACGCCACCGGGGTCGCCGCCCAGGTCGCCGCAGCCGGCGCCTACGTCGGGATCGACCACGTCGGCACCGAGTCCGAGGGCTACCTCAGCGACGCCGACCGGGTCGCCCTGGTCCGCGAGCTGATCGCCGCCGGCCACACCGACCGGATCCTGCTCTCGGCCAGCACGGCCGGGGTCTCCTTCGGCGAGCCCGACGACGCCGCCCGCACCCGGATCGGCTTCGACCACCTGCTGACCACCTTCGTCCCGGCCCTCACGGCCGCGGGCGTGAGCGAGGAGGACGTCCAGCAGATCCTCGTCGCGAACCCGGCTGCCCTGCTGAGCGTGAAGGGGAACTGACCATGACGCACGTGAACACCGTCCTCGGCACCGTCCCGACCGAGGAGCTCGGCTTCGTCGCCGTCCACGAGCACATCGGCTACGGCATGCCCGGATCCGAGCTCGACACCCAGTGGTGGAAGACCCCGGAGCAGCGCTACGAGGAGACCGTCCCGAAGCTGCGCACGTTCCACAACAACTGCCAGCCCTGGGGCGCGGCGACGTACGTCGAGGCCACCGGCATCTGCAACGGCCGCGACATCAACTACTACCAGTCGCTGTCGGAGAAGACCGGCGTCAACATCATCGCCTCCACCGGCTTCGTGGGGGGCGACACCGCGCTGCCGTTCTTCGAGCGCGCCACGGTCGACTACCTCTACCGCCAGTTCGTGCACGAGATCACCGTCGGGATCGGCAACACCGGCGGCAAGGCCGGCATCATCAAGGTCGGCGTCTCGCGCGGCTTCATGATGAAGGAGCTCGACCTGCGGATCTACCGGGCCGCCGCCCGCGCCGCCGTCGAGACCGGCGTCCCGATCTTCACCCACCTCGCGGTCAACGCCGAGCCCGCCGTGGAGATCTTCAACGAGGAGGGCCTCCCCCTCGACCGCGTCCTCTTCGGTCACGCCGACGACGGCGTCTCCCAGGGCAAGGTCCGCCAGGAGTGGATCGCCGACCAGGGTGGCCGGATCGGCTTCGACACCTTCGGCTACGACCTCGAGCTCCCCGACCCGCCGTTCTGGGGCCGGCACAAGAAGGACCGGCTCAACCACCTGCTCTCCTTCATCGAGGCCGGTTACCTCGACCAGGTCCTCGCCTCGGCCGACGCGAACTGCTCGCCGCTGGGCTGGCCCGGGGTCAAGGGCCACACCGTGAACTACCTGTTCGAGACGCTCCTGCCCGACCTCAAGGCCGCAGGCGTCGACGACTCGGTCGTCGACAAGATCTTCGTCGAGAACGCCGCCGACTTCCTCACCATCAAGAACTGAGACACATCATGGACATCACCAACCTCAACATCGCCATCGTCGGGGCGGGCTACGCCGGTGCTGCGGCCGCCAAGGCCCTGAGCAACCTGGGCGCCAACGTCACCGTCTACGAGCAGGCCTCCCAGGTCCGCGAGGTCGGCGCCGGCATCGGCCTGCGCCCCTCCTCCATGAACCAGTTCAACCAGTGGGGCATCGGCGACGCGATCAAGGCCGTCACCTCCCCCTCCAACGCCTTCGAGATCCTCACCGCCGAGTGCCACCGGATCGCCGTCGAGGAGTGGCCCGAGAAGGAGGCGTACGGCGAGACCACCAACTTCATCCACCGTGGCGACTTCATCGAGGCGCTGCTCAGCGTCCTGCCCGAGGGCATGGTCAAGCTCGGCCACAAGCTGGAGTCCCTGGTCGAGGGCGACGACGGCGTGACCCTGACGTTCACCAACGGCGAGACCGCCACCGCCGACCTGGTCGTCGGTGCCGACGGGATCAACTCCGTCGTGCGCAACAAGCTCTTCAGCACCGCCGCCCCGGTCTTCGCCGGTGAGCACGCCTACCGGGTCGTGATCGACGCCGACCAGACCTTCGACATGGTCGCCGACGGCAACCTGCGGATGTACATCGGTCGCGGCACGAAGGTCTACCTGCTGCCGCTGCTGCACCGCAACCAGGTCTCCTTCGACATCACCGCCCTCAGCGCCGACAGCACCTGGGCCCCCCAGGTCACGCTGGCCGACGTACTCAAGACCGTCGAGGGCTTCGACGAGCGGATCGTGAAGATCACCGAGGGCCTCGACATGGCCCAGGTCAACGTCCGCGCCGTCTACGACATCGACCCGGTGGAGAACTGGAACACCGACGCCGTCGTGCTGATCGGCGACGCCGCCCACGCGATGTGCCACCACCAGGGCCAGGGCGCCAACTCCGCGATCCTCGACGCCGGTGCGCTGGCCGACGCCCTCGCCGCCGGCCCGACCGTCGCCGAGGGCCTGGCCGCCTACAAGGCCGCCCGCAAGCCGATCACCGACGAGCTGCAGCGGATCTCGCGCCACGGCTGGACCGACGACGAGCTCGACGACGTCTTCCCGGGCCAGAAGCCGGGCCAGATCGCCGCCACCATCGAGGCCTGACGATGGCCCTGCACCCCGAGATCGCGAAGATCGTCGCGAACCTCCCCCACCCCGAGGGTCCGCTCGACCCGGTCGCGATGCGCGCCGGCGACGAGGCCCACGTCGCACCCCTGGCCGAGCGGCTCCCGCTGTACTCGGTCGAGGACACCACGATCGCCGGCGTCCCGGTCCGCGTCTACGCGGCGTCGGCCCAGACCGAGGGGACGCTGGTCTACTTCCACGGCGGCGCCTTCTTCCTGGGCAGCCTCGAGACCCACGACCACGTCGCCCGGTCGCTGGCCGCGGCGACGGGTCGCCGGGTGGTCTCGGTCGGCTACCGACTGGCTCCCGAGCACGCCTTCCCCGCCGGGCTGACCGACTGCTTCGACGTGACCGCGGCCCTGCTGGCCGAGGGCCCCGTCGCGATCGCCGGTGACAGCTCGGGCGGCACGTTCGTGGCCGCCGTGGCCGGGATGGTCAAGGACGCCGGTCTGGAGGGGCTGACCCACCAGGTCCTCTACTACCCCTCGCTCGACCTCGACTTCGACGAGACCCGCTACCCGTCGATGGTGGAGAACGCCGTCGGGTACGGCCTGGAGACCGCGGGGCTGAAGCCGTTCAACGCGTTCTACCTCGACTCCGGCGCCGACCCGGCCGACCCGCGGGTCTCGCCGATCAAGCGGGCCGACCTGACCGGTCTCGCTGCCGCACTCATCCTCACCGGGGAGCACGACCCGATGCGCGACGAGGCCGAGCTCTACGGCAGACACCTGGCCGAGGCCGGCGTACCGACAACCGTCACCCGGTACGCCGGGGCCGGGCACGGGTTCGTGCAGCACTTCGGCTGGATCCCGGAGTACGGCCGTGCCTTCGCCGAGACCGCAGCGTTCCTGCGCGGCGAGCAGATCGAGGACGGGGACGCCTGATGGCCACCCCGACGGCGGTCCACCCGCTGTTCTCCCCGTGGGGCCGCTTCGGCCTGTTCAGCTTCTACATCGACGCCGAGCAGCCGGCGATCGTCGACACCGGGATCAACACCTCCCCGGAGTCGATGAAGGCCGAGCTCGCTGCGATGGGACGCGACATCGCCGACGTCCGCTGGATCCTGCTCACCCACGGGCACATCGACCACGTCGGCGGCGCTGTCGCGCTGTGGGAGATGACCGGCCGCCAGGCCCAGGTCGTCATCCACGCTGATGACGCCGAGATGCTGCGCTCGCGCCAGGCCCACGTCGATGAGTACGTCGCCGGGCGTGGCCGGTTCATCGACGACCCCGAGGGCGCCGCCAAGGTCGCCGCTGCGGGTCAGGCCGTGATCTCCGGCGAGATGGAGCCGACCATGACCGTCACCGGCGGCGAGGTCCTCGACCTCGGTGCCGGGGTCAGCGTCACCGTGCACCACATCCCCGGTCACACCCCGGGCTCGGTGGCCTATGTCCTGACCTCGGAAGGGACCGACCAGAACGACGTCTTCACCGGCGACGCGGTCCAGATCCACGGTGCCGCCAACGGCTTCCCGGGGTACACCGACCCCGAGGCCTACCGCACCTCCCTGGCCCACCTGCGCGACGAGGTGAAGCCGAACCGGCTCTTCCTCGGCCACCCCTACCGCTACGCCGGCGCTGAGCCGACCGGGGTCGAGCTCGACGCCACCGCTGCCGCTGCCGCACTCCAGGGCTCGATCGACATCGAGGCGGGCATCGCGGCCGCGGCACACGAGTGCCTGTGCTCCGGGCTGACGGCCGGCACGTCGGCGTACGCGCCCTTCGAGGGCGTCGCCGAGGCAACCGGCTACACCGGTGATCCGACGCTGGAGCCCTCCCCGTTCTTCACCTCGATGAACGGCTACGCGACCCACTTCACGAACTCCTGAGGACGAGGTTCCATGACTGACTTCCAGACCATCCAGGCCGGCCTGCAGCAGATCGCTGTGGGCAAGGACCTGCGCATCCCGATGCGCGACGGTGTCGAGCTGGCCGCTGACGTCTACACCGGCACCCCGACCGACGCCGGGGAGATCGTTCCGCGTCCCGCACTGGTCGCGCTGTCGCCGTACGGCAAGGAGCTGCAGGCACTCGCTCTCACGATGCCGCCGCAGCGGCGGCCCTCCCCGATGTGGGACGGCTGCATCGAGGCCGGTGACATCGCCCGCGTGGTCGACAACGGCTACGCGCACGTGATCGGCGACCTGCGTGGCTCGGGCGCCTCCGAGGGCGAGCACATCGGCAACTACAACGCCGGTGGCGTCTCGCTGGGCCAGGACGCCTACGACTTCATCGAGTGGGTCGCCGCCCAGCCGTGGTGCGACGGCAACGTCGGCATGATCGGGATCTCCTACTTCGGCTCGATGCAGGTGCTGGCCGCGGCCGAGCGCCCGCCGAGCCTGAAGGCGATCTTTGTCTCCGGCGGTCACTACGACTTCTACGAGACGACCTACCACGGTGGCGTGATGTGGCTGATGCCGCGCGCGGCGCGTGAGGGTCGCGGCGGCGACTCGGGCTGGGCCTTCACCGACCGGGTGAAGTCGCGGATGCTGGAGAACTGCACCCCGGAGGAGGTCCAGGCTCGGGTCGCCGAGCGGCTGGCCGACCCGGACGTGCAGGCGTGGCCGAACCTGTTCCACACGCTGCACTACCCGACGAACCACGAGGCCTGGTTCGACATCATCACCAACGACGTCGACGGTGAGTGGTACGAGGAGCGCAACCCGGTCAACCTCGCCGAGAACATCGACATCCCGGTCTGGCTGCAGATCGACCAGGGCCGCGGCTGGACGATGGACGGCACCATCGAGTGCTTCAACCGGATCCCGGCCGCGAACAAGAAGCTGACCATCGGCCCCTACCCGCCGATGCAGTCGCGCCCCTTCATCGAGGAGCACGACAAGATGTTCCGCTGGTACGACAAGTGGATCAAGGGCATCGACAACGGGGTCGACGAGGAGCCGGCCGTCTCGGTCTTCGTCGAGGGCTCGCGGTCGTACTCGCACGGTGACGCGTTCCCGACCCAGGAGGTCGAATACCGCGAGATGTTCCTGCGTCCGCGCCGCAAGCTCTCCTTCGAGCCCGAGACGATGGCGGTCGAGTACGCCGCCCCGGACGGCTTCTTCCAGGCGCCGCTGACCGTGACGGACCGGGTCGAGATCATCTCGTGGAGCTCCGACGTGTTCGAGGAGCCGACCACCCTGATGGGCACGGGTGCCTTCCACCTGTTCGCCTCGATCGACACCGACGACACCAACTGGATCATGCGTCTGTGGGACGAGGCACCCGGCGGCAAGCGCCAGCTGCTCACCACCGCCTACCTGAAGGCGTCGATGCGCGAGCTGGTCGAGTCCGAGTCCACGCTGGGCTCCCCCGTCCACCCGCACACCCGCAAGGTGCCGGTGGAGCCGGGAGCGATCGAGGAGTACGTCCTCCGGGTCTACCCGATGGCCGCCACGATCCTGCCCGGCCACAAGATCGTGGTCGAGCTGTCCTGCAACGAGCCGATGGCCGACGAGCACAACTCGCTGCTCCCGCCCGACGCCTTCCACGTGCCGGTCGGTCGCCCCGTCCAGCACACGATCTACCGCGACGCTCACCACCAGTCGCGGCTGGTGCTGCCGTTCACCAAGGCCTGAGCCGTGGTCTGACGCAGCACACCGTGTCGCAAGCCCCGCAGTCGTGATCCGACTGCGGGGCTTGTTGCTTCTGCTTGGGGGTGAATCCGGATCTCGGGGGTGGTGAACCCGGATCTCGGCGGTGGCTAAGCCGGATTTCGGCGGGTGGGCTCGCGTCGGTCGAGGGCCGCCGCCACCGCACTGGCCGGGCTGGTCAGGACCGGCGTGGCGAGGTCGACCAGGAGCGGGACGGCCCCGGCCATCGAGGCCTGGGCGAGCACCAGCACGTCGACCTCGTCCGCGAGCCGTCGTGCGGCGTCGGCGATGGTCTCCCGGTACGCCGCCTCCTGGCCGCTCTGGAAGAGCGCCCAGGCGCCCTCGACGACCTGCTCGCGCACCTCGACCTCGGCCCCCACGGCGCGTGCCTCGTCGGCCAGGAGCGCGAGGGTCGGTTCGAGGGTCGAGGCGACCGCCGCCAGGACACCGATCCGGGGTCCGGCGGCGACGGCTGCACGGGCCATCGGCCGGTCGATCCTGACCACCGGCACCCCGAGGCTTCCCGCAACCTCTTCGGCCAGCGGTCCGAGGGTGGAGCAGGTGCAGACCACGACGTCGGCGCCGTCAGCCTCCAGCGCCGTGAGCGCCTCGCGGACGTCGACGCCCAGGGCGGCCCGCTCCGCGGCGCTCAACGGCTGCTGAGCGCGCGCCAGCAGCTCGGGCTGGACCCGGTGCAGCGCGGCGGCGGCGTCGGGCAGCAGGGCCTCGAACGTCTCGACGTGGACCTGCGCGGTGTGCAGGAACCCGATCCGGGGCGGCGTACTCACGGAGGCATTCGACCACAGTCGCGCGGTCAGGAGACCTGGAGCCGCGGCGGGTCAGATCGGGAGGACCACGACGTGGCACCTGTCCCGCGGCGCGAGCACCGGAACGATGCCGGCGTCGAAGGTCGCCAGGACGGCGCCATGCCGGGCCGCGACCTCGACGAGGTGGAGGTCCGTCACCTGACGGAAGCCGACCAGCACCGAGAGATCGATCCGGGCCGTGATCGGGGACGTGTCATCGGGGAGGAAGGTCCAGCGCGCGTGGCGACGCATCGCCGCGAGCTGGGTCAGGACCTGCTGGCCGGTGAACTCGGCGCCGGTGACGGCACCGTTGAGCAGCAGCCGCACCAACGCAGACTCGGTGACAGGGGTCGTCGCCCACCGCCAGGTGGAGGCACGGAGAGCCTCGTGAGCCGCCCGGTGGTGCACGTGCGTGTCGAGGGCGAGCGCTACCAGGACGTTGGCGTCCAGGAGCCGCACTGCCTCAGTCATCACGGTGGGCCGCAACGAGCTCGTCGGTCACCTCGAACTCCGGACTGCCGTGCAGCACCTCGAAGGCGGTGAACGAGGTGTCGACCCGCATCGAGGACGCCGGGGCGCGCAGCCCACGGAGCGCCAGGCGCGACACGGCCTGGCCGAGGGAGGTTCCCTCAGCCTGCGCCAGAGCCCGCGCGGCGGCGAGCACCGTGTCGTCGATCTCCAACGTCGTCCGCATCTCAGCATCATAACATCAGCTCATCACCGAACGGATGCCGTCGAACGACACGGCGAGGAGCCTCACGGTCACGCCTGACCATGAGGCTCCTCGCCGATCGCGCCCCTACGGGCGGGGTGTCAGTGCGCGCCGGTGACCTCGTGGATCACGTCCGTGCCCAGGTCGGCGGCGAGGTCGCGCGCCTCCTGCGAGCCGGACTTCGCGCCGACCAGGCCGACGGCGGTGAGGACCGCGGAGACAGCGGCGCAGATCGCGGCGCCCAGGAAGGTCGTGTTGAACGCGCTGCTGAGCGAGCTGAACGCGAGGTCGTGCAGCGCGAACGGCATGTCGACGAACGGCTTGCCCGTGCTCGGGTCCGACAGCACCGGAACCGAGTTGACCGCGAGCGGACCGGCGTTGCTGATCCCGTGCAGTGCACCCATCACGGCCTCGGTCGGGACGTGCGAGTCGAGCGGCTGGCCCAGCACGGTGAAGCCGGTCTTGGCGGCCTCACCGAGCGCGCCGTCGAGGCCGTCATTGAACTTGCTCTTGGAGATCGAGTTGTAGATCGCGCCACCGAGCACCGGACCGAGCGCGAAGCCGAAGTCGCGGAGCAGGTTGGTGGTGGCCGAGGCCATCCCGGCGAGACGGATCGGCACCGAGTTGATCGCGACGGCGGTGATGGAGCCGACGGTCAGGGCGAAGCCGATGCCGTTGAGCACCATCGGGGCGATGAAGCGGACCCACTGGCCGTTGTCCGGGGCGCCGTGGGCGTCGAGGAAGTCGTGCGCGTCGAAGGTCGAGGACCAGAACGCCGCACCGGCGATGAAGGCGAAGCCGGCGGTGAGCACCCACTGCGGGCTGACGGAGTGGATCAGCTTGGCCACCAGCGGCACCAGCAGCATCGCGGGGACCTGGATGACCAGGAAGAGCAGGCCGATCCAGACGGCACCGATGTGCGCGACGGAGCCGAGGAACATCGTCATCGAGAAGCAGGTCGCCAGGTAGGCGAACATGCCGATCACGGCGGTGATGCCGGTGATCGCGAAGGCGCGGTTGGCGAAGAGCGAGAGGTGGATCAGCGGGGAGGCCGAACGGATCTCGACGACCACGAAGGCGACCAGGAAGATCGCGGCGACGACGAAGCCGAGGATGATCCGACCCTGGCCGTAGCCGACCTCGGAGCCCTGGGTCAGCGCCCAGGTCAGGGAGACCAGACCGATGATGATGGTGGCCTGACCGGGCAGGTCGAGCTTGCGGCCCTCGGGGGCCGAGGAGTTGCGCGCCGGGAGGGCGGCGAAGAAGGCGACGGCGGCCAGCGCGGCCGGGATCCAGAAGCTCTCCTTCCAGTGGCCGTGCTCGGCGAGCACGCCCGCGCTGATCGGGGAAACAGCGGCACCGACGGAGAGGAAGCCGGCCCACAGCGCGATCGCCTGGGCGCGAGCCTTCGCGTCGGGCGCCGCAGCGGCGATCATCGTCAGCGAGATCGGGTACAGCGCACCGGCACCGATACCGGCGACGGCCTGGCCGATCCACAGGTAGTGCACGTTGTCGGCCCCGGCGATGGTGACGATCTCACCGATCGCCAGCAGGACGAGGCCGCCGAGCAGGAGCTGCTTGCGACCGAAGAGGTCACCGAAGACGCCGAAGGTGAGCTCGAAGATCACCATCGCGGCAGCGAAGGAGGCACTGACCCAGGTGAGGTCGGCACCGGAGATGCCGAGCGAGCCCTGGATGGTGCCGAGGATCGAGGCAGGGAGCGAGTAGGCGACCTGAGCCACGAAGACGCCGAGACAGCCAGCGATCAGGGTCGGGACGTAGCCCGGGGACCGCACGTTGGATTGGTTCATTTCTGTTCCGCTTCTAGACGGGCGCCTGCGCTCGGAACCACTCCCGGATCAGTTCTGAGTTGCAGCGACTTTGTACATCGACTTGTGACCCCGATCACCGGGATCGCGTGAACCGTGTCACATCGCTTTACGGCATGTCAAGGAAAAACGCAGGATGTATTACGACCTGGCGTCGTGGTCACTGTGCATACGAGGGCCGGATACAGTTCGGCGCATGGCGAACCTGCGCGAAGCCCAGAAGCAGATGACGCGGCGGCTCCTGCTCGATGCAGGGCTCGACCTCTTCATCGCCCAGGGGTACGGCGCCACCACGATCGACGACATCGCGAAGGCGGCCGGGACGACCCGCGTCACCTTCTACGCGTACTTCCCCTCGCGCAGCGAGCTGATGAAGGCGCTCATCGACGAGCGCCTCAACGAGACCCTGAAGCGGGTCGGCTCCCCCGCCCACGGCTCGACGGCACAGGACCTGGTCACCACCGTGACCGACGGCTCCTACCGGGCGATCCGCGAGTGGGTCGAGGGCCGAGCCGACAACTGGCACCTGATCCACCCGCTGATCCGGATCGGCCGCGAGGCCGCCGTGATCGACCCCGAGCTCGGCAACCTGGTCGAGCGCTGGATGGAGGAGGCGATCGGCGACATCGAGGACGGCCTCACCCAGGCCGGACGCCTCGAGCCGCACCAGCGCCACTTCCGCGGGGTGCTGGCGATGGCCCAGCTCGACTTCGTCGCCCAGAACTGGGCGTCCGCGGGTGTCGAGGAGTGGAAGATCGACAGGACCGGGATGCTCGACGAGCTCGCCGCGAGCTGGACCAAGCTGCTCTCCCAGCCCTGAGACGCACCAGTTCCGGTGGGGGCGAGCATGCACCCACCCCCCACCGGAACCCGCACCGAGCGTGAGGATCAGTCGACGACCAGGCCGTCGGTCAGCTGGTGGGCCAGCTCCTCGACCGACTCCGGCTCCCGCTCGCGCAGCAGCGTCAGCGCGAGTACGGCGACCACGGCAGCCACCACCGCCGCGACGATCGAGGCGGCATGCAACCCAGTCAGGAACGCATCACGCGCCTGCGTGGCCACCTCGGCGGGCAGCTCAGCCGGCACGATCCCCTGCGAGACCGCCTCGGCCAGGTCGGCCGAGACGCCACCGGCGCCCACCCGGCCCGACACGACAGCGGCCAGCACCGCCGTGCCGAGCGCACCACCGAGCTGAATGCAGGTGGTCTGGAACCCGCCTGCGACGCCGGCCAGATGGACGGGCGCGCCACCCATGATCGCCTCGGCACCCGAAGGGATCGCGAAGCCTGAACCGAACGCGATCAGGACGAACGGGATGGCGAGCCACCAGTAGCTCGAGTCGGCGTCGTTGCCCACCAGCCCGATCAGGCCGACCGCCATCAACAGCAGTCCGAGCGCCACGGTGCGCCGCGCACCGAACCGTGCGGCCAGGCCGGCCCCCATCGGCGCAGAGATGATCGAGATCGCGCTCAGCGGCAGCATCTGGACCCCGGCCTCGATGGTGCTCGATCCCCGGGTGTTCATCAGGTACAGCGTGATCAGGAAGGTGATCCCGAGGAGTGCGAAGAAGTTCGCCACGAACGCGAGTCCGCCGATGCTGACGCCGCGCGAGGCCAACAGGGACGGCGGCAGCAGCGGCGTACGCACTCTCGCTTCGACCCCCACGAAGAGCGCGAGCACGACGAGCCCGAGAACGATCGTGCCCACGGTGCGCAGGTCGCCCCAGCCCCAGGACGCCGACTGCACGACGCCGAAAACGACACAGAAGAGGGCAGCACCGAGCAGGAGGACACCGGCCAGATCGATGTGGGAGTCCCCCTCAGCGGTGGACTCGCGCAGCACGATCAGGCCGAAGATCAGGCCGAGCACAGCGATGGGGGCGTTGATGTAGAAGACGCTCTCCCAGGTGACCTTCTCCACCAGGACGCCGGCGATCAGCGGCCCGGCCGCGATCGCCACCGAGGAGATGCCTCCCCAGATGCCGACCGCCATCCCGAACTTCTCCCGGGGCCAGGTGGCCCGCAGCAACGCAAGGGTCTGCGGCATCAACAGTGCTGCACCGACACCCTGCACCGCGCGGAGCGCGATCACGCCACCGATCGTCCCGATCAGGCCGATGCCGACCGAGGTCACGGCGAAGACCACGAGGCCGGCGAGGTAGAGCCGCTTGCGCCCGAACCGGTCACCGAGCTTGCCGCCCAGGACGAGCAGCACGGCCAGCGCCAGGAGGTAGGAGTTGGTGACCCACTGGAGCTGGGAGAACGAGGCCCCCAGGTCGGCGGCGATCGCCGGATTGGCAATCGAGACCACGGTGGCATCGAGGCCGACCATGAAGAGGCCGAAGCAGACGGCAGCGAGAGTCAGGACGGGATTTCCGCCTGAGGGACGGACTGAGCCGTCCTCGGGAAGCATCGGCGCGGGGCCCATGGGTGACACACTCCTCAGTAGTTATGGTTCTATAACCATAACACCAACTACACTGGGCGCATGACCGCTGTGAGCGACGCTGGCCTCGCAGGGCTCGCGGACACCGTGTTGAAGCTGGCAGCGAAGCTCGATATCCGCAGCCCAGCACTGCGTGACGTCATCCCCCTGACCGGCACGGAGATCGCCGTGATGCGCGAGATCCACCAACTCGACCGACCCAGCCCCAGTCAGATCGCCGACGCCACAGGCCTGCAGCGCAGCAACGTCAGCACGGCCTTGCGCAACCTCGAGGCGCGAGGCCTGGTGGTGCGTCAGCACTCCGCCGGCGACGCCCGCGCGATCGAGCTGATCGCCACCCCTCTCGCCGGCGAGATCCTCCAGCGGATCCATGATTACTGGGTGACCCGCCTCCGCGCCCTCCCCCCGACGCTCCAAGCCGAGGGAGTCGCCGCTGTCGACGTCCTCGCCCGGATCGCCTCCGTCCTCTCCGAGCAGGGAGCCTGAGATGGCCGAGCGCGTCACGTTCGCCAGCTCCACCGGCCCGATGCTCGCCGGCCTGATCGACGCTCCGATCGGCCAGCACCGCGGCTGGGGCGTCTTCGCCCACGGCTTCACCCTCGGCAAGGACTGCCCCGCCGCCGCACGGATCTGCCGCCAACTCGCCTCCGAGGGCATCGGGATGCTCCGCTTCGACAACCTCGGCCTCGGGGACTCCGAGGGCGACTGGGGCGACGGCTCCTTCACCGTCAAGGTCGCCGACACCCTCCAGGCGGTCAGCTTCATGGCCGAGCGCGGCACCCCGGTCGACCTGCTCGTCGGCCACTCCTGGGGCGGCGCCGCCGTCCTCGCCGCCGCCCACGACGTACCCAGCGCCCGCGCCGTGGTCAGCATCGGAGCGCCCAGCGACCCCAGCGAGGTGGAGAAGCAGTACGACGCCGTCGTCGAGCGTGCCGTCGCCGAGGGCGACACCGAGTGGATGGTCGGGGGCCGCTCCCTCACCCTCAAGCGCGCGTTCGTCGAGGAGGTCCGCAGCGCCCGGCTGCTCTACCGCGTGCCCGAGATCCGCAAGCCGTTGATGGTGATGCACTCCCCGACCGACAACACCGTCGCGATCGAGAACGCCGCCGACATCTTCAACGCCGCCCGGCACCCGCGGAACTTCATCGCCCTGGAGGGCAGCGACCACCTGATGACCGCTCCCGGCCAGGCCAAGCGGGCGGCGCGGATCATCAGCGCCTGGGCCGACGCCTACCTGAACTGAGCGGCCAAGGTCCCGCCCAGGATCCGTTGGATTGCACAGTAGGAACCCGTTGGATTGCACAGTAGGAACCCGTTGGACTGCGCAATAGAAGTCCGTTGGATTGCACAGCAGAGGGACGTGCGACTGATACCGTGAGGTCATGCCGTACCGCCGTCGGGTCCTCGACGAGGTGTTGGACGACCTCCTTCCCGCCCTCGCCGCCGTCACGCTGGAGGGCGCCAAGGGCGTCGGCAAGACGGCGACGGCTCGGGAGCGAGCCCAGACATTCCTCCCGCTCGACCTTCCCGCTCAGCGTGAGATCGTGGCAGCGGACCTCACCTACCTGACCCGCGTTGATCCGCCGGTCCTGATCGACGAGTGGCAGCTCGTGCCGGCGGTCTGGGACCGCGTCCGTCGCGCCGTCGACGACGGCGCCGCAGGCGGCACCTTCCTCCTCACCGGGTCGGCGACCATCCCTGCCGACGCACGCATCCACTCCGGAGCAGGTCGCATCGTCAGCCTGAAGATGCGACCGCTGTCCCTGGCAGAGCGGAACCTCGCCGAGCCGACCGTCTCCCTCGCCGACCTGCTGAGCGGAAGCCGACCGGCGATCGGTGGCGAGTCGACGCTCGATCTCGACACCTATGTCGAGGAGATCCTGCGCTCGGGGTTCCCGGGAATCCGCGATCTCCCCACCCGAGCACGCTCGCTCCAGCTCGACAGCTACCTCACCCGGATCCTTGAACGGGAGCTGCCGGAGAACGGCGTCTCCGTCCGCCGACCGGCCGCACTGCGCGCATGGCTCGCCGCCTACGCCGCCTGCACCTCCAGCGACACGACGTACTCGAAGATCCTCGACGCTGCCACCTCCGGCCTGGCTGACAAACCCTCCCGAGGCACCGTCGACGGCTACCGCGAGCAGCTGACCCGGCTCTTCATTCTCGATCCGGTCCCGGCGTGGGTGCCGGTCTTCAACCCACTGAAACGGCTCACACTGTCCCCCAAACACCACCTGGTGGACCCAGCGTTGGCGGCCCGTCTCGCAGGCGTCACCCGACCGGGCCTGCTCCGCGGCTTCTCCCCGCAGGGCGACCCAGCCGCGGGCACCTGGCTCGGCGCACTGTTCGAGTCCCTCGTCACTCAGAGCGTGCGGGTGTACGCCGACGCCGCATCGGCCCACGTCGGCCACCTCCGCACCCAGGCGACCGATCGGGAGATCGATCTGATCGTCGAGGGCGAGGACCGTCGCGTGGTGGCGATCGAGGTCAAGCTCAGCGAGACGATCAGCGACCGCGACGTCCGGCACCTCAACTGGCTGCACGACCAGATCGGCGACCACCTCGCCGACAAGGTGGTCATCACCACCGGACGTCATGCCTACCGGCGGGCCGACGGCGTGGCGGTCGTGCCGCTGGCGCTCCTCGGACCGTGACCCGCCACGGTTACCGCTGCCCGCCGGGCGGCGCGGGCGGGCCGAGCTCGGCCGTCACCTGTCCGGCGACCTCCATCAGCAGGGCCCGGAGCCACTCGATGAAGAAGTGGTCGGACAGCCGCGGGTTCCAGACCATGTCGATCCCGACCCCCGGCAGGGCGAACGGCACCTCCTCGATCCGCAGGTCGACGACGGACTTCATCGCGGCGGCGACGGTGCCGCGCTGGAACGCGACGCCGCCGGAGCGGGCGACCAGGTGCGGGACGAGCAGGTTGTCCGAGACCAGCTGCCCGATCTCGTAGCCCACCCCGAGCTGATCGAGCACCGTGTACGGCAGCACCCGGCGCTCGGCGTCGAAGACGATGTGCCGCTCCCGGGTGACCAGCTCCATCGGGGTCGCCGCGGGATCGGTCTCGGGCGAGGCGACGAGCATCCAGCGGTCGTCGTACAGGCGCTCACGGGGGTACGGCGAGCTGAACGCCTCCGAGAGCAGGACGACGTCGACGCCCTCCTCGGTGAACTCCGGCTCGGTCGGCATCGTGAAGGTGCGGATCTTGAAGATCGCGTTCGGGGCCCGCTCGGCGATCAGCCGCCCCAGCGGCGCCCCGACGACGAACGCCGTCGCCGTCATCATCCCGACGGTGATCACCCGACGATCCTTGGCCGGGTCGAAGTCGGGGAAGTTCACCACGCCGGCGGTCTGGATCAGCACCGCCCGCAGCGGCGCGATCAGGTCGAGCGCCCGCGGGGTCAGCTTGGTCTCGGCACCCTCGCGGACCAGCAGGTCGTCGCCGAAGAGCCGGCGCATCCGCGCCAGGGCGTGACTCATCGCGGGCTGGGAGAGCCCCACCCGTGCCGCGGCGCGGGTGACGCTGCGCTCCTCCAGCAGGGCCAGCAGCGGCACCAGCAGGTTGAGGTTGACCGACGCGAGCCGGTCCAGGCCGACGCCGCTGACCGGCGGCTCACCGTCGGACTGGCGCCCCTGTTCCTCACTCATCGCGCCCCTGACCTTACGCAGCCCATCGCCACCGACTCAGATCACGCGGTACGACGGATAGCGGCGGGCGATCTCGAACATCACCGTCACCATCGAGTCGGCATCGAGGTGCTCGGAGAAGTCCGGAGACGCGGGGAAGGAGTCGGCGGCGGGTGCCCACAGGGCGACCACCGGTCGGCCGGTCAGGGTGCTGAGGCTGCTCACCCCATCCAGATCGGGCCAGGTCGCGGCGATCGCACGTGCCCACGCACGACAGGTGGCGCGCGGCCCTGACGCGAAGGAGTGCGAGGCCCCGTTGCGCAACGCCCACTCACCGGTGAGGTCGAGCAGCCGCAGCGGCCGGATCGGCTGCCACGAGGTGGCCTTGGGACGACCCGTGACGGTGTCGATCACGCGGTCGTACTGAAACACCTCGGCCACCGACGTGGCCAGGTCCGTGGCGGCGTACGTCACGCCGAGGCCGGGGTGCTGACCGGTCGGCATCGGATGCGGGTCGAACCGCGCCGACACCGCGGGCCCCCACTGCCGCAGCGTCGACCAGCCCAGCACGTGCTGCCCCACCGTGGGGTGGACCCGCCACAGCACCGGGCGCACCTCGATCACATCCTCAGCCCGGCGCGTCAGCACGACCGGCGGCCGCGAGGGCCGCTTCGGGTAGGGCGCGCTCACGCCCGAGCCAGCGCGTCCATCCAGTCGACGATGACCTCGACGTCCCCCGAGGACCAGATGAAGTCCACCGGGGAGGCTCCGATCTCGTCGAGCACGGAGGTCATGAACGACTCCACGGCCAGCGGGTGCATCGTCTTGGGGATCGCCGGAACGAGCTGGCCCAGGCCGGGCAGCAGGTCGGCGCCGCCACCTGCCGCCTCGGCGAGGAACTGCCAGTCCGGCAGATAGCGGCGCCCCTGCACCGTGATCGCGTACAGGCTGCGATCCCCGATCCGGTGCGAGATCCGCGACCGGGAGACCCCCAGCCGCGCGGCCGCCTCCTCCAGAGTCAGGCTGGAGCCGAGCAGCTCCTCCAGGGTCCGCGCCGCCGTGAGGGCGCGCTGCCGCTGGATCTCCGCAGGATCGGTCTCCTCCCAGCCGTCGAGCGCGGCGACCGCCTCAGGTCCGCCGTGCTCGCGCAGGTAGGCCAGCGAGGCCGACGAGATCGGCGTCGCACCCGCGGCAGGGGTCTGACTCAGCTCGGCCTCGACCTCAGCCGGAGTCAGACCGGGGAAGAACCGGTCCAGCACCTCGTCCGCGGTGATCGCGCTCATGCGCACATGATATCACGGGGTGTGGTGATGTGCGGGCCTGCCTCAGCCGGCGAGCGTGCGCCGCAGCCGCGGGATCGGGATCCGGTGGTTGAGCGCTACCGCCGCCCCTGCCCCCGAGCCCTCGACCGGCGCCCACCGCATCAGCCCGTGACCGTCAGGTCCCGCGTCGACGTACTCGGGAGCACCGGTGACGGGGAGGTCGCCGACTGCCTTGAGGTGGAGCCCGAAGCCCTCGGTCCAGAAGTACGACTGGAACGCCAGCGGCGGTGCCTCCTCGCCCCGGATCAGGGCGACCGCGGCGACCTTGGCCTGCTCGATGGCACTGCTCCACAACGGAATCCGGCGTCGACCGTACGCCGTCACCAGCGCAGCCAGGTCGCCGACCGCAGCCACGTCAGGGCGCACCAGCCCCCGCTCGTCGACGGCGATCGCACCGCCACCGGCCCCGGCGGCGAGCAGTCCGGAGTCCGCCAGCCACTCGGTGTTCGGCAGGTCGCCGACGGCGCTGACCACCACGTCGGCGTGCAGCCGGCGGCCGTCGGCGAGGACGACCTCGGTGTGCGCCCCGGGCCGCTCGAGCCGGGCGCCGGCGGTCTGCACGACCTCCAGCCCCTGGTCCTGGGCGGTCCGGGTCCAGATCTGGGCCAGGTGCTCGCCCAGCGCGTCGATCAGCGGCAGCCCCTGGGACACGACCGTGACGCGGCATCCGGCGGCGAGCGCGCCGGAGGCGATCTCCATGCCGAGGACGCCACCGCCGACCACGATCACCGACCCGCCCGGTCCGACCTCGGCGATCCGCTCACGGAGCACGAAGGCGTCGTCGAGCCCGCGCAGGGTGACCTCGTCGGCGAGGTCGGAGAGTCGTCGGGCACGCGATCCGGTGGCGATCACCAGCCGGTCGTAGCCCAGCGTCTCGCCGTCGTCGAGCCTCACCCGTCGGGCCTCCGGGTCGAGCGCGGTGGCGCGCACGCCGAGCAGCTCGGTGGCGCCGTGCGTCGGGGTGGGCAGCTGGTGGGCGGTGAGGTCGGCCGCGGGGGCCAGGAGTGCCTTGGAGAGCGCCGGTCGCGAGTACGCCGCGTGCTTCTCCTCGCCCACGATGGTGACCTCGCCGTCGAACCCGGCGCCGCGCAGGGCATCGGCGGCGGTGAGGCCGGCGATGCCGTTGCCGAGGATGAGGACGTGGTCGATCCGGTCCGAGGGTGCAGCCATCGGGCTCACGCCAGACTGAGGGCTGCGACCGGGCAGACCCGGACGGCGGCGTTGGCCTCGCCGACCGCAGCGGCGTCGGCGTCGTCGACCTCGGGGCGATCGAGGATCAGCTCACCGTCGTCGTCGAGGTGCATCAGGGAGGCGGCGGCCTCCTCGCACAGGCCGTGGCCTTCGCAGCGGGGGCGGTCGAGGACGATCTTCATCCGGGGACTACTTCCAGGACGGGCAGCGACTCGATGCTGCGGGTGATGTTGTGCGGGACGCGGGTCTCGGGGGCGACGACGAGGCGCTCGACCCGGCGGGCGAGGGCGTCGATGATGGCGTGCGCCTCGAGCCGTGCCAGGCCCTGGCCGGCGCAGCCGTGCACGCCGTAGCCCAGGGAGAGGTGGTCGACCGGGTTGCGCTCGATGCGGAACTCGTCGGGGTTCTCGTAGTGCCGCGGGTCGCGGTTGCCGGCGCCGAAGACGATCGCGATCTGGGCGCCGGCCGGGATGGTGACGCCGTCGATCTGGACGTCGCGGGTGGTCTTGCGTCCCCAGACGTTGATCGGCGCCCAGAAGCGCAGCACCTCGTTGAACGCCGCCGACACCAGCGACGGGTCCTCGCGGACCAGGGCGAGCTGGTCGGGGTGGGCGGCGAAGAGGGCGAGGATGTTGCCGATCGCGCTGACGGTGTTCTCCACGCCGGCGGCGAGGAACTGGTGGATGATGTGGCCCGAGGAGCCCTCGGGGATGGCGCCGCGCTCCTCGGCCTCGAAGATGCCGTGGCCGATCGAGCCGGGGGTCAGGTCGGCCTTGGCGACCTTCGAGCACCACTCGTAGAGCTGGCCGGCGATCGGGAAGGAGTCGGCGGTGCGCTGGTTGAGCGGCCCGATCACCTGGTTGGCGGCCTTGCCCCAGGCCAGCATGTGGTCGCGGACCTCGCCGGTGAAGCCGACCAGGTCGGCGACGACCTGGAGCGGGAACGCCCGGGCGATGGCGTCGATCGCGTCGAAGCTGCCTTCGGCGACGAGGGTCGCGACGAGCTCGTCGGCGCGGGCGTCGATCTGACCCTTGAGCCCGCGCAGCGCGCGCGGCGAGAGGTTCTCGGTCAGGGCGGCGCGGAGCTGGGTGTGCAGCGGCGGGTCGGAGGCCAGCGAGGTGCCGGTCAGGGCCTCGTTGACCATCGGGTTGAAGCCGATCGCGCTGGCCGAGGAGAAGGTCTCCCAGTCGCCGAGCGCGGTCCGGATGACGTCGTAGCGCGTCAGGGCGTAGACGTCGTTGGCAGGCAGATGGACGACGCCGCCGAGCTCGCGCAGGACGGCGTACGTCGGATAGGGGTCGATCAGCACGTCGTCGGCGAACAGGTCGACGTCGGAGGTCGGCACAGCGGCGGTGCCACCCTCGGCAGCAGGAGCGGTCTCGGTCATGCCTCCATCAAAGGTGACCGCCACCACATAAGACAAGTGAATGCTTTACATGGTGTTTCATTCATTCATTGCATGTCTAGCGACGACGGATCGTCACCGCGCCACCTGGCCCGACGCCCCGACGGCGCCGAACAGTCGGGACCGCCCAGGCCCTCTCGACCCTCGACCCTCGACTCAGACCGCGGCGAGCTCCTGCTCGATCGCCGTGGCCGCGCGCGAGAGCGTGCCGACGAACGACGGCAGATGCTCCACCTCATAGCGCGGACTCGGCATCGAGACCGCCAGGCCTGCCAGCACCGCACCGTCGCTCCCCCGGATCGGCACGCCGACGGCGACGACGCCCTTCTCCGAACGGCCCCGGTTGACGGCGAAGCCCTGTCGCCGGATCTTGACCAGCTCCGCGGCCAGACGCTCCAGGTCAGGGCGGTCGACGGCGCCGTCGGAGCCCTCCTCAGCGGACTCGTCGGGGTCGCCGTACACCGCCTGCAGCTCCGCCTCAGAGAGGTCGGCGAGCAGCACCAAGCCACCCGAGGTCCGATACGCAGGGAAGACCATTCCCTCCCGCGATGTCACCCGCAACGCCTGCCCCGACTCGACCGAGGCGACGAACCGCACCGAGGCGCCGACCCGCACGGTGGCGTTCACCGTCTCGCCGAGCAGGTCGACCAGCCGGTGGGCGTGCGGCAGCACCGCGGCCCGCAGCAGAGCGGTCCGGGACTGGGAGTGCTGGGCCAGCTCCAGCACCGGCCCCGCGTGGTAGACCCGCGCCTCGTCCTGGGTCGCGAAGTCGCGGTAGACCAGCATCTGGAGCAGGCGGTGGGCCGTCGAGCGTGCCACCCCGAGCCGCTCGGCGGTCTCGGCCACGGTGAGCGACCCTTCGAGCTGGAGCATCGCCGCGATCCGGAGCGCATGGTCGACGCTGGTGATGGCGTACGCCGGAGGGGTCTTCATCGGCGCGACTCATTCCGCATAACAGAATTCCTTATTCTGCTGGGGGCAACATCGCCAGACTAGCGCACATGAGCGAGACCCAGTCCAGCGTGAAGGTGAAGGCCGTCGAGGCCCCGGACCAGCCGGTCGTGACCCCCGAGCTCCAGGCGCTCTACCAGGGCTTCGAGGCCGAGCTGCTGGTGCCGCTGTGGACCGAGATCGGCGACCTGATGCCCGCCCACCCGCGCTCCAAGGCCCTGCCGCACCTGTGGAAGTGGGAGAACCTGATCAAGCTCGCCGCCCAGGCCGGCGACCTCGTCCCGGTCGGTCGCGGCGGGGAGCGGCGCGCGATCGCGCTGGCCAACCCGTCGCTGGGCGGGCGCCCGTTCGCCACCCCGACGCTGTGGGCCGCGATCCAGTACCTGATGCCCGGCGAGGACGCCCCCGAGCACCGCCACACCCAGCACGCGTTCCGCTTCGTCGTCGAGGGCGAGGGCGTGTGGACCGTCGTCGGCGGCGATGCCGTCCCGATGCGCCGCGGCGACTTCCTGCCCCAGGCGGGCTGGAACTGGCACGCCCACCACAACGCCACCAAGCACCCGATGGCCTGGATCGACGGCCTCGACATCCCGTTCCAGTACACCTCCGAGGCGCAGTTCTTCGAGTTCGGTCGCGACGCGATCAGCGACGCCGAGCGGGTCACCCCGGAGTTCTCCCGCTCCGAGCGGCTCTGGGGCTACCCCGGCCTGCGCCCGATCGGGATCGGTGAGGTCGCCCCCGGCTCCCCGCTGCTCGCCTACAAGTGGGAGTTCACCGACCGCGCCCTGGCCGACCAGCTGGCGATGGAGCGCGAGGGGTACGGCGGCACCGTCGAGCCCGGGCACGCCGCCGTGCGCTACACCAACCCGGCCACCGCCGGGGACGTGCTGCCCACCATGCGCACCGAGTTCCACCGGGTCGCCTCGGGCTCGGAGACCGCACCGGTCCGCGAGACCGGCTCGAGTGTCTTCCAGGTCTTCGACGGCGCCGGTGTGGTCACCGTGGGCGCCAAGTCCTGGACCGTCACGCGCGGCGACCTCTTCGTCGTCCCCTCCTGGGAGCCGTGGTCGGTGAAGTCGGAGGCCTCGGCCTCGGACTCCGACTCGGGCGCCCTCGATCTCTTCCGTTTCTCCGACGCGCCGATCTTCGACGCGCTCGGCCTCTCCCGCCGCTCAACCAGCAAGGACATCTGATGAAGCTCGCCACCCTCCGCACCGCCACCGGCACCCGCGCCGTCAAGCTCGCCACGATCGAGGGCGTCGAGACCCACGTCGACCTCGGCTTCGCCGACCTCGGCGAGCTGTTCGCCCACGAGAACTGGGCCGAGCTGGCCGCCGCCGTGGACCCCGCCACCGCGCCGACGTACCCGATCGAGGGTGCCGACTTCGCGCCGGTCGTGCCGAACCCGTCCAAGGTGATCTGCGTCGGCCACAACTACTCGAACCACATCAAGGAGATGGGCCGCGAGCTGCCGACGTACCCGACCCTCTTCCCGAAGTTCGCCGACACCCTGATCGGTGCGTACGACGACATCGTCCGCCCCGCCGAGACCGAGGCGTTCGACTGGGAGGTCGAGCTCTGCATCGTCGTGGGCCAGCAGGTGCACAAGGCGAAGGGCGACGAGGCGGCCGCCGCGATCGCCGGCTTCACGGTGATGAACGACATCTCCGTGCGCGACTGGCAGTTCCGCACCATCGAGTGGACCCAGGGCAAGATCTGGGACAAGTCCACCCCGGTCGGCCCCTACGTCGTCACCCCCGACGAGGTCGGCGGCGTCCGTCCGGCGCTGCAGGTGTCGACGACTGTCGACGGGACTGTGATGCAGAACGACAACACCGGCACGCTGCTCTTCGACCCGGTCTTCCTGATCGAGTACATCTCCACCATGATCACGCTGCGCCCCGGCGACATCATCGCCACCGGCACCCCGGCCGGCGTCGGCCACGCCCGCGACCCGAAGGTCTACCTGCTCGGCGGCGAGACCGTCGTGACCAAGGTCGAGGGCCTGGGCGAGTGCGTCAACAAGATCGTCGTGGCCTGATCGTGGCCCGCACGTTCAACCAGGCCCGGGAGTGGGCTGCTCAGGGTGACGCGCTGCTCCTGTCCCTGACCGACGGGCTGACCGACGCCGAGCTGCGCGCGCCCAGCAGCCTGCCCGGCTGGTCGGTGGGCAACCTGGTCGCCCACATCGCCGCCAACGGCGACGCGCTGGTCAACCTGCTCACCTGGGCACGCACCGGCGTCGAGACCCCGATGTACGCCTCGCCCGACGAGCGCGCGGCCGGCATCGCCCGCGGGGACAGCCTCTCCGCGGCCGAGGCCCGCACCTGGCTGGAGGGCTCGATCGCCCGCCTGCACGCGGCGATGGACGCCCTCACCCCCGAGCAGTGGGGCCACCAGGTCGTCACCGCCCAGGGCCGCACCGTCGCGGCCACCGAGGTGCCGTGGATGCGCAGCCGCGAGGCGCTCGTGCACGCGGTCGACCTCGACCGGGGCACGACGTTCGCCGACCTCCCGGAGGCCTTCAACGCGGCACTGATCGAGGACATCCTCGCCAAGCGCGGGTCGATCGACCTGCCCGAGGGCCCCACCGCCGACCTCGCCGCCTGGCTCGCCGGGCGGCCTCACTCGCTGGCCGAGGCACCCGACCTCGGCCCGTGGCTGTAACGGACAAGGAAGCAAGAACCATGAGCAACCCTGACGTCATCGTCGTCGGTGGCGGGATCGGTGGACTCTCCACCGCCTTCGCCCTGACCCGCGAGGGCCTGAAGGTCCGACTGCTGGAGCGTGCCGCCGAGTTCGGCGAGGTCGGCGCCGGCCTCCAGATCGCCCCGAACTGCACCCGGATCCTGGACGAGTACGGCCTGCTCGACGAGGTGAAGTCGCTCGGGGTCGTCCCCGACGACATGATCATGTTCGACGGCGTCGGCACCGGCCAGGAGGGCGAGGAGCTCACCCGCCTGGACCTGCGCGACCTGGAGGAGCGCTACGGCTTCCCCTACATGGTGATCCACCGCTCCGACCTGCACGCGACGTTCCTGCGCGCCTGCCAGCGGGCCGGGGTCGAGCTGATCAACGGCGCCATCGCCGTCGACTACGAGACCGGTCCCGACGAGGCGACCGTGATCCTGGAGGACGGCTCGCGGCACACCGCCCCGGTCGTGATCGCGGCCGAGGGCATCCACTCCCCCGCGCGGTACAAGTTCGTCGGCGACCAGCCGGTCTCCTCGTCGTACGTCGCCTACCGCGGTGCCATCCCGATCACGGAGGCCCGGGAGAACAACATCCACGAGAAGGCGGTGGTGCTCTACCTGGGCAACAACTGCCACTTCGTCCAGTACGGGCTGCGCGGCGGCGAGATGTTCAACCAGGTCGCCGTCTTCGAGTCGCCCAAGGCGCTGGCCGGTGCCGAGGACTGGGGCACGCCCGACGAGCTCGACGCGGCCTTCGCCGACACCGTCGGTGACGTCCAGGACGGCCTGAAGTTCATGTGGCGCGACCGCTGGTGGCGGATGTACGACCGTGAGTCGGTGCCGAACTGGATCTTCGGCCGGGTGGCGCTGCTCGGCGACTCCGCGCACGCCCCGCTGCAGTACATCGCCCAGGGCGCGATCATGGCGATCGAGGACGGCTGGGCACTGGCCAAGCACGTCGCGCGCAACACCACGGTCTCCGAGGCCGGGGAGCGTCAGATCGACTGGGACACCGCGCTGGCGGCGTACTCGGCGGTGCGGACGAACCACACCGCCCGGGTGCTGGCCACCTCGCGGAAGTGGGGCGTGCTGTGGCACCTGGTCGGCCTCGCGCGTGCCCAGCGCAACGTCATCCTGAAGGCCCGCGAGACCCTGGACTACTCGTTCATCGACTGGCTCTACGGTCCGACCGCGCTCTTCCCCGAGGACGAGGCGGAGATGTTCACCCCGATCCCGCTGGACTCGGTCCAGCTCTGATCTGGGGTCCGTTCTGGGTTAACTGCTGGTCAACTGGCTCCCGAGACGCAGGTCTGGGGCCTTTGACCAGCAGTTAACCCCGAGTCCGACGGCGCAGGTAGCGCTCGTAGACCACCCCGTTGGGGAACGGCCGGGTCTCACGCCGCTCGAACACCAGCGGTGCACCGAGCGCCGGCAGCAGCGGCGTACCGCCGCCGAGGACGACCGGCGCCCTGAAGATCCTGAGCTCGTCGACCAGGTCGGCGGCGAGCGCCTGACCGGCCAGGTCGGCACCGCCGATCTCGACGTCACGTCCCGTCTCGGCCAGCATCGCACCGACCTCCTCGGCCACCGAGCCGGTCGCGAGCCGGGCGTTGCCCTGGACCTGGTCCAGGCTCCGGCTGAACACCACCTTCGGCAGTGCCGTCCACACCTCGGCGAACTCGACCATCGCGGGCGTGGTCGGCAGCGACGGGTCGTTCTCCCAGACCAGCATGTCCTGGTAGAGCCGCCGGCCCAGCACGCAGCCGCCCAGCGTCCGCACCCGAGCCAGGTGGAACGCGAAGAGGTCCGCGTCGGGCTCGGTCCAGTCGATCGCGCCCGCGGCGTCGTTGATGAACCCGTCGATCGACGTCGTCATCGAGACCAGCAGCCGCCCCGCCATCTCCTCACCGTACAAGCGCTCCCCGCGGCGCACCAGCGTCCCCACCCCGAGCCCGATGCCGCTGCGGCGGGGCGGCCACGGCAGGATCGAGGGGTGAGTGGACTTCTCGCTGCCCTGACCGACGGCCGTGGCCGGACCATCACCGTCGCCGGGACGCCGCTGGAGGCGGCCGACCTGCTCGGTGCGGCCGCCGCCGTGGTCGCGCAGCTGGACGGCGTACGCCGGGTGGCGGTCCGTGCCACCCCGACGATGCCGACCGTGGTCGCGGTCGCCGCCGGTGTGCTCGCCGGGGTGAGCGTGGTCCCGATCCCGCCCGATGCGGGCAGCGCCGAGATCGCGCACATGCTGCACGACTCCGCCCCGGAGGCCTGGCTCGGCGAGGCACCCGTGGACGCCGCCGGACTGCCGCTGATCGAGGTCGATCTCGACGCCCGAGCGGCGTACGACGGCCTGGAAATCGCCCCGGAGACGAACGCGTTCGTGCTCTACACGTCGGGCACCACCGGGCTGCCCAAGGGCGTGCTGCTCTCCCAGCGCGCGATCGCTGCGGGCCTGGACGGTCTGATCGACGCCTGGGCATGGACCGGTGCCGACACCCTGGCCCAGGGGCTGCCGCTGTTCCACGTGCACGGTCTGCTGATCGGCCTGCTCGGGCCGTTGCGGGTCGGGAGCGCCCTGATCCACACCGGCCGCCCGACACCGGAGGCCTACGCCGAGGCCGCGCGGTCCGGGGCGACGATGTTCTTCGGCGTGCCGACGGTGTGGAGCCGGGTCGCGGAGTCCCCGGCCGACGCCGCCGCACTGAGCGGGGCACGGCTCCTGGTCTCGGGCAGCGCCGGGCTGCCGGTGCCGGTCTTCGACCGGATCCGCGACCTGACCGGGCTCGAGATCGTCGAGCGCTACGGGATGAGCGAGACCCTGCTGACGGTCGCGACCCGTGCCGACGGCCGGCGCCGGGCCGGGTGCGTCGGCGTCCCGATCACCGGGGTCCAGACCCGGATCACCGACGACGCCGGGGCGCCGGCGCCGCACGACGGCGCCAGCATCGGCCGGCTGGAGGTGCGCGGCGCGACTCTGTTCGACGGCTACCTGAACCGGCCCGAGGCCACCGCCGAGGCGTGGACCGCCGACGGCTGGTTCCGCACCGGCGACATGGCCACCATCGCCGCCGACGGCTCCCACCGGATCGTGGGACGCGAGTCGGTGGACCTGATCAAGACCGGCGGCTACCGGGTCGGTGCGGGCGAGATCGAGTCGGTCCTGCTCGGCCACCCTGCCGTCGCCGAGGTCGCCGTGGTCGGCCTGCCCGACGACGACCTGGGCCAGCGGATCGTCGCCTTCGTGGTGCTACGCCCCGGCGTCGAGCCCGAGGACGCGGTGAAGGCCGAGCTGACGGCGTACGTCGGCAGCGAGCTGTCGCTGCACAAGCGACCGCGCGAGGTGCGCTTCGTCGAGGCCCTGCCACGCAACGAGATGGGGAAGGTACAGAAGAAGCGCCTGACCTGAGGCCCGACCACACGAATCCTCTGGACGCCCAGCCGGTGACGGAGGAGGGTAAAGGCATGAGCGGATCCACGAAATCCCCCGTCATCGGACTCGTCGCTGTCACGCTCGACAGCCCCGACGCTGCCCGGCTCGCCCAGTTCTACGCCGACCTGACCGGTGGCGAGGTCACCGGCGTCTACCCCGAGTACGGCTACGCGCAGGCCGAGCTGCTCGGCCAGACGTTCAACTTCCAGACGGTGCAGGACTACACCGCCCCGCAGTGGCCGGGCCAAGAGCACCCGCAGCAGTTCCACCTCGACTTCCGGGTGGACGATCTCGCCGCCGCCGTACAGCGGACGACGGAGCTCGGTGGCTCGATCGCCGCGTCCCAGCCGTACCCGGACATGTGGACCGTCGCGCTCGACCCCGACGGGCACCCGTTCTGCCTGTGCCCGGTGCAGGAGGAGTGAGACGGCTTGATCGAGGCCACCAGGGCGTGCCTAGGCTGACACGATGGAGACCACCGGTCGCGCAATCGCCCGCCTGACGCTCGGCTCGATCATGGTGACGGCCGGGGTGCTGCACCTGACCACGAAGCGGCAGGAGTTCCAGGCGCAGGTGCCTGACTGGTTCCCGATCGACGAGGACGTCACCGTCGTCGTCTCCGGGGTGGCCGAGGTGGCGCTCGGGGCCGGGCTGGCGGCCCTGCCCCGGCACCGGCGGCTCTTCGGCGGACTGCTCGCGCTCTTCTACGTCGCGATCTTCCCGGGCAACATCGCGCAGTACGCCGAGCGCACCGACGCGTTCGGCCTGGACACCGATCGGAAACGGTTCGTCAGGCTCTTCTTCCAGCCGCTGCTGGTGGTCTGGGCGCTCGTCGCCGGCGGGCGTCTCGGCCGCCGCGAGCACCGGTGAGCGGCCGTCCGCCGCGCCCGTCGGGGGCGCTGCGGGCCGAGATCGCGTCGGCCTACGACGCCCGTGCCGGGGAGTATGTCGGCCTGTTCGGCTCCATCGAGCTGCTGTCGGTGCGTGATCACGTCACCATCGACCGCTGGCGCGACCAGACGTCCGGCTGGCTGCTCGACGCCGGCAGCGGACCGGGCCACTGGAGCGATGTCCTGGCAGCCAACGGGCGCCGCGACGTGCTCGGTCTGGATGCGTCACCGCGCTTCGTGGAGTCGGCTGGACGGCGATTCCGCACCCCACGGTTCGCCGTCGGCGACCTGGCCGCCCTCCCGCTCGCAGCGGGCTCGGTCGGCGGGATCCTGGCCTGGTACTCGATCATCCACACCCCGCCGAGCGATGTCCCGGCGATGCTGGCCGAGTTCGCCCGCGTGCTGAGTCCCGGCGGCTCGCTGCTGCTCGGCCACTTCCACGGCGAGGCCGGGGTCGCGTTCGACCACGCCGTCACGACGGCGTACTACTGGACCCCCGAGGCGCTCGGGGACCTGCTCGCCCCGCTCGGCTTCACCGTCGAGCGCTCCGAGACCCGCCAGGACGGCGGGGCCAGGCGGCGTCACGCCGAGCTGGTCGCCCGGCTCGGCTGAGCCGACCCGTCAGGCATCCGGCGGGGCCGTCCGCGTCCGCCCGTCCTCGGTGCGATAGCCGAGCGCGTAGCTCGGGCAGCGGTCCACCACCGCCACGATCTCCTCGACCCCGGCGCCGCCCGCGTCGATCCACGGACGCGCCTGCGAGTCGAAGACGGTCGGCAGGCCCCTGACGCACTCGGCCGCATGGCGACACCGTCCGGGCTCCCACGTGATCACGACCCCGCGGCCGGCGTACTCGCGGATTGACGGGTCTGGGGCGTCTGGCTTGTCCATGCGGGACCTCCTGGACCCGACGCTACCGCGCCGGGCCTCCAGCGTGCCCGGGCCTCCAGCGTGCCCGGGTCTCTAGCGTGCCTGAGCCAGCAGCGCGCTGGTCGTCACCACCTGAGCGAACCCGCCGCCATGCAGGTTGGTCGTCGTCGCCCGGATCAGCTCCTCGGCAGGCAGCACCGTGCCGTCGGGACCGGCCAGGTCGAAGGTGCTGGTCGCATCGAGCGGCACCACCACCTCGTAGCCGAGGTTCCCACCCATCCGGGCGGTCGTCTCGACGCACATGTTGGTCTGGATGCCACACACCACGATCCGCCCGATCCCCTCGCCGCGCAGCCAGGCGTCGAGGTCCGGCGTGCCGTAGAACGCCGAGTTCACCGTCTTGGTGACGAGCAGGTCGGCACGTGCGGCGGCGACGGCAGGAAGCAGGGCGTTGCCCGGGTGGGCAGGGCGCAGCGGCGACTCCTGATGCACCGAGTCGTGCCTGACCACCACGATCGGCCAGCCCTGATCGGTCCAGGCGTCGAGGAGTCGCACGACGTTGCGGTCGCACTCCTCGCGCTGGACGGCCCGCCCCCAGCTCGCGTCGTCGAACCCCTGCTGCATGTCGACGACCACCAGGGCCGTCGGTTCCGAATGCGTCATGACCCCAGTCCAGCAGCGCCGCCGCCCGCACGGCAGTGGCAGGAATGACGAGGATCGATAAGATCACGCCATGACGACCGTCGGTGTCCTGATCGGTCCCGGGCGGCGACCGTTCGACATCGCCGTGGTGCGGGAGGTGTACGACGATCGCACGGACCGTGGCCTCCCGCGCGTCGACCTGCGGCTCCTCGCCGCCGCGCCGCTGACCGACCTCGACGCCGTCCACACCCTGCGCCGCACCCACCCGCTCGACACCGTCGGCGACCTGGACCTGCTGGTGGTCCCGGGCAGCGAGGACCCGCTGGCCGAGCCCGCCGCAGTCGATCTGGAGGCCGTCACCACCGCTGCCGCGTCCGGGGTGACCGTGGCCTCGCTGTGCACCGGCGCCTTCACCCTGGCCGCGGCCGGACTCCTCGACGGGCGCAGCGCCACCACGCACTGGCGCTTCGGCGCCGAGCTGGCCCGACGCCATCCGCTGATCGACGTACGGCCTCGGGATCTGTACTGCGGCGGCGACGGGGTCTGGACCTCGGCCGGAGTCACGGCCGGGATCGACCTGCTGCTGCACCTGGTCCGCGAGGACTGGGGCGCGGCCGCCGCCGAGGTGGTCGCCCGCTCGATGGTGACGCCCGTCTTCCGACCCGGCTCGCAGGCGCAGTACGCCGACACCATCACGCCCACCACCGCGACGCCCACCGTGGAGCAGCTCCAGCTCACCGTGGCCGCCGACCTACGCCGCGACTGGAGGGTGAGCGACCTGGCGGCGCTGTGCTCGATGTCGCCGCGCACCTTCCACCGCTGGTTCGCCGACCACCTCGGGATCACCCCGATCGGCTGGCTCACCGACCTGCGCGTCCGGGAGGCGCAGCGGCTGCTGGAGCGGACCGACCTGAGCGTCAGGGAGGTCGCGGCGGCGGTGGGCTACGCGGGCGACGACCTGCTCCGCAAGCACTTCAGCGCACGGCTGGGGACCACCCCGACAGGTCACCGGGCGGCGTTCCGGGCGCACGGCTGAGCGCTGCGACACAACGGTCAGACCGGCGCGTCGGGGTCGATGTTGCGGGTCTCGCCACGCCGGTTGGCGCCACTGAACCAGTCGCTGAGGTAGACCTTCGGCAGCACCTTGAAGATCGCCAGGGTGACGTACAGGACCGTGTTGACCGCGACGAACCCCGACAGCACGGTGATGAACCAGGTCATCGAGCCTCCTCCCGGGTCGGGGCGGCCAGGTGGGTCCAGGCGGCCTCCTTGGCGCGGGCCAGGTCCCAGATCCCCTTGATGTGCACGAGGTTGAGGAACATCGCGTAGAACAGCTCGGGGAAGAGCGCGAGGGCGAGCAGGCGCGCGGCCCAGCCGCCCTTCCAGACGGTGACCACCCGTTCGATCACGAAGACACCGCCGACGCCCATCCAGAACGGGAACCAGACCCACGACGGGCTGGTCGCCACGAGCACGACCATCAGCAGCACGTAGCCGCCGAGGGCGAAGACGCCGTAGCCGATGCCGAGCTGCTGGGCCCAGTACCGCATCGTCGCCGGCCGCGGACCGTAGGCGCCGAGGTTCTCCAGGGCCCCGCGCTGCCAGCGCAGGCGCTGGTTCCACAGCGTCCTCCAGGTCGGCATCACCTCGGTGACGACGGTGCACTCGGCCGGGGAGATCATCAGCGCGCCGAGGCACTTCAGTGCGATGGTGAGCTCGTTGTCCTCGGTCAGCGCGATCACGTCGTAGACGTCCCCGGGCACGCCCGGCAGGACCGTGCCGCGGTGGGCGGCGACCTCGCGCAGCGCCCGGGCACGGAAGGCGGTGGCGGTGCCGGTCAGCACGAAGACCCGACCCCGGCGACGCTTGAGCTCGCGCTGGTAGCGCATGTACTCGTTGCGCTGAAACTGACCGCGCAGGCCGGCCCCGTCCTCGCCGTAGAAGAGGCCACCGACCGCCATCAGCGCCCGGTCGAGGGTCATCCGGCGCTTCACCCCGGCCAGGAAGCCGGGGTCGAGGGTGGTGTCGGCGTCCATCACCATCACCAGGTCGTTGTCCCCCAGACCGACCAGGACCTCGCGCAGCGCCTGGTTGAGCGCCCCGGCCTTCTTGTGCGTGTTGCCGCGGGTCTCGAACACCTCCGCGCCCTCGGCTCGGGCGATGTCGACAGTCGCGTCGGTGCAGTTGTCGGCCACCACGATCACCCGCTCGGGCGGGGGCTCCTGGCTGTGCAGGCTCCGCAGGGTGTCGGCCAGGCAGCCCTCCTCGTTGTGGGCCGGGATCAGCACCGTGACGGTGACCGGGCCGGCGTACACGCCGCGGGTGGCGTCCATGATGTGGCGCGGTGCCAACGGGAGCGCGACGTCGTCGACGGCGCGTCGGGTCCGTGTGACGGTACGCCGCTCGACGACCGCGACACCGACGGCGAAGATCACCGCGAGGCCGATCGAGACCACCAGCAGCCACACGCCCGGACCCTGCAGGTCGTAGGTGACCTCCGGGCCGCCCGGCAGCCGACCGACCCGCAGGTGGTCGTGGTCCGGGGTCCGGGTCAGCGCCACCGCCGACCACAGCACCAGGGCTCCGAGGCCGGCTGCGGTCATCGTGCCGACGCCGACGAGCCGCTGCCTCAGCGGCATCCGTGACGTGCTGACGTGTGAGCCTCCCGAGTGCTCACCGCTCATCAGTTCTCAGTCTCCCAGCGGCCGTGCATACCCATCACCTTCTGTGCGACACCGACATTGTCACCATTCATTTACCCACCACGTCGGCAGACCTCACCTCCGAGCAAGGAAATCTCGGTGCCCTCAGACGAAGGGGGCGCGCTCACGTCGTACCGACGGACGCACGAAGGTGAAGATCTGGACCAGCCCGATCGCTGCTCCGGCGAGCATGATCGTTGCCATCACTGTGCCAGGGCTGCCAAACCGCGAGCCGAGGGTCGGGATGACCGCACCGGCGATCTGCTGGGTGGCCCCGAGCAGGGCTGCCGCGGTGCCGGCGGCGGCACCGAACGGCATCATCGCCAGTGCCATGTTGTTCGGTCCCGAGGGCGTGTAGAGCGCCAGCGTGATCATGATCGCGATCACGACCAGGGGCAGCGGGGCGTGCGCGAGGACCGCGATGGTGAGGAGCAGCGCACCAGTGAAGTAGCCGCTCACGCTGCCGGTGAGCATGTTCAGCGCACCCCAACGCGGCCCGACCCGGATGTTGACGATGTGGGCACCGAACATGCAGGCCGCCGCGAGCGCGAAGAGCAGGGAGTAGGCCTGCGCGCTGACGCCGTACTCGTTCTGCAGGAAGAGCGAGCTGAGCGTGAGGTAGCTCAGCAGTACGGCGCCCTGGCACAGGCTCATCACCAGGTGCTGGCCGAAGCCGGGGTGGACCAGTACGCGCCGCATCAGGGCGATCTGACCGCCGCTGGGGCGCCGCTGGTCGGGTGGCAGGGACTCCTTGAAGAGCAGCAGCGCGAGCACGAAGACCAGCGCCACCACGATGGTGAACGCCCAGAACAGGCCGCGCCAGGAGGTGAAGCGCAGCACCTGGCCGCCGAGCAGGGGCGCGATGATCGGGGCGAGGATCGTGACCATGCCGAGCCGGGAGTAGAGGCCGGCGGCGCCGGATCCCTGGGCGATGTCACGCACCGAGGCCCGAGCGACCACGACCCCGCCGGCGCCGAAGACGCCCTGCAGGAAGCGGCCGAGCAGCAGCACCTCGATGGTCGGCGCGAGCGCGCAGACGATCCCGGCGATCAGGAAGAGCCCGATGCACACCAGCAGCGGGCGACGCCGCCCGAGCCGGTCGCTGAGCCCGCCGACCAGCAGCTGTCCGATCGCGAAGCCGGCGAAGCAGACCGTGACGGTCGCGGCCGAGGCCATCTCCGAGGCGTGCAGTGAGTCGGTGATCTCCGGCAGCGCCGGCAGCGGCATGTCCGAGGCCAGGGGCCCCATCGCGCTGAAGAGCCCGAGGGTGAGCGTCGTACGCAGTCCCACCTTCGGCTCCGGGGAGGCCGTGGGGGCCGGGTCGGTGGTGGTCACAGCGCCTCCCTTTCGTCCGCCCCACCTTATTGGCACACAGTGCCGCTGTGGCGGGTGGGTGAGGACGTACGCCGGCGGCCAGCCGGCTCTGGGCGGTGCGGTGATCGGCGTACCGGGTCAGTGACGGGCCAGGAGCTCGAGCGCATCGGCCGAGGCGCCCGACTCGGCGTGGTACATCACCATCCGCTGACTGGTCTCGGGCAGCAGCATCGCCTCATACGTGAGGTCGAGGCGTCCGACCAGCGGATGGCGGAACTGCTTCACCCCGTAACCGCAGTCGTAGACCGGGTGCCCCGCCCAGATCTCGGCGAACCAGTCGCTGCGCTGCACCAGCTCGCCGACCAGGTGGCTCAACCGTGCGTCGTCGGGGAAGAGGCCCGAGGAGTAGCGCAGGAACCCGGCGTGGGCCTCCGCCATCGCCTGCGGGTCCACGAACCGGGCAGCGCCTCCGCCGAGGAAGAAGAGCCGGCTCTGGTTGGGCCGCTGGACCGTGCAGTCGGGGCTGTCGAAGGGGAGGTCGTCGGCCAGGAGTAGGTGGCCGAGCCGGTTCCACGCCAGGACGTCATTGGCGTGGTCGACGATCATCGCCGGGCCCGGCGCCGCCTGCACCAGCGCCACCGCGGAGGGCCGGGCGCGCGAGGTGGTCGAGCGCGAGACGTCGGCCACGGGACGGGCGAGGCGGCGCAGGTGCGCATGCTCCTCCGGGCTGAGCTGGAGCGCCCGGGCGAGGGCGTCGATCACCGAGTCCGAGGCGTTGTGCTGCTCGGACTGCTCCAGCCGGGTGTAGTAGGTCGGACTCATCCCGGCGAGCATCGCCAGCTCCTCACGCCGCAGCCCGGGCACCCGACGCGGGCCGTACGAGACCACTCCGGCGGCCTCCGGACTGATCGCGGCACGCCTGCTGCGGAGGAAGTCACCGAGCTCCGTCGTCATGGCGCCATCGTGCCTCCGGCAGGCAGGCGACGCTATCCCTGGGCCTGTCCCTGGCAGGGGTAGGCGCCACCAGGGATGGCAGCGCAGGGGGCTCGCTGGTGCCGTCGCGGCGGCCGAGCCTGGAGGCATGACCTCCACCACTTCGCAGGCCGGAGCCGTTCAGCACGACGGCGGCGCCAGCGGCCGCCCGCACGACAGCGCCCGGATGACCCGCAGCCAACTGCTCGTCCTGATCCTCCTCCTCACCTCCCAGTTCACCCTCTGCGTCGACTTCTCGATCCTGAACGTGGCGCTACCGGCCGTCGGTCAGGGGCTGGGCTTCACTGACGCCAACGTGCAGTGGATCGCCACCTCGTTCGCGCTGTGCGCTGCAGGATTCACGCTCCTGTTCGGCCGGATCGGCGACTACGTCGGACGGCGCCGGACCTTCCTGATCGGGATGATCGCGCTCGGCCTGGCCTCCGTCCTCGGCGGCCTCGCGACCTCCCCGGAGATGCTGCTGACCGCCCGGGTGGCTCAGGGCCTGGCCACCGCCGCGGTGACACCGGCAGCACTGTCGCTGCTGACCGTCGCGTTCCCCGAGGGGCCGCTGCGACGCACGGCGCTGGGGCTCAACAGCGTCGTGATGTCGACCGGCTTCACCGCGGGCGCGATCCTGGGCGGCGTCCTGACCGACCTGCTGAGCTGGCGGTGGGCGTTCCTGGTGAACGTGCCGGTCGCGCTGCTCGTGGTCGCGGTCGCCCCTGCCGTGCTCCAGGACTCCGCCGAGCGGGAGCGCAGCCGCCTCGACCTGCCCGGCGCCGCGACCGTCACCTCCGGCCTGCTCGCTCTCGTGTACGCCGCCACCCGACTGGGTGAGCACGGCACCGGCGATCCGTGGGGCTGGGGCTCACTGGTCCTCGCCGCGGTGCTGCTGACCGGGTTCGTCCGCCTGGAGCAGGGTCACCCGCACCCGTTGGTGCCGCTCCCGATCCTGCGGCGTCGCACGATCTTCTGGGGCAACGTCGCCGGCTTCGTGACCTTCGCGATGGAGCCCGGCCTGGTCTTCCTCTCCACGATGTACTTCCAGCACGTGCTCGGCCTCAACCCGCTCCAGACCGGCCTGATGCTCGGCACGATGGGGGTCGGGGCGATCGTCGGCGGCACCCTGGGACCGCGCTTCATCGGGGCCGTCGGAGTCCGGCGTACGGCGACTGGCGGGCTGCTCGTCCAGGCCGCCACCACCCTCTCCCTCGTCCTGCTGGGCACCGCACCCGGACCGTCGCTGTGGTGGTACGCCGTGGTCGTCTTCGTCGGAGCGATCGGTCACGTGGCCGCCATCGTCGCCTTCATGGTCGCCGCCACCTCCGACCTCCCCGACCGCGAGCAGGGCCTGGCGACCGGGATCGCCACCATGACCCAGCAGGTCGCCATCGCCGTCGGAGTCCCCGTGGTCAGCGCCGTCGCGACCGCCGCCGGAGGCCTCGACTCCCTGCCCGCCCTGCGCACCGCCATCGTGGTCGACGCCCTGATCGTCCTGGTCGGTGCGTTCCTGGTGACCCGCGGGCTGGGCCGGGACCGCCCGTCCGGCAGGTCTGGGGCGGACGCCTGACTACCGGCGCAGGTAGAGGTCCCGGAGCAGCCCGATCTCGCCCCCGTGATGGGCCACCTCGTCGAGTGCATGCAAGGCGAGCTTCAGGTACGACGCCTGCGCCCACGGCCCCGGCCCGTGACCCGTCGGTGCCAGCAGGCGCCGATCACCGAGCGCGGCGATCCGGGAGACGAAGCGGTCCCAGTCCTCGGCGAGGGCCTGGACGCCGACGCTGGCCGAGACTGCAGATTTTGGCCCTTCCGGCGCTCACGAAGGGCCAAATCCTGCAGTCTCGGGGCTTGCGCCAGAACCGCATCGGCATGCGCCGACCACCGAGGTCCCACTCGAATCCATAGGAGGTGTTCGCGAAGCAGTCGGGGCGCTCCTCGTGGAGGGTGTAGGCGACGATCGGGTGATCGACCGAGGCGAGCAGACGACCACCCGGTCGCAGGACCCGCCGGATCTCAGCGAGCGTCGGCCCCCAGTCCTCGAGGTAGTGCAACACCAGCGAAGCGATCACGTCATCGAACACGCCATCGCCGAACGGCAGCGGGTCGATCAGGTCGGCCTGGCGCAGCTTGACCGCGTCACCGAGGCGCTGTCGCGCGTGGCCGAGCATCCCTGCACTCGCATCGACCCCGGTGACGATCGCCCCACGGTCGAGCAGCGCGGCGCTCAGCGCCCCCGATCCACACCCCGCATCGAGCACCCGGCGACCGGCGACGTCTCCGGCCAACGCCAGCATGGCCGGTCGCTCGTAGAACGCGTTCGCCAGGCTGTCGTCGTTCTCCGCCGAGTAGACGGCGGCGAAGGTGTCGTAGTCGTTGACCCGCGGCGCAACCGCCGCGGGAAGGTCGATGCGATTCATTTCAGCTGTCCTTCGCTGCGATTCGGTCGGCAGCACCCTGGCTCGAGCATCTCACCCCCCGGTGGCAACCAGCCATAACGCAGCAGCCGACAGGACCAGCGCAGCCCCCTGGCGTCGGCTCAGCGGATCGCCAAGAACGAGCACCGCCAGCGTGACGGTGACACACGGGTAGAGCGCGGCGATCGCCGAGGCCGGTCCCAGGTTCCCGTACCGGCTCGCCACCGTGAACGCCACTGTCGCTGCGGCACCGAGCGCCCCGCTGGCGATCCCGCACCACGCTCCGCGGTGCCACCCGGCACCGGTCAGCACGAAGCCTCCGAACGCGACACTCGCCGCCACTGCCTGATTGAGGACCAACGGTGCACCACCCGCGCCGGGCGAGATGTGGCTCAACGCGACGAACATCAGCGCGAAGCCGGCTCCGGAGAGGGTCCCGACAGCGAGGGCGGTCGAGCGCTCAGCGCCCCGCGGTTCACGACCGCCCCCAGTAGTGACGAGCCAGATCGCGATCAGCGCCGTCGCCGCACCCATGAGGGTCAGCAGCGGAAGTGTGCCGTGCTCTCCCACTGCCACCAGCAGAGGCAGCACCAGGGCGGCGAGCGCCGAGACAGGCGCGACCACTGCCACGGCTCCGGCGCCCAGGCCCCGATAGAGCAGCAGGGTCCCGACGGCGTTGCCGATCCCGGCGAGGCCACCCCACAGCAGATCGACGCCGAGCGGCGAGCCCGACATCCCCAGCGCGATGACGATCGAGGTCAGCAGACTGGCACCCTGCGCGACGAACCCAACCGTCCAGTACGACGCGTGCCGCGAGCCGAGCCCGCCAACGAAGTCACTCATGCCGTACGCCAGGGCCGTCGCGCACGCCCACAGAACCACCGCCGTCATGACAGGGCTCCCTCACTCCCCCACCGTGATGCCGGCCGCAGTCGCATGAGACCTCACGTCGTCGCGAGCCGCCGCCAGGTCGTCGAGCGTGAGCTCGGGCATCACAGCCGTGACGTAGTCGGCCATCGCCTCCTCCCGGTCGATGAGGTCGCTGTTCCTCCAGCGCTCCGCGATCTGATCCCGGTCTGAAGGAGAGCCGACGTGCAGGCCGAGGCGGCTCGCACGGTCGGAGGCCCGCGCAGGGTCGATGAGGCACTGGAAGTCCAGGGAGCCAGGCTCCGGCGAGAGCACCTCGACGTCGACGGAGGCGATGGCTCCGGTGTTGGCGTCGATCAGCGCCTTCATCGAGGCGACGTTGTCCTCGAGCAGCGACCGGTCCATCCCGAGATGGCCGACGACGAAACCGGCCTTGAGTAGCAGGTCGGCCTTGTGCGCACTCTCCAGGGCGCGGGTGTTGTGCTCGAACATCGCCTCGGCCCGATAGCTCGACTCGCGCTCATGCCTGGTGGCCAGGGGCTTGGCCATCGCCTCCAGGGAACGACTCGTCCCCGCATCGAGGCCCACCATCAGCTGACGCACGCCGATCTCCCGAAGCACTGTGGCGTTGCGCTCGTTGGACAGCCCGTCGGCACGCGCGTAACCCACCAGGACGGGCCGCTCCGCGTCTGACAGGTCACGCCACCACTGTGGAGGCGCGGCATGCATGCCGGAGAGGAGACGTCCGAACGTCAGCGGCAGCTCGTCCGCGGTCAGGTAGAGGTAGTCGTAGCCACGGGCGTAGGCGTGCCCGATCATCGACCACGCCTCGTCGGCATCGGAGACCTCGTTGCGCCACATGCCCCCGAACTGGATCGAGCAGAACGAGCAGGCGTCGTTCCGGGCGAACTTGATGCACCCTCGCGCAATCTCGACCGGCACACCCGCGGCCACGCTGCGACCGGTCATTCGATGGAAGGTGGGCCGGACCCGCTTCTCGAAGTTCTTCCGGTAGATCGCGGTGTGATCGAAGGCGGTGTCCACCAGGTCGTAGTCCACGTCGGTCCACAGCGACTCCGCCTGCTGCGGCGTGCACCGCACCTGGGCACCGTCTCGCCAGATCAGCCCAGGAAAAACACGCGGGTCGATCGACATTCCGTGAGAAAGGCAGGTGACGAGGTCGACGAACGAGCCGATCACCTCATTTCCCGCAAAGGCGAAGTCGATCTCCGATCTCAACAGCAAGCTGACCTGTCCGAGAGCCGTCAGGTGATCATTTCCGAAGATCGAGACGATCTCGGGGTCGCATCTCTTCGCTGCCCGAACCAGGTGCAGGCCCGCCTCATAGGTGGCGGTGATCGCGCTGACGCACAGCGCGAGGATCCTGCCCCCGTTCTCGGTGACGAAGGCGAGCACGTCGGCCCACGGAACCACAGTCCCGTCGATGTAGATCGGCTCAACGCCAGGAACCGCCTTCAACGCCGAGACCAGCGTCAACACGCCGAGATTCGGAAAGTCGGACCAATCGGTGTGGTCCTCCGGGCGAGTGACCGTGCAGGCCATTCCGTCGATCACCGTATTGGAGTTGGGCGGCGAGACCACCACCACCAGATTTCGCACGTCGTTGCACCTCCCGAATCCGACATCACGTCGGTGGCGCACTCACGCCGGTCCCGAAAGTACGAAGAGCGGCAACTATTGACAATCGAAAGAATTCAAAGGTGGTTTAGGATTACTAAATGCGGTGGACGACGACCCAGCTCGAAGCACTCGAGGCCGTGTGTCGGCTCGGGACGTTCGCCGAGGCGGCCCGGGAACTCCATCTGACGCCGGGAGCACTGAGCCAGCGGATCCATGCGTTGGAGGCCGACCTCGGCGAGCCCGTCGTCGTCCGGACCCAGCCCGCAGTTCCCACCGAGGCAGGCAAGGTGGTCCTCGGCATCGCACGCAAGTACCTGCTCGCCCAGGCCGAGGCCGAGAGCGCGCTCCTCAGCGCGCACGGACGCAGCGCCGATCCCGTCAGCGTGCGGATCGCGATCAACGCCGACTCGGTGAGCACCTGGTTCCGGCCGGTGGTCACACAGATCGCCGAGCGCACCAACTGGCTCCTCGATCTGCACATCGAGGACCAGGATTGGTCCTCACGGATGCTCCGCGACGCCCGGGTGATGGCGGCAGTCACCACCGATCCTCGCCCCATCCAGGGGTGTCGGGCCGAGCGACTCGGCACCATGCACTACATCCCGGTGGCCAGTCGAGCGCTGCTGGCCCGGACCGGACTGGCCACGCCAGCCGACCTACTCCGGGTGCCCACGCTGAAGTTCGATCGCCGCGACACGCTCACCGACGACCTCCTCAACCAACTCGGCGTGCAAGGGCAGCCGCCCACCCACTTCATTCCGTCGAACCGGGAGTACCTGGACGCCGTCCACTCAGGGCTTGGCTGGAGCGTTCTACCGAGTGACCAGATCGCCGAGGAGCCGTACCGCAGCGATCTCGTCCGCATCATGGAGCCGTACGTCGTCTCCGTGTCGCTCTACTGGCACCGCTGGCGAACCCCGTCGGAGACCTTGGACGACCTGTCCGCGATGGTACGCAAGGCCGCAGCAAGCCTCACCAGCCACTGACCTGGCGCCGAGCACCGGTCACGGACGTCGCAGGCCCCCAAGATGCTCGCCTTGACGCACCGGCAGTCCCTCTCGACAACAAGATCGCCTATCAGTGGGCCATGTCCACGAACCGGCTGTAGTGACCCTGGAACGCCACCACCAGGTCCCGAGTGGGACCGTTACGGTGCTTGGCGATGATCAGGTCGGCCTCGCCGGGGCGGGTGGACTCCTTCTCGTAGACGTCCTCGCGGTGCAGCAGGATGATCATGTCCGCGTCTTGCTCGAGCGAGCCGGACTCACGGAGGTCGGCGGCCATCGGCTTCTTGTCGGCACGCTGCTCGGGACCACGGTTGAGCTGTGACAGGGCGATGACGGGGCAGTCGATCTCCTTGGCGAGGAGCTTGATCTGACGGGAGAACTCCGAGACCTCGAGCTGTCGGGACTCGACCTTCTTGCCCGAGGACATCAGCTGCATATAGTCGATCACGATCAGCTTGAGGTCGTGCTTCTGCTTGAGCCGGCGGGCCTTGGAGCGGATCTCCATCATCGTCATGTTCGGCGAGTCGTCGATGAACATCGGGGCCGCGGAGACGTCGCCCATCTTGCGGGCCATCTTGTCCCAGTCCTCATCGGTCATGTTGCCGTTGCGGATGTGGTTGAGCGGGATCTTGGCCTCGGCGCTGAGCAGACGCATCGCGATCTCCGAGCGCCCCATTTCGAGGGAGAAGAAGACGCTGGCGAGGTTGTTGTGGATCGACGCCGAGCGGCAGAAGTCGAGCGCGAGCGTCGACTTACCCATCGCGGGTCGGGCGGCGACGATGATCATCTGGCCGCCGTGGAAGCCGTTGGTGAGCTCGTCGAGGTCGGCGAAGCCGGTGGGCACACCGTAGATGCCCTCCTGCCGGTTGGCGATCGACTCGATCTCGTCGACGACGTCGTTCATGAACTCCGAGAGCGGCGCGTAGTCCTCGGTCGCGCGCTTCTCGGCGATCTTGAACACCTCGGCCTGGGCCTGGTCGACGATCGAGTCGACCTCGCCCTCACCGGCGTACGACATCTGGACGATCTTGGTGCCGGCGTCGACCAGGCGGCGCAGCGTGCCCTTCTCCCGGACGATCTCGGCATAGAAGCCGGCGTTGGCCGCCAGCGGCACGTTCGCGGTGAGGGTGTGCAGGTACGGCGCCCCGCCGATCTTGAGCAGCTCGCCCTGGCGCTCCAGCTCACGGCCGACGGTGACGATGTCGACCGGCTCGTTACGGCTGTAGAGGTCGACGATGACGTCGTGGATCGTCTCGTGCGCGGGACGGTAGTAGTCGGTGCCGCGCAGCGTCTCCACGACGTCGGCGATCGCGTCCTTGGAGATCATCATCGCGCCGAGGACCGACTGCTCCGCCGCCATGTCGTGCGGGGGCGTGCGGTCGTTCGGCTTGGTGGGGCGTTCGCCAGGCTCGTACGGCGCGGGGCCGTCGCCCCACTCCTCGAAGGGAGGCTCGACCAGGTCAGGCTCGGTCATGCTCATGCGCGCGACGTTAGGCGCCCCCACCGACAATTCGCGAGCCGACGCCACCCGGTTATCCACAAGCCGTGTGGAAAACCGGCCCATCCCTGGGGACGAACCGTGGATGAGTGTGCACAGCCTGGGGACGATCCTGTGCATACATTTCGCGCGACACGGTCTAAACAGCCTCTGACCTGCGGAAACGCCGTCACCTGTGTGTGGACACAGATTTCTTCCGGGCGTGTCGTGTTCATCCGCAGGTCATGTGCGGTTGTCACCGAACCCGATGTTTCCTTGTCGACATCGCAGGGCGGGAGGCGTCCATCCACAGGTAACTGTGAGTTATCCACCGACCGGCGGTGGAGACTACCCTGCCGGAGTGGGACTGCGCGAGAGCTGCCGGAAAGAACAGCGGACCGGCCTAGTCCACACCGACCGGGAGATCTGGCGGCTCGCGGTCCCGGCCTTCCTGGCCCTCGTCGCCGAGCCCCTCTTCCTGCTCGCCGACTCCGCCATCGTCGGCCATCTGGGCACCGATCCGCTGGCCGGCCTCGGCATCGCCGGCGTCATCCTCCAGACCGTCGTCGGGCTGTGCGTCTTCCTCGCCTACGGCACCACCGCCAGCGTCGCCCGCCGGATCGGAGCGGGCGACCGCCGCGGTGCCCTTACCCAGGGCATCGACGGCCTCTGGCTCGCGGTAGTCATCGGCGTGGTCGTCACTCTCCCTGTCCTGCTCGCCGCAGGCCCGCTGTGCCGCGCCGTCGGCGCCGAAGGGCCCGTGCTCGACCAGGCGACCACGTATCTGCGGATCGCCGTCCTCGGGGTGACCCCACTGCTCCTGCTGCTGGCCGGTAACGGCGTCCTACGGGGCCTTCAGGACACGCGCACGCCGCTGGTGGTCGCCGTGTCCGGCAACCTCGCGAACATCGCTCTGAACGTCCTCTTCGTGCCGATCCTGGGCTTCGGGATCGCCGGCTCCGCCCTCGGCTCCGTGATCGCCCAGGTCGCCAGCGCCGTCGCTCTCGTCGTCGTGGTCGTCCGCGGCGCCCGGCGCCACGGCGCCTCGCTGCGCCCCGACACCGCCGGGATCCGTGCCGCCGGCCGCGCCGCGGTGCCGCTGGTGGTCCGTACGCTCACGCTGCGCGCCAGCCTGCTCGTGACGACGTACGCCGTCACCGTCATCCCCCACGCGAGCTCGGCCACCGACCTGGCGACGCACCAGGTGGCGTTCACGCTGTGGACCTTCCTGGCCTTCGTGCTCGACGCCATCGCGATTGCGGCCCAGGCGCTGACCGGCCGCGCCCTGGGCGAGGGCGACCGGGCCGCGACCCGGCGCCTGACCACCCGGATGATCTGGTGGGGCGTGTGGAGCGGCGTCGTGCTCGGACTCGCGCTGGCCCTGCTCAGCCCGGTGCTCGGCCGGCTCTTCAGCGCCGACCCCGACGTCCGCACCGCTCTGATCCCGGTGCTGCTGGTCGCGGCGCTGTCGCAGCCGATCTGCGGTGTGGTCTTCGTCCTCGACGGGGTGCTGATCGGCGCCGGGGACGGGCGCTACCTGGCCTGGGGCGGGCTGCTCACGCTGGCGGTCTACGCACCGGTGGTAGCGCTGTGGCATCCGGGGCTGGTGCAGATCTGGATCGCGTTCAGTGCGCTCTTCATGGGGATGCGGTTCGTGGTCCTGACCTGGCGGGCCCGCGGCGAGACCTGGATGAGGGTCGGGCTCACCGCCTGACGCCCGGCACCCCTGCCGCCGCCCCCACCGAAAACCCCTCCGCTGGTGTCGGTGCCCGGTCCTAGAGTCCTGACATGAGCGACTTCCAGGACCTGTTCGAACCTCGGGCGATCCTCGCCCGCTACCTCCAGCGCGCGCGGGAGGGACTGCTGTTCAAGCTCGACGGCCTCTCCGAGCGCGACCTGCGCCTGCCGCGCACCCCGACCGGCACGAACCTGCTCGGCATCCTCAAGCACTGCACCAACGTGGAGTGGGGCTACCTCGGGCTCAGCTTCGGCCGCACGTTCAGCGACCAGCATCGGCTGCTGCCGCTGTCGGCGTTCGAGGAGGACCCCCAGGCCGACTGGTACGCCACCGCCGAGGAGAGCGCCGCGGACCTGATCGAGCTCTACCACCGGGTCGGCGAGGCCAGCCAGGCCACCATCGAGGCGCTGCCGCTCGACACCGTCGGCCGGGTGCCGTGGTGGCCCGAGGAGATGGCGAACGCCAACCTCCACCACCTGGTCGTGCGGGTCATCGACGACACCTCGCGTCACGCCGGGCAGGCCGACATCCTGCGCGAGCTGCACGACGGGGCCGTCGGGATGCACCGGGACAACAGCAACATCCCCGACGGCTACGACTGGGTGGCCTACCGGGCCAAGCTCACCGCCCTCGCCGACGGCTTCGCCTGACCCCCCGGACCCACCAGCGCAGGACGCCGACGGCATCGCCCCAGAACCCCGGCACCACCACCGCAGGACCCACCACGCCTGAGGAACGACGAAGGCCCGGCCCCTCACGGGACCGGGCCTTCGTACTGGTCAATCACGCCGCCCGGAGGCGGCTGTCAGGCAGTCGTTCAGGCAGCGACGACGTTGATGGCGACCGTGGCCGACACCTCGTCGTGGAGCTTCACGATGATCTGGTGAGCGCCGAGCGCCTTGATCGGGTTGCCGATCACGACGGTGCGCTTGTCGATCGACTGGCCGGCCGCGGCGGCGAGCGCCTCGGCAACGTCGGCAACGGTGACAGAGCCGAAGAGACGACCCTCCTTGCCGGCCTTGACCTTGAGCGCGACCGGAGCGGCCTCGAGCTTGGCCTTGACCTCGTTGGCGTGGTCGGCGTCGCGCAGAGCGCGGGCCTTCCGAGCAGCCTTGATGGTCTCGACCTGCTTCTCGCCGCCCTTGGTCCAGCGGATGGCGTCGCCACGCGGGACAAGGTAGTTACGGGCGTAGCCGTCCTTGACCTCGACGATGTCGCCAGCCGAGCCGAGCCCGATGACTTCCTGGGTCAGGATGATCTTGGTAGCCATGTCAGAACCCCTCTCAGCGACCGGTGGAGGTGTAGGGCAGCAGGGCGACCTCGCGAGCGTTCTTCACCGCGATGGCGACGTCGCGCTGGTGCTGGACGCAGTTGCCGGTGACCCGACGCGCGCGGATCTTGCCGCGGTCGGAGATGAACTTGCGGAGGAGCGTGGCGTCCTTGTAGTCGACACCGGTCGCCTTCTCCTTGCAGAACTGGCAAACCTTCTTCTTGGGCTTGCGAATCACTGCCTTAGCCATTGTGGTGCTTCCTTTCTAGAAGCCCGGCATGACGCCGGAATGGGTCTGGAAAATTCGTTGGCACGGGCGCAGCCGTCGGCTCGCCCGACACCGATCAGAACGGGGGCTCGTCGGACCCGACGCCCGGGGCACCCCACGGGTCCCCGGCAGACGACTGGTTCGCCTGCGGGGCCGGAGTCGCCCAGGGGTCGTTGGCCGGAGCGGAGGGCTGAGCGGACTGGCCGCCGTACCCACCGTTGCCACCGCCACCGAAGTTGTTGCCGCCACCGCCGCCGAAGTTGCCGCCGCCCTGGCCGCCGCCGTTGCCGCCCGAGCGCGAGGCGCGGGTGACCTTGGCCGTGGCCCAGGTGAGCGACGGGCCGATCTCGTCGACCTGCAGCTCGTTGACGGTCCGCTTCTGGCCCTCGCGGTCCTCGTACGAGCGCGACACGAGCCGCCCCTGCACGATCACGCGGGTGCCGCGGGTGAGCGACTCGGCAACGTTCTCCGCGGCCTGGCGCCAGATCGAGCAGCGCAGGAACAGGGTCTCCCCGTCCTCCCACGAGTTCGTCTCACGCTTGAACGCACGCGGCGTCGACGCGACGGTGAAGTTGGCGACTGCCGCCCCCGAGGGGGTGAAGCGCAGCTCCGGGTCGTCGGTCAGATTGCCGATCACGGTGATGATGGTCTCGCCAGCCATGTCCTCAGTCCTTCGTTTCGATCAGTCGTCCGGGTCGGCCCCATCCTTGCGGATGGCACCGACACAAGACAGGGATCACTTGCCGGGGCGAAGGACCTTGGTACGGAGGATCGACTCGTTCAGCGTGAGCTGACGGTCGAGCTCCTTGACGGTTGCCGGCTCAGCGTTCAGCGTCACGATCGCGTAGATGCCTTCGGCATTCTTCTTGATCTCGTACGCCAGCTTGCGGCGACCCCACACGTCCACGTTGTCGACGGTGCCACCGTCGTTGCGGACCACGTTGAGGTACTTGTCGAGCGACGGAGCGACGGTGCGCTCGTCGAGGCTCGGGTCGAGAATGACGACCACTTCATAGTTACGCATAGCGATCTCCACCTCCTCTGGACTCAGCGGCCACGGGATCTCCGCGGCAGGAGGGCTGTGCGTTGCCCTGTCCCGGATAGGCCGGGAAGGACGGTTCAGACTACTTGAACGAGCGAAGGCGCAACGAATTGCCAATCACGAAGACCGAGGAGAACGCCATCGCGGCTCCGGCGATCATCGGCTGCAGCAGGCCGGCCATCGCCAGCGGGATCGCCAGCACGTTGTAGGCGAAGGCCCAGAACAGGTTGCCCTTGATCGTGGCCAACGTCCGGCGCGAGAGCCGGATCGCGTCGGCGGCCTTGCGCAGGTCGCCCCCGACCAGGGTCAGGTCCGAGGCCTCGATCGCCACCTCCGTGCCGGTCCCGAGCGCGATGCCCAGGTCGGCGGTCGCCAGTGCCGCAGCGTCGTTGACGCCGTCGCCGACCATCGCGACCACGTGGCCCTCGCCCTGGAGACGGCGTACGACGTCGACCTTGTCGCCCGGCATCACCTCGGCCACCACGTCGGACTCAGGAATCCCGACCTCGGCCGCGACGGCCAGGGCGACCGAGCGGGCGTCACCGGTGACCAGGAGCGGACGCAGGCCGAGTGCCCGGAGCCGGTCCAGTGCCTCCACCGAGGTGGGCTTGAGGGTGTCGGCGAGCGTGATCGTGCCACGCCAGCGTCCGTCCCAGACCACGTCGACGGCGGTCTGGTCGCCGGCGGCCGGGGAGCGCACGACGCTCACGTCCAGGCCCTCGACGGTGCCCTCGACCCCGACGCCGGCGCGGGCGACGAAGCCGGTGACCGCCGGAACGACCCCGTCGAACGCCGCCACGATGGCCCGTCCGATCGGGTGCTCCGAGCCCGACTCCACCGCCGCAGCCCGACGCAGTACGTCGGCCTCCTCGACGCCCCGGGCGACCTGGACGCCCACCACGGCCATCACCCCGGTGGTGACGGTGCCGGTCTTGTCCAGCACCACGGTGTCGACCACGCGGGTCGACTCCAGCACCTGCGGCCCCTTGATCACGATGCCGAGCTGGGCACCGCGACCGGTGCCGACCAGCAGCCCGATCGGGGTGGCCAGGCCGAGGGCACAGGGGCAGGCCACGATCAGCACCGCGACAGCGGCGGAGAAGGCCACCGACCAGGAGCCGTCGATCAGGCCCCAGCCCAGCAGCGTCGCCAGGGCGAGCACGAAGACGACCGGGACGAAGACCGCGGCGACCCGGTCGGCCAGGCGCTGCACCTCGGCCTTCCCCGTCTGGGCCTGCTCCACCAGCAGCGCCATCTGGGCGAGCTGGGTGTCGCGTCCGACGGCGGTGGCACGGACCACCAGGCGGCCACCGGAGTTGATCGTGCCGCCGACGACCGCGGAGCCGACGCCGACCTCGACCGGCATCGACTCACCGGTCAGCATCGACAGGTCGACGGCCGAGGCGCCCTCGACGACCTCGCCGTCGGAGGCGACCTTGTCGCCGGGCCGCACGACAAACAGATCCCCGACCGCCAACTCGCCGATCGGCATCCGGGTCTCGACGCCGTCGCGCAGCACGGCGACGTCCTTGGCGCCCAGGTCGAGCAGGGCGCGCAGGGCGGCTCCGGCGCGGCGCTTGGCGCGGGCCTCGGCGTACTTCCCGGCGAGGATCAGGGTCGTGACACCGGCAGCTGCCTCGAGGTAGATCGCGTCGAGGCCGTCGGTGCGCTCCACCCGCCAGGTGAAGGAGTGGTGCATGCCGAGCATCCCGGCGTGACCGAAGAAGAGGGCGTAGAGCGACCAGCCGAAGGCGGCCAGCACCCCGACGGAGACGAGCGTGTCCATCGTGGTGGCGCCGTGGCGGGCGTTGCGCCAGGCGGAGCGGTGGAACGGCCAGGCGCCCCAGACGGCTACCGGGGCGGCCAGCGTCAGCGAGGCCCACTGCCAGTTGTCGAACTGGAGGGCGGGGATCATCGCCATCGCGACCACCGGGATGGTCAGGATCGCCGAGACGATCAGGCGCTGCCGGGTCTGGGCCTCGGCCACGGCACTCGGGTCGGGGCCGGCCTCGACCGGCTCGGCCACAGCGCTCGGCTCGACCGGCAGCGTGGCGCTGTAGCCGGCCGACTCGACGGCCTGGACCAGGCGCTGTAGGTCGAAGTCGGCGGGCGCCTCGACGTGGGCCTTCTCCAGCGGCAGGTTGACCGTCGCGCTGACGCCGTCCAGGGCGTTGAGCGCCTTCTCCACGCGGCCCACGCACGAGGCGCAGGTCATCCCGGTGACGGCGAGGTCGACCTCGCGCTGCGGGGTGGCCTGGTCGGTGGTCATCGCGCACTCTCCTGGGACGGTGCGGTGGCGACGTACCCGGCCTCGGTGACGGCCTCGATCAGGCGCGTCACGTCCAGTGGTGCCGCGCTACTGACGGCGGCTCGGCCGGCGTCGAGGTCGACGTGCGCCTCGACACCGTCGAGGGCGTTGAGTGCCTCCTCGACGTGCCGGACGCAGGAGCCGCAGCTCACTCCGGTGATGGTCAGGTCGATCTGGTGGGTCATCGCAGTCTCCTCGTCTCGTGTGGTCGGTGATGGTCAGGAGCGGACCAGCCGGGCGATCGCCTCGCTGGCTTCCTTGATCTTGGCGTCGGCCTCGGGGCCACCGGTCTGGATCGCCTCGGCGACGCAGTGCGAGAGGTGGTCGTCGACCAGGCTCAGCGCGACCGACTGGAGCGCCTTCGTGGCCGCCGAGATCTGGGTCAGGATGTCGATGCAGTAGGTGTCGGTCTCGACCATCCGCTGCAGACCTCGGACCTGACCCTCGATCCGGCGCAAGCGCTTGAGGTGGTCGTCCTTCTTCCCCGCTGCCAGGTAGCCGTGCTCATGCTCGCTCATATCAACACCCTACCCCCCTAGGGTATAAAAACCAGCCTTTCGTGACGTGACGCACAATGAGGGAAGGCGCGCACACCCCCGCGCGCCCCCTCACCCCTGGCGACCCTGGAGGTACGACGTGCCGTTGAGCACCTTCGATCTGTACTCGATCGGCATCGGACCGTCCTCGTCCCATACCGTCGGGCCGATGCGCGCGGCGAAGACCTTCGTCGACGGCCTCGCGGCCGACGGGCTGCTGGCCTCCACGGTGCGGATCAAGGCCGAGCTGTTCGGCTCCCTCGGCGCGACCGGCCACGGACACGGCTCCGAGGGCGCGGTGATGCTCGGACTGGAGGGCGAGGAGCCCGCCACCGTCGACATCGAGGCCTCCCGCGAACGGCTGGCAGCCATCCGCAGCGAGCACCGGATCGTGCTGGGCGGCACCCACCCGATCGGCTTCCGGCCCGACGACGACCTGGTGCTCCACCGCCGCCGATCGCTGCCCGCACACCCGAACGGCATGACCTTCACGGCGTACGACGTCGACGGCACGCTGCGCCACCGGACCTACTACTCCGTCGGCGGCGGGTTCGTCGTGGACGAGACCGCTGTCGGGGCCGACCGGGTGGTGGTCGACAGCACCGCGATCGCGTACCCCTTCACCACCGCGGCGGAGCTGATCGCGATCTGCGAGCGGACCGGGCTGGCGATCAGCGACGTGATGCTGGCCAACGAGCTCTCCTGGCGCAGCGAGGCCGAGGTCCGCGCGGGTCTGCTGGAGATCTGGCGGGTGATGCAGGAGTGCGTCGAGGCCGGCTGCGCCGCCTCCGGGGTGCTCCCCGGCGGACTCCAGGTCCCCCGGCGCGCGCCGGGGCTCTTCGCCGACCTCACCGCCCGCGCCGCGGCCGCCGACGCCGGTGCCGGGCAGCGCGACCCGCTGGAGCTGATCGACTGGGTCAACCTCTTCGCGCTGGCGGTCAACGAGGAGAACGCCTCGGGCGGACGGGTCGTCACCGCCCCGACCAACGGCGCTGCCGGGATCATCCCGGCGGTGCTGCATTTCTACACCCGCTTCGTCCCCGGCGCCGATGACGACGGGGTGGTCAGGTTCCTCCTCACCGCGGCCGGGATCGGGATCCTGTTCAAGGAGAACGCCTCCATCTCGGGGGCCGAGGTGGGCTGTCAGGGCGAGGTCGGCTCGGCCTGCGCGATGGCGGCCGGGGCACTGTGCGAGGTGCTCGGCGGCACCCCGGCGCAGGTGGAGAACGCCGCCGAGGTCGGGATCGAGCACAACCTCGGCCTGACCTGCGACCCGGTCGGCGGCCTGGTGCAGATCCCCTGCATCGAGCGCAACGCGATCGCCTCGGTGAAGGCGATCAACGCGGCCCGGCTGGCGATCAACGGCACCGGCGCGCACAAGGTCTCCCTGGACCGCGCGATCACGACCATGCGCGAGACCGGGCGCGACATGCACATCAAGTACAAGGAGACCTCGCGCGGCGGCCTGGCCGTCAACGTGATCGAGTGCTGACCCGGTCGCTCTCCTCCCGGTATGTTCTCGATGGAATCACCTGATCTACTCGACAGTTAGGCCTGACATGACGCGTCCGCTGCGCAGCCTCGGCTTCCTCACGCTCGGCCTCTTCGACCCCGCCGATCCGGCCCAGGGCCACGAGGAGCTGCTCCAGATCATCGAGCTGGGCGAGGAGCTCGGCTTCGATTCGGCCTGGCTGCGACACCGCCACCTGCAGTACGGCGTCTCCTCGCCGGTCGCGATCATGGCCGCCGCCACCCAGCGCACCAAGCGGATCCAGCTCGGCACCGCCGTCACACCGCTCGGCGCGGAGAACCCGTTCCGCCTGGCCGAGGACCTCGCCACCGTCGACCTGCTCAGCTCCCTGGGCACCGCCGAGGGCCGCGGCCGGATCAACCCGGGCTTCTCGGTCGGACCGCCGATGAACTACGACCGGTACAAGGAGGCGCTCTATCCCGGCACCGCCGACGCCGAGGAGCTCGGCTACCCGCGCCTGGAGCGGTTCTTGGCCTACGTCTCCGGGGAGCCGGTCTCCGACTTCGAGGGCACGGTCGGGATCGAGACCTTCGACCGCCGCATCCAGCCCCAGTCCCCCGGCCTGGCCGCGCGCACCTGGTACGGCGCCGGGTCACTGCGCAGCGCCGGCTGGGCGGGCGAGCACGGACTCAACCTGCTCTGCTCCAGCGTGGTCCGCACCGAGGACGACTTCGTCCCGGGGCGTCCCGACGGCGCCGAGTTCGCCCGGATCCAGCGTGCCCAGATCGACCTGTACCGCTCCGTCCATCCGGCCGGCGAGAGCGCCCGCGTCTCCCAGGGCCTGGTCGTGATCCCGACGGACTCCGCCACCCCGGACCAGATCGCCCGCTACACGGCGTACCGACAGGGGCGGCTGGAGCGCACCCGCAGCCCGCAGGGACCGGGGCTGCTCTTCGCACCGGACCTGATCGGCACCAGCGCCGAGATCGCCGACCAGCTACGCGCGCACGCCGGCTTCCAGGCGGTCGACGAGGTGGTCTTCGCGCTGCCGTTCACGTTCGCCCATGCCGACTACGTGCAGATCCTGACCGACATGGCGACCCGGCTCGGGCCGGAGCTGGGCTGGTCACGTCAGGCCTGAACCGCCAGGCCCGACGCCGGCCTCAGGCGAACTCGACCTCGTCGAACGTCGTGGTGGTGAAGCGGACCGCAACCGAGACCGTCTCCCCGACCTCGGGGACCCGCGCGCCGGCCGGCAGGTGCAGCATCGAGGCCTGCATGTGCGGCGGCTCGGCGAACTCGAGCTGACGGCCGTCCAGGGAGAACGGCGAGCGCAGCGTGCCGCTCGCCTCGATCAGCCCCTTGGCCACGACCGAGAGCCGGCCACGCGGCGAGGTGTCACCCGAGGGGCCCGAGAGACCCAGGCCGTGCGCGGTGCCCCCGCTGACCACGAGCAGCGACCCCGACAGGCCGTGCTGGCCGCGGTAGCCGAACGCCTCACCGCGGGCGATCGGGTGCACGTCCTGCACGATCGCCGACACTGTCAGCGCCCCACGGTCGCCGAGCCACAGCCCGGTGCCGATCCGCGGCCTGAAGGTCACGTCGGGGTACAGCCCGCGCAGCCGCTCCAACTCGTCGGCACTCAGGTGCGAGACCCAGACCGTGCTCAGGCCCGCGCCGATCACGTCGTCGAGCAGGCGGCGTGCCTCCGCGGCGTTGCCGCCCTGCATCGGCAGGTGGATCGTGACGCCCTCGACCCGTGCCCGGTGCGCGGCGCGACCGGCGACGGCCCACAGGTCGGCCGCCGACATCCCGTGGCGACGCATCGACGTCATCCGCTCCAGCACCACGCGGGCACCCGGCTCGACGGCGAGCAGTGCATCGAGGTCCTCGGGGCGCGACACGGTGTGGATCACGCGTCGGGCGTACGCCGGGTCGACGGCACCGTTCCAGGCTCGCCACGGGGTGAGCACGACCAGGTCGCCGGAGAACCGCGACGCCACCGCACCCAGCTCGGCGTAGGTGCCCACAGCGAGGGTGTCGGCCCCGAGCCACTGTGCCCGGCGGGCCAGGGCGCCCAGGCCGAGGCCGTAGCCGTTGCCCTTGGCGACCGGGACGATCCCCGGAGTGGCCACGGCGACGGCACGCAGGTGGGCGCGCCAGCGGTCACCGGCGATGGTGAGCTTCAGCATCGACCCCTCACCGGCCCCGTCGCGCCATGTACAGGGTGAACGCGCGGTAGAGCAGCGGCTTGAGCGGCTTGTCCCACTCGCCGGCGTACTCGACGGCCTGGCCACCGGTGCCGACCTTGAACTGGATCAGGCCGACGTGGGAGTCGGCGGCGTCCAGGGTCGGGGTGATCCCGCGCAGGTCGTAGACCTCGCAGCCCGCCGCCAGCGCGTCGCGGATCATCGCCCACTGCAGTGCGTTGGAGCCGCGGACGTCGCGCTTCTCGGTGGTCGAGGCGCCGTAGGAGTACCAGGCGTGCACGCCGACGCGGACCAGGATCGTGGAGGCGACCAGGTCGCCCTGGTGGCGCGCCACGAAGAGGCTGATCCGGTCGGGCTCCTCGGCGGCCAGGGCGGTGAACATGGTGCGGAAGTACGACAGCGGCCGCGGCGTGAAGTGGTCACGTTCGGCGGTCTCGGCGTAGACCGTGTGGAAGGCGGCCAGCTGCTCGTCGGACGGCACGCCGCGGACGATCTCGACCTCGACGCCCTCCTTGTCGGCACGCTTGATGTTGCGCCGCCAGAGCTGGTTCATCCCCCTGAGGACGTCGGCCTCGGTCTTGCCCGCCAGCGGGATCTCGTAGGTGTACTGCGGCTGCCCGGCCCCGAACCCGTCCTCGGGGGACTGCAGGATCCAGCCGGCCTCGCGCAGCTGGGAGACCACCCGCGCGCCCTCGGCGTACCGCTGCGTCGGGGGCAGCTGGGTGAGCCGTCCGATGGTCTCGTCGGCCACGCCCTCCTTGACCGTGGCGGCGTCCCAGGTCGCGGTCCGCACCGGCGGACCGAGCCGGATCGCGAAGGCCCCGTTCCTCTTCAGGTACGCCGCCAGCGGGTCGAGCCACGTCGCGACGTCGCCCGACCAGTCGATCGAGGGCCCCTCGGGCAGGTAGGCCAGGGTGGCTCGCTTGAGCTTCGGCACGGGTCGGTGCAGCACCAGACCGGCACCGACGAGCGCGTCGCCGTCGAACCAGCCGACCGACTCCGAACGCCACTCGGTCTTGACCTTCGCCCACGCCGGAGTCTGCAGGAAGCTGACCGATCCCTGCCCTCTCACGTAGCCAAGGTGGTCCTCGGTGGAGATGCGTCGCACGGTCAGAGTCACGCGACCGACCTTAAACCTGGGTCCGCGCGGGGGCCATTTCCCTAGGCTCGGCGAGCGGCTCAGGCGCACGCCGCGCGGGCCACCAGGACCGCACGATGCGGCTGACCAGCCACAGCTCGCCGACCACCCTGACACCGATCCCGATCCAGTAGAACGGCTGCTTGTCGCCGCCCCCGGCGTTGAGGAACCCGCCGAGGTACCACCAGCAGCACGCGAAGAAGACGAACTCGCACGCCTGCCACCAGACCTGGTCGCGCAGCCGGGGCCGGGCGATCACTGCCAGCGGCAGCAGCCAGAGCACGTACTGCGGCGAGTAGACCTTGTTCACGATCAGGAAGCCGGCGACGATCACGAAGCCGAGCTCGGCGAAGGACGGCGTACGCCGGGCGGCGAGACCGACAGCGAGCGTCAGGCCGCACCAGGCACCGAAGAGGAGCCAGGACCAAACGTTGATGGTGTGCGGGGTGAAGACGTGGCCGGTGGCCTGCTGCGCGACCAGCCAGAGCGAGCCCAGGTCGGCGCCGCGGCCGGAGTTGAAGGTCCAGAAGACGTTCCACTCGGCGTAGCCGCTGAGCATCGCCGGTGCGTTGACCAGCAGCCAGGTGATCACCGCAGCGGCGGTGGCGGTGACGAAGGCGGGGATCTGGCGCCGCCGCAGGCAGATCACCAGCAGCGCGCCGAGCAGGAAGAGCGGGTAGAGCTTGACCGCGGTGCCCAGCCCGATCGCGATGCCGGTCCAGCCGGGCTGACCGCGCGACCAGGAGAAGAGCGCACCGGCGACGCAGGCCACGGCGAGCATGTCCCAGTTCACCAGGCCGGTGAAGAGCAGCATCGGCGAGGCGGCGAACGCCAGCGTCTCCCAGGGCCGCAGCTGGGGCCGCTCGCCGGGTCGGCGGTGCCGGATCATGGCGAGCAGCCAGGTCGAGGCCAGGGCGAGCAGGCCGAAGCCCACGGCGTTGACCGCGACGTAGAGCACGATCTCGCGGTGCACCGAGGGCATCCCCCAGAGCTGGTCGACGCTGGCGGCGTAGCGCTCGTCGAGGTCGGGCGAGCCCGCGATGATGTGGGTCACCCAGGCGGTGCCCCAGGCCCAGTAGGCGATCCCGACCGGGTACTCCATCACCTCGTAGCGCTGCCGCGTCTGAGCGTCGTCGCTGTAGGGCCAGGAGAGCTCGGCCAGGCCCCGTGCGGTGTACAGGTAGGGCAGGTCGGAGTAGCACATCTGGACGTACCGGCTCTCGCCGTTCTCCCAGGTCTGCGACGCACAGCCGCCCTTCTGCACCATCCCGAGGGCGAAGGTCACCGCCGTGACGAGCAGCAGCACCCGCAGCGGCGACCACCAGGCCCGGCCCTCGTGCTTCATCACTGCCTCAGGAGGTGGAGCGCTGACCCGCGGCCCCGTTGCCACAGGGCAGCTGACCACAGTTCGAGGCCTGGGCCGTCGGCGACGTCACCGGTGGCGTCGTGGCCGGAGCCGTGGTCTCCGGCGGCGCGGTGGTCGCCGGCGGTGCGGTGGACGGGGCTGCGGTGGTCGACGGCGCTGCCGGGGCCGAGGAGCTGGCCTTCTTCGAGGGCTTGTCCTTCTTCGGCGCCGCGGCCTTCGTGGTCGGTGTGGCCAGGCTGGCCTCGTGACCGTGCGTGGGCGGCGTACCGGTGAGCCAGGCAGCGGCCGGGAACGGGATCACCTCGGTGCCGGTCAGGTCGGCCTGCATCACCGAGAGCCAGGTGCGGGTCGGGTAGTCGGCACCGAAGTACGACGGCATCCAGCCGTCGATCTGCTCGCGACCGTTGCCGCGGACGTACATCACCGCGGTGGACAGCTGCGGGGTGTAGCCGACGAACCAGGCCGAGGAGACGTGGTCGTTGCCGTTGGTCGCGGTGCCGGTCTTGCCGGCCGCCGGGCGACCCAGGGCACGGGCCTTCTGCCCGGTACCGGAGTTGACCACCTGCTGGAGGGCGTACGACGTGTCGGCCGCGACCTCCTCGCTGATCGCCTGGCTGGTGTTGTTCTTCCACTGGTAGCGCACCACGCCGTTGCGGTCGACGACCTTGGTGATGACGTGCACGTCGGCGCGCTTGCCGCCGGCCGCGATGGTGCCGTAGGCGTTGGCCAGGTTGATCGGGCTGACCTGCGCCTTGCCCAGCGAGATCAGGGTGTCCTTGGGGTAGAAGTCCTTGGTGGTGGACGGGATGCCGGGATTCTTCTGCTGCGCGGTCTCGCCGGGGATGCCCATCGCGGTGGCGGTGTCGTACATCGCCTTCGGACCGTTGTCCATCGACTGGGTCATGTCGATGAAGGCGGTGTTGACCGACTGCTCCATCGCCTTGATCGAGGTGATGTGGGAGCCGTAGCTGGTGCCGCTGCCCGAGCCCTCGTTCTGCACCGTGAGGGTGGAGCCGGGGAAGCGGTACGGCGACATGCCGTCCCACGTGGACTTGAGCGAGAAGCCCTGCTTGAGCGCCGCAGCGAGGGTGAAGGCCTTCATCGTGGAGCCGGCCATGCCGCCCTGCTCAGCCCAGTTCAGCTCGGACTTGAGGAAGTCCTGGCCGCCGTAGAAGCCGACCAGCGCACCGGTGCCGGGCACCACGGAGGCGACACCGACGTGGAGCTGCTTGTCGGTGATCTTGGAGCCGTCCTGCGCGGTGGTCGGCACGTTGGCCTTGACCGCGTCCTGGGCGGCGGCCATCGCCTGCTTGGTGAAGGTGGTGGTGACGCGCAGGCCACCGCCGGTGATCTCCTGGTCGGAGAAGCCGAGCTTGTTCAGCTCCGACTCGACCAGGTTGAGCATGAAGCCCTTCTGGCCACCCTTGGCCGAGGACTGCTTCTGCTTGGGGAACTTAGGCAGCGCCGCGGAGGCCTTGGCACCCTCGGTGTCGGTGATGTTGCCGGCCTGGACCATGCCGTTGATCACGTAGCGATAGCGAGCCAGCAGGGTCTTGTTCACTCCGGCGTCGCCGGTCCGGCTGGGCTCCATCGCGGTCGGGTTGTTGAGCACCGACGCGAGTACGGCGCACTGCTGCACGTTCAGGTCGTGCGCGGGCTTGTCGAAGAACGCCTTCGACGCGGCCTGGATGCCGTAGGCACCACGGCCGAAGTAGATGGTGTTGAGGTAGCCCTCGAGGATCTCCTGCTTGCTCTTGGAGCGCTGCAGCTTCAGGGAGAGGATCGCTTCCTTGATCTTCCGCTTGTAGGTGCGCTCCTGGTTCAGATACAGGATCTTCACGTACTGCTGGGTGATCGTGGAGGCACCGCCGGTGATCTGGCCGGACTGGGCGTTGGAGAACGCCGCCCGCAGGATCCCCTTGGGGTCGATGCCCTTGTCGGTCCAGAACGAGCGGTTCTCCGCGGCGACCACTGCCTGCTTGATGCACTCGGGCATCTGCTGGTACGAGATCGACTCGCGGTTCTGCTGCGCGAACTGGCCGACCTCGGCCTTGCCGCCCGCGTAGTAGACGAACGTGGTCTGCGTCTGGAACGCCTCGTTGGGGTTCGGGATGGAGGTGCGCTGGTAGATGATCACGCCCACCACGACGAGCAGCACGAAGAGCGACAGCGCGCTGATCACTCCCCACTTGAGGATCCGCAGGGTCCATCCGCGGACGCCCAACGGCTTCTTGGGTGCCTTGCTGCGCCGCACCGGCGCCTTCTTCTTGGGCACCGCCCTGTTCCCACTCACAGAGGAAGAGAGTACGCACTCGGCCTCAGCGCGCCTGAACTCACGCTCAGACTGCGCGATGCAAACTCGCGATGTGTCGGTGATTCGCAACAGCGAGATATATCGCTACGATGTATCCATGGCACGCCGCGCAGAGACCATCGAGCTCGCAGTCCTCGGACTGCTGCACGAGGGACCCATGCACGGCTACGAGCTGCGCAAGCGGCTCAACCTCATGCTCGGCTGGGGCCGGGTGCTCTCCTACGGATCGCTCTACCCCACCCTGAAGAAGATGCTTCGAGCTGCTCTCATCGAAGAGGAGACGACCACGGTCACGCCGGTCACCCGGCGTCCCAGGATCGTCTACAAGGTGACCGACGCCGGTCACCGTGAGTTCGAGCGGCTGATGTCGGAGGTCGGTCCCACCGCGTGGGAGGACGACAACTTCGACATCCGCTTCGCCTTCTTCGGTCGCACGGACATGGAGATCCGGCTGCGCGTCCTCGAGGGACGTCGTACTCGCCTCCAGGAGCGGCTCGACCGGGTCCAGCGTGAGCTGTCCATGACACAGAAAGAGGTCGACCAGTACGCCGCCGAGCTGCAACGGCACGGCGTCGAGCAGGTCGAGCGGGAAGTCCTGTGGCTTTCCGGCCTCATCAATGCCGAGCGGAATTCGCCGGCTACCTCTAGGAAGGAGCCCTGATGGGTTCGGTTCGCGTAGCAATTGCTGGTGTGGGTAACTGCGCCAGCTCCCTGGTTCAGGGTGTCGAGTTCTACAAGGACGCCGACGCGTCGAGCACCGTTCCGGGGCTCATGCACGTCAAGTTCGGTGACTACCACGTCTCCGACGTCGAGTTCGTCGCTGCGTTCGACGTCGACGACAAGAAGGTCGGCAAGGACCTCTCCGAGGCGATCAACTCCTCCGAGAACAACACCATCAAGATCGCCGACGTCCCGTTCAAGGACGTCGAGGTCCAGAAGGGCCCGACCCTCGACGGTCTCGGCAAGTACTACCGCCTCACCATCGACGAGTCCTCGGCCGCCGACGTCGACGTCGTCCAGATCCTCAAGGACAAGAAGGTCGACGTCCTCGTCTCCTACCTGCCCGTGGGCTCGGAGGAGGCTGACAAGTTCTACGCGCAGGCCGCGATCGACGCCGGCGTCGCCTTCGTCAACGCCCTGCCCGTCTTCATCGCCTCGGACCCCGAGTGGGCCCAGAAGTTCACCGACGCCGGTGTTCCGATCGTCGGCGACGACATCAAGTCCCAGGTCGGCGCCACCATCACGCACCGCGTGATGGCGAAGCTGTTCGAGGACCGTGGCGTCATCCTGGACCGCACGTACCAGCTCAACGTCGGCGGCAACATGGACTTCAAGAACATGCTCGAGCGTGAGCGTCTGGAGTCCAAGAAGGTCTCCAAGACCCAGGCCGTGACCTCGAACCTGACCGGTCCGCTGTCGGGCAAGATCGACGACAAGAACGTCCACATCGGTCCGTCGGACTACGTGGCGTGGCTCGACGACCGCAAGTGGGCCTACGTCCGCCTCGAGGGTCGTGCCTTCGGTGACGTTCCGCTCAACCTGGAGTACAAGCTCGAGGTGTGGGACTCCCCGAACAGCGCCGGCATCATCATCGACGCCGTCCGCGCCGCCAAGATCGCCAAGGACCGCGGCATCGGCGGCCCGATCCTCCCGGCTTCGGCCTACCTCATGAAGAGCCCGCCGGTTCAGATCGAGGACACCGAGGGTCGCGCCCAGCTCGAGGCCTTCATCATCGGCGCCTGAGCCACCTCGTCTGGACCCCTGCTCGCTACGGCGAGCAGGGGTCCAGCCCATTTTCGGCGCTTCACTCCCCCGGCACGCGGGTACGCTCCCGACGTGGAGGGGCTGACCTGGAACCTGCGGGCCTCGCGCGTGCGCGCGGGGGAAGAGACGTTGGCTGAGGCCGCCGTCGACGAGCCGATCGAGTTCTACGAGCGCCTCTTCGACACCCTGCTGCGGACCTCCTTCGACTCTGTCGTGCTCTGCACCGCGGCCGGTGAGTACCTGGCCGTCAGCGACTCGTTCTGCACCCTGACCGGCTACGGCCGCGCCGAGCTGCTCGGGCAGACCTCGCTCACCCTCGGCATGGTCGACCCGACCGGTCCCCGCCTGATCGCCGCCGCCGACGTCACCGCCGGCCGCCCGGGGATGTACGAGAACGTGATCACCCGCAAGGACGGCGAGACCCGGCGGATCGAGTTCTCCCACCAGCTGCTCGGCCCCGACTACACCCTGGTGATCGCCCGCGACGTGACCGAGCGCCACCGCGAGGAGATGCACCTGGTCGAGCTCGCCTCGACCGATCCGCTGACCGGGCTGCTCAACCGGCGCAGCTTCACCTCCAAGGCCACCGCCGTCATCTCGGGGCCCTCGCGCAGCGTGCACCTGATCGTCGCCGACCTGGACAACCTCAAGACGATCAACGACACCCACGGCCATGCCCGAGGCGACGAGAGCCTGCGGGTCTTCGCCCGCACCCTGGCCGATGTCGCCGCCGGATCGGCGTACCCGACCCTGGTGGCGCGCCTGGGAGGCGACGAGTTCGCCCTGATCGTCGCCGGTGGGGAGCGCTCGGACGCCGAGGAGCTGATCACCCGGATCAACGCCCGGCTGGCGCACCCGGCGCTGCGCTCCAGCAGCACGGTGCGGGCCTCGTTCGGGATCGGCGAGCGGACCCGGGCCGACGACGACTACGACAGCCTCGCCGAGCGCGCCGACGCCGATCTCTACGCCCACAAGCGCGCCCACCGGCCCTGAGCCGGCCCCATCGCAGGCGGCTGCGAAAAATCTTCGCCAACTATCTGTTACTCGCGTCGCAGTAAACCTAGAGTGAGGCGGGTGAGCATCACGGACGCAGCCCCGACGCCCCGCACCTCGACGGTGACCTCCACCGACGGAGTCACCCTGGCCGTCTACGAGTACGGCGACCCGCAGGCCCCCGCCGTGATCGCGGTCCACGGCTACCCCGACGACCATCACGTCTGGGACGGCGTCATCGCGCTGCTGGCCGAGCGCTTCCACGTCGTCGCGTACGACGTCCGCGGCGCCGGCGCCTCCAGCGCGCCGACCGGCCGCCGCGGCTACCGGATCCCGCAGCTGGTCGCCGACCTCGGTGCCGTGATCGCCGCTACCGTGCCGACCGGGCAGATCCACCTGCTCGCCCACGACTGGGGCTCGATCCAGAGCTGGGACGCCCTCACCGACCCCGAGATCGGGCCCCGGATCGCGTCGTACACCTCGATCTCGGGACCGAGTCTGGACATGGCCGGGCGCTGGCTGCGCGAGCGTGGTCACCTCGGTGCCACCGCGAAGCAGCTCGCCGCCTCCTACTACGTCTTCGCCTTCCAGGCGCCGAAGCTGCCCGAGGCGCTGATCCGACGTGGACTGCTGGCCCGCCTGGTCGCGTTGTCGAAGAAGAGCGGCGCGCACGCCCGGCCGACCGGACGCCGGATGGACGAGCGCGACGCGGTCAACGGGGTCGAGCTCTACCGGGCCAACTTCACCGGCCGGATGGTGCGCCCCCGGACCTCACGGGTGACGGTGCCGGTCCAGGTGCTCGCACCCCGACACGACGCCCATGTCACCGCCGACCTGCAGTGCGGTGCGCCGGCGCCGTACGTCGACGACCTGCGCACCAGCGTGATCGAGGGCAACCACTGGGTCGTGGAGCAGGACCCCGCCCTGATCGTCACCCGCTTCACCGACTTCATCGCCACGCTCTGACCTGGGAGGAACCATGAGGACACCGACGTTGCACCGCCGCCACGAGCCGGCCAAGGTGGCCCTGACGGCCCGCGACGTGCACTTCGACTGGTCGGAGCTGCCGTTGGCCTGGATCCCGGGCGAGGTCTTCGCCTCCCACATGATCAACGTGCTGCACCTGCTGCTGCCCGAGGGCGAGCGCTGGTTCGTCAAGGTCTTCTCCGAGGCGCTGCCGCTGATCCAGGACGAGCAGCTGCGCGAGGAGGTGATCGGCTTCATCGGGCAGGAGGGCGTGCACGCCTCCTCACACCAGGGGGTGCTCGACTACTTCGACGAGCACGGCCTCGACACCCGCGAGTACGTCTCCCAGATCGCCACCCTGTTCCAGCGGATCCTCGGCGACCGCGACCTCACCGGCCGTGCCGCCGAGGAGTGGCTGGTCGCCCGGATCAGCGTGGTCGCCGCGATCGAGCACCTGACCGCCGTGCTGGGCAACTGGGTGCTCAACGCCGAGGGCCTGGACCGGGCCGGAGCCGACGAGACCATGCTCGACCTGCTGCGCTGGCACGGCGCCGAGGAGGTCGAGCACCGCGCGGTCGCCTACGACGTCTTCCAGCACCTCGACGGGCGCTACAGCCGCCGCCTGATGGCGTACGCCGTCGGCGGGCCGGCCCTGATCTGGCTCTGGATCCAGGGCGTGGCCTACCTGATCGAGCACGACACCGTGAACCCGGGCGTGAAGCCGCGGTTCCGCTCGCTGCTGCGCACCGCCCGCAAGGGGATCACCCCGGGCTACGGCCTGCTGGTGACCTCGTCCCTGAAGTACCTGCTGCCGACGTACCACCCCTCGAAGGAGGGCAACACCTCCCAGGCGGTCGCCTACCTGGCGAAGTCCCCCGCGGCGCGGCGTGCCGACGCGCTCGGCGAGAGCACCCCGTGACCGTCCCCTCCCATCTCCGGGTCGCCCCCTCCGACGAGCCGAACCGCACGATGCGGGTGCTGGACCGGCTGATCGACCGCGGGCTGATCCCGTTCAGCACAGCGACCTGGCGGGGACGTCACCCGCTGGGCCACATCGACCGTGACCTCGCGGTCACCATCGTCGCGATCACCGAGGAGGCCGAGGGCGTCAGGTCGCTCCAGCTCGCCCGCAGCGACGGAGCCGAGCTGCCGGCGTGGTTCCCCGGTGCCCACATCGACGTGGTGCTGCCCTCGGGGCGGCTGCGCCAGTACTCCCTCAACGGTCTGCGTGCCGACCGGTCCCAGTGGCGGATCGCGGTGCGCCATATCCCGGTCGCGGCCGGCGGTGGCGGCGGGTCGGCAGAGGTGCACTCCCTGGAGGTCGGCGACGAGCTGGTGGTCAGGGGTCCCCGCGAGGCGTTCCCGTTCGTCTTCAACCCGCACGGGTACCTCTTCGTGGCGGGCGGCATCGGGATCACCCCGATCCTGCCGATGCTGCGTCGCACCGCTCGGCTCGGCCGGGTGCCGTGGACCCTGGTGTACACCGGCCGCAGCCGGGCCCCGATGCCGTTCCTCGACGAGATCGCCGCGATCGCCGAGGCGGCCGGGGCGAGCGATCGGGTGCACGTGTGGCCCGACGACGAGTACGGCGTCCCGGTGCCCGACGCCGTCCTGGCACTGGCGCCGCCGGGTGCCTCGCTCTACACCTGCGGGCCGGCCCCGATGATCGACGCACTGCGCCGCCGGATCCCCGATCCGCAGGTCGACGCCCTGCACTACGAGCGCTTCTCCCCGCCGCCGGTGGTCGGCGGGGAGCGGTTCACCGTCCGTCTGGAGCGCTCCGGCATCGACGTGGAGGTCGCCGCGGACGAGTCGGCCCTGGCCGCCGTACGCCGTGTCCGGCCCGCCCAGGCCTACAGCTGTCAGCAGGGGTTCTGCGGGACGTGCAAGGTGCGGGTGCTGTCGGGCACCGTCGAGCACCGCGACCACGTCCTGACCCCCGACGAGCGCGACGAGCACCTGATGCTGTGCGTCTCGCGCGGGCGAGGCACCGTGGTGCTGGATGCCTGAGCCGTCGCACCCCGCCCCGTAGCCCCGCCGCTCCACCCACGCCGTTGTCCGCAGCACCCGAGGAGTCACCATGAAGGCCGTCGTCTGCCGAGAGTCAGCCCTGCACGTCGAGGAGATCGCCCGCCCCGAGCCGGGACCGGGTCAGATCCTGGTGCGGGTGCTGCGCGCCGGGATCTGCGGCTCCGACCTCCACGCCCGGGTGCACGCCGAGGAGCTCGCCGCGATCGCCGGGGAGATGGGCTACGACGAGGTGATGCGTGCGGGCACCTCGGTCGTCTTCGGCCACGAGCTGGTCGGCGAGGTGGTCTCCTACGGACCCAAGACCCGCGGTCGCTGGCGTCCCGGCACGATGGTGACCGCCCTTCCGGTACGCCGTGACCGGTCGTCGAGCCACATGATCGGCTTCGAGGCCGGGGCGCCGGGGGCCTACGCCGAGTACACCGTCGTCCAGGAGTCCTTCACCTTCCCGGTCCCCGGCGGCCTCGACGTCGAGCGGGCGGCCTTCACCGAGCCGCTGGCGGTGGCCTGGCACGCGGTCCGCCGTGGAGCGGTCGGCAAGGGCCGTCCGGCGGTGGTGATCGGGTGCGGACCGATCGGCCTGGCGATCATCCTGATGCTCAAGGCCGCCGGCGTGAAGCAGGTCGTCGCCTCCGACCTCTCCCCGGCACGGCGCGCCCTGGCCACCGAGTGCGGCGCCGATGTGGTCGTCGACCCGCGCGAGACCTCGCCGTGGACGGCGTACCGGGCGAAGGGGCAGGTGACCTCGCCGGCGGCGTACGCGAACTTCGGCATCGGCGCGCTGGCGATGGTCAGGCGAGTGCCGTTCCTGCCCTGGGAGAAGGCGATGCTGCACGCCGAGAGGCTCGGCCAGGCGCCGACCGGCCCGGTGGTCTTCGAGTGCGTCGGGGTGCCCGGCATGATCGAGCAGATCACCACCGCGGCACCGCTGCGCACCCGGGTCGTCGTGGTCGGCGTCTGCATGGAGGCCGACACCTTCCGCCCGGCTGTGCCGCTGCACAAGGAGATCGACCTGCACTTCGTCTTCGGCTACGACCCGGCCGAGTTCCACCAGACCCTGCAGATGCTGGCCGACGGCAAGGTCGACCCGACCCCGCTGCACACCGGCACGGTCGGTCTGGCCGGGGTCGAGCAGGCGTTCGCCGACCTGGGCAACCCCGAGGTGCACGCGAAGATCCTGATCGACCCCTCCCGCTGACCCTGTATCTGATCCGATAATCGACGTAGGGTGAGCCCATGCCCGCCGCAGCGATCGACCAGGACACCCAGGCGGTCATCGATGCACTGAACGCCGCCCAGCAGACCAGCGGTCTCGACCAGGCGTCGTTCGCTCGGGCGCTGGGCACCTCACCGTCGCGCTACTCCACGTACCGGACCGGGACGACGGCACCGTCGGCCGCGTTCCTGATGCGGGCCGTCCGGATCGGCGCCGCACTGGCCGAGGCGAGACGAGCAGGAGTGCCGTCCTCGCTCGGGGCGGCCGACTCCATCCGAGCCGCACTGCGGCCGACCGACCCGCCCGACGATGACGGCGAGGCCGACCTGTGGGCCTTCACCCTCGTCCTGGAAGCGCGGGACCGGGTGGTCGACACCATCACCCACCACCCGGGACTGGTCGGCTGCTGGGACGCTGTCGCGTCAACCGGCGACGCCCGCTGGGACGCACTGCTCGCGGCCGTCGTCGGTCAGGCCTTCACCGCCGCCGGCCTGCCCGCCCCGAGGTGGACCACCGTCGAGCGGCGCCTCGACATCGCCTGGATGCCGGTCGACTCGCTCCGCTTCAGCCCCGAGCAGGTTAGGGACCACACCCCCACCTGGCTGGCCGACCGCAACATCTTCGTCGCCGACACCGACCTGACCACCCTCTGACTCCGCCCAGTAGCTCGCGAGGGATCGGGGCTCAGCGCTCAGCGGCCGCCTTCACCCGCTCCAGGGTCTGGCTCATCCCCTCCAGCAGCTCCGGGATGAAGGCCTCCTGGCCGCCCAGGAAGTGCTTGACCAGGAAGTTCGACAGGCCGCTGATCCCCTGCGGTGCCTCGCGCCGATGGGTGACCTCGGTGCCGCCGCTGGAGGTCGGCTCGAGCTGGAAGGACCAGATCGAGCGGTTCTCGACCACCTGGAAGGCGAAGTCGCGGTGCGGGGCGAAGCGGACCACCTTGGCGTTGGTGGGCCACCGCTTCCAGCCCTGCTGGTTGAGGTTGAGGAACCGCGAGCCGAGCTTCACCGGGCCGCCCAAGACGACGGAGCGGACCACCTGGGGGCTCCACTCCCGCATCCGGGTGACGTCGCTGACCAGCGCCCAGACCTGCGCGGGCTCGGCGTCGATGGTGATGGTGGCCTTCAGTTCGTCGCCGACGACGGCAGCGGCTGCTTCGCTCATGGCCCGAAGCCTAGGCAACAAACCGCCCCGGTGTCAGCAGTTAACTGCGACGCGTGTCCCACCAATCGCGCAGACGCTGCTCCGCGACCTCGGGTTCGAGCGGGCCCTCGTCGAGCCGCAGCTCCATCAGGAAGCGGTAGGCCTCGCCGACCTCGCGGCCCGGCTTGAGGTCGAGCAGCTCCATGATCTGGTTGCCGTCCAGGGCCGGGCGGAGCGAGGCGAGTTGCTCCTCCTCGGCCAGCACGGTGATCCGCTCCTCGAGCTCGTCGTACGTGCGCGAGAGCCGGTCCGCCTTGCGCTTGTTGCGGGTGGTGCAGTCGGCGCGGGTGAGGACGTGGAGCCGGTCGAGCTGGTCGCCGGCGTCACGCACGTAGCGCCGCACCGCGGAGTCGGTCCACTCCCCCGTGCCGTAGCCGTGGAACCGCAGGTGCTGCTCGACCAGCTGCGTGACAGCGTCGATGTCGGCGTTGGAGAACTTCAGCGCCTGCATCCGCTTCTTGGTGATCTTGGCGCCCACCACGTCGTGGTGGTGGAAGGTCACGGTGCCGTCGGAGACGAAGCGACGGGTCTTCGGCTTGCCCACGTCGTGCATCAGCGCAGCGAACCGGCTGATGAAGTCAGGGCCGTCCAGACCGAGCCGCGGCTCCAGGTCGATGGACTGCTCCAGCACCGTCAGGGTGTGCTCGTAGACGTCCTTGTGCCGGTGGTGCTCGTCGCGCTCCAGACGCAGCGCGGGCAGCTCGGGCAGCACCCGATCGGCCAGACCGGTCTCCACCAGCAGGGCCAGGCCACGCCGGGGCTGGGCCGCGCAGATCAGCTTCACCAGCTCATCACGCACCCGCTCGGCGGAGATGATCTCGATCCGGTCGGCCATCTCCCGCATCGCGGTGGAGACCTCGGGCGCCACCTCGAAGCCGAGCTGCGCGGCGAAGCGCGCGGCCCGCATCATCCGCAGCGGGTCGTCGGAGAAGGACTGCTCGGGCGTCCCGGGAGTGCGCAGCACGCCGGTGGCCAGGTCCAGCACACCGCCGTACAGGTCGACGACCTCGCGTCCGGGCAGGCGCACCGCCATCGCGTTGACCGTGAAGTCGCGGCGGCCGAGGTCACCGGCCAGGGTGTCGCCGAAGTTCACCTCGGGCTTGCGCGAGGTGGGGTCGTAGGCCTCCGAGCGGTACGTCGTCACCTCGACCTGCCACTCGCCCTTGCGGCATCCGATCGTGCCGAAGTCGCGCCCCATGTCCCAGGTCGCCCCGGCCCAGCGCTTGAGCAGCCGCTCGGTGTCGTCGGGACGCGCGGACGTAGTGAAGTCGAGGTCGTTGCTGGCCCGGCCGAGCATCGCGTCGCGGACCGGACCTCCGACCAGGGCGAGCTCGAAGCCCGCCGCACTGAAGACCTCGCCCAGCTCGTCGATGACGGGGGCGATCCGGTCGAGCTCAGCCGTCACCTGACGCTGAACATCGGCGACGGTGAGGGTGTTCTGGGAGCTCTCGGACACGACGGGTCAGTCTAAGGGCGATCCGGCCGATTCCCCGCGTCGCGAGCGGCAGCGCGGTCCTGAGCAGCGGCCCCGCTAGTCTGAACCGTATGCCCCGAGCCCGTCAGCATGCTGCCTTCGTGCTGCTCGGAATCCTCGGGTTCCTCGCTCCGACGCTCCTCCAGAGCGCCGTTCCGGCGCTGGCGACCCCCGCCTCAGCGGTCGTGGTCCGAGCCGAGAGCGACACCACCGCGACGCCGCTGACGGTGGAGATCGCCTCGCTGTCGCCGACCGCGATCCCGGCCTCCGGACCGGTGGTGGTGACCGGCACCGTGACGAACAGCGACACCACGGCCTGGCAGGACGTGGCGCTCTACCCGTTCATCGGGTTCCACCCGATCACCACCGAGGCCGAGCTCACCGACGCGGTGGCGACGCCCGAGACCGCGGAGGTCGGCCAGCGGATCACCCTGGAGGGCGACTACACCAAGATCGGCCAGCTCGAGCCCGGCCAGACGGTCTCCTTCTCGCTGCGCGTCCCCCGCCGCCACCTCACCCAGCTCGGTGTCACGGCCTCCGGCGTCTACTGGTTCGGCGTGCACGCCCTCGGCTCGGGCCCGCACGGCTTCGACAACGTCGCCGACGGCCGGGCCCGCACCTTCCTGCCGCTGCTGGACAAGAACGCGAACAGCGTCACCGCGACGGTGATCGTGCCGATCCGAGGGGCGGTGGCGTACACCGCCGACGGCGCCGTGGCCGACACCGACCGCTGGCTGACCCTGCTGCGTCCCGGCGGCCGCCTCGCCCGCCTCGCCGAGCTGGCCGCGGCCCCCGGCGGCCACGACGTCTCCTGGCTGGTCGACCCGGCTGTACTGGGCGCCGTCAAGCGTCTGGCCGACGGCAACCCGACCCGTCCCTTGGAGGTCGAGACCGACCCGTCCGGCGGCGCCAGCGGCTCCCCGTCGGCCACCCCCAGTGCCACCGCGAGCGCGGCCTCGGCACGGTCGGCCGACACCGTCGACCCCGCGACCGAGCTGACCGGCCTGGCGACCCACTGGTGGACCCAGATGCTGGCCGCCCTGCAGGGCTCCGACGTGCTGGCGCTGCCGTACGGCGACCTCGACCTGGCCGCTGCGGCCTCGCACAACCCGGCGATCTACACCTCCGCCCGCGACCTCAGCACGTCGACCCTGAAGGAGTGGGGGATCCCGTTCACCCCGGTCAACGCACCGGTGGCGGGCCAGCTCGACGAGTCCACCGCCTCGATGCTGGCCGAGCGTGACCCGGCCAGCACCGTCCTGGTCTCCGACGCGATCCTTCCCGACGACGCCACCACGACCCAGATCCGTACCGGCTCCCTGCACCTGGTCGCCTTCGACTCGGCCTCGAGCGCGGGCGGTCCGGCTCCGACCGAGGCGTTGGGCGGTACGGCGCTCCGGCAGCGGATCCTCGCCGAGGCAGCGCTGCGCAGCCTGACCTCCTCCTCCGACCCGCTGGTGGTCGAGCTGCCCAGCCGCTGGTCGGTGGCCGACGCCCGCGAGCTCGGTGCCGGGCTGCGCCAGCCCTGGCTGGGGCTGCACAGCCTGACCACGACGATGACCGGGGCACCGTCCACCGACGTCGCCGCCGACCACCTCCACCCCGACGCCGGCGCCAACGCGAAGGCGATCAGCGGTCGCACCTTCCGGGCCGCATCGGACCTGATCCGCTCCGGCCGTACGCTCCAGCGGGTCCTGACCGGGAACAAGCACGTCGCCACCGCGACCCTGGCCGAGGCGCTGACCACGCTCTCCTACCAGGAGCGCGGCACCACCTCGAACGCCGCGGTGGACGCCCGGTTCACCATCTCCGCGATGCTCGCCAAGATCGCGATCAAGGCCCCCCGCGCCGTCACGCTGTCGGGGTCCAGCGGCCGGTTCGCCGCCACCATCAGCAACGACCTGAACCTTCCGGTCACGGTCTCGCTCAAGCCGATGACCGACGCCGGGATCTCGATCGACACCCCCAAGGCCGTCGACGTCGCCCCCGGCACCTCGGCCACGATCCTGCTCCAGGCCAGCGGCGCCCGGGTCGGCGTCCACGACGTCGAGCTGGTCCTGATGGACAGCGCCGGCACCCGTCTGAGCGCGCCCGTCTCGGTGCCGGTCCGGGCCGCGCAGGTCTCGAAGATCATCTGGGTCTTCCTCGCCGTGGGCTGTGGCCTGCTCTTCGGCGCGATCGGCTCCCGACTCGTCCGCCGATTCCGCAAGGGAGCCCGCAGTGAATGATCGCCAGGACCCTGCCCAGCCCGGCAAGCATCAGCGCGAGGGCGACGACCTGACGGCCCTGCGCCCGATCCTGCACGCAGTCCAGGCGGCGCAGGCCGAGCGTGACGCGCAGGAGGCACGCGCCCGCCTGGCGGGCCGTCAGGCCGGCGACGACGCCACCGCCGAGCATCCGATCGCCTACCGGATCGAGCAGGCCTACGCCCTGGCCCTCAAGCACGCTGAGTCGCCCGAGGAACAGCGCGTCACCCAGCAGGCCGAGCAGGGCGCGGTGATGCGCAACAGCGCCGTGATGGCCGCCGGCACGATCTTCTCCCGCGCCAGCGGCTTCATCCGCGCGGCACTGCTCGCCGCGGCCCTGGGGAACACGCTGCACGCCGACGTCTTCAACGTCGCGAACACGATCCCCAACATGCTCTACATCCTGCTGGCCGGCGGCGTGATCAACGCGGTGCTGGTCCCGCAGCTGGTCCGCTCGATCAAGAAGGACGGCGACGGGGGCCAGGCCTACACCTCCCGGATCATCACCGCCGCGGGCACGTTCCTCGCCGTGGTGACGGTGCTCCTCATCGTCGCCGCACCGCTGGTGATGCGGCTCTTCGTCTCCTCCGACATCTCCGGCCCCGCCTTCGACTCCACCGTCGACTTCGCCCGGCTGTGCCTGCCGCAGGTCTTCTTCTACGGCATGTTTGTGCTGGTCGGACAGATCCTCAACGCCCACGGCCGGTTCGGCCCGATGATGTGGGCGCCGATCATCAACAACATCATCTCGATCGCGGTGCTGGTGCTGTACCTGGTGGTGTTCGGCACCGCCACCCCCGACGCCGCCGGCTACTCCGCCGGCCAGGAGTGGCTGCTCGGACTCGGCTCGACGGTCGGCATCGCCGCCCAGTTCGCGGTGCTGGTGCCCTACCTCCACGCCGCCGGAGTCACGCTGCGGCCGCGCTGGGACCTGCGCGGCGCCGGCCTCGGCCACACCCTGCGCCTGGGGGTCTGGACGGTCCTCTTCGTCCTGGCGAACCAGATCGCGTACTTCGTCGTGGTGCGGCTCTCCACGAACGGCTCGGCGGCCGGAGGCACCGGCTACACGGTCTACTCCACGGTCTTCCTGATCGTGATGGTGCCGCACGCCATCGTGACCGTCTCGCTGGCGACCGCGATCCTGCCCCGGCTCTCGGCCGCCGCCGGGGAGAACGACCAGCGCCGCCTGGCGCGCACCCTCGCACCGACCCTGCGCACCGCACTGGCGGTGATGGTCCCCTTCGCCGCGGTGCTGCTGGTGGTGGCCCGTCCGATGGCGATGGTGCTGCTCGGCTACGGCTCGGCGAAGGCCACCGTCGACAACTACGTGCCGACCCTGATGCTCTTCGGTGGCGGCGTGATCGCCTTCACCGTGCACTACCTGATCCTGCGCGGCTTCTACGCCCGCGAGGAGAACCGGATCGTCTTCTACATCCAGTGCGCGGTGGCTGCGACGAACATCGTGGTCGCTCTCGTTGCGGTGCACTTCGCCTCCGCCGAGCACACCGCCCCGGCCCTGGTGATCGCGTACACCGCGTCGTACGTCGTCGGCGCCTGCCTCTCCTACCGGGTGCTGAACCGACGCGTCGGCGGACTCCAGACACCCCTGCTGGTCAGGTTCGTGATCCGGCTGCTGGCCGCCGTCGTGGCAGCGCTGGCGGTGAGCTGGGTGCTGATCACGGTGGTGCCGTGGCTGCACAGCGATGCGGGCCTGATCGGGTCCCTGATCAAGGGCGGGATCGTCGGCGGCGTCTTCGGGCTGGTCTACATCTACGCGGCCCGCGCCTTGCGGATCTCGGAGGTCACGAGTGTGATCAGCATGTTGAGCCGCCGCGTGCGGCGCTAGATTAGAGGCCTCGGGCTGGGGGACGCCCGTCTGAGCAGTCAGGGGGGTGATATGCCGAACAGCCGAGCAGGTGATCTGCTGGCGGGTCGCTATCGTCTCGATGACCTGATGAGCGAGTCCGACCGGGGCCGCTTCTGGCGGGGCTACGACACCATCCTGGCCCGCACCGTCAGCGTTCACGCACTGCTCTCGGAGGACCCTCGCGCCGATGCGCTGCTGGCCGCGGCGCAGGACTCGGCCCGCCTCAACGAGAGCCGCTTCCTCCGCGTCCTCGACATCGACTCCCGCAACGGGATGACCTTCGTGGTCAACGAGTGGGGGTCGGGCACCTCGCTGGACCATCTGCTCGCCGCCCGCGGTCCACTGGCCGCACGCCCCGCCGCCTGGCTGGTCGGCGAGGTCGCCGCCGCCCTGACCGTCGGCCATGAGGCCGGGGTCGCCCACGGCCGGCTCAATCCCGAGAACGTCCTGATCGACCGGGCCGGGTCGGTGCGGATCATCGGCTTCGCCGTGGAGGCCGCCCTCTTCGGGCTGCCACCGAACCGGATCGACGTCGATCTCGTGGACCTGGCAGCGCTGCTGGAGGCGACCCTGACCGGCCGCTGGGCTGGTCTGTCGGAGTCGGCGGTGCCGCCCGTGCCGCACGAGCAGGGTGGCCTGCTCGACCGTGACCGCGACCACCTGCTCACCCCGCGCCAGCTCCAGCCCGGCGTGCCGAGCGTGCTCGACGAGCTCTGCCACGAGATCCTCAACCGGCCGCACGGTCGTCATGCCGGGCCGCGTACAGCGCGGGAGATCCACGACGTGCTGTCCGACTTCGTCGGCGATCCGGGCGACCTGCACGACGAGGCCCTACGGCTGAGCGTCGCCGGTCAGTCGCAGCCGAACGGCGCCCACCCCGCGATCCGGACCACCCCCGCGGCCTCGGCGAGCCCGCCGGCGCCGAAGGTCGACCCGGAGCGGACCGCCCCGCTGGCCCTCAGCGACCTGCCGACCCAGGAGGGCACGCCGATCTTCGGTGAGGACGGCAACGTGGAGTGGTTCAGCCCGCGGGCGGCCAAGCCGACTCCCCCGCCCCCGCCGGAGCCACCCCCCGCGCGGCCGCTCTTCGCCCCCTCCGACGAACCGCGACAGCCCCGTGCCGCCACGCCGTCGTCGTACGACACCGACTCCTCGCACGACTGGATCTTCTCCACCCCGTCCGGGGTCGAGGAGGACGCTCCGGAGTCGGGTCGTCTGCTCCGGATCGGCCTGGCCCTGGGCGTGATCATCCTGCTGATCACGGCCGCGGCGCTGGTCTACGCGGTGGCCCACCACCACCCCGCGACCCCCACGACGACCCCGTCGGCCTCGGCGACCACGTCGGCGGCGAAGGTGATCCCGTCGATCACCGCGACCGCCTTCGACCCCGAGGGCACCCCGCCGACGGAGAACAACGACCTCGCGCCGCGGGCCGTCGACGGCGATCCGACCACGTCGTGGCGCAGCTCGACCTACTACCAGCAGTTCGGGCCGAAGGGGATCAAGACCGGGGTCGGGATGATCCTCGACCTGCACAAGGCCTACACGGTGACGTCCCTGGACCTGACCTTCGTCCAGCCCGGCACCGACGTCGAGGTCTTCGTCACCGACACCAAGCCCACCACGGTGACCGGCCTGGACCACGTGGCCGCACTGACCGCGGGCACCAGCAGCACGGTGACGCTGGTGACCCCGACCCAGGGTCGCTACGTCACGCTCTGGTTCACCCGGCTGCCCGAGGTCTCCGGCGGCTTCCGGGTCCAGCTCGCCGAGGTCTCGGTCAAGGGCCGCGCGGTCGGGGAGTAGTCGGCGCGACGACGTACCGCCACTAGGCTCGAACAGTGGCAGCGCCCCTCCCCTGGTCACCGCCGACGACGACCTTCCTGCAGTACGCCGCCGACGCACCGCGTGCGCGTCCACTGACCTATCCGGGGTCGCCGCCGCCGACGTCCGTGGTGCAGCTGCTCGACGCCGAGCCGGTGATCCTCACGCCTGCCGCGGCGGGCACTGACGGCACCGGCGTCGGGTCGCTCCCCCTCGGGTCGTCCAAGCACGGCAGCACCGTCGACGGCCTGCTGGCCTCCCTCGGCGCTGCCGTCGTGGCCGACCGGGTGCCGGTGCTGGCGATCGGATCGAACGCCTGCGGTGCCCAGATGCGGCACAAGGCGCACGCGGAGTCCTTCGCGCTGGGGATCCCGCTGCTCCAGGCCACGATGGTCGGGGCGCGGATCACGCACTCGTCGTTCCTCTCCTCCCTCGGCTACGTCCCGGCGACCCTCGCCCCGGCGCCGGGGGAGGTCGGGACCGTGCACGTCCAGTTCCTCGACGCCGACCAGGTGGCGGCACTGGACCGGACCGAGATCGGGTATCAGCGACGGTGGCTGCCCGCGGAGACCGTCGGCGTGACCCTGGCCGGCGGGAAGAGGCTGGCGGGGACGTACGCGTACGTCTCCGACGGCGGCACCCTCGGAGACCCCGGAGACCCCGGAGACCCCGACGGCTCAGACGGATCAGACGGCTCCGATGCCACTCCCCTCGGTGACTCCTGGCCGCTGATGCCCCAGCCGGCACTGTTCGCCCGCCTCCGCGCTGCCTCCCCGACGCTGAGCGGTCTGCTCGCCGATGACGAGGAGTCCGTCACGCTCGCCCGCACGGACGCCGGCTGGCGACGTGCAGTGAATGCCGCCCTGGTCGAGGCCGCACTGGTCCTGCCCGAGGTGCCCTTCTGAGGTGACTGCTGGTGAAGGGCCCGGTGGGAATCCGTCCCAGGGTCTTTGACCAGCAGTGAGCCCCTCCATGAGTCACCTAGACTTGGAGGCATGACAAAGGGAACCGACGCTTCCGACCCGCGCAATGTGATCATCATCGGTTCCGGTCCTTCCGGGTACACCGCCGCGGTCTACGCCGCTCGTGCCTCGCTCGAGCCGCTGGTCTTCGAGGGCTCCGTCACCGCTGGTGGCGCCCTGATGAACACCACCGAGGTGGAGAACTTCCCGGGCTTCCCCGAGGGGATCATGGGCCCGGCGCTGATGGAGAACATGCGCGCCCAGGCCGAGAAGTTCGGCGCCGAGCTGATCACCGACGACGTGATCGAGGTCGACCTGACCGGCGAGGTCAAGAAGGTCGTCACCTACGGCGGCACCTTCTACGCCAAGGCCGTCATCCTGGCGATGGGCTCGGGCTACAAGAAGCTCGGCCTCTCCGACGAGGACCGGCTCTCGGGTCGGGGCGTCTCCTGGTGCGCGACCTGCGACGGCTTCTTCTTCCGCGAGCAGCACATCGCCGTCGTCGGCGGTGGCGACTCGGCCGTCGAGGAGGCCACCTTCCTCACCCGCTTCGGCTCGAAGGTCTCGCTGCTGGTCCGCCGCGACGAGCTGCGCGCCTCGAAGATCATGGCCGAGCGTGCCTTCGCCGACCCGAAGCTCGAGATCGTCTGGAACTCCGCGGTGGAGTCGATCAACGGCGAGGACTCCCTGGAGTCGCTGACCCTGGTCGACACCGTCACCGGTGAGAAGTCGGAGCTGCCCGCCACCGGCCTCTTCATCGCGATCGGTCACGACCCGCGCTCGGAGTTGGTCAAGGGCCAGGTCGACCTGGACGACGAGGGCTACGTCCTCACCGCCGAGGGTTCGACCGCGACCAACCTGACCGGTGTCTTCGCTGCCGGCGACCTGGTCGACCACACCTACCGCCAGGCGATCACCGCCGCCGGCTCCGGCTGCGCCGCGGCCCTGGACGCCGAGCGCTTCCTCGCGCTGCTCGAGCACCAGGCCACCGTCAACGCCTGATCTGTCCCGCCTCGATGGGCGTCCCGGCTTCGGCCGGGGCGCCCATCGTCGTAGTGGCCATCAGGGCGATCGCACCGATCAGGGCACTGACCGCGCAGATCGACCAGACCGCCAGGTAGCCCGAGAGCGGGGCGTGCCCGAAGTCGGGGTCGCCCAGCGATCCGGTCGCGGCCAGGCAGATCGCGAAGACCGCCGAGGCCACTGCCCCGCCGAGGGTCTTGGTGGCGTTGGTCATCCCGGTCGCGAAGCCGACCCGGTCGTGCGGTGAGACCGCTGCGGCCGCAGCAGGCAGGGCGGCGACCAGGGCGCCGGAGCCGGCCCCCGCGATCACCATCGTCACCACCGTGAGCACCCGGCTGTCGTGGAAGGGGAGCCAGCCGGCGTACCCGATGGCGACCAGCAGCGTCGCCGCGACCAGCGCCCAGCGCACCCCGATCCGGCGCGCGAGGGCCGGGTAGCTCAGGGCTCCGATCATCAGGCTGAGCACGTAGAGCCCGATCCGCAGCGACGTCTCCGACGCGGTCAGGCCGAACCCGTAGCCCGCCGTGTTCGGGTCGCTTCGTAGATATGTCGATAAAGGGATTTGTGCACCCAGAATGGAGATTCCGAACAGGAACGCGGTCACCTGCAGCGGCCACTGCGCCGGAGTCGCCATCAGTCGTACGTCGACCAACGGAGCGTGCCGGGCCGCCTCCACGCGACAGAACGGCACCACCATCGCCACCCCGGCGACGATCAGGAGCCACGGCAGCACGGCACCCGGACCCTGCAGACGCATCGCGATCAGACCGCCCATCACCAGCCCGACCATCGTGGTCAGGACCGCCAGGCCCGCCCAGTCGAACCGACCCTCGGCGGTGCCCGCGACCTCCTCGACGCCGAACCAGATCGCGGCCAGGCACAGCGTCACGACGACCGCCGGGATCGCCAGCACCGTCGTCATCGACAGGCTCTCGACCAACGCACCCGAGGCCAGCGCACCCACGATCACGGAGAACTCCAACACCGCGACCAGGACCGCCGCCGAGCGCCGGGTGAGCTGATCGCGTCGATCGCTGCCCGAGGTCCGACGATGGATGATGGCGACCTCCAACGGCAGCCAGACGACGTACGCGCCCTGCATCGCGGTGCCCACCAGGAACGTCGCGAAGTTCGGGGCGAAGGCCATCACCCAGGAGCCGGCGGCCGTCACCGCGGTAGCGAGCAGCAGCACCCGGCGGTGGCCGATCAGGTCGCCGAGCCGGGCCAGGGGTGGCACCAGCAGCGCCGAGACCACCAGCTGCGAGGCCTCGAACCAGTTGACGTCGGCGTCGGCGATCCGGAGGTGATGGGCCATGTCGGAGAAGATCGGCGTGTAGTAACCCTGCAGGATCCCGCTGGCGAACTCGACGCAGGCCAGGAAGCCGACGATCGCGACAAGGCCGCGTGCCGGGCTCACCGGGTCGCTCCGAGGCCGCGCTGCTCGGGCAGGGTCTGCAGGAACCGGCGGTACCAGCCCACTCCGGCGAGGTAGTCGTCCACGCCGATCCGCTCGTCGGCGCCGTGGATGCTGGCCCGCTGGGCGCGGGTCATCCGGAACGGCGCGAACCGGTAGACCCTGTCGCAGATCGGGGTGAAGAAGCGAGAGTCGGTCGCCGCCAGCATCACGTACGGCGCCGCGATCGCATCGGGGTAGACCGCCCTGATCGTGTTCTCCAGATGCCCGAAGGCGGGATCGTCCTGCCACGGCGAGACCGGACTGGGCTCGTTGGCGTCGACCACCTCGATCACGACGGCGTCGTCGTTGATCGCCTTGCGCAGCCGTTCCACGACCCCGGCGACGGTGTCGCCCACCATCACCCGCAGGTTGAGGCCGGCCTGGACGGTCGAGGGCAGCACGTTGATCGCCTTCGATCCCCGGAGCGTGGTGATCGCGACCGTGGTGCGCACCATCGCGGCCGCCTCCGGCCCGGCCTTGGACAGCACCACTGCCGCCACCGGCCCCATCCGCCCCACCTGGGCCGCCACCTGACGCAGACCGATCGGCAGCGACGGCGCCAGCCGCCGGAACAGGTCGACGGTCACCGGAGAGACGTGCCCGGGCATCGTCGCACCATCCACCGCGAGCAGAGCCTTGGCCAGGCGGGCCGCCGGACCTCCCTTCGCCGGGGTGGAGGCGTGGCCGCCCGGATCGGTCACGGTGAGCCGGACGGCGGTGGTGCCCTTCTCCGTCACCCCGACCACCCCGATCGGGGCACCCAGGCCGGGGAACGCCTCGCTGGCGATCGCGCCGCCCTCATCGACGACCATCCACGGCCGCACCCCACGCCGCCGGAGCTCGGCGACCGCAGCACGCGCGGCCTCCCCCGTGGTCTCCTCGTCACATCCGAAGCTCAGCCAGACGTCGTACGTCGGCACGTGCCCGTCCCTCAGGAGCGTCTCCACCGCCTCGCAGAGCCCGGCGACACATCCCTTGTCGTCCAGGGTGCCGCGTCCCCAGAGCTCCCCGTCGATCACCTCGCCGGCGAACGGCGGGTGCGTCCACTCCTCGGGGACGACCGGGACGACGTCGAGGTGGGCCATCATCACCACCGGGTGGGAGGCCGAGTGCCCCGGCCAGTGGATCAGCAGGCCGTGATGACCGACCCGGGTGACGTCGAGCTCGTGCAGCCGGGGCCACTGCTCGGCCATCGTGGCCAGCAGCGCGTCGAAGTCCTCCGCGCCGGGGGCGGGCGAGGCCGGATCGGCGCCACCGTCCTCCTGGTCGGGGCGACTCGGGCGCGAGGCCAGCGAGACGGTGGGGATCCGGATCAATGCTGCGAGGCGGTCCAGCGGCGCATCGTTCTCCATTGACGCAGGCTAGTCGTCGGTGCGGGCGTGCCGGGGGAATCGTTTTCCCAGGAGTGCTGTTGAGTACTCACAGACGTTCCGTTCAAGGCCGCTCCACACGGGAGTGCGCCTTCAATCTGAAGGGTGGCCATCTGATGGCTGGAAACATTGCCGCTGTGACCGACGCTGAGTTCGACGCGTCGGTCCTCAAGTCCGACAAGCCTGTTCTGGTCGACTTCTGGGCCGAGTGGTGCGGTCCGTGCAAGCAGGTCGCGCCGATCCTCGACGAGATCGCCGGCGAGCACGGCGACAAGGTCACGTTCCTCAAGATGAACGTGGACGAGAACCCGGTCACCCCGAGCAACTACCGCGTCACGGGCATCCCGACCATCAACGTCTACTCCGGTGGCGAGGTCGTGAAGTCGATCGTCGGCGCGCGCCCGAAGGCCGCGATCCTCAACGAGCTCTCGGAGTTCATCAACGCCTGACGTTGACTCCTACCGATGCCCCGGCGCCTGACGGTGCTGGGGCATCGGCACTTTCCGGGGCCGTACGACGTCCATCAGCCGCTCCACGGCACCCTCGACGTCACGCCAGGTCAGGATGGACTGCAGATCCATCCGCATCCGGGGAGCCGTCGGGTGCGGGCGGTGGGTCTTGAACCCCACCCGGGCGAGGAACTGCTCCGGCGCGGCACACCGGCTCCCGTGCACACCGCTCAGCGGGCCCCGGTCGGCGAAGGTCTCGATCGCCCTGATGCCGCCACGACCGAGCAGGTCACGCGCCATCGACTGCACCAGCACCCGGCCCAGACCACCCCGGCGTGCCTCGGGGCGGATCCAGATCGCCGTCATCTGGACCGCGTCGGTGGAGATCGGCGCGGTCGGGAAGCCTGCCGAGCCCGGCACGTAGGCGGCCGGGGCGTAGAGCACGTGCCCGACCGGGACGTCGTCGACGAGCAGCACCCGGCCGCACGAGCCCCACTCCCGCAGGACGCCGGAGATCCACGCCTCCTTCTCCCCCGCGACCGCCTCCGGCGGCACCTGGGCACGACGAACTGCGTCGAACTCCCAGAAGAGACAGTCGCGGCACGGTGCCGCGAGCTCGTCCAGAAGGTCCAACGTGAGCGGCACAACTCTGCGTCCCATCGATACCGCCTTCACGCAACGGGGCTTCATGGATCAGACTAGGGGAATCATGTCTATGGAGCCCGTGCGCAATCGTCCCGTTCTCGACCCCTATGTCGATCGGTATGCAGCACGCACGTCGGGCATGACCGCCTCCGAGGTCAGGGCCCTCTTCGCCGTGGCTTCGCGTCCCGAGGTGGTCTCCCTGGCGGGCGGAATGCCTAACATCAGTGGCCTGCCACTGGACGTCGTGGGGCGAGCTATCAACGACGTGGTGCTCCGCCACGGTCCTGAGGCGATGCAGTACGGCTCCGGCCAGGGTCGGCCCGAGCTGCGCGAGCAGATCACCGAGGTGATGCGGCTCGAGGGCATCGAGGCGCACGCCGACGACATCGTCGTCACGGTGGGCTCCCAGCAGGCCGTCGACCTGGTGACGCGGATCTTCTGCGACCCGGGCGACGTGGTGCTGTGCGAGGCTCCGTCGTACGTCGGCGCGCTCGGCGTCTTCAAGTCCTACCAGTGCGAGGTCGTGCACGCCGAGATGGACGCGGACGGGCTCATCCCGGCCGCCCTGGAGAACGCGATCAAGGCGACCAAGGCCGCCGGCAAGACGATCAAGTTCCTCTACACGATCCCCAACTTCCACAACCCGGCCGGCGTGACGCTGAGCGTCGAGCGCCGCCGCGAGATCGTGGACATCTGTCTGCGCGAGGGGATCCTGATCCTCGAGGACAACCCCTACGGCCTGCTGGGCTTCGACCGCGAGCCGATGCCGGCGATGTGGTCGCTGGCGCCGGAGAACATCATCTACCTGGGCTCCTTCTCCAAGACCTTCGCTCCCGGCTTCCGGGTCGGCTGGGCGCTGGCGCCGAGCTCGGTGCGCGAGAAGCTCGTCCTGGCGCAGGAGTCGGCGACGCTGTGCCCGCCCTCGTTCTCGCAGATGGCGATCTCGGCCTACCTGCGCGAGCACGACTGGCAGGGCCAGATCAAGGAGTTCCGCGAGATGTACCGCGGCCGTCGCGACGCGATGGTCAGCGCCCTGTCGGACCTGATGCCGGCCACGGCCCGCTGGAACGTCCCCGACGGTGGCTTCTACGTCTGGCTCCAGGTCCCGCCGGGGATCAACACCAAGGCGATGCTCCCCCGCGCCGTCACCTCCCGGGTGGCCTACGTGCCCGGCACCGCCTTCTTCGCCGACGGCTACGGCACGTCCGCGATGCGGCTCTCGTTCTGCTACCCGACGCCCGATCGCATTCGTGAGGGCGTACGCCGTCTCGCCGGCGTGATCGAGTCGGAGATGGAGCTCCAGTCGACCTTCGGCCTCGACGACACCACGGAGATCCGGCTGGGCTCGGGGCCTGACAACCCGACCTCGAACACGATCTGAGGCTCAGAACGCCCTGACCTGGGCTTTTAAACCAAAGAAGTCGACAAACCGATTCGTCGGTTTGTCGACTTCTTCGTTTCTAGGGTCTGTCAGAGGCTGCCAGGATCAATGAGTCGCACGATCCGCTGCAGATCCGCCAGCGTGGCGTACTCGATGGTGATCTTTCCCTTGCCGCGGCCCTTCTCGACCTTGACCCGGGTCTCGAGGCGGTCGCCGAGGCGGTCAGCCACCTCCGCGAGACCGGCGTCCTTGGCCTGCGGGGCCCGCGCGCTGCGCCGAGGGGCGGCGTCGCCGCCGTCGCTGAGGGCGACGATCTCCTCGATCCCGCGCACGCTGATGCCTTCGGCGACCACGCGCTGGGCGAGGCGGTCCTGCTCCTCGGTGCCGTCGACGGCCAGTAGCGCCCGGGCGTGGCCGGCCGACAGCACGCCGGCCGCCACCCGCCGCTGCACGGCCGGCGTGAGCCGCAGCAGACGCAGCGTGTTGGAGATCTGCGGCCGCGAGCGACCGATCCGGGTCGCCAGCTCCTCATGGGTGCAGGCGAAGTCCTCCAGCAGCTGCTGGTAGGCAGCCGCCTCCTCCAGCGGGTTCAGCTGGCTGCGGTGCAGGTTCTCCAGCAGCGCGTCCCGGAGCATGTCGGTGTCGTCGGTCTCGCGGACGATCGCGGGGATCGTGTCGAGCCCAGCCTCCTGGGTAGCGCGCCACCGGCGCTCTCCCATGACCAGCTCATAGCGTCCGTCGCCCCGCGGACGGACCACGACGGGCTGCAGCAGGCCCACTTCCTTGATCGAGGCGACCAGCTCGGCCATCTCGTCGGTGTCAAAGACGGTCCGCGGGTTGACCGCATTGGGGACGATCTCGTCGACCGGAAGCTCGGCGAAGAAGGCACCCGCGACCGGGTTTAAGTCGACATTTTCAGACTGAGGGGCGTTCACCGGGGCAACGGGGGCGAGGTCAGCCGGTGCGCTGGGAATCCCACCAGTGGAATTGTCCGAATCCTGGACATCTTCCTTGACCGGCGGCGCGGTCGGGATCAGCGAGCCGAGACCACGGCCCAGACCCCGTCGATTCGGTCCTGCCATCAGAGCGACGCCCCCTTCTGAGCGATCTCACGAGCGGCTTCCAGGTAGCTCAGAGCGCCCGGCGAGCCCGGGTCGTAGGTCATCACCGTCTGGCCGTACGACGGCGCCTCAGAGACGCGCACGGAGCGCGGGATGTTGGTCTGCAGCACCTGGTCACCGAAGTGCGAGCGGACCTCTTCGGCCACGCCTGCGGCGAGCCGGGTGCGGGCGTCGTACATCGTGATCAGGATGGTCGAGACGGCCAGCGTCGGGTTGAGTGCGGCGCGCACCATGTCGACCGTCTTGAGCAGCTGGGAGAGGCCCTCGAGGGCGTAGTACTCCGCCTGGATCGGGATCATCACCTCAGCGCCCGCCACCATCGCGTTGATGGTGAGCAGACCGAGGGACGGCGGGCAGTCGATGAAGACGTAGTCCCAGCGCTCCTCCCCTGCCGTCTGGGCGTCTCCCACGCGCGGGTGGTTGGTCAGTGCGCGCTTGAGCCGCTGCTCCCGCGCGACGACGCTGACGAGCTCGATCTCGGCACCGGCGAGGTCGATCGTCGCCGGTACGACGTCCAGGCCCGGCACCTCCTCCGAGGCGACCACGACGTCGGCCAGCGGGGTCTCCTCGACCAGGAGCTCGTACGTGCCCGGCGTGCCCTGGTAGTGGTCCACGCTCAGCGCCGTGGAGGCGTTCCCCTGCGGGTCGAGGTCGATCACCAGGACGCGCTGTCCGAGCTGGGTGAGCGCCGCGGCGATGTTCACGGTCGACGTGGTCTTCCCGACGCCGCCCTTCTGGTTCGCCACCACGAAGACGCGCGTCGCCACGGGGCGCGGCATCGCCGGTCGCTGCGAGGCGTCCATCCGTGCCAGCACGGAGTGCTCGGCGGCCTTCGCCAGCGGCGTCTCGTTCTCCGACAGCGTGGTGTCGAACTGAGCGAAGTCCGACGCCGTACGCGGTGCCCAGGCGGTCTCTGTTTCACGTGAAACAGTGCCTTGCTGGCCCTGTGGAGGAACAGCGCCGTTCTGTGGAGAACTCACCGCTTCAAGCGTGGAACCGTCGGTGGATAACTTTTCCGCCGACGTGGACTCACCGCCCTGGGGCTGGAGCGGCTCAGCGGCCATCGGAGCCACCCCGCCGTCCGCCGGACCGCCGTGCATCTGATCGTCGCTCACGAGCAACCTCTCCCTGTTGCTTTGCCTTGCCAGACTTGGTGCTGCGCTTCGCGCCGGAGGCCTTGCCTCCCGCGGCCTTTCCGGCCGGTCGCGCGGTTGGCAACGATACGCGGGCAGGATCTGCCCAGGCCACCCGCAGGGCGACCGTGGTGGACTCGAGAATCCCCTCCCCCAGCGTGATCACCTCAGGCTCCGCGCAACCGAACCGGCGCAGCTCCACGGCCGCTTCGACGAGCTCGTCCTCGACAGACGAGCCCTTCATCGCGACCAGAGCGCCGGTCGGCGCCACCAGCGGCATCGACCACTCCAGGAGCCGCAGAAGCGGGGCCACCGCGCGCGAGGTCACCACATCGAACTGACGCTTCCCGTGCAGCAGGCCCGCGCGCCCACGGATCACCTCGACATTGGCGAGGGCGAGCCCGTCGACGGCCTCCTGGAGGAAGGTCGTACGCCGCAGGAGGGGCTCGACCAGCGTGACGTGCAGATCCGGCCTCACAATGGCCACCACAAGGCCTGGCAGCCCTGCGCCGGACCCGAGGTCCGCCACGGTACTGGAAGGCGGTAGAACGGCTTCCAGAGCCGCGCAGTTCAGCAGGTGGCGGTCCCAGAGGCGCGGAACCTCCCGCGGTCCGATCAGGCCACGGATCGTGCCCTGGGTCGCGAGGAACTCGGCGTACTGCTGGAGCACCGGCAGACGATCATCGGTCACCACCTTCCCGGCGGCCTCGGGTGCCGGCGGCAGGGAAAGGTCGGGGGACTCGGATGCATCGTCAACCATGCGCAACTCCTGTTTCACGTGAAACGGTGGACGCTCCACATCATCAGGACTCGCCAGGATTTCCAAACCGACGGACGTGTTTCACGTGAAACAGGCGGGGTGGTCAGCGAAGGTCTTCGTCCTCCGACGCCGGCCTTCAACGGGATCGGTGGGCGAGGGCAGAGCGATGGAGCGTAGCCGCCACGGCGGGAACGGGCGGTAGCCGGAGGCCAGGTACCGTCCGGGGAGCGTGCAGGGCCGTGTGCCGGGACTGCTGGCAGCCAGGGATCAGCTGGGCGCGAGGGTCTGACGGTCATGTCAGAGCCTGACGGGCGGACAGGCTCCCGGCGCTAGTGCGGGTTCCCGGGGGAAGGCGGCGCCTTGCGGGAAGGAAGGATCGTGGCGAGAGGGCAGGTTCGTCTCGGGAGCGCAGGCCCAACATGGGCGTCCTCGTACGGACACGCTGGAGGATCAGCACCGGACGCCACCGGCAGCCACTCCTGGCGTCAGTGAGACGGACTCTGGCCACCGCTGGGACGGCGGTGAGGCGACTGCGGGTCACTCGCTGGTGGATCGGTCAGCCGTGGATCGGTCCCCACGGAGAACCCTCCGCGAGCCGTGGGAGCGCGCGGTGTCGGCACGGCCTCGCATTCGCTGGACCGCTCGCAGTCGGCCGCTCCCGAGGGGCGACTGGACGAAGGCACGGGGACATCCTCAGGGCGCAGCTCGTCCCTCCCCATGGCTGGCATCGTCGATAGGCACCACTCCCCCGCAGCCAAGGAGACGTCTCAGTACCAACGATCGACCTGACCGGTGCCACCGCCGCACCAGTCGGTCACACCGTCTCGAAGTACGGCTGCCATCGCCGCGTGTTTGTTTGGTTACGGCGGGTCCTCGAACGGCTTCGGCACCCGCTGTGCGGCCCCTGCCAGTCGGTAGGCGGCTGCCACGAGCCGGCACTCCGACAGGCTCATTCCTTCCACACACTGACGTGCCCGGTCGCAGTCCTGGCGCCGGTCCGAGGCCGCTGATGCGAGCTGTCTGACCGCGCTCGATCGATACCGTCGTCCACCGAGGCACCGCACCACCTCGGAATGAGTTCGGACCCCGCTTGTAGGCGCCGCACCCGCTCCCACCGCGCCGACCGCCGCCTCCACAGAGCTCACCGTCAGGAACGCACGCTCCCCCTGTCACCCGTTGCGGACGCCCGTCGGCACGAGGTCCCTTCCCCTATGCCCCGGCAGACCCCCTCGGGATCAGTGACCCCCTCATCCCCCGTGACGGTCACACTCACAGCCGCCTCTGCCGGTGGCACTGTCACCGGTGGCGCTGTCGCGGAAGCCCCTGAGATCTCCCCAGCCACGGTTGCCCCTCACCACCAGTCCCGTCACCACCAGCCCGCTGCTCCGCCCACCACGGGAACCCTTGGCATCAGCCCCCGGCTCCACCACTCGCCGCCACCCCTCGACGACAGCAGTCCGAATCGCCCCTCAGAACTGCGTCCAGCGCACGTCCTCGTCGGCCACGAGCGCCCCGGTCGACGGACCGACCTCCACAGACCCCCGGCAACGTCGCCCAGGCAACGATCCCGCTCTGCGGCATATGCCAACCGCCGTCACGGCGCCAACCACCCGACTGGTAGCGGTCGACACCACCTGGCCCTGGGCATCCACAGCCCACACTCCTCCGCAGTGTCCTTCACTCCCCAGACCCGCACCGGTCTCACCCTGAGGCACGACCCCTCCCACTCCTCCGTTTCACGTGAAACATCCACACCGACCCGAAGAAGCCAGAAATCCACGAAGACACCCCGAAAAACGAGGCCACAGAATCCAATCTGACGGACGAACAGGGATCCAGTGGACCTCGGGCCCATTGAACCCATGAGAGGCCTCCCAGTGGCCTCCTGGGGCCGATTTTCAGATCAGGGGTCGACGCCGAGCGACGAAAACGCCTCCGACTGGCCCGGAAGCCACTCCTCAGCCACCCGTCACGCACCAGACAACCTGACATCACACGTTGCCACAAAGCGAACGACCCCGAAACGCACGAGAGCCCCGCTTCCGAAGAAACGGGGCTCTCGAACCAGAACTGGATCAGGCGGGCTGCACCACGACGTACCGTCGCGGCTCCACACCCTCCGAGGACGACGTCAGGCCGGCGGCGGCGACGGCGTCGTGGACGACCTTCCGCTCGAAGGGCGACATCGGCGACAGCGAGACCGGGGCACCGGAAGCCTGGACCTCGGCCACGGTCGACGCCGCGAGCTCCTCCAGGGTGGCCCGACGGCCGGCACGGTAGCCGGAGATGTCGAGCATGAGGCGCGACCGCTCCCCCGTCTCCCGGTAGACGGCCAGACGGGTGAGCTCCTGGAGCGCCTCCAGGACAGCACCGTCGCGACCCACCAGGTGGGTGAGGTCGGCACCGACGATCGAGACAGCGGCACGGTCGCCGTCGACGTCCATGTCGAGGTCGCCATCCAGGTCGGCGATGTCGAGGAGCTCCTCGAGGTAGTCCGCGGCGATGTCGCCCTCGGCCTCGAGCTCCTTGACCCGCTTGGACGCACCCGACGGAGCAGGGGCGGTCTCGTCGGCCGACTCGATGGAGACGGCGTCAGCCTCGACGGGCTCGACCACGTCGTTCTCTTCAGTCACTTCGCATTCCTCTTCAAGGGGAGTGGGTGCCGGTTGCCCGGCGGAGGTCTTACTGGCCGGGGCGCTGCTTCTTCCGCTCGGCCTTGCTCTGCCGCTTCGGCTGCTGGCGCGTCGAGGGACGCTGCTCCTCAGCCTCGGTCTCGACGACGACGCCCTGGGCACCGGTCGCGAGACCCTTCGCAGCGTTCTTCTCGCGGTCACGGGCCTCCTTCGCCTTGGCGGCGGGAGTGCCCGGAGCGGGGTTGTTCCGGATGACGTAGAACTGCTGGCACATCGTCCACAGGTTCGAGGTCGTCCAGTAGAGCATCAGGCCGATCGGGAAGGCGATACCACCGACGGCGAACACGATCGGGAGGACGTAGAGCAGGATCTTCTGCTGCTGGGCGTACGGGCCGCTCATCGCGTCCGCCGGCATGTTCTTGCTCATCAGCTGGCGCTGGGTGATGAACGTCGTGGCAGTCATCGCGATGACCAGGATGATCGCCAGTACGACGACGTTGGTGTTGTTGTGCCCGGTCAGGGTGTCGGAGATACGCGCGCCGAAGATCGATCCGTCGTGGATCTGCTGGACGTCGTGCGCCTTGAGGAAGCCCTTGGGCTTCAGCTTCGCCGCGTTGTTGATCAGGTGGAACAGCGACAGGAAGATCGGCATCTGGATCAGGAGCGGCAGGCACGAGGCGAACGGGTTGGTGCCCGTGTCCTTGTACAGCTTCATCGTCTCCTGGGCGAGACGCTCACGATCGTGGCCGTACTTCTTCTGCAGCTCCTTGACCTTCGGCTGGATCAGCTGCATGTTCCGGCTGGAGTTGATCTGCTTGACGAACAGCGGGATCAGCAGAGCACGGATGGTGACCGTCAGGCCGATGATGGACAGCGCCCACGCCCAGCCCGACGCGGGGTCGAGCACGACGCCGATGACCTTGTGCCAGGCCAGCAGGATCGCCGAGATGGCGTAATACAGCGGGGTGCCGATGGCGACGATGATGCTTCCCACGAGGGATCAGGCTCCTTGCTTGGCGCAGTTCTAGTGATCAGGGTGTGCGGACGGTACCGGGTCGTACCCACCTGCCGCCCACGGGTGGCAGCGCAGCACGCGACGCATCGCCAGCCAACTGCCCTTCACGGCACCATGCTCGCGCACAGCGTCCAAAGCGTAGGCGGAACAGGTCGGGTAGTACCGGCAGACCTGCCCATACAACGGGCTGATCGCGAACCGATACGCCCGCAGGAGGCCGATGAGGACGTACTTCATCGATCCACCCGCTGGAGGCAACGAGCCAGATCGGCTCGCAGTTCCTCCGATGAGGCGGTCGCAGCAGCCGGGAGCGCTCGGACCACAAGCACAGCAGAGCCCGGGAGCGCATCAAGCAGCTCCCGGGCCTGGTGTCGAAGTCGACGCTTCACGCGATTGCGCGTCACCGCCGGACCTACAGCCTTGCTGACCACGAACCCCACACGCGCGCCAGTGCCGCCGTCCTCGTTTCCGAGGTCGGCGTGCACCACCAGCGTCCGCGAAGCCGCACGACGTCCCCTCCGAACGGTGGCGGTGAAGCCGACCGAATCAGTGAGGCGATGCGACCGGGGAAGCACGGTCAGTCGAGGCCGAACGGCCTCAGACCGCGAGGTCCTTGCGGCCCTTGCGGCGGCGCGTCGCGAGGATCGCACGGCCGGCACGGGTGCGCATGCGCAGGCGGAAACCGTGCGTCTTGGCACGACGACGGTTGTTCGGCTGGTACGTACGCTTGCTCACGAGCTTGTCCTTTGATCAGTTCTTGGGAAGTGTCCGCACGAAACGAGACACCTCGACACCTTGGCAGCGTCGAACCCATTCCTAGCGACCGCCAAACGGTACGCGTTCGGGATTGACAGGGTCAAACCCTGGGCGATAGCACGCTCCAGCCGGCCGTCCGAGCCTGTGGACAACCGGTTGCTGATGGCGGCCACTGCGGGTTACGTTCGCGGCCTGCTGAGCGAGTTTACGCCTGAAAATTGCTCCACAGCTTGTGGAAAAGGCTGTGGAGAGTGTTCGGGCTTAGGGTGAGACCCTACGAAATCCGTAGTTCAACCGTCTCATAGGGGAGGCCGCTGCATGGAGTCGAGCGGGACCCAGGATCCCGATCAGGAGACCATCTTCGAGCGGGCCTGGCAGGCAGTCGTCGCCGGGCTTCAGCCCAGCCAACAGGCATGGGTCCGCACCAGTGCACCTGTCGCCATCCATGGCGACACCGCGATCGTGGCGGTGCCCAACGACTTCACCCGCAACCGCCTCGAGGGTGCGCTCCGTTCGCACCTGGAGGAGGCCCTCTCGGACCAGCTGCGCTCCGAGGTCCGGATCGCCGTCACGGTCAACCCGGCCCTCGAGGTCGACGCAGCCCCGGAGGAGCCGCCGGCAGCGCCGTCACCGAAGCGCGATCACGTCGACCACACCGACGGCCCGCTGACCCCGACCCTGGACTTCTCCTCGGTCGGCGCCGAGGACGGCCCGGACCACCGCAGTCGCGTGCAGCCGCCGGCCCTGGTGCCCACGCCGGCACGCCAGCAGCGCCCCGAGGACGCGGCCCAGAGCACGCTGGAGACGCGGCTCAACCCGAAGTACACCTTCGAGACGTTCGTCATCGGCTCCTCGAACCGGTTCCCGCACGCAGCGGCGATCGCGGTCTCCGAGGCGCCCGGTCGGGCGTACAACCCGCTGCTGGTCTACGGCGACTCCGGGCTGGGCAAGACCCACCTGCTGCACGCCATCGGCCACTACGTCCGCTCGCTCTACCACGGTGCCAAGGTGCGCTACGTCAGCAGCGAGGAGTTCACGAACGAGTTCATCAACGCGATCCGTGACGACCGCCAGGACCGCTTCAAGAAGCGGTACCGCGACGTCGACGTCCTGCTGATCGACGACATCCAGTTCCTCGAGGGCAAGACGCAGACGCAGGAGGAGTTCTTCCACACCTTCAACGCGCTGCACAACGCCAACAAGCAGATCGTGCTGACCTCCGACCGCAGCCCGAAGCGCCTGGAGGCGCTGGAGGACCGGCTGCGCAACCGGTTCGAGTGGGGCCTGATCACCGACGTCCAGCCGCCCGACGTCGAGACCCGGATCGCGATCCTGCGCAAGAAGGCAGCGATGGAGCGGCTCACCGCACCGCCGGACGTGCTGGAGTTCATCGCCACCAAGATCCAGACGAACATCCGGGAGCTCGAGGGCGCACTGATCCGTGTGACGGCCTTCGCCAACCTCAACCGCCAGGACGTCGACATGTCCCTGGCCGAGATCGTGCTCAAGGACCTGATCCCCGAGGGTGGGGAGCCGGAGATCACCACCGGCCTGATCATCACGCAGACGGCCGCCTACTTCGGGATCTCCATCGACGAGATCACCGGGCCCTCGCGGGGACGTCATCTGGTGATGGCTCGCCAGATCGCGATGTACCTGTGCCGGGAGCTCACCGACCTCTCGCTGCCGAAGATCGGAGCGCTGTTCGGCGGCCGCGACCACACCACGGTGATGTACGCCGAGCGCAAGATCAACCAGCTGCTCGCCGAGCGTCGCGCGGTGTTCAACCAGGTCACCGAGCTCACCAACCGGGTGAAGGTGACGGCTCGCCAGAGCTGAGCCCGCCCGCTCCACGACGTACGACGACGACCGCCGGACCCGACAGGGCCGGCGGTCGTGTCGTCTGCGGCGGGGGAGGGGCACCGGAGTCGGCGCCGATGTTCCTCCACGGAACCGTCCCAAGCCTGTGGATAACTAGGGGGTCAACAAATGAATTACACGGTGGTGAGATGAGGATCGGCTACGTCCGAACCCATAACCGGGGTCCCGGCTCCACAGTCACCGACGGCCCGTCCAGATTTCATCCCCAGGCCCTGTGAACAGCGTTTCGCCGACGCGACCTGCGGAAACGTCGGTTGTCCACAGTTTCCACCGACGCTATGACTCCTATGGAACTACAAGCACGACATTTCCACGTGGAAACCCTCCAGGCCCTCTTCCTGGGGAAAACCAAGCCGCCCTCCCGCTCTGCGGGTGTGCGTGGCAGGATTCAGAGTCCGACAGTGTCGTCACCGAGCGACGACACCTCAGCCCGTCATGACCGGAAAGGTCCCTCATCGTGAAGTTCCGCGTCGACCGCGACGTCTTCGCTGACGCCGTTGCCTGGGCAGCTCGCAGCCTCCCGGTCCGTCCCAGCACCCCGGTGCTCTCCGGTCTCCTGATCGAGGCCACCGAGTCCGGCCTCGTGCTGTCGAGCTTCGACTACGAGACGTCGGCACGCGCCACGTTCGCGGCCGAGATCATCGACGAGGGCAAGGTGCTGGTCAGCGGCAAGCTGCTGGCCGACATCGTCAAGAGCCTGCCGGCTAAGCCGGTCGAGCTCACCCTCGACGGCGCCCGGGTGAGTCTCACCTGCGGCTCGGCCCGGTTCAGCCTCCAAACCATGCCCGTCGAGGACTACCCGACCCTGCCCGAGATGCCGACCTCGGCGGGCACGGTGAAGAGCGAGGAGTTCGCTCACGCCGTGGCCCAGGCCGTCACGGCCGCCGGTCGCGACGACATGCTCCCGGTGCTGACCGGTGTGCGCCTCGAGATCGACGGCACCACGATCGCGCTGCTCGCCACCGACCGGTTCCGGCTCTCCATCCGCGAGCTCACCTGGGACCCGGCCACCCCCGACAGCAACCTGGCGGCGCTCGTGCCAGCGAAGGTGCTCGCCGACACCGCGAAGTCCCTGACCGCCGGCTCGGCGATCACGATCGCGCTGGCCAGTGCCGGCAACGGCGAGGGCATCATCGGCTTCGAGGGGCAGGTCGCGGGCGGCGTACGCCGGACCACGACCCGTCTGCTGGACGGGGAGTTCCCCAAGGTCCGCAGCCTCTTCCCCAGCGAGCACCTCACCATCGCGAAGGTCGACAAGGCGGCGCTGATCGACTCGGTCAAGCGCGTCTCCCTCGTCGCCGAGCGCAACACCGCGGTCCAGCTGGCGTTCAACGACGGCGTGCTGACCCTCGACGCCGGCACCGGCGACGAGGCCCAGGCCTCGGAGTCGATCCAGGCCGAGGTCACTGGCGAGGACCTCACCACGGGCTTCAACCCGCAGTACCTGCTCGACGGTCTCAACGCCATCGACGCGGGCGTGGTGGAGCTCGCCTTCACCCAGGCCGCCAAGCCGGTGGTCATCTCGGGCGCCACTGACGCTGACGCCGAGTTCCGCTACCTGCTGATGCCGCGCCGCCTGCTCTCCTGAGCGACGCCGCGGACGCGGCTCTCGAAGTATTTTCCCCAACCACGCGAAGGATGAAGCTGATGCATCTTGGTCTCATCGGTCTGGGCAAGATGGGTGGCAACATGCGCACCCGCCTGCGCAACGCCGGCCACGACGTCACGGGATTCGACCACAACCCCGAGCTGAGCGACGTCGCGTCGCTCGCCGAGCTCGTTGAGGCACTGCCCTCGCCCAAGGTGGTCTGGGTGATGGTGCCGGCCGGTGACCCGACCCGCTCCACGATCGCCAGCCTCAAGGAGCTGCTCGGCGAGGGCGACCTGGTCGTCGACGGCGGCAACTCGAAGTACACCGACGACGCGATCAACGCGGCGTCGCTGGCCGAGAAGGGCATCGGCTTCGTCGACTGCGGCGTCTCCGGCGGCGTGTGGGGTCTGCAGAACGGCTACGCCCTGATGTACGGCGGCAAGGCCGAGGACGCCGAGAAGGTCATGCCCGCCTTCCTCGCCCTCAAGCCGTCCGACACCGAGGACGGCCTCGTGCACTGCGGCTCCACGCCCGGCGCCGGGCACTTCTCGAAGATGGTCCACAACGGCATCGAGTACGCGATGATGCAGTCCTACGCCGAGGGCTGGGAGCTGCTGGAGAAGGCCGAGATCGTTGAGAACGTTCCGGAGATCTTCGCGTCGTGGCGCACCGGGACCGTGGTCCGGTCCTGGCTGCTCGACCTGCTGGTCGACCAGATCCGTGCCGACGAGCACCTCGACGCGATCAAGGGCTACGCCGAGGACTCCGGCGAGGGCCGGTGGACCGTCGAGGCAGCGATCGAGCACGCCGTGCCGATGCCGGCGATCTCGGCCTCGCTCTTCGCCCGCTTCGTCTCCCGCCAGGAGGACGACTACGCGATGAAGGCGATCGCCGCGATGCGTAACGGCTTCGGCGGCCACGCGGTCGTCAAGGAGTGACGCGGTGCGGGTCGACCAGACCCGCACCGCCGTGTGCAGCGCGCCCCGGGCCGGACGGTCCGGGGCGCGATCCGCTCTAGAATGGGTGTGCCGGGGGACAGGCCCCAGGGCCGGACCGGCCGGCACAGGCGACCACAGTGAAGCGAGCGGGGTGAACGATGTACGTCAGCCACCTCACGCTGCACAACTTCCGCTCCTACGAGCTCGCCGAGGTCCCGCTCGAGCCCGGCGTGACGGCGTTCGTCGGCCTCAACGGCCAGGGCAAGACCAACCTCGTCGAGGCGATCGACTACCTCTCCCGGCTGCAGTCCCACCGCGTCGCCAGCGATGCCCCGTTGATCCGTGCCGGAGCCGACCAGGCGCTGATCCGAGCGGCGGTGGTCCGCGACGGACGCACCGCGACGCTCGAGGTCGAGATCAACGCCGGTCGCGCCAACCGGGCCCGGGTCAACCGCTCGGCGCTGCCCCGCACCCGTGACCTGGTCGGCCTGGTCCGCACCGTCGTCTTCTCACCCGAGGACCTCGCCCTGGTCAAGGGCGACCCCGCGGACCGGCGTCGCTTCCTCGACGACCTGATCGTGTTGCGCGCGCCGCGTCTGGCCGGAGTCCGCAGCGACTACGAGCGGGTGCTGCGTCAGCGCAACACGCTGCTCAAGTCAGCCCGTTCCCAGCGCAGCTCACGGGAGGCGATGCTGACCACCTTGGCGGTGTGGGACGAGCAGCTGGCTCGTGCCGGTGCCGAGATCCTGGCCGAACGACTCGCCCTGGTCGACGCGCTGGGTCCGTACGTCGGCAAGGCGTACGAGACCGTCGCCCGCGGCGCCTCGCGCGACGACGCCGAGATCAGCTATCGGCCCTCGCTCGACCTGGCCGGTCTGGAGGCCCCGGTGGCGTCAGGGATCGATCCGCGGCCGATGCTGGAGCGGGCCCTGCTCGACGAGATCGAGCGCCGCCGTCCGGAGGAGATCGACAGGGCCGTCTCCCTGGTCGGTCCGCACCGCGACGAACTGCTGCTCACCATCGCCGGTGGCGACCAGAAGCTGCCGGTGAAGGGCTACGCCTCGCACGGGGAGTCGTGGTCGTTCGCGCTCGCGCTGCGGTTGGCCTCCTACGACCTGCTCCGGGCCGACGGCGACGACCCGATCCTGGTCCTCGACGACGTCTTCGCCGAGCTCGACTCCGCGCGTCGTGAGCAGCTCGCCGACCTGGTCGCGGGGGCCGAGCAGGTCCTGGTCACCGCGGCGGTGGGTGCCGATGTGCCCGCCGTGCTGCGCGGTGCCCGGTACCGGGTCGCGTCCGGTGAGGTGACCCGTGAGCTCGACTGAGGAGCGACCCGACGACGCCGTCGAGCTGCCGCCGCGCAGGCAGCAGCCCGGTGCGGACGGTGAGAGCATCGAGGCCGGGGGAGTGGTCGAGCCCGATCGCCCCGCCGACGGTCTGGAGCTGGCGCGGGCACTGACCCGGGCCACCGCGAACGCGTCCCCGCTGGCTCGGGCCCGCTCGCGACGACGTACGCCGCGGATGCCGGTGCAGAGCAGCGGCGCCCACCCCGACGACCGCGATCCGCAGCTGCTCGACATGACGCTCGGTCGGCTGGTGGCCGACCACGGCTGGCAGGTCGACCTCAAGGTGCACAGCCTGCTGGGGCGCTGGGCCGAGCTGGTCGGACCCGAGATCGGGGACCACTCCACGCCTGAGTCGTTCGCGGACGGGGTGGTGGTGGTCCGCACCGACTCCACTGCCTGGGCGACCCAGCTCAAGCTCCTCGCTCCCTCGGTCGTACGCCGTCTCAACGAGGAGCTGGGCAACGGCACCGTCCTCCAGATCGACGTGCGCGGACCGGTCGGTCCGACCTGGAAGAAGGGGCCGCGCTCGGTCCGGGGCGGACGAGGGCCCCGCGACACCTACGGCTGATCCGGCCGACGTCCCGGATCGGGCTCAGAGCCGATCTGCGGGCCTGTCGGAGGTATGGGCCCTCAGCCGCACCCCTGGGAGGCGCTTCGCGGGCCGTTTCCCGGGGTTTTTCGCGGTGTTTCTGTGCCATTGTCCACAACCCGCTGGCCAGCACCCGGGATTCTGGGCGCCGGGGCGGTATTATGGCTGGGTGACTGATCCGGAGCAGACCCCTGAGATCGACGCCCAGATCGGAGACAACGCTGGAGGTGACGAGGCGACGTACGACGCCTCGGCGATCCAGGTCCTCGAAGGCCTGGAGGCAGTGCGCAAGCGGCCCGGCATGTACATCGGCTCGACCGGTGTCCGGGGCCTGCACCACCTGATCTGGGAGATCGTGGACAACGCGGTCGACGAGGCGCTGGCCGGCTACTGCGACACGATCCTGGTCACCCTCAACGCCGACGGCTCGGTCAGCGTGGCCGACAACGGCCGAGGCATCCCGACCGATACTGCCCCCGGCCAGGAGCTGCCGGCCGCGACGCTCGCCCTCACCGTGCTGCACGCCGGTGGAAAGTTCGGCGGCGGCGGCTACAAGGTCTCCGGTGGTCTGCACGGCGTCGGCTCGTCGGTGGTGAACGCCCTCTCGGACCGGATGCACATGCAGATCAAGAACCGCGGCTTCCTGTGGGAGCAGGAGTTCAGCCTCGGTGCCCCCGACTATGCGCTGCGTCAGGTCCGCCCGATGGAGGACGACGAGCGCACCGGCACGAAGATCACCTGGTTCGCCTCGCCGACGATCTTCGAGACCACCACGTACAACCTCGAGACCATCGTCAACCGCTTCCGCGAGATGGCTTTCCTCAACAAGGGCCTCAAGATCGTCCTGCGCGACGAGCGTCCCGAGGGTGCCGAGCTCGCCGACGTGCTGAGCGCCGAGCCGCTGGAGGAGGGCGAGGAGCCCACCGAGGTCGAGACCGCCGGTGCGGCCGCGGCCGGTGAGTTCGACGGCACCGAGGAGAGGCCCGCCCTGGAGCAGATCTTCTTCTACGAGCGCGGTCTGGCCGACTACGTCGACTTCCTGAACAAGAAGAAGCAGGTCTTCTCGCCCGTCATCGCCTTCGAGGCCGAGACCGGTGACTCCGCGCCGAACCCGATGAGCCTCGAGCTCGCCATGCAGTGGCAGGGGTCGTCGTACAACGAGTCGGTGCACACCTTCGCGAACACGATCAACACGCCTGAGGGCGGCACCCACGAAGAGGGCTTCCGGGCCGCGCTCACCTCGCTGATGAACCGGTGGGGCGAGGAGTGGGGCCTGATCAAGAAGAAGGAGGACCGGCTCACGGGTGACGACATCCGTGAGGGTCTGACCGCGATCATCAGCCTCAAGATCTCCGAGCCGCAGTTCGAGGGCCAGACCAAGGCCAAGCTCGGCAACACCGAGGCCAAGGGCTTCGTCCAGGGCGTCGTCAACGAGCACCTCGGCGCCTGGCTCGAGGAGCACCCGGGCGAGGGCAAGGACGTCATCCGCAAGGCGCAGGCAGCGGCCACCGCCCGGATCGCGGCCCGCAAGGCCCGCGACCTGGCGCGCAACCGTAAGGGTCTGCTCGGTGGCGGTGGCCTCCCCGGCAAGCTGGCCGACTGCCAGTCGAACAAGCCGGAGGAGTGCGAGGTCTTCATCGTCGAGGGTGACTCCGCCGGCGGCTCGGCCAAGTCCGGCCGCGACCCGCGGATCCAGGCGATCCTCCCGATCCGAGGAAAGATCCTCAACGTCGAGAAGGCGCGTCTGGACAAGGTCCTGGCCAACCAGGAGGTCCAGGCGATCATCTCCGCGCTCGGCACGGGCGTGCACGACGAGTTCACGCCGGAGAAGCTGCGCTACCACAAGATCGTGCTGATGGCCGATGCCGACGTCGACGGCCACCACATCAACACCCTGCTGCTGACGCTGCTGTTCCGGTTCATGCCGCAGCTGATCAAGGAGGGCCACGTCTACCTGGCCCAGCCGCCGCTGTACCGGATCAAGTGGAACAAGCCGCACGATCACGAGTTCGTCTACTCCGACGCCGAGCGTGACGCCGTCATCGCCGACGGTCAGGCCGCGGGCAAGAAGCTGCCCAAGGACGCCGCGATCCAGCGCTACAAGGGTCTGGGCGAGATGAACGCCGACGAGCTGTGGGAGACCACCCTCGACCCCGACCAGCGGATCCTGCTCCAGGTCACCCTTGAGGACGCCGCGCAGGCCGACGAGATCTTCTCCATCCTGATGGGGGAGGACGTCGATGCCCGCCGCACGTTCATCCAGCGCAACGCCAAGGACGTCCGGTTCCTCGACATCTGAGTCGAACCGCACTTAAGAGAGAATCACTGTGACTGAGACTCCGATCAACCACGGCCGGATCGAGCCCGTCGAGCTGCAGACCTCGATGGAGCGCTCCTACATCGACTACGCGATGGCGGTCATCGTCGGGCGAGCCCTGCCCGACGTACGCGACGGCCTGAAGCCGGTGCACCGTCGCGTGCTCTATGCGATGTACGACGGCGGCTACCGCCCCGACCGCGCCTACAACAAGTGCGCTCGCGTCGTGGGTGACGTGATGGGTAACTACCACCCGCACGGCGACTCCGCGATCTACGACACCTTGGTGCGTCTGACGCAGCCGTGGGTGATGCGCAACCCGCTGATCAACGGCCAGGGCAACTTCGGTTCGCCGGGTAACGACCCCGCCGCCGCCATGCGTTACACCGAGTGCCGGATGGCGCCGCTGGCGATGGAGATGGTCCGGGACATCGACGAAGAGACCGTCGACATGACCCCGAACTACGACGGCAAGACGATGGAGCCGACCATCCTGCCGTCGCGGTTCCCGAACCTGCTGGTCAACGGGTCGGCCGGTATCGCGGTCGGCATGGCGACCAACATCCCGCCGCACAACCTGCGCGAGGTCGCCGACGGCGCGCACTGGGCGCTGCAGCACCCCGACGCCACCAAGGAAGAGCTCCAGGACGCCCTGATCGAGCGGATCAAGGGCCCGGACTTCCCCAACGGCGCCCTGATCGTGGGCCGTGCGGGCATCGAGCAGGCCTACCGCACCGGTCGTGGCTCGATCACCCAGCGCGCCGTGATCGAGATCGACGAGGACAACCGCGGTCGCACCTGCCTGGTGATCACCGAGCTGCCCTACATGGTCAACCCGGACAACCTGGCGCTCAAGATCGCCGAGCTGGCCGACTCCGGCCGGGTCCAGGGGATCGCCGACGTCCGTGACGACACCTCCTCGCGCACCGGTCAGCGCCTCGTCGTCGTGCTCAAGCGCGACGCTGTGGCCCGGGTCGTGCTGAACAACCTGCTCAAGCACACCGAGCTGCAGTCGAACTTCAGCGCCAACATGCTGGCCCTGGTCGACGGGGTGCCGCGGACGCTGAGCATCGACGCGTTCATCTCGCACTGGGTCACCCACCAGATCGACGTGATCCAGCGGCGTACGGCGTTCCGGCTGCGCAAGGCCGAGGAGCGGGCCCACATCCTGCGCGGTCTGGTCAAGGCCCTCGACATGCTCGACGAGGTGATCGCCCTCATCCGGCGCTCGCCGGAGGTCGACGACGCTCGTCAGGGCCTGATCGAGCTGCTCACGATCGACGAGATCCAGGCGAACGCGATCCTCGACATGCAGCTGCGTCGACTGGCCGCCCTGGAGCGCCAGAAGATCATCGATGCCCTCGCCGAGATCGAGCTCGAGATCGCCGACTACCAGGACATCCTGGCCCGCCCCGAGCGGCAGCGGCAGATCGTCGGTGACGAGCTCACCGAGATCGTCGACAAGTACGGCGACGAGCGTCGCTCGCAGTTCATCGCGGCCGACGGGGACCTCTCGATGGAGGACCTCATCCCCGACGAGGACCTGGTCGTCTCGATCACCCGTGGCGGCTACGCCAAGCGCACCCGCGCCGACCAGTACCGCCTGCAGAAGCGGGGCGGCAAGGGCGTGCGCGGCGCGACGCTGCGCGGTGACGACGTGGTGGAGCACTTCATCTCCACGACGAACCACCACTGGCTGCTCTTCTTCACCACCGCGGGCCGGGTTTACCGGACCAAGGCGTACAACCTGCCCGAGGCGGCCCGGGACGCCAAGGGCGGCCACGTCGCCGGCCTGCTCTCGTTCCAGCCCGACGAGTCGATCGCCCAGGTGCTGGCCATCCGTGACTACGAGCAGGCGCCGTACCTGGTGCTGGCGACCCGCTCCGGTCTGGTCAAGAAGACCCGTCTGGCCGAGTACAACTCGCCCCGCCAGGCCGGCGTCATCGCGATCAACTTCCGCGAGGAGGACGACGAGCTGATCGGCGCCGAGCTGGTCAACGCCGACGACGACATCCTGCTGGTCTCGCGCAAGGGGCAGTCGATCCGGTTCACCGCCGACGACACCCAGCTGCGTCCGATGGGCCGCGCCACCTCCGGTGTGTCGGGGATGAAGTTCCGCGAGGGCGACGCGCTGCTCTCGATGTCGATCATCCGGGCGGCCGACATCGCCACCGAGATGGCCGAGGGCACCGGCGAGCACGTCCAGTACGTCTTCACCATCACCGACGGCGGTTTCGCCAAGCGGACCAAGACCTCCGAGTACCGCCTCCAGTCGCGTGGCGGTCTGGGGATCAAGGCGATGCAGCTCTCCGACGAGAAGCGTGGCTCGCTGGTCGGCGCCTTCATCGTCCGCGACGGTGACGAGGTCCTCTCGATCACCGCCACCGGCCAGGTGGTGCGCTCGCCCATCGACGACAACTTCGCGCCCAAGGGCCGCTCGACGATGGGCGTGAAGTTCGTCTCGCCGAAGAAGAACGACACCGTGGCCGTCGTGACGCGCTCGGTCGAGATCGCTGACGACGAGGACGAGGCGGACGGTGCCGAGGGTGCGCCGCCGGTGAATGACGAGGCTGTGGAGTCACCGGCTACTGTCTCCGAGACTGGCGAGACGTCCGCGACGGACGCGGACATGACGGAGGACTGATGGCTGACGACGACACCGCGGTGCGGACCGGCCTGGCCCAGCAGCTGAAGGGCAGGCTCCAGGCGGCCGCTGAGGAGTTCAAGACGACGGCGGTCGGCGAGACCGGTCCGGTGAAGGCGAGCGGGAAGTCCCCGCGGCGCGCCCGGCTGGCGCTCTCCCGGATCGACCCGTGGTCGGTGATGAAGGCCGGGTTCCTGCTCTCGGCAGCGCTGGCGATCGTCACCGTGGTCGCCGTGTTCATCGTCTGGACGGTGCTCGGCGCCGCAGGCGTGTGGGACTCGATCAACACCTCGGTCCAGGACGTCGTCGGCGGCCAGGACGCCTCGACGTTCAACATCCGCGACTACCTCGGCACCGGTCGGGTGATGGGCTTCACCGTGCTGGTCTCGGTGATCAACATCGTCCTGATGACGGCCGTGGCCACCCTCGGCGCGTTCCTCTACAACATGGCTGCGGCCCTGGTCGGCGGGATCGATCTGACCCTGACCGAGGAGCGGTGACGCCCCGATTTCGTCGCCCGGCAGCCGTCGGGTAACGTTCTCTTCGGCCGAGGGGCTTCCACCCGAAGCCACCTGCGCTTATAGCTCAGACGGTTAGAGCACCACACTGATAATGTGGGGGTCGGAGGTTCAAGTCCTCCTAAGCGCACTCAACACCCCAGGCGGGAGACCATCATGAAGAAGATCATCCTGGTCCTGCTGGCCGCGGGCGCGGCAGTCTTCGCGAAGAAGCAGCTGGACAAGTCCAATGCCGAGCGGTCCCTGTGGGCCGAGGCGACCGACACCGTCCCGCCGGCCAACTGAGATACTTCCGCTGAGTCCGTTCGCGGACGAGGGGCCTTGGCGCAATTGGTAGCGCATCTGCTTTGCAAGCAGAGGGTTAGGGGTTCGAGTCCCCTAGGCTCCACCAGACACTGAGAACCGCAAGCCTTCGGGCTTGCGGTTCTTGTCATTTCAGGGCGGTCTCTGGTCCGGCGCACGCCCCTCCCTGTAGAGTGAGTATGAGAATCATTCTCAATAACTCTCGAGGGGGAGTCACGGTGCACCACGCCATCCATGCCGCCGACCGCACGGCCGTCGTCCTGATCTCCGGGTTCGACGACGGTGCGATGGGCGCCGCCGCCATCGCCGTACACCTGGGAGTGCCCGGAGCAGTGGCGGTGCGCCACACCATCGACCCCGAGCGCCAAGTGCTCACCCGGATCGTGAGTGACCTGTCCGGGGTGCTCGAGCGCGAGGAGATCAACCTGGCCCACGCCTGCGTCTCGTGTGCGATCCGCGAGGACATCGTGCCGACCCTGGAGCGCCTCGCGGCGGCAGGCCGGTGGAGCGCGATCGTGGCGTGCCTGCCGGTCGCGGCCGAGGCGACGCAGGTCTGCCGAGTGGTGGCGTTCGCACCGCAGCAGGCGCCGCACGTGCGGATCGCGGCTGTGGTCACGGCGCTCGACGGTGCGGGGGTGGTGCGGGACCTGCTGGGTGACGACCTGCTCGACGAGCGCGGCCTGGCGACGTCGCGCGAGGACCGCCGTGGGGTGGGGGAGGTGGGGTGCTCGATGGTGGAGTACGCCGACCTGGTCTGCCTCACCAGCGTCCCCGATCCCGCCGCGCGGGCCCTGCTGGCGGCCCTGGCGCGTCCCGGGGTCAGCGTGGTGACCGATCCGGCCGCGATCGACGTCGCCCCACTGCTCGTCGGAGCGCATCGCCCCGAGGAGGTGGAGTCCTGGGTCAGCGAGGTCCGACGCGAGCCGCTTCCGCCCGCGCCGGAGGGGGTCTGGCGGCTCGATCTGCGCTCGGACCGGCCGTTCCACCCGCTCCGGTTCGCCGACGAGCTGGTCACGCTCGGGTCGGGGCCCCGTCGCTCCCGTGGCTGCTTCTGGCTCCCGACCCGGCCGGACGCGGTCTGTGCCTGGGACGGCGCCGGGGGACAGATCGGGATCGGCGCGGGCCAGCTGTGGGGGCGGCGGCCGCCGTTGACCCGGATCACCGTCCTCGGCCTCGACGCGGATGCGGCGGCGCGGCCGGCGATCCGGGCGGCGTTCGAGGCCAGTCTGGTCACCGAGGCCGAGCTCGCTGCGCGGGGTCGGGTCTGGGTGGAGACCTGGGACGGCTTCGAGCCGTGGCTCGGCCCGATCCAGAGCGTCGCCTGATCCCTGCGGCGTTCTAGAGTGGATCGGTGGAGTCTGTCGTCGTAGCCCGGTTCGATCAGCTAGAGCCGGCGGTGGCGTACGGCGTGTGGCGGCTGCGCCAAGAGGTCTTCATGCTGGAACAGCAGTGCCTCTATCCCGATCTCGACGGACGGGATCTGGAGCCCGGGACCCTCCACGTGGTCGTCGCCGAGGGTGTCGCCGAGGGTTCGGAGGCCGATCCTCCCGCCGTGCGGGGCTATTGCCGGATCCTGGACGAGGACGGTCGGGAGTGGCGCATCGGACGCGTCGTGGCGGCGCCGCCGGCCCGGGGGAGCGGCCTGGCCCACCGGGTGGTGACGGCCGCGGTCGGTGCCTGTGACGAGCGCGGTCCCCGGCCGATCGTGCTCGACGCCCAGTCTCCGTTGGTGCCCTGGTACGCCCAGCACGGATTCGACGTCGACGGAGCAGAGTTCCTCGAGGACGGCATCGCACACACGCCGATGCGGCGGATCGTTCCGACGCCCTAGGGCCGCGTCGGGGAGAGATCGTCGAGCACGATCAGCGGGGTCTCGATCGAGCCCAGCACCCGGATCTCGAGGAACGCCTCCAGGGCCGTCGCCCCCGGCCGGTGCGGCCGGGGGCGGGGGAGTGGTCAGCGCAGGCCGATCACCTGGTTGTCGGTGCCGGCGACGACGGTGGTGCGGGTCTGCTTGCCGATCCGCTGGGCGATCTTCTGCCAGGCCTGCGGGCCGAGCGAGCCCGGCACCACGTGATGCAGTGCGAGCGTCTTCACGTCGATCTCGCGGACGAGCTGCTTGAGCTGCGCCTCGGTGGTGTGAGCCCCGAACATGTGGTTGCGGAACGCCTCCTTCTGAGCGTCGGAGACGCTCAGGGCCTCGATGCTGGCGTTGACCGAGTCGTAGTCGATGATCTCGTGCAGCAGCAGGTCGGCGCCGTCGGCCAGGGTGAGCAGGTTCGGGGTCAGGGTGGTGTCGCCCGAGATCACGATCGCCCCGTCGTCGGAGTCGAAGCGGAAGGCGTACGCCGGCACCATCTGGCCGTGGGCGACCAGGACGGCACTCACCCGGACCCGCTCGTCCTCGTAGACGGTGAACGGTGTCATCGCGGGGGCGGTGCCGTCGTACGCCGGTGTCACGCCGGCCGGCAGGGCGATGTCGTGGGCGCTGACTACCTGGTCGATCAGCGGCGACCCGGCGTCGTAGATCCGGTCGTTGATGTCGGTGGCGAAGGCGGCGAGCAGGTGCTGCACCGTCTCGACGGTGCCCGGTGTCGGGCTGGCGGGGTGGAACGGTCCGCTGACCGGGCGCGAGGGCGGGAAGGGGTGCGGGAGCTGTCCGCGCTCGCCCGGTCCGTGGATCTGGAACGGGGTGGCGGTGCCGAGCCCGCCGCCGATGAAGCCCTGGACCAGGAAGGTCGACAGGTCGGTGACGTGGTCGGAGTGCAGGTGGGTGATGAAGCCCGCGCGGTAGGCCGACAGGTCGTTGCGGCCGTCGACCGGGCCGACCGCTCCGGCGCCCCAGAGTCCGGCCGCCGAGCCGTGGCCGGCATCGACCAGGTAGCGCGCCCCGGCGACCTCGACGACGGTGCTGATCCCGCGCAGACCGGCCGCCTGGCGCCAGATCGGGCCCCCGGCGGTGCCGACCAGGATGGCGCGGGTGCGCGAGGAGACCTTGGTGCTGGAGGCTGCCGGTGCTGCTGCGGCGGGGGAGAGCAGGCCACCCATGCCCAGGCCGCCCGCGGCGAGGGCTGACAGGCCACCGATCCCGGCCCAGGCCAGCACGGAGCGCCGGGACGCTCCCGTCGCCTGATCGGCGACGCTCGTACCGCCGCGTCCTGCACTGTCGGCACTGCTGGTGCCGCCAGTGCCGTCGAGGTCCGCCAGCGCGTGGTCACGCGAGCACTCACACATCCGAGACTCCCATCCTGTAGTGATCGTTACAGGCAGGGACCGTATATGACCTACGTCACACTGGCAATGGGCCTGACGGCGGGCTGGACGAGGCGGGACCCGGCGAGGAGCGCCGGGGGGAGGCTAGGGCCGCGTCGGGGAGAGCTCGTCGAGCACGATCAGGGTCTTGGTGCCGATCAGCTTGCCGGTCTTGCGCATCCGATTGACCACCCGGGCGAGGTGGTCGACGTTGTCCACCCGCACGCGCAGCAGGCCGTCGGGGTCACCGGCGATGGTGAGCATCTGGACCACCTCGGGCATCGCCTTGAGGTCGTCCCAGACCTCCTGGGTCTCGATCGAGCCCAGCACCCGGATCTCGATGAACGCCTCCAGGGCGGTCCCGGTGGCGGCGTGGTTGATCACCGCGGTGTAGCCGGTGATCACGCCGTCGCGCTCCAGACGGTCGATCCGGCGCTTCACGGGCGCAGCCGAGAGGCCCACTCGATCGGCGATCTCGGCGATCGGGCGGCGGGCATTCGAACTGAGCAGATCCAGGATCTGGCGATCGATCGCGTCCACGAAGGAATCCTACAAATCCACGCACGAATCCTGTGGTCCGTCGCACCCTCGACGACACGTTCACGCGAGATAGAACAGTTTCATGCGCCGATATTTCTCGGCGCGTCCAGGTCGACAACAGTGTGATCCGAGACACATTCGGGAGGTGCGGCATGGGCGTGACCACGCAGAACCGCGCAGTGACGTCGTTGGAGGAGCGGTACACCGCGACCTCCGGTGACGTGATGATTTCGGGCATCCAGGCCCTCGTCCGCACGATGCTGGACCAGCGTCGTCTCGATGAGGCCCGGGGGCTGCGGACAGGGGTGTTCCTGTCGGGCTACCAGGGCTCGCCGCTGGGCACGATCGACCTCGAGGTCGGCCGCCACCAGCGCCTCATCGACGAGGCCGGGATCGTCTTCCGTCAGGGCCTCAATGAGGAGCTGGGGGCCACCGCCGTGGCCGGCACGCAGCTGCTTGGCGAGCTTGAGCACCGCACCGTGGACGGTGTCACCGGGATCTGGTTCGGCAAGAACCCGGGTCTGGACCGGGCCGCCGACGCGATCCGGCACGGCAACATCTCCGGCACCTCGCCGCTGGGCGGCGCCGTCGCCTGGATCGGGGACGACCCGTCGAGCAAGTCCTCGACGGTGCCGAGCTCGTGTGAGCCGATGTGTCGCTCGATGTACATGCCGATCCTGGCGCCCGGCTCGGTCGAGGAGATCCTCACCTTCGGGCTGCACGCGATCGCGATGTCGCGGCACGCCGGCCTGTGGACCGGCCTCAAGATCGTCGCCGACGTCGCTGACTCCTCGGCGATCGTCAACGTCGACGGCCTGGCCGAGGCGATCCCGGACCTGCACCGCGAACGCACCTTCACCCCGCCGGTGCTGCTGCCGCCGACGAACCTCGACGCCGAGTTCGACCTGATGACCTTGCGCCTGGCCCGCGCCAGCGAGTACGCCGAGGCGGCCGGCCTGAACCGGATCACGTTCGAGCCCACCCAGCCCCGCACCGCGATCGTCGCGGCCGGCCTCAACTACCAGTCGCTGCTCACCGCGCTCAAGGATCTGGGCGCCACCGAGGCGGACCTCGAGGAGCACGGCGTACGCCTGATTCAGCTCGGCATGCCGTGGCCGCTCGAGCCGACCGCCACCCGGCGCCTCTTCGCCGGGGTGGAGCGGGTGCTCGTGGTCGAGGACAAGCTCGGCTTCCTGGAGGGGCTGATCAAGGAGGTGCTGTTCGGCATCCCGAACCCGCCCGCCGTGATCGGCAAGCGCGACGAGTCCGGTGCGCCGCTGCTCAGCCCGCGCAGCGCCCTGCTCTCCGACGAGATCCTTGCCGTCCTCACCCGGGTGCTTCCCGGGATGGGCAGGCCCGAGCTGACGGTGCCGGCCCCGCGTCGTCGTCACCTCCAGCTGGCGGCCCTGCCGGCGCGGACGCCGGCGTTCTGCTCCGGCTGCCCGCACAGCGTCTCGACCCGGGCCGACTCCGACCAGCTCGTCGGTGTCGGGATCGGCTGCCACGTGATGGTGGTCCTGGAGAACGAGGGCAAGCGCGGCCAGCTCACCGGCATGACCCAGATGGGTGGTGAGGGCACGCAGTGGCTCGGCCTGGAGCCGTTCACCACCGACAAGCACTTCTTCCAGAACGTCGGAGACGGCACGTTCTACCACTCCGCCTCGCTGGCGATCCGCGCTGCGGTGGCGGCGAAGTCGACGATCACCTACAAGCTGCTGGTCAACGACGTCGTCGCGATGACCGGCGGTCAGCACCCCGCCGGCCAGATGGACATCCCCGAGCTGACCCGCTGGCTCACCCTGGAGGGCGTGCGCAAGATCGCGATCACGACCTCGAACCCGAAGCTGTGGAAGCGCACCCGGCTGGGCCGCCGCCTGGCCAAGAACGTCACGGTGCACGACCGCGTCGACTTCGCCGACGTGCAGCGCCAGCTGGCCGAGGAGGAGGGCGTCACCGTCCTGCTGCACCTCGACCGCTGTGCGACCGAGGAGCGCCGGCTGCGCAAGCGCGGCAAGGCCCCCGCACCGGCCGAGCGGATCTGGATCAACGAGCGGGTCTGCGAGGGCTGCGGCGACTGTGGCGATAAGTCGACATGTCTATCCGTGGTGCCGACAGCGACCGAGTTCGGACGCAAGACGAAGATCCACCAGTCCTCCTGCAACCAGGACATGTCCTGCCTCGCCGGGGACTGCCCGTCCTTCGTCAAGGTCACCCCGTCGGCCAAGCCGCGCACCCGCGCGGTGCCCGACGTCGAGCTCCCCGAGCCCCGTCGCCGGGTCGGCGACGACCTGCTCGTGCGGATGCCCGGCATCGGTGGCACCGGCGTCGTCACGGTCTCGGCGATCCTCCAGATGGCCGCCTTCCTCGAGGGCCGGTTCGCTGCCGGCGTCGAGCAGATCGGACTGGCCCAGAAGGGCGGTCCGGTGATCTCCGACGTCCGCTTCTCCACCGAGCCGATCACCGGTCAGATCCGGGCCGGCCGTGGCACCGTCGACGTCCTGCTCGCCTTCGACCCGCTCGGTGCCTCCACCGAGTCGATGCTCGACTCGATCCGCTCGACCGGCATCGCGGTGGTCAACACCGGCGAGGTCGCTACCTCCCAGATGGTGCAGGACACCTCGATCACGATGCCGCCGGTCGAGGACCTGCGCACCCGGATCGACGCCGCCACCACCGGCTCGGAGAACGCCTACGTCGACGCCGATGGCCTCGCCCAGACGCACTTCGCCGACCACCTGCCGGGCAACCTGATCCTGATCGGGGCTGCCTACCAGCACGGGGTGCTGCCGATCAGCGCCGACGCCATCACCGAGGCGATCCGGCTCAACGGTGCGGCCGTCGAGCAGAACCTCGCCGCCTTCCGGCTCGGCCGGATCGCGATCGCCGCCCCCGAGGCGCTGCTCGACCGCCCCGTGCTCGACGAGCGTCCCCGTCTGGAGCGCCTCACCTCCGAGGTCGAGGCGTGGCAGAACCGTGCCGCCGCCGACCGTTTCGCCGCCGACGTACGCCGGGTGGCGGACGCCGTCGGGCAGGACCCGGCCGGCGAGGAGCTGACCGCCGCGTACGCGGAGGGGCTGTTCAAGCTGACCACGTACAAGGACGAGTTCGAGGTGGCCCGCCTGCACCTCGACTCGGTCGAGGGTGCCAAGGTCGCCTCCGAGTTCGGCTCGGACGCGAAGGTCAAGATCCTGCTCTACCCGCCCGTCCTGCGGGCGATGGGGCTCAAGCACAAGATCGCCTTCGGCGGCTGGGTCACCCCGGTGCTGAAGCTGCTGTACGGCATGCGCTTCCTGCGCGGCAGCCGTCTCAACCCGTTCGGTGTCGGCAGCGTCCGCCGCACCGAGCAGGCGCTGGCCGCGGAGTACACCGCGACCTTCACCGATGCACTGCGTCGCCTCACCCCGGCGACCCAGTCGGTCCTGCTCGAACTCGCCTCCGCACCGGACCTCGTGCGCGGCTACGAGCAGGTCAAACTCGGCAACGTCGAGCGTTACCGCGCCCGCGTTGACGAGCTGCTCCACGACCTCGAGGCCCACCCCCTCTCGAAAGGAACCTCCGGTGAGCACCACCCTCGGTCTGGCGTCTCCCACAGCCACTGAGCTGCCCGACCCGACGCAATCAGAACAACTCGTCTTCTGCTCCGACCCCGAGCTCGGCCTGCAGGCCGTCATCGCCGTCGACGACACCACCCTGGGGCCGGGCCTCGGCGGCGTACGCTTCCGGCCGTATCCGACTCTGTGGGACGGTGCCCGCGAGGCACAGCGGCTGGCGCGGGCGATGACCGCCAAGAACGCGCTCGCAGGCCTGCCGTACGGCGGCGCGAAGTCGGTCATCCTCGACCTGGCACCGCGCGACCGCGACGGTCTAATGCGCCGCTTCGGTGAGTTCGTGGCCCGCCTCGGCGGCACCTACCTGCCGGGCGTCGACATGGGCACCACCGCGACCGACCTCGCCCTGATGGGCGCCGCCGGAGCCGACGCGACCTGCTCCACCGAGGACCCCTCGCCGTGGACCGCTCGCGGTGTCTTCGCCTCGATCAAGGCCAGTGCCGTGCACGGGCTCGGGGCCTCCGACCTCACCGGGGTCAGGGTGCTGGTCCAGGGCGTCGGCCACGTCGGTCACTCCCTGGCCACCCAGCTCGCCGCTGCCGGGGCGCTGGTCAGCGTCTCCGACGTCGACCTGGACCGGGCTCGCGTCGTCGCCGACGAGGTCGGTGGCGCCGTCGTGGCCCCCGACCAGGTGATCGGCGCCGACGTCGACATCTGGGCGCCGTGCGCGACCGCGAAGGTCGTCACCAGCGAGGTCGTGGACCGGCTCCGCTGCCGCCTCATCGCCGGTGCGGCCAACGACACCCTCAGTGAGGAGTCGGTCGCCGACGAGCTCCAGGCGGCCGGGATCCTCTACGTCCCCGACTTCGTCGCCAACGCCGGAGGCGTGATCCACATCCACGGCCTGCGGGTCGGCTGGGACCACGACCGGATCGGCCAGGCGGTCGACGCGATCGGTGACCGGGTCGAGTCGCTGCTCACCGAGGCCGAGGGGGCGCACACCACGGCGCTCGCCGCGGCCGACCTCCAGCGCGACCGGATCCTGGCCGCCGGCGGCGTACAGCTGCAGGCCAGCTGAGCCCGATCAACGGCCCGTGGTGGCCCGGACCTGCGGGAGGTTCGGGCCGCCACGTACCCTGAGAGGCATGGTTGTGCCGTGGTGGAGTCGACGCTTGTGGGGCGCCCACCTGATCGGATTGCTGCTCTTCGCCGCGGCCTGCGTGCTCGGCTACTGGCAGCTGAGTGTGTGGCACGAGCATCGTGCCTCGGCCCAGATCGACCTGACCCGGGAGAAGCCGGTCCCGCTCGACGACGTCTTCGGTCACGACGACCCGTTCCCGGCCAAGGGCGTGGGGCGACCCGTCACCGTCGCCGGGACCTGGCTGCCCGACAGCACCGTCTACGTCAGCGGGCGTGAGCACGACGGCGTCGAGGGCTACTGGATCGTGACCTCGGTCGCGGTCGGCCCGGCCGCCGACGCCAGCACCGCTCCGGCGATCCCGGTCGTGCGCGGCTGGCTGCCCAGCATCGACGCCGTTCCCGCCTCGCCCACGGGCGAGGTCTCCCTGACCGCATGGCTCCAGCCCGGCGAGGGCTCCCTGGTGGTCGACAACGACCCCACCGACAACGTCCTGCCGCAGATGCGGATCGCCGACCTCATCCAGCACGTCGACCAGGACCTGTACGGCGGCTACGCGATCGACCAGAAGCCGACCGCCGGACTCGAGGCCGCCGACCTCGCGCAGATGCCCAAGACCGACGCCGGCGAGGGCCTGCGCAACTTCCTGTACGCGTTCGAGTGGTGGTTCTTCGGGATCTTCGCGATCGTGATGTGGTGGAAGTACGTCCAGGAGCTGCGCCACCCCGAGCCTGAGGGTGACGACGGCGACGGAGACGACGGCGAGGCCGGCGGCGACGGTGCCGGTGGCGCAGGGGACCCTGCAGGGGATCGGGCTCAGGCCCCGGCGGTAGCCTCGAAGCCGTGACCAAGCTCTTCACCGCCTACCGGATCCTGGCCATCCTGGTCGGCATCTGCCTCCTCGTGGCCAGCGTCGACTGGCTCATCGTCCACCTCATCGATGACTCGTTCCCCGACATGTGGTGGCTGTGGATGCTGCACGGCTACGTCTACATGGCGTACCTGGTGGTGGCGGTGCTCTTCACCCGACGGGCTCGTTGGTCCCTGAACTTCGTCCTGCTGATCATCATCGCGGGCCTGATCCCGGTGCTGATGTTCTTCGTCGAGCACTTCGTGGCGGAGAAGTTCAAGCGGGAGAACCCGGCGCTGTTCACGGCAGACGCTGCCGGCGCGACCGCCTGAGCACCCTTCTCACCACGGAACGAATAGACTCCCCGCGTGACTTCAGCGATTCTGCACACCAATCGTGGTGACATCACCATCGAGCTGTTTCCGAACCAGGCTCCGGCCACGGTGGAGAACTTCGTCGGCCTGGCCAAGGGCGAGAAGGACTACAACACCGGCAACGGCAAGACCGGCCCGTTCTACGACGGTCTCGGCTTCCACCGTGTGATCGACAACTTCATGATCCAGGGTGGCTGCCCGCTCGGCACCGGCACCGGCGGTCCGGGCTACACGTTCAAGGACGAGTTCACCTCCGAGCTCACCTTCGACAAGCCCTACCTGCTCGCCATGGCCAACGCCGGCCCGGGCACGAACGGCTCGCAGTTCTTCATCACCACCGCCGCCACGCCGTGGCTCAACATGCGCCACACCATCTTCGGTGAGGTGACCGACGCTGCCTCGCAGGCCGTCGTCGACGCGATCGGCACCACGCCGACCGGCGCCGGTGACCGCCCGATCGAGCCCGTCGTGATCGACTCGGTCGAGATCCTCGACTGATCATCGTCTGATCAGCCCTCCCTGACGCGAGTGTCGACAGGACCTGTTCCTCCCGCCCCGACGTGCTACCGGCACCCGGGGCGGGAGGCGCACATCCGCTGCCAGCGCTGCAACCGCCCGATCTGCCCTGACTGCATGATCAGCGCGAGTGTCGGCTTCCAGTGCCCCGAGTGCTTCCACGAGGGCAAGAAGTCGGTGCGCGAGGCACGGACGTCGTACGGCGGCCTCATCCCGACCGGGCTGTCGGTCTCGATCATCCTGGTCGCGATCAACGTCGCGATCTGGCTGCTGATCCAGCTCACCGGCGGGGAGACCTCGCGGATCACCGAGTGGATCGGCCTGATGCCCAACGGCGAGTGCACGGTCCCCGGTGGGTACTACCCGGGGCTGACCGAGCAGGTCTGCGCCTCGGGGCCCGACACCACCTGGGTGCCCGGCGTCGCCGACGGCGCGGTCTGGCGGCTGGTGACCTCGATCTTCACCCAGGTGGGGTTCATCCACCTGTTCTTCAACGTCTTCAACATCTGGGTGCTGGGCCCGCAGCTCGAGGCTGCGTTCGGCCGCGCCCGGTTCCTCGCGATCTACCTGCTGGCCGGCCTGAGCGGCTCGATCGCGGTGTACTGGCTTGGACCAGTGGACGGCCTCACGATCGGTGCCTCCGGTGCCGTCTTCGGCCTCCTGGGCGCGCTGCTGGTGATGGCCGTGCGGACCCGTCAGCCTCCGCAGGGGATCCTGTTCTGGATCGGGCTGAGCCTGGTCTACAGCTTCGTCGTCACCGGGATCTCGTGGCAGGCCCACGTCGGCGGCCTGATCGGCGGGGCGCTGATCGCCGCGGCGTTCGTGTGGATCCCGCGCGGCCCCCGTCGACGTACCCTGCAGTGGGGTTCGGTCGGAGCGATGCTGGCCGTGCTGGTCGTGCTCGCGGTGGTCCGCACCCTCACTCTGACGGCGTGACCTTCGCGTAGTTGAGGTCGCGCAGACCCGTGTACGCCGGCGCCGTCAGGTCATAGGACGGCGTCATGTCCCAGCCGATGTCGATCGTGGGTTGCGCGGCCTGAGCCCGGTACATCGCGACGTAGGAGTCGTCGTCGAGTGCCGAGGTGAGCTCGTTGATCGAGCCGACCGCCTCGATCACGAACGGCTGCGGGTGCGGCACTCCCTGCAGCGTGATCGTGCTGCCGGTGCACTTGATGCCGGTGGTGGTGATGATCCGCTGGCCGGCGATCGTGATCGCCTTGGCCCCGCCGCGCCACAGCGCGTTGACCACTGCCTGGACGTCCTGCTGGTGGACCACCATCTGAGTGGCGGTGTCGCCGGTGGCCTGCTGGATCAGGGAGTCGGGGGCGTCGCTCATCGTGATGGTCAGGCCCTCGCCGGTGAGCTTGGTCAGCCCCGCCTCCTCGCGCACGCCGGCCGCCTCGCGGCGGTAGGTGCTGACGGAGCCGTCGGAGACCTGGGCGGTGAGGTCGTTGACCTGGGTGGTCATGGTGTGGACCTGGTCCTCGAGCCGCTGGTAGCGGTTGGCCTCGCTCGCGACGAGCTGGGAGAGGTTGTTGTAGCGCCCCGGGCGGAGGTCGGTGCCGTCGCTGTTGAGGGCGCTGACCACGAATAGTGCTCCGCAGGCGAGCACCACCAGGGGTGTGCCAAGACGCCACCGGCGCGAGGGCGTCCGGTGAACGGGGGTGGTCACATGGGTGGGCACATGGCCTAGGCTACGGCCCGTGTCCCGACTGAAGCGCTCCCGCGGCGATAACGCCGACGTCATCACCGGACTGGGTGGCCCGCAGCGCGGCCAGATCTTCTCCGTCCGGTTCCTGATCTCGCTCCTACTCATCGTGGTGGGGATCGCGTGGATCGCCTTCTACTACGCGGTCGTGCGACCGGGCAGTGACGGCAAGCCCGGAGGCCCGAGCTTCCTCCAGGACTGGGGTCACTGGAACTACCTGATCGGCTTCGTGGTCTTCTTCCTCGGCCTGTGGGTCGCCGCGCACCCGTCCACCCCGCTCGGCCGTGGCCGTGGTGTCGTGGTCGGCATGCTGGGCTGCTTCCTGCTCGGCCTGGCGTGGATCTGCGTCTTCTACATCTTCAGCAACGACCTCTCGCCGATCTGGGTGATGAACGACCTGGGGCAGAAGAACCTGCTGGTCGGCATCGGCTTCATGGCCACGGGCTTCGCCTACGCGACCCGCTGGGAGTGAGCCGTCTCCCCTGGTTATCCACAGACGAGAAGAACCCGTCACCCCGTGGGGTGGCGGGTTCTTCACATCCTGGGGATTTCCCTGTGGATAGAACTACAGGCGTGTAATTCCTCCACAGAGTCATCCCCATGCTGGGGATGAACGGGCTACTGGGAGCAGGGGATCTCGCCCGGCTGGAGCTCCACACCCGGCGTCGGGGTGATGCATCCGGCCGGTGGCGTGATCGTCGGCGTCGCCGTCGGCGACGGGGTGTACGTCGAGACGAAGATCAGCACGGTGTCGCCCTTCTTCGCGGTGACGCCCTTGCCCGCCCGGGGGAACTGGTCGGTGACGGTGCCGGCCGGCTTCGTCGAGGACGGGTCGGTCTTCACCTGCGGGACGAAGCCCTGGTCGCGGATCTTCTGCTCGGCATCGGCCTGCTGCATCCCGATCACGTTCGGGACCTTCTTCGGACCGTTGGAGATCTGAAGCGTGATCTCGGTGCCGGCGTTGACCATCTGGCCCGCCGCGGGCAGCGCCTGGATGACCGTGTCCTGGGGCTCGTCGCTGTCGACCTTCTCGGTCTTCACCGTCAGCCCCTTCGCCTCCAGTGCGGAGGTCGCCTCGGCCAGGGTCAGGCCGGTCACCGAGGGCACCTCCACCTGGGCCTTGCCCTGGGAGAGGACGATCGAGACCGAGCCGGTCGGGTCGACGTACGTGCCCTGGGTCGGGTCCTGGCTGATCACCGAGCCGGACGGCACGGTGTCGGAGTTCTCGTAGCCCGAGACGTTGACCCGCAGCGCGGCGTCGCCGATCGCGACCCGGGCCTGCTCCTCGGTGAGGCCGACGAGCTTCGGCACCTGGACCTGCTCGGGCGCACCCGGGAAGAGCTTGGGCCACAGCAGGATGCCGCCGACGATGAGCGCCACCAGGACCACGCCGATCCCGACGATCAGGCCGGTACGGCTGCGCGGCTCGTCGTACTCCTCCTCGTCACGGAACGGGATCGGGCTGCCCGCCACCGCCGTCGCGGCGACCGGAGCAGCGGCCACGGCCGTCGCGTCGGCGGCCACGGCCGGCGGCGTGGTGGTGATCGGCTGCCCGTCCAGGTAGCGCTCGATGTCGGCGCGCATCTCGGCGGCCGACTGGTAGCGGTCCTCGACCCGCTTGGCCAGCGACTTGAGCACGATCGCGTCCAGCGCCGCCGGGATCGCGGCGTCGTGGTCGCTCGGCGGCTGCGGGTTCTCCCGGACGTGCTGGTAGGCCACCGCCACCGGGGAGTCGCCGACGAACGGGGGACGACCGGTGAGGAGCTCGTAGAGCAGGCAGCCAGCGCTGTAGACGTCGGAGCGGGAGTCGACCTGCTCGCCGCGGGCCTGCTCGGGGGAGAGGTACTGCGCGGTGCCCACCACGGCGGCGGTCTGCGTCATCGTGGACTGGGCGTCGCTCATCGCCCGGGCGATGCCGAAGTCCATCACCTTGACGTCGCCGTTGCGGGTCACCATCACGTTGCCCGGCTTGATGTCGCGGTGCACGATGCCGGCCTGGTGGCTGTAGTCCAGCGCGCGCAGCACCCCGTCAATGATCTCCAGCGACCGCTCCGGCAGCAGCCGGTGCCCCTCCTGCAGCAGGTCCCGCACCGTGCGGCCGTCCACGTACTCCATCACGATGTACGGCACCGGAACGCCCGAGGTCATGTCCTCGCCGGTGTCGTAGACCGCCACGATGGACGGATGGTTGAGCGAGGCCGCGGACTGCGCCTCGCGGCGGAACCTCGCCTGGAAGATCTGGTCCCTGGCCAGGTCGGCGCGCAGCGTCTTGATCGCGACGATCCGGTCGAGCCGGATATCACGCGCCCGGTACACCTCGGCCATGCCGCCGCGGCCCACCACGCCGTCGAGCTCGTAGCGGCCGCCAAGTAGACGGGGCTGAGTCATATCTCGCACTGTGCCAAACCACCCTGCGTTTTTCTAGTTTCTCGACTACGGCGTCGGAGTAGTTGAGGACGACGGGGATGTCGTCGGCGTTGCCGACGAGGTGTCCGTCGGAGTCGGTGAACTGCTGGTCGAGTCAGACGGGCTCGCCGACGGTGAGGCCGTAGCGGACTTCGTCGGTTTAGGGGTCTTGCTCGGCTTGGGGTTGCCGGTCGG
>NZ_JASLGR010000050.1 GCF_030150155.1 Nocardioides sp.
TGACCTCGGTGCCGACAAGATCGCCGTCCAGCGTCTGCAGGAGGCTGCGGAGAAGGCCAAGATCGAGTTGTCCAGCTCGTCCGAGACCACCATCCACCTCCCGTACATCACGCACGGTGAGTCCGGTCCGCTGCACTTCGAGGAGAAGTTGTCCCGCTCGGAGTTCCAGAAGTTGACCGAAGACCTGCTTGAGCGCACCAAGGCGCCGTTCCGCTCGGTCATCAAGGACGCCGGTCTCGACGTCTCCAAGATCGACCACGTGGTGCTCGTCGGTGGCTCGACCCGTATGCCGGCAGTCTCCGACCTCGTGAAGGAGCTGACCGGTGGTCGCGAGCCCAACAAGGGCGTGAACCCGGACGAGGTCGTCGCGATCGGTGCGGCTCTTCAGGCCGGTGTGCTCAAGGGTGAGGTCAAGGATGTTCTGCTCCTCGACGTCACGCCGCTGAGCCTCGGCATCGAGACCAAGGGTGGCGTCTTCACCCCGCTGATCGAGCGCAACACCACGATCCCGACCAAGCGTTCGGAGATCTTCACCACGGCTGACGACAACCAGCCCTCGGTCGAGATCAAGGTCGCCCAGGGCGAGCGGTCGATCTGGGCGCAGAACCAGGCGCTCGGCAACTTCGAGCTGACCGGTCTTCCGCCGGCTCCCCGTGGCATCCCGAAGATCGAGGTCACCTTCGACATCGACGCCAACGGCATCGTGCACGTCTCCGCCAAGGACCAGGCGTCCGGCAAGGAGCAGTCGATGACGATCTCCGGCGGCTCGGCCCTGTCCAAGGACGAGATCGACCGGATGGTCAAGGAGGCCGAGCAGTACGCCGAGGAGGACGCCAAGCGTCGCGAGGCCGTCGAGGTCCGCAACCAGGGCGACTCCCTCGTCTACACGACCGAGAAGTTCCTCGCCGACAACGGCGAGAAGATCCCGGCCGAGGTCAAGGACGAGGTCACCGCTGACGTTGAGGCGCTCAAGACGGCTCTGGCCGACGAGAACGCCGAGAACGACACCATCTCCGCTGCGATCACCAAGCTCGGTGAGTCCTCGCAGAAGATGGGTGCTGCGATGTACGCCGCCGCCGAGGCCGACCAGGCCGCTGCGGGTGGCACCACCGGTGCCACCGGCGAGTCCGACGAGGACGTCGTCGAGGCCGAGATCGTCGAGGACGACGCCACTGAGGGCGATTCCAAGTGACCGAGTCTCACGACTCCGTCGCTGACGAGGCCGTGACCCCGGAGGAGTCCGCTGCGGCGGGCTCCTTCGGGGCGGCCGCCGAGGAGGGTCTCGACGGCGTCGCCACCGAGGTGGAGGCGCCGATCGAGGGCGACGAGGCGGCCGGTGCGGGCGTGGACGAACGCATCGCCGAGCTGACCGGGGACCTGCAGCGTCTCCAGGCCGAGTACGTCAACTACAAGAAGCGGGTCGACCGCGACCGCGAGCTGGTCGCCCAGAACGCGACGTACAAGGTGCTGGCGCCCATCGTCGAGGTGCTCGACACCATCGACCGGGCCCGTGAGCACGGTGAGCTCGAGGGCGGCTTCAAGGCCGTTGCCGACCAGCTGGAGACGATCGTGTCGGGCCTGGGCCTGGACAAGTTCGGCCAGCCGGGTGACGCGTTCGACCCCACCCTGCACGAGGCGCTCAGCCACCTGGGCAACGAAGAGGGCATCGAGACCACCACGGTCAAGGTGCTGGCCAAGGCCGGCTACCGGATCGGAGACCGCGTCGTGCGCGCGGCTCAGGTCCTGGTCGTCGACCCGGCATGATCGTCCGAGCCGAGCTCGGACAGATCCGATAACGAAGAAGAGACGGGAAGGGAGGCGCGCGCATGGCAGACAACGACGGCATCCGTTCGGATTGGGTCAACAAGGATTTCTACGCTGAGCTGGGGGTGACCAAGACCGCCAGCCAGGACGAGATCAAGAAGGCCTATCGGAAGCTGGCGCGCGCCAACCACCCCGACTCGAACCCGGGCGACACCGCCAAGCACGACAAGTTCAAGAAGGTCGCCGAGGCGTACGACGTCATCGGCGAGCCCGACAAGCGCAAGAAGTACGACGAGGTCCGCTCGCTGTACGCCGGTGGCGGGTTCCCCGGCGGCTTCGGCGGCGGTGCCGGTGGCGCAGGCGGCCGTGGCTACAACTTCGAGGACCTCTTCGCCCAGCAGGGCGGCGGGGCCTCGGGCCAGGGCGCCGGCGGCTTCGGTGACATCTTCGGCGACCTGTTCGGCGGCGGCTTCGGTCGCGGCGGCGGACAGCGTCGCGCACCGCGCCCCGCCAAGGGCGCCGACATCGAGACCAGTGCCACGGTCGGCTTCGTCGACGCCCTCGAAGGCGTCACGATCTCGCTGCGGCTGACCTCGGACGCGCCGTGCCCCGACTGCAACGGCACCGGCGGCAAGCCGGGCACCAAGCCGCACGTGTGCAACGTGTGCGGCGGCCAGGGCTCGGTCATCCAGGACCTCGGTGGCTTCCAGGTCTCCGAGACCTGCCCCGCCTGTGGCGGTCGACAGGTCGTGTACGACGACCCCTGCCCGACCTGCAAGGGCTCGGGCCACGGCCTGCGCGGCCGGACCATCTCTGCCAAGATCCCTGCCGGGGTCAAGGACGGTCAGAAGATCCGCCTGCGCGGCAAGGGTGCCGCCGGTGAGGCCGGCGGCCCGAACGGCGACCTCTTCGTCACCGTCAAGGTCACCCCGCACCGGGTCTTCGCCCGCTCCGGGGACAACCTCACCCTGACCGTGCCGGTCGCCTTCGACGAGGCCGCGCTGGGCGCCGAGGTGCGGATCCCGACCCTGGGCGGCTCCGCGGTGACCCTCAAGCTTCCGGCGGGCACCCCGAACGGTCGCACCTTCCGGGTGCGCAACAAGGGCGTGGCCAAGTCCGACGGCACGCATGGCGACCTGCTGGCCACCATCGAGGTCCAGGTCCCTGCGGTCCTGGAGCCCGCGGCACGCGAGGCGCTGGAGGCCTACCGGGCCGCCACCGCCGGCAAGCCGCTGCGCGAGGGACTGTTCGAGCCTGAGCCTGCGAAGGGGTGAACATGATGGCCACACCGACGCCTGACAAGGCGGTCTACGTGATCTCGGTGGCGGCCGAGCTCACCGGCCTGCACCCCCAGACGCTGCGCACCTACGAGCGTCTGGGGCTGATCACCCCCCGTCGCACTGGTGGCGGCGGTCGCCGCTACTCCAGCAGTGACATCGAGCTGCTGCGCTCGATCGCCTCCCTCACCGCCGAGGGCATCGGCATCGAGGGGGTGCGCCGGATCCTGGAGCTGGAGAACCGGGTAGCGGCCCTCCTGGACCGCAATCAGAGCCTCGCGGCCGAGGTGGAGGCGCTGCGTGGCGTCGTACGGACGACGCAGGCGGCCCACGCTGCCCAGGCCGCCCGTCCGGCCCCGGTGGCTCCGGTGGTGCCGACCCGGCTGCCCGCCCTGCGCCCGCCCGAGGCCGGCCAATCGCTGGTGGTCTGGCGCCGACGCGGCTGAGCTGGGACGTTCGGCCCTGACCTTCTGGGCCGAACGGCCCTCCGAGCGGTCGCGGCGTCGCTACAGTTCGGCTCGTGAAGCATCGGAATCGGTGGGGTCATGGGGACCCCCGAGGATGCGGCGAGGTCGCATCGTGCGGACAGCGAGGTGCGGCGCGTGCTCTGGGCACGGGCTTGGTCCTCGTCGTGGTGGCGGTCGTCTCGATCGCGGCCATCGTCGTGTTCACCCGCTCGGTCAGCGTGGTCGGCGCCGGGATGGAGCCGACCCTGCGGGAGAAGGACCGACTCGAGGTCGCCTTCGGCGGCACCCACGCGATCAAGCGGTTCGACCTGGTCGAGGTCACGCCGCCGGCGACCCTGGCCTTCCAGGGCGGCAAGGCGATCGTGCTGCGCGTGGTCGGGATGCCCGGCGACAAGGTCGCCGTGCAGGGCGGCCCGCACCCGGTCGTCTTCGTGAAGCAGGCCGGCAGTCACCGGATCGTCAGGGTGGAGAGCTCCACCTGGGCCTCCCGGGTCGGCTCGGCGACCGGGTCGTGCTGCGACCCGCAGGGGCGCGCGTCCGACGAGCGAGCCTGGGCCACCGTCCCGGCCGACGCCTACTGGCTGCTCGGCGACAACTGGGGCAACGCCATCGACGGCCGCACCGTCGGCTTCCTGCGCGGCTCCTCGATCGCCTCCCGACTCTCCTTCCGGGTGCTCCCGGTCGGGTCGATCGGCTCGGTCGGTAACCCGGCCCGCCTGGTCTCGTTGGACTCCGCGTCCTGAGGCACGGGGGAGCGGGGCTCAGGTGAGTCCTGTTAGGGTCACGGCCGGGAGGTCGACCGGAAGGCGGCTGGGGTGCACACGCTCTTGGAACACCTGCAGGACTGGGCTGCGGACGTGGACTGGCTCGCGTTCTGCACGATCCCGCTCTTCACCGGCATCATCGGCTGGCTGATCAACTGGTCCGGCCTGTGGATGCTGTTCAACCCGACGTACTTCAAGGGCGTCGCGATCCCCGGCATGCGCGAGCTGGCCGGGCTGCTGCCGCGCAAGCTGCAGGAGGTGCCGGGGCTGCTCCAGGGCGGCGTCGGCTGGCAGGGGATCATCCCCGCCCGGGCCGCCAAGATGGGCTCGATCGCGGTGGACAAGGCGATCGCGAAGCTCGGCATGCCCAGCGACTTCTACCAGCAGCTCGAGCCTGACCGGATCGCCGCGCACATCGTGGAGACCTTCGGGCCCGAGGTGCCCGGCCTGGTCGATCAGGTGATGCGTGAGGAGCATCCGCGGCTGTGGCGCGACCTGCCGCCGGCCGTCAGGGCCGGGATCGTGCACCGGGTGCAGGCCCAGCTGCCGCACATCGTCGGCAACGTCACCGACCAGATCGGTGAGCACATCGACCAGCTGCTCGACCCCAAGTACATGGTGATCGAGCACTTCCGCACCCATCCGGCCCTGGTGGTGCGGATCTTCCGCGACTTCGGCCAGCGCGAGCTCAACCTGATGGTCGCGTTCGGCTTCATCTTCGGCTTCGTGCTCGGCATCCCGGTCGCCGTGGTCGACACCTTCTGGCACCACTGGTGGACGCTGCCGCTGATGGGGGTCGCCGTCGGGTGGGCCACCAACGCGCTCGGGATGTGGCTGATCTTCGAGCCGCCGGAGCCGCGCCGGATCCTCGGCGTGCGGGTGCAGGGCCTCTTCCCGCGCCGCCAGGCCGCCGCCGCGGAGGTCTACGCCCGGATCATCGCCGACGACGTGATCACCCTGGAGCGGATCGGCGACCACCTGCTGCACGGTCCGCGTGGGGACGCCACCCACAAGCTCCTCGGCGACGCGCTGCGCCCCGCGATCGACCAGGCCGCCGGGATCGCCCGCGGCGCGGTCAGGGTCGCGGTCGGCACCGAGCGCTTCGACAGCATCCGCGAGTCGGTCACCCGCCAGGCCGTCGACCGCACCCTGACCCCGTTCCAGGACGCGGCCTTCTCCCGCCAGCAGGCCGAGCGGATCCAGTCCCTGGTCGCCGAGCGCACCCGTGAGCTGCCCCCGGCCGACTTCGTCGACATGATGCGCTCGGCGATCCGTGAGGACGAGTGGATGCTCTATGCCCACGGCGCGATCATGGGGTTGGCTGGTGGGTTCCTGCACTACTTCATCTTCCGGATCTTCGAGTGAGGGACTTCGATGCCTGACCTGTTCCGCCGACGTGGCGCCGTCTCGACCTCGCTCGCGGTGGTGCCGGGGCTGGCCCGGGTCGCCGGCGGCGCCTACCTCAACGCACTCGGCTGGGGAGCCCGTACGGCGCTCGCCACCAGCACCCGGGTAGCGCGGGCGAGCACCGACGCCGGTGAGGCCGCCGAGCTGGTCCGGGAGCTGCTGCGTGCGGCCGAGGTGGTCCGCGAGACCGCCGTCGCGGTCGCCAACGGGGTCCCGGTCGCGACCGCCGTCGCCCAGGCGGGGGAGTCCTTCGCCGAGACCGCGCACCGGCCCGTGGTGAGCGAGGAGATCCGCAGCCGCTCGCTGCGCGAACGCGGCGCCGACCTGCTGGAGCGCTCCCGCGACGTCTCGGCGACCGAGGAGGGCCACCCGGCGTTCGGGCGGATCCTGGGCGAGCTCGCCCCGGACGAGGCCCGGATCCTGCTGCTCCTGCTCCGCGGCGGTCCGCAGCCGAGCGTGGACATCCGCTCGGGCGGTCCGATCGGGATGGTGAACAGCCAGCTGATCGCACCGGGGCTGTCGATGATCGGGATGCGGGCCGGCGTACGGCGGGGCGACCAGGTGCCGGCGTACCTCAACAATCTGTTCCGCCTCGGCCTGGTGTGGTTCTCCAAGGAGCCGCTGCGCAACGCCGAGGAGTACCAGGTGGTCGAGGCCCAGCCCGACGTGCTGGCGGCCCTGCACGCGGTGAAGTTCACCAAGGTGGTGCGCCGTTCGATCCATCTGACGCCGTTCGGCGAGGACTTCTGCCGGGCCTGTCTGGTGGACGAGTCCACCGCCGAGGGCGGGGACTTCCCCGAGCACGAGGCGCCCGAGACCGACTGAGCGAACTCCGTCGAAAAAACCCAAAGTTGAGTGGAATGGACTCAACTTTGGCGGTGTTGGAACAGATGTCCGGGCAGATGGGTGTCCGGGGGACCACCACCTAGGAGATCATTCACATATGAGTCAGTTCGGTCTGGAGAAGTTCACCACCCGCAGCCGCGAGGCGATCGAGGCTGCCCAGCTCGCTGCGACCACGGCGGGCAACTCGACCATCGAGCCGATCCACCTGCTGGTCTCCCTGCTCTTGCAGGAGGACGGGACGGCGGCGGCGCTGGTGGCCAAGGCAGGGGTCGACCCGACGGCACTGGTCAAGGCCGCAGCCGCGGACCGCGACACGCTGCCCAAGGTCACCGGCTCCACCGTCACCGCCCCGCAGGGCTCCGGTGCCCTGACCCGGGTGCTGGCCGGCTCGATCGAGCTCGCCACCTCGATGAAGGACGACTTCGTCACCACCGAGCACCTGCTGATCAGCCTCGCCACCGTCGAGTCCAGCGCCCGCAAGGTGCTGGCCGGTGAGGGGCTGACCGCCGACAACCTCACCATCGCGCTCACCCAGACGCGCGGCAACCGGCGCGTCACCAGCGCCGACGCCGAGTCCAACTTCGACGCCCTGGAGAAGTACTCCGTCGACCTCACCTCGGCCGCCGAGGAGGGCAAGCTCGACCCGGTGATCGGACGTGACTCCGAGATCCGCCGGGTGATCCAGGTGCTGAGTCGGCGTACCAAGAACAACCCGGTCCTGATCGGGGAGCCCGGCGTCGGCAAGACCGCCGTCGTCGAGGGCCTCGCCCAGCGCATCGTCGACGGCGACGTCCCGGACTCGCTCAAGGGTCGCCGGGTGCTCTCCCTCGACCTGATGGGCATGGTCGCCGGTGCGAAGTACCGCGGCGAGTTCGAGGAGCGGCTCAAGGCCGTTCTCGACGAGATCAAGGGCGCCGAGGGCCAGGTGATCACCTTCATCGACGAGCTCCACACCGTCGTCGGTGCGGGCGCCGGCGGCGACTCGCAGATGGACGCCGGCAACATGCTCAAGCCGATGCTGGCCCGTGGCGAGCTGCACATGATCGGTGCCACCACCCTGGACGAGTACCGCGAGTCGATCGAGAAGGACCCCGCCCTGGAGCGCCGTTTCCAGCAGGTCTTCGTCGGTGAGCCCTCGGTCGAGGACACCATCCAGATCCTGCGCGGCATCCAGGAGAAGTACGAGGCCCACCACGGCGTCCGGATCACCGACGCGGCCCTGGTCGCGGCGGCGAGCCTGTCGGACCGCTACATCACCGGTCGGCAGCTGCCCGACAAGGCGATCGACCTGATCGACGAGGCGGCCTCGCGGCTGCGGATGGAGATCGAGTCGAGCCCCGAGGAGATCGACCAGCTCCGTCGCCAGGTGGACCGCCTCAAGATGGAGGAGTTCGCGCTGGCCAAGGAGTCTGACGAGGCCTCCATCGAGCGCCTGGCCGTGCTCCGTGAGGACCTGGCGAACAAGTCCGAGGAGCTGCGCGGCCTGGAGGCCCGCTGGGAGGCGGAGAAGGCCTCCCTGGAGGGCGAGGGCGACCTGCGTCGTCAGGTCGACGCCGGCAGGATCGAGCTCGACCGACTGACCCGGGAGTCGCTGCTGGCCCCCGAGGGCCCGGAGCGCTACGCCCTGCTGGAGCAGCGCTACCAGGTCGAGACCCGGATCAAGGACCTCGAGGCCCGGATCGTCGGGCTGGCCAACGCCGAGTCCACGCTGCCCGCCGCGGAGAAGCTGGTCGGCGACGAGGTCGGACCCGAGCAGATCGCCGAGGTCGTCGAGGCCTGGACCGGCATCCCCACCGGACGCATGCTCGAGGGCGAGTCCTCGAAGCTGCTGAAGATGGAGAGCGTGATCGGCGAGCGCCTGATCGGCCAGGCCGACGCGGTCCGCGCCGTCTCCGACGCCGTCCGACGCACCCGCGCCGGGATCAGCGACCCGAACCGGCCGACCGGATCGTTCCTGTTCCTCGGCCCGACCGGCACCGGCAAGACCGAGCTGGCCAAGTCGCTGGCGGACTTCCTCTTCGACGACGAGCGCGCCATCGTGCGGATCGACATGAGCGAGTACTCCGAGAAGCACTCGGTGGCCCGCCTGGTCGGAGCGCCTCCGGGCTACGTCGGGTACGACGAGGGCGGCCAGCTCACCGAAGCGGTCCGTCGTCGCCCGTACTCGGTCGTGCTCCTCGACGAGGTCGAGAAGGCCCACCCCGAGGTCTTCGACATCCTGCTGCAGGTGCTCGACGACGGTCGTCTGACCGACGGCCAGGGTCGCACCGTCGACTTCCGCAACACCATCTTGATCCTGACCTCGAACCTCGGTTCGCAGTTCCTGGTCGACCCGGTGCTGGACGAGTCGGTCAAGCGCGAGTCCGTGATGGCCGCGGTGCGGGCGAACTTCAAGCCCGAGTTCCTCAACCGTCTCGACGAGATCGTGATGTTCGACGCGCTGAGCAAGGAGCAGCTGACCCAGATCGTCGACATCCAGCTCGCCTCCCTGGAGCGTCGCCTGTCGGCCCGCCGGATCTCCATCGCCGTCACCCAGCCGGCCAAGGAGTGGCTGGCCGAGACCGGCTACGACCCGGCCTACGGTGCACGTCCGCTGCGTCGCCTGATCCAGTCCGCGATCGGTGACCCGCTGGCGAAGAAGCTGATCGGTGGCGAGGTCAAGGACGGCGACCACGTCACCATCGACGCCGGTGAGGACGGGCTGGTGCTGAGCCTGGCCTGACGCCTTGCCTGCTGCGAGGCCTGCTGCGATAACTGCTGGTCAACCTCGCGCTGAGGACCCCTCGGCGGAGGTTTGACCAGCAGTTATCTCTTTCGAAGCCTCAGGCCATCAGGGCGTCGTACGCCGCCGGGCTCGAGTCACGCAGGAAGGTGGCGCAGCGCTCGGCCTCGTCGGACTCCCCGATCGCGCTGGCGGCCAGCGAGAGCAGCGCCAGGCAGGACAGGAAGCCGCGGTTGGGCTCGTGCTCCCACGGCACCGGGCCGTGGCCCTTCCAGCCGTTGCGGCGCAGCAGGTCCAGGCTGCGGTGGTAGCCGACCCGGGCGTACGCGTACGCGGTCACGTCGGCATCGGGTCCGTCGCCCTGCTCCTTGGCGGCCGTGGCGAGGACGGCCCACGCTGCCGGGGACGCCGGGTGGCGGCGTACGACGGCGAAGGGGTCGGCCCCGTCGGCGAGCTCGGCCGCGGCCGGGTCGACGGGGAGCAGGGTCGGCGGCGGTCCCGCCATCAGGTCGGTGTGGGTCATGGGCACATTCTCCCGGGTGGCCGGTCGTGACGGAACTGTCGGTGGGGTGGTGTTGACTTCGGTGAGTGAGTTCTCAACCGCCCTCCGGGGGCCCCTCTGTCAGCACCCCGACCTCGGCGGAGGTGCGGCCCTGGCCGGCGCTCTTCGCCCTGGTGATCGGGTTCTTCATGATCCTGATCGACCTGACCATCGTCACGGTGGCCACGCCGACGATCACCACCGAGCTGCACGCCGGGGTCAACCAGGTGATCTGGGTCTCCAGCGCCTACATCCTGGCCTACGCGGTGCCGGTCCTGATCATGGGACGACTCGGTGACCGGTTCGGTCCCAAGCGGCTCTACCTCGCCGGCCTGACGGTCTTCACGCTGTCGTCGCTGTGGTGCGGTCTGACCGGCACCATCGAGATGCTGATCCTGGCCCGCGTGGTGCAGGGCATCGGCGCCTCGATGATGACGCCGCAGACGATGGCGATCATCACCCGGATCTTCCCGCCCGCCACCCGCGGCCGCGCGATGTCGGTGTGGGGTGCCACCGCCGGTGTCGCGATGGTCGTCGGCCCGCTGCTCGGCGGCGTCCTGACCGACGCGTTCGGCTGGGAGTGGATCTTCTTCATCAACATCCCGATCGGGATCGTCGCCTTCGTGATGGCGGTCCGGCTGGTGCCCTCGCTGCCCACCAACGAGCACCGCTTCGACTGGATCGGCGTCCTCCTGGTCGGGATCGGGCTCTTCCTGCTCGCCTTCGGCGTCCAGCAGGGTGAGCAGGAGGACTGGGCCGGCTGGATCATCGCGATGATCGTCGGCGGCGTGGTCGTGCTCGCCCTGTTCGTCGGGTGGCAGGCGATCAACAAGGCCGAGCCGCTGGTGCCGCTCGGCCTGTTCAAGGACCGCAACTTCTCCGTCTCGGCCGCCGCGATCGCGGTGATGGGCGTGGTCTCGTCGTCCTTCGGTTTCCCGATCATGCTCTACGCCCAGGCGGTCCGCGGCGACTCGCCCACCCAGGCGGCGCTGCTGATGGTGCCGATGGCGATCATGTCGATCCTGCTGGCCAACACCGTCGGCAAGCTGACCGACCGGCTCCACCCGCGCCTGATCGTCGGCGTCGGGTTCGCCTGCAACATCGTTGGCTTCACTGCGCTGGCCCTGCAGATGCAGCCCGGCGTCGCCGTCTGGCGGATCGCTGTGGCGATGGTCGTCGTCGGGGTCGGCAACGCCCTGATCTGGGCGCCGACCGGCGCCACCGCCAACCGCAATCTCCCGTTGAGCCTGGCCGGTGCGGGGGCCGGCGTTTACAACGCCTCGCGCCAGGTGGGTGCCGTGATCGGCTCGGCCGCGATCGCGATGCTGATCGACGCCCGGCTGACGCACTACCTACCGGGGGCGGGCACCCAGAGCGAGGCGGGGGCGACCCAGATCGGCAACGCCCACGTCGCCCAGCTCTTCAGCGACGCGATGCGTGACGCCGCCCTGCTCCCGGCCGCGATCTGCGTGGTCGGCCTGATCGCGGTGCTGTTCTACGAGGCACCCAAGCACCAGGGGTTCGGCAAGGCCTGAGGCCGCCGCCGACCGGGCCGCTGAGCGGCCCTGAGCCGCCCTGAGTGGCACTGCGACCCCGGTCGGCCCCCACAACGTATCGAGCGGTGGTCACGTAGCTACGTGACCACCGCTCGATGCGTTGGTGGAGTGGGGGGAGGTGGTCAGCTCTGGGGGTCGGTGCTGGCGACCGGGTCGGGGCCCTCGGAGTCGGCCGTGGCCTCGTCGCGGTAGGCCTCCGGCAGACCCGGGTCGGCCTCGCGGCGCTTGCGCCACCACTCGAAGGCGACGACCAGGACGGTCACGCCGAGCAGGCCGTAGGTGACCAGGTCGATGTAGTGGCCCAGCGACGGGAACGTCTTGCCCAGGCCATAGCCGATCACCGTGATCGAGATGACCCAGATCAGGGCACCGAGGGCGCTCCAGACGAAGAACCGGCGGCGCTCCATCCGGGTCACACCCGCGACCAGCGTGATGTAGGTGCGCACGAACGGCACGAAGCGACCGGCGACCAGCGCCATGTGGCCGTGCTGCTCGAAGAACTCGGCCGTCTGGTCGAGGTACTTGCGCTTGATGATCTTGCCGTCGCGGTGATAGATCTTCGGCCCGATTCGATAGCCGATCTCATAGCCGACGACGTTGCCTGCGAAGGCCGCTACGACGTAGACCACCAGGGCGAACAAGAGGTTCGTCAGGTGGCTGCCGGGGATGATGTCGACCTTGCCCTCGGCGATGAAGAGACCCATCGCGAAGAGTAGGGTGTCGCCCGGCAGGAACGGGAAGAAGAGACCGCACTCGATGAACAGCACGACGATCCCGACCCAGAAGAGGGCCGCGCCGAACCGCTGCAGGAGGTAGTCGGGACTGAGCCACTGGGTGAAGTCGTGCACCGAGACGAGTGTCGGCAACTGGACCAGGAGATCGTGCACAGCCTTACCCTATCTGCCTGAACCTGAACTGAAGGTGACCAGTGTCTCGGTTCAGAGCCTGGAGGGCGGCCTCGGCACCTCCGCAGCCTCCTGCGACCCGAGCCACTAGCGTTGGTCCCGATGAACGACGAGGAGCGGGCGCCGTACGACCCGATGCCCTACGGGCCGGCCGAGGTCGGCGTCGGTCCCTGGCCCGGAGGCCCTGCCGCGTGGCCCACCGGGGAGCAGTGGGACCGTGACCTGCTGGCGGAGGGCGACCGACGCAATGTCGTCGATCGCTACCGGTACTGGTCGATGGAGGCGATCATCGCCGACCTCGACACCCGCCGGCACGCCTTCCACGTGGCGATCGAGAACTGGCAGCACGACTTCAACATCGGGACGATCGTGCGCACCGCCAACGCCTTCCTGGCGGCCGAGGTGCACATCGTGGGCAACCGTCGGTGGAACCGGCGCGGTGCGATGGTGACCGACCGCTACCAGCATGTGCGCCACCATGCCGACGTACCGGCGCTGGCGGCGTACCTGGGCGAGCGCGGCGTCCGGCTGCTCGGCATCGACAACCTGCCGGGCTCGCTGCACCTGGAGACGATGGCGATGCCGCGCGAGGTCTGCTTCCTCTTCGGTCAGGAGGGCCCGGGCCTGTCCGAGCAGGCCCGCGAGGTCGTCGACGGCACCTTCTCGATCGCCCAGTTCGGCTCGACCCGGTCGATCAACGCGTCCTCGGCGGCCGCGATCGCGATGCACAGCTGGGTCGTCGCGCACGCCGATCTGAGTGCCGACGAGGCCTGGCGCGGCTGACCCGATCACCCCCGGCGGAACCTCCCCCGAGCGTGAAATCGGTTGGATCGGTCCAACAGGACCGATTCCCGGGAAGGCCCCGTACGGGGCCTAGGCTGACCGCGACCACGCAACCCATCAGGACTCCAGGGAGCTCGACGCATGCCCATCGCCACCCCCGAGAAGTACGCCGAGATGCTGGCCACGGCCAAGGAGAAGGGCTTCGCCTTCCCCGCCATCAACGTGACCTCGTCCCAGACCCTCAACGCTGCCCTCGCCGGCTTCGCCGAGGCCGGCTCCGACGGCATCGTGCAGATCTCCACCGGTGGCGCCGAGTACCTCTCCGGCCCCACGATCAAGAACATGGTGGCCGGCTCGGTGGCCTTCGCCGCCTACGCCCGCGAGGTCGCCAAGGCCTACCCGGTCAACATCGCGCTGCACACCGACCACTGCCCGAAGGACAAGCTGGACACCTTCGTCCGCCCGCTCCTGGAGCTCTCCGCCGAGCGTGTCGCCCGCGGCGAGGAGCCGCTGTTCCAGTCGCACATGTGGGACGGCTCGGCCGTGCCGCTCGACGAGAACCTGGTGATCGCCGAGGAGCTGCTGGCCAAGTCCAAGGCTGCCCGCACCATCCTTGAGATCGAGGTCGGTGTCGTCGGCGGCGAGGAGGACGGCATCGTCGGCGCGATCGACGAGAAGCTCTACTCCACCCCGGAGGACGCGCTGGCGACGGCTGCGGCGCTGGGCGTGGAGGGCTACCTGACCGCGCTGACCTTCGGCAACGTGCACGGCGTCTACAAGCCGGGCGGCGTCCAGCTGCGCCCGGAGATCCTGAAGCAGGCCCAGGAGGCCGTCGTCGCCAAGCTCGGCCTGCCGGCCGGCTCGAAGCCGTTCGACCTGGTCTTCCACGGCGGCTCGGGCTCCTCGGCCGAGGAGATCGCCGAGGCGGTCTCGTACGGCGTGGTGAAGATGAACATCGACACCGACACCCAGTACGCCTTCACCCGCCCCGTCGCCGGCTACATGCTGAGCAAGTACGACGGCGTGCTGAAGATCGACGGCGAGGTCGGCGACAAGAAGGCCTACGACCCGCGCTCGTGGGGCAAGGTGGCCGAGGCGTCGATGGCGTCCCGCGTCGTCGAGGCCACGCAGCACCTCGGCTCGGCCGGGACGACGATCGGCTGATCTGATCGTGCAGCCGCACTGAACGTGCGGCGAACAGCAGTGAGGGCGGACCTGACCAGGTCCGCCCTCACTGCTTTTTCCGCCGCTGTCGGCCGAGTGTGCCGACGTGGTGGGAGTCCCTCAGCCGTAGTGGCAGACGTAGCTCACCGTCTCGGTGACCTCGATGTCGAAGGAGGAGTCCCCGGGCACGGAGAACGTCGCGCCGCCGGCGTACTCGGTCCACTCCTGCTCACCGGCGAGACGGACCCGGCAGGCACCGGCGTGCAGCTCCATGATCTCCGGCGCTGCGGTGCCGAAGGTCAGGGTCGCGGGCAGGATCACGCCGGCCGACTTCCGGGTGCCGTCGGCGAGGAAGAAGGTGTGGCTGACGCACTTGCCGTCGAAGTAGACGTTGGCGGTCGGGTCGAGGGTCACGTTCTCGTAGGTCACGGCCGCTGAGCGTAGCGGCCCGGCTCAGGGCCGGGTCAGCCAGGCCGCGACGTCACGGCGGGCCAGTAGCCCGACGGTGAGTGCCGCCGCAGCGAACGGGACGAACATCAGTGGGCTGGCCAGCGAGGCGAGGATCAGGGCGAGGGCGGCAGCACCCGAGCAGACGATCAGCACCACCCGCGCCCAGGCGACCCGACGCAGCAGCAGGAACGCCAGCACGCAGGCGCTCAGCGCCCACAGCACCACGATCGTGGCGAGCACGATGAAGCCGGCCTGGATCATCCCCTCGGTGACGTTCTGCTGGGCCATCAGGTCGGGGTTGGTGCGGCGCAGCTCGTCCATCACCCGGGTCGGGTCGAGGGCGAGCACGATCCCGCTGATCACGAACGCCGCCCCGGCCAGGATCGAGAAGACCCAGGTCAGGATGGCTGCGCTCAACACCGCCGAGGGGCGGGTCGACGGGGTCTTGTCGAGGGTGACGGCGGGGTGCGCGGGGCCGGTGACGGCCTGGTCGGCGACCGGCGGCGGCCAGGCGGCCATCGGCGGCGGCTGGCTCCCGGGGGCGACCGGCGGCACCTCGGTGACCGGGGCCGAGACCTGCGGGGGAGCGGCGAAGGGGTCGCGCGCCTGACGCGCCTGGCCCGCGGGTGCCTGCGGACGACGCTGCGGCGGCTCGGCCGACTCGCGCCAGGTGCCCGCGAACCACTGCCGGGCGGGCAGGCCCCACAGCAGCCCGACGCAGATCACCGTCATGGTGGCGAAGAAGCTGCCGGTGACCATCCCGGTCAGGAAGGTCGGCACCGCCAGGATCGTCAGCCACAGCCGCGCCGTCGTCGACCGCTCCTGGAGCATCTGCCAGGCCAGCACCGCCATCGTGGAGGCGCACACGGCGCTCACCATCGCGATCCCGCGGATCCAGTTCTCCACGTCGGTGACGCTCAGCGTCACCCCGTCGAAGACGGGCCGGTCGAGCTGGTGCTCGATCTTGTCCGCCATCGTCATCGAGCCCAGCGAGTGCACCAGGTCGAACGCCGCGACGAGGGAGAGCAGGGAGGCTCCGATGATCAGCCAGCCTGCGAGCAGGACGGGGCGAGGACGGGGGAGCGGTGTTGCCATGAGGGCCATTCTCCCTGACGGACGGTGATCCCCGAACCTCAGCGGTGCCGGGCGCCGGCCGGAGACGGCGTACGGAGTCGGTGGAGGCGGTCAGGACCGGCTGGGCGCCGCCTTCGGCGTGAGGGTCGAGGTGGGCGACGTCGTGGTCGAGGGGTAGATGTTGGAGACGGCGCCGCGGACGTAGTCCACGTAGGAGATCGCCCAGGCCGGGATCTGGGAGCGGGTGGTGGTTCCGCGCGCCAGGAGGATGGTGGTGAACCCGTACTTCTTCGCTGCCTTGAGGATGCTGAGGGCGTAGGCCCGGCCGCCGGTGAGGTTCGACAGCACCTTGACCTGCACCCGGCTCTGCCAGGCGCTGCCGTACGCCGTCTGGGCGGCGCTGCGGAGGTTCGCGAAGGCTGCGTCGAGGACGGCCGGGGAGTTGAAGGGACGGATGTTCTTCACCTCCCACTCGGTCGAGATCCCGTAGGACGCGTTCTGCTTGAAGGTGGTCAGCACGTTGCGCAGGCCCTTGCGCTTCCTGATGTTGGCCCAGTTCTGGGTCTCGAAGCGTCCCTTCTTGAGCCATTTCGGGTTGTACGGCGCCCCGTGGGCGTTCACCCAGACGAGCCGACTAGGGCTGGTCGCCTTCGCCGCTCCGGCCCGCTTGCTGGCGCGGTTCGCGAAGGAGATCTGGCCGTTGTTGTCGATCCACTTGTAGCCCTTGGCGGCTGCGGCCCTGGTGCCGGCCAGGGAGTCGCCCAGGGTGCCGCCGGCGGTCTTGATCCGGGTGTCGGTGTGGAAGAAGGCCTTGCCGGGCGCGGCGTAGGTGGCGCGGCCGAGCGGTGCGACCTGGGACGTCGGCTCGCTGCCGTTGGCGCTGCCGCCGAGGTTGGTGTCGGCCCACAGCAGGTAGCCGCCGTCGGCGTAGCCGGTGGTGCGGGCGGCCCCGGTGATCGGGTCCGCGCCGGTGAACGAGGCGGTCCCGTCGATGTCGGTGACGACCGTCTGCAGGACGCGGGCGTGGCCGCCGCCGGTGGCCTGGCCGGCGAGCCGGACCGCGGCGCCGGTGATCGGCAGGTTGTAGGAGTCCCGGACGGTGGCGACGAAGGAGCGGGTGGTGCCCGACACGGTGGTCTTCTGCACCCGGATCGACGCCGGGGTCTGGGCGTAGATCGCGATCACGGTGGCGTCGGAGACGACGTTGCCGTCGGTGTTCGTCGAGGTGGCGCGGATGACGCTGAAGCCCGCGGAGGCGGGGGTCGGGGCGAGGTCGACGGGGACGTACGGGGTGCCGTTGCGGACCGTGGTCGCCGGTGCCTTGACCCGGAGCGCGGGTGCGGTGGTGGTGCTCCACATCGGGTCGGCGAGCGTCGTCGCGGCGCCCGTGTTCGTGGTGAGACCGACGGTCGCCCAGCTGTGGCCGTCAGCCCGGCGGTAGATCCCGACCCGGTTGTCCTCGACGGTGTTGCTCGCCTTGCCGTTGACGTTGGCGTAGGTCAGGGAGAACCGGAACCGGGTGCCCGCGTCGGTCACGAGCACGGCGGCGTCGGCGAAGGTCTCGCCGACCACGACGCCGTTCGTGTCGTAGGCGACGGCCTCGAGGTCGTAGGCCCCGGCGGTGGCCGGGAGGCTGACGGTGCCGTCGAAGAGCCGGGAGGTGGCCGCAGGGTCGGCGTGGCTGTCCGGGGTGAGGGTGGTGCTGGTGAGCTCCCAGGAGCTGTCGTCGGCGGCGTCGGGCCGGTAGTAGACGGCGATGTGGTGGACGCTGGCGGGCGCTCCGAGGAGCACGTGCACGGAGGTGCTGGTCGCGCCCTTCGGGACCGCACCGCCGGCGGGGGTGAAGAAGGTGACCGCCACAGCGCCGGCGGCCGGGGGCGCGGGGAGCGGGCCGGTCGCCTGGCCGGTCGCCTGGGCGTTGACCGGGACGCTGACGGCGGCGGTCGCGGCGACCGCGATCACCAGCGGACGGATGATGCCCCTGAGACTCATGTGAAAGAAGATAAGTGAAGTTCCTGTGAGTTCCATATCCCTTCACGGATCCCTTCACGGATCCCTGGGCGTCTCCCGTCGCGCCGATCCGCCGGGGGCTCGCCCGACCTCAGCGGTGGAGGGCGCCGGCGGCGTGCGCCGTACGGAGCCGCTCCAGGGCGTCGCGGAGCACCGCCGGCTGCTTGCAGAACGCCCACCTGACGTACTGGTCGCCCAGCCCGGAGTCGTAGAAGACCTGCAACGGGATCGCCACCACGCCGGCCCGCTCGGGCAGCGCCCGGCACAGCTCCATCCCGTCACGCCAGCCCAGGGCGCTGATGTCGCTGATCGCAAAGTAGGTGCCAGCCGGGGACAGCGTCGGCAGGCCGACCTCGTTGAGGCCCGCGACCAGCAGGTCACGGCGCTCCCGCAGGTCCGTGGCCAGCGCCGCTGGCCAGGCGTCGTGCTCGTCCAGGGCGATCGCCGCCGCCGGCTGCAGCGGACCGCCCGAGACGTAGGTCAGCCACTGCTTCGCGGCATAGACGGCGTCGACCAGGTGCGCCGGCCCGCTGGCCCAGCCGACCTTCCAGCCGGTGAGCGAGAACGACTTGCCGATGCTGGAGATGGTGAGGCTGCGCTCGGCCATGCCGGGCAGCGTCGCGATCGGAACGTGGGCGCCGGGGGTGAAGGTCAGGTGCTCGTAGACCTCGTCGGAGATCACGATCAGGTCGTGCTCGATCGCTACCGCGGCGACCTGCTCCAGCTCGGCCCGCGACAGCACCGCCCCGGTCGGGTTGTGCGGGGAGTTGAGCAGGACGAAGCGGGTGCGCGCGGTGACCGCCGCCCGCAGCGCCTCGGCGTCGAGCCGGAACGACGGCGCGATCAGGGGCACCGGACGACGTACCGCACCGGCCAGGGCGAGGGTGGCCAGGTAGGAGTCGTAGAACGGCTCCAGGACGAGCACCTCGTCACCGGCCTCGATCAGACCGAGTACGGCGGCAGCGATCGCCTCCGTCGCACCGGTCGTGACCACGACCTCGGTGTCGGGATCGACCTGGAGACCGTAGTGCCGGGCCTGGTGGGCGGCGATCGCCCGGCGCAGCGCGGGCACGCCGCGCCCGGGCGGGTACTGGTTGGCCGTCCCCGGGGTCGAGTGCAGTGCGGCCGCCGCGGCGTCGAGTACCGCGGTTGGGCCGTCGGTGTCGGGGAAGCCCTGACCGAGGTTGATCGCCCCGGTGGCCACGGCCAGCGCCGACATCTCACCGAAGACGGTCTCGGGGATGCCGCTCAGGCGTTGCGCTCTCACGCGGCCTACCCTAGGCGCCGTGACTGACCAGACTCTCGCCGCTGACATCGACGCCACCTGCCGCCTGCACGGCAGCTTCACCCTGCGCTCGGGCCAGGTGTCGGACACCTACTTCGACAAGTACCTCTTCGAGGCGCAGCCGGCGCTGCTCGACCGGGTCGCCACCCAGATGGTCGACCTGCTGCCCGAGGGCACCGAGCTGCTCGGCGCCCTCGAGCTCGGCGGCGTGCCGATCGCGACGATGGTCTCGGCCAAGACCGGCATCCCGGTGGTCTTCATCCGCAAGCAGGCCAAGGAGTACGGCACCGCCAAGCTCGCCGAGGGTCCGGCCTTCGACGGCAAGCGGATGACCCTGATCGAGGACGTGATCACCTCCGGCGGCGCCGTCCGCGACGCGGTCAACGTGCTGCGTCCGGCCGGGGCGATCATCGACACCGTGGTCTGCGCCATCGACCGCTCGCCGGTCACCGGCGAGGCGCTGCGCGACGTCGCCCTGGAGATCCGCCCGGTGCTGACCAAGGACGAGCTGGACGCGGTCGCCCAGGCGTGAGTCGCTCCGACGGCACGGCGCGCACCGCCGACTGCTGAGAAACATCGACACGGCCCCTCTTCCATCCGGAAGAGGGGCCGTGTCGACGTTCTCGGAGGCTCAGCGGGTCAGCAGCGCCCGGATCTTCTCCTCGCCCAGCGCCAGGAACAGCGTGGGCAGACGCGGACCGCGCTCGGCCGCGACCAGCAGGTCGTAGAGCAGCGCGAAGAGCGCCTTCTGGTCGGCCTTGACCTCGTCGGTCGGCGCCTCGGTCAGCTCCAGGCCGTGTGCGAGCTTCGGCACGCCGTAGATGATCGACGTCAGGTCGTCCAGGGTGAACGGCGAGGGCAGGTTCGCGACCAGGGTGTCGATCCAGCCGGCCTCGACCTCGCTCAACGTGCCCAGACGCTCGGCGGCGACCTCGCGCACCGTGGTGCGGTCCTCCTCGGCGACGTACTCGCTCATCCAAGTCATCGCCTTGTCCAGCCGCGGCTGGAGGTCCTCGATGGAGTCGAGCTCGTAGCCCGAGCCCGCCACGACCGAGGCGATCATGTCGGCGTTGCCGGCGGTGACGTCGGCGACCGAGGAGAGCAGCCGGAACGGGACGGTGGTGGCCGGCGTCGGCAGCACCCCGGCGGCCTGCGTGGCCGAGGCGCGCTCGAAGGCGAGCACCTGGACGTCGCGCTTGGTGCCGGCCGCGGCCTTCTTGGTGAGCGAGTCCCACTCGTCGTACAGCCGCACGACCTCGGGGCCGAAGTCGATCGTGAACGCCTGCTTGGGCGCGCGCCGGGCGTAGAGCCAACGCAGCATCGGGGCCTCCAGCACGCGCAGCGCGTCGGCCGGGATCGGCACGCCGCCGGCCGAGGACGACATCTTCTGCATGCCCGCGAAGCCGACGAAGGCGTAGGCCACGTAGGACGGTGCAGCGCCGCCGAAGATCTCCTTCACCAGCTCCTTGCCGACCGTGTACGACGATCCCGGGGTCGAGTGGTCCAGGCCGCCGGGCTCGAAGTTGACGCCCTCGAAGGCCCAACGCATCGGCCAGTCGACCTTCCAGACCAGCTTGCCCTCGAAGTCGGTGGCGACGTTGATGGTGTGCGACTCACCGCACGAGTCGCAGGTGTAGGAGAGCTCGTGGGTCTCGTCGCTGTAGGCGGTGATCGACGTGGTGTCCTTGCCACAGCCCCGGCAGTAGGGCTTGAACGGGAACCGCGCGAACCCGTCCGTCGAGTCGGTGGTGTCGTCGTCGGCGGTGACGGAGTCGGCCAGGGCGGCGGCCTCCTGCTCGTCCTCGGACGCGGCGGCGGGCTTGGTGCGGTAGCGCGAGAGCACCGTCTCGATGGTGTCGCGGTGCGCGATCGCGTGCAGCACCTGGTCGCGGTAAGTGCCGGCGCGGTACTGCTCGGTCTGGTTGATCTCCTCCATCACGCAGCCCATCTGGGCCAGCGCGGCGCGCAGCGGCTCCTTGAAGTGCTCGGCCCAGGAGGTGTGGCACTCCCACGGGTCGGGCACCGCGGTCAGCGGCTTGCCGATGTGCTCGGCCCACTCCGCCGGCGCACCGGCGGGGACCTTGCGGTAGCGGTCGTAGTCGTCCCAGGAGTGCAGGTGGCGGACGTTCAGGCCGCGGCGGCGCAGCTCCTCGGCGACGAAGTGCGAGGTCAGGAACTCGCGCAGGTTGCCCAGGTGGATCGGGCCCGAGGGGCTGATCCCGCTGGCGACGGTCACCGGCTTGGAGGTGTCGCCGGCCCGTTCCCAGTGGCGGAGGGCATCGTCGGCGGCGCGGGTGACCCAGTCGGTCGGTTCAGCAGTGGGCATGCCCTCAAATCTACTGTCGGACGGTCCCGGTCAACGAACCGGTTTGCCTGCGCCGCCTCGACGCGGGCACTGGCCCGGCACCGGCCGGGCGCTGCGCTAGCCTGCGCGCATGGCCCCACGCAGCAACGAGACGCTGCTCACCGCGTTGGGCTTCTCCCGCGCCACCGGCCGGCTGTACGAGCGGCTGCTGATCCAGGACGGCCTCGCGGTGGCCAAGGTCGCGGCCGCGATGGACCTCGAGCCCGCGACGCTGGCCGAGCGGATGGCACCGCTGGTCCAGGCCGAGATCGTCGCCGTCGAGCGCGGCCGGCTCCAGGTACGACGTCCGGCGCAGGTGGTCAGCGCGATGCTGCAACGTGCCAGCGACGAGGCCGACGAGGCCCAGCGCCGGATCGGCGAGATCGCCCAGGTGCTGCCGCTGCTGGCCGAACCCGGCCAGCCCGGCCAGGGCGGTGCCGAGACCCTCGACGTCGGGGACCCGATCGACGGCGAGATCGTGGTCAACGAGGACCGGGCCGAGCAGATCCGGACCCTGACCCGCTCCAGCGGCGGCGACCTGCTCTGGCTGCGCCCCGACCAGTGGCGCGAGGGCTGGGAGGGCGAGATGAGCGGCGTCGTGTCCGACCTGCTCGCCTCGGGCCGGCGGGTGCGGGCGATCTACCCGGTCCGGGTGCTCACCGATGCACCCGAGGTGCCGCGGCTGCGCGCCGAGATGGGGGAGGAGATCCGGCTGCTGGCCGAGCTGCCCACCCGGATGGTCGTCGTCGGCACCAGCCACGTCCTGCTCCCCGAGCCGTTGGGCTACACCGCCTCCCCGCGCAGCGTGATCCGGCAGCGGGGCGTCGTGGAGCTCGCCGTACTCCTGTTCGAGCAGCTCTGGGCGCAGGCCACCCCGCTGCCGGGAGTGCAGAGCACCGGCCGTGACGACCTGCGTCGCTTCCTGGTCGCCGAGCTCGCCGCGGGGTCGCAGGACGAGCAGATCGCACGCCGTCTGGGCCTGTCCCTGCGCACCGTGCGGCGGCGGGTCGCGGAGCTGATGGAGGAGCTCGGAGCCAGCTCGCGCTTCCAGGCCGGGGTCGAGGCGGCCCGACGCGGCTGGCTCTAGCCGTGTACCGGACGGTAAGGTAGGGCCAGTGCCAGCAATAGCAATCATCGGGGCCCAGTGGGGCGACGAGGGCAAGGGCAAGGCCACCGACCTGCTCGGTAGCAGTGTCGACTACGTGGTGAAGTTCAACGGCGGCAACAACGCCGGACACACCGTAGTCATTCCACAGCCGGACGGCTCGGAGGAGAAGTACGCGCTTCACCTCCTTCCCAGCGGGATCCTGACCCCGGGGTGCACCCCGGTCATCGGCAACGGTGTCGTGGTCGACCTTGAGGTCCTCTTCGAGGAGATCGAGGGCCTGGAGGCGCGGGGGATCGACACGTCGAACCTCAAGCTCTCGGCCAACGCCCACGTCATCGCCAGCTACAACCGCGAGATCGACAAGGTCAACGAGCGGTTCCTCGGCTCCCGCCGGATCGGCACCACCGGTCGCGGCATCGGCCCGACGTACGCCGACAAGATGAACCGGATCGGCATCCGCGTCCAGGACCTCTTCGACGAGTCGATCCTGCGCGGCAAGGTCGAGGGCGCGCTGGAGCTCAAGAACCAGATCCTGACGAAGGTCTACAACCGTCGCGGGTTCACCGTCGACGCCATCGTCGAGGAGCTTCTCGGGTACGCCGAGCGCGTGCGGCCCTACGTCTGCGACACCGCTCTGCTGCTGCACGAGGCGCTGCAGGACAACAAGACGGTCCTGCTCGAGGCCGGCCAGGCCACGCTGCTCGACGTCGACCACGGCACCTACCCGTTCGTGACGTCCTCGTCGGCCACCGCCGGTGGCGCCTGCACCGGCTCGGGCATCGCCCCGGCCCAGCTCCAGCAGGTCGTCGGCATCGTCAAGGCCTACAGCACCCGCGTGGGTGAGGGCCCGTTCCCGACCGAGCTCTTCGACGAGTCCGGTGAGTTCCTGCGCCAGAACGGCTGGGAGTTCGGCACCACCACCGGCCGCCCGCGCCGCTGTGGCTGGTACGACGCGGTCGTGGCGCGCTACGCCGCCCGGATCAACGGCGTCACCGACTTCTGCCTGACCAAGCTCGACGTGCTCACCGGGATCGAGTCGATCCCGGTCTGCGTGGCGTACGACGTCGACGGCGTCCGCCACGACGAGATGCCGGTCAACCAGTCGGACTTCCACCACGCCAAGCCGATCTTCGAGTACCTCCCCGGCTGGACCGAGGACATCTCCGGAGCCCGCTCGCTCGACGAGCTGCCGGCCAACGCTCAGGCCTACATCAAGCGCGTCGAGGAGCTCTCCGGCGCCCGGATGTCGGTCGTCGGCGTCGGCCCGTCGCGCGACGAGACGGTGATCATCCACCCGCTCGTCTGAGCCCTCTGCGCGGATCCTTCGCGCAGCGACTCGCCGCCTCTCCCTCGGGAGGGGCGGCGAGTCGTCGTGTGGGGATCTCCACAGGTCGGGAACGATCCGGTGCCGACCCCGAGCGTTCACCTCCGGGCCCGGGCAGGCGCGGACCCCGCATGGCAGGGTGGAGGCGACATCCGCCTGCGAACCTCGGGAGTTCCCATGCCACTGACCTCACTGCGCCCTCGTGCAGCCCTGCTCGCCGCCACCGCCCTCGGTGCCGCCTGCGTCGCCGTCGCGGCGGCCCCCGCCCACGCGGAGACGGTGAGCGTCACCTGCACCGGCACCGCCCAGGTGCTCGCCGAGACGAACACCGACTACCGGCTGGTGGGGGTGTGCGGCCCGATCACGCTGTCGGGCTCGAACAGCACCCTGACCGGCGGCCGGGTCGCGGCGCTGACGGTGAGCGGGACGAACGCCTCGGTGACCCTCGGTGCCGTCGGACCGGTGACCGTGACGGGCAGTCAGGGCGTCCTCACCGTGACCTCGGCCGGTGCCGTCCGTCTCGCCGGGGCGAACGCCACCCTCAAGGCGGGCCCGATCGGCAACCTCGCCGTCACCGGCTCCAACGCCCAGGTCTCCTTCACCTCCGCCGCGGCGATCTCGGCCGGCACCAACGCGCACCTGGTCGGCCGCTCGGCCACCTCGCTGCGGATCGGGGCCTCCAACGTCAGTGCCGTCCTGTCCGGGGACGTCCGCACCGTCGTGGTGACGCGCTCCAACAGCACGGTGCGGGCGCGCAACGTCAGGACGGCCACCGTCAAGGGCAGCAACAACGTGGTGCGGGTGCGCACCCTCAAGCGCCTCACGGTGCGGGGCGTCAACCAGACCGTCGTGGTCAAGAAGGGCACCACGAAGGCCAGCATCAAGGGCCGCAACCTGGTGATCAAGATCCGTGTGCCCAAGAAGAAGCGGTGATCCCAGCGACGTACGCCGCCCGCACGGGGCGGGGCGCCGACGGTTAGGGTGGCGGCCGTGAAGATCCTCGTCATCGGCACCGGTGGGCGCGAGCATGCGCTCGCCCTCGCGCTCTCGCGCGAAGGCCACACGGTGCACGCCGCCCCGGGCAACCCCGGCATCGGCTCTCTCGGAATGCTGCACGACGTCGACCCGATGAACGGAGGTGCCGTCGCCGCTGTGGCCGGTGCCCTGGGCGTGGACCTGGTGGTGGTGGGGCCGGAGGCTCCGCTGGTCGCCGGTGTCGCCGACGCCGTCCGTGCCGCGGGGATCCCGGTCTTCGGCCCGAGCGAGGCTGCGGCCCAGCTCGAGGGCTCCAAGGCGTTCTCCAAGGACGTCATGTCCGCCGCCGGGGTGCCGACGGCGCGTTCGCGCGTGGCGACGACCGCCGAGGAGGCCGCTGCGGCCCTGGACGAGTTCGGGGCGCCGTACGTCGTCAAGGACGACGCTCTGGCTGCGGGCAAGGGTGTCGTGGTGACCAACGACCGCGCCGAGGCGCTGGCCCACGCCGGCGCCTGCGGCCGGGTGGTGATCGAGGAGTTCCTCTCCGGACCCGAGGTCTCGCTCTTCTGCGTCTGCGACGGCGAGCGGGCCTACCCGCTGCAGCCGGCGCAGGACTTCAAGCGGATCTTCGACGGTGGCCAGGGCGGCAACACCGGCGGCATGGGCTCCTACTCGCCGCTGACCTGGGCGCAGCCGGACCTGGCCTCGGTCGTGATCGAGCAGGTCGTCGAGCCGACCCTGGCCGAGATGGCCAAGCGCGACGCCCCGTTCGTCGGGTGCCTCTACGTCGGCCTCGCCCTGACCGAGGACGGTCCGCGGGTGATCGAGTTCAACGTCCGCTTCGGTGACCCGGACGTCCAGCCGGTGCTGGCGCTGCTCACCTCGTCGCTGGCCGAGCTGCTGCTCGCCGCGGCGAACGGTGCACTGGACGGCGTACCGGCGCCGACGTTCTCCGAGGGTGCGGCGGTCACCGTCGTGCTCGCCTCGCGGGGCTACCCGGAGTCCTCCTCGCGCGGTGACGTGATCACCGGCGTCGAGGCCGCTCAGGCGCACGAGGGCGTCGACGTGATCCACGCCGGCACCGCGGAGTCGGCCGAGGGCGACCTGGTCACCGCCGGTGGCCGGGTGCTGGCCGTGCGGGCGGTGGGCTCCTCGGTGGCCGAGGCTCGCACGCGTGCCTACGCCGCCGCCGACGAGATCGCCTTCGACGGTCTCCAGCGCCGTTCCGACATCGCGGCGGAGCCGCTCGGCGTGGTCGAGGGCGCAGCCGTCCTCTGACCGACCATCTGTGACTGCTGAGGCGCATGGGGCAACCCATGCGCCTCAGTGGTCTCACGGCCCCGGCCGGATCGCCTGCGCCGCCCGGGCCCGTGGGAGAATGCGGCCGTGGCTGTTCCTAACGTTCTCGCTGGTCGATACGCATCCAAGCAGCTCGCGGAGATCTGGTCTCCCGAGCACAAAATCGTGCTGGAGCGTCAGCTCTGGATCGCTGTGCTCAAGGCGCAGCGCGAGCTGGGCATCGAGGTCCCCGACGGCGTGATCGAGGCCTACGAGAAGGTCGTCGACCAGGTCGACCTGGCCTCCATCGCCGCCCGCGAGAAGGTCACCCGGCACGACGTGAAGGCCCGGATCGAGGAGTTCAGCGACCTCGCCGGCCACGAGCACATCCACAAGGGGATGACCTCGCGCGACCTTACCGAGAACGTCGAGCAGCTCCAGATCCTCTCCTCGCTGCGTCTGGTCCGCGACCGCGCCGTCGCCGCCCTGGCCCGCCTGGCCCGCCTGGCCGCTGAGCACGAGACCACCGTGATGGCCGGCCGCAGCCACAACGTCGCCGCCCAGGCCACCACGCTGGGCAAGCGCTTCGCCACCGTCGCCGACGAGATGCTGGTCGCGTTCGACCGCCTCGAGGAGCTGATCGCCCGCTACCCGCTGCGCGGCATCAAGGGCCCGATGGGCACCGCCCAGGACATGCTCGACCTGCTCGACGGCGACGCCGACAAGCTGGCGCAGCTCGAGACCGCTGTGGCCAAGCACCTGGGCTTCGACAAGGTCTTCACCTCCGTCGGTCAGGTCTACCCGCGCTCCCTCGACTTCGACGTCGTGGCGGCCCTGGTCCAGCTGGTCAGTGGTCCGAGCAACCTGACCACCACCATCCGTCTGATGGCCGGCAACGAGATCGTCACCGAGGGCTTCAAGGAGGGCCAGGTCGGCTCCTCGGCGATGCCGCACAAGATGAACTCGCGCTCCTCGGAGCGGGTCAACGGCCTCGCCGTCGTCCTGCGCGGCCACCTGTCGATGATCAGCGAGCTGGCCGGCGACCAGTGGAACGAGGGAGACGTCTCTGACTCCGTCGTACGTCGTGTCGCGCTGCCCGACGCCTTCTTCGCCACCGACGGCCTGTTCGAGACCTTCCTGACGGTGCTCGACGAGTTCGGCGCCTTCCCGGCCGTCATCCAGCGCGAGCTCGACCGCTACCTGCCGTTCCTGGCCACCACCAAGGTGCTGATGGCGGCGGTGAAGAAGGGCGTCGGTCGGGAGGTCGGCCACGAGGCGATCAAGGAGGCTGCCGTCGGCACCGCCCTGGACATGCGCAAGGGGCAGGCGACCAACGACGTCTTCGAGCGCCTGGCCGCCGACGGGCGTCTCGGCCTCTCCCTGGACGAGCTGCACCAGCTGGTCAGCGACCCGATCGACTTCACCGGTGCCGCGCGTGCCCAGGTGCGCTCGCTGGTGGACCAGGTCGGGGCCGTGGCGGCGCGCTACCCCGAGGCCGCCGCCTACACGCCGGGCGACATCCTCTGACCCGTTCCAGGCGCTCCGTTCCGGGCCCTCGTCTGCTCCCTGTGGGGCGGATGGGGGCCCGAATTGGTCTCCCGGACACACCCGTGTAATGTTTCACCTGTCGCCGAGAGCGGCTCCCAAAGCCGGGGGATACCCCCTGAGGCTCAAGTGAGTCGGACCGGCGGCCGCCCGCGTCACCACGTCGCTGATCAACGTCAAGTTGGTCGAGACGGACGGACACGGTAATGTTTTACAGGTTGCCCCGCAGTCGGCCCGGGAGGTTGGCACGGTGTGCGTGTGATTCTTGAGAACTCAACAGTGTGTCATTGATAGTCGATGAATTAATTTTGTATACCCCGTCGACACTTCGGTGTTGATGGTTTTCTTTGACAATGATTCTGACAATGTGCAGCCACGTTGTGGTTGT
>NZ_JASLGR010000062.1 GCF_030150155.1 Nocardioides sp.
ACGCCGCGCTGCGCCGCGCGGTCCGCAAGGGCGACGGCTGGATGCACGCCGGCGGCGACGCCGACGAGTTGGACGTGATGCTCGGCAAGCTCCAGGCGATCCGCGAGGCCGAGGGCGACACCCGGGAGAACTTCGAGGTCCACGTGATCTCGATGGACGCCTACTCGGTCGACGGCGTCAAGCGCCTAGAGGACAAGGGCGTCACCGACTGCATCGTCGGCTTCCGGGTGCCCTACGTGGTCGGACCCGACACCGAGCCGCTGGAGACCAAGATCAAGCATCTCAACGGGTACGCCGAGCACGTGATCTCCCAGGTCCGGTGAGGTCACGATGATCACCCAGCCGTTCCTCGACGCGATCGCCGAGGCGGAGAAGCTGATCGAGTCGGCGCCGAACATCGCCACCGAGCAGGACCTGCTGGAGGGCTACGACTACCTCGCCGGACGGATCCGGGCGGCCCTGCAGCTCAGCTTCGACTACGACCTCGACCGGCCGGTCCTGATCAACTCCACCCACCAGTTCTCCCGCCAGGGCCTGGACAACCCCGACGCGATCTACTTCCACGCCTGGATCACCGACGGGGCGACGTACCGCGTCCGCGGGCGCCGGGGGAGCAGCGCCGACCTCTCCTTCCAGGTGATGGGCGGCGGCTACGAGGCCTCCGGTGCGCCCCCGTCGCTGGCGGCGTTCGACGACCGGGAGATCGAGGTCGCCCCCGACGGCACCTTCGACCTGACGCTCGGGCCCTACGACGCCGGGGCGAAGACCCTGATCATCAGGGAGGTCTTCTCCGACTGGGACACCGAGGAGCGCGGCACGCTCTGGATCGAACGGGTCGACCGGATCGGTCGGGCCGCCGAGCCGCTGCGACGCAGCCGCCTGGAGCGCAAGTACGAGGTCGCCGCCCGGATCCTGACCGGCTCGATCCAGACCTGGTTCGCCTTCCCGCACTTCTTCCAGTACCAGGAGCCGGTCAACACCCTGACCGTGCCGGCCTCGACGCCGGGCGGGCTGGCCAGCCAGTTCAGCTCGATCGGCCACTACCGCCTCGCTGACGACGAGGCACTGCTGATCGAGGTGCCGCGCTGCGCCGACGCCGCCTACCAGGCGATCCAGATCGGGTCGGACTGGTACGCCTCGACCGACTACGAGACGCACCAGACCAGCCTCACCGCCGATCAGGCCGTCACCGACCCCGACGGCGTGCTGCGCTTCGTCGTCTCCGAGCGGCCGCCGCTGTCGGGGGCGCCGATCGCGAACTGGCTGGAGGCGACCGGGCACCAGAGCGGCCCCATCATGCTGCGCTGGCAGCGCCTCACCCGGGAGCTGACCGCCGCCGACGGCCCTCGGGTCAGCGTCGTGCCCGTCGCCGACCTCGCGGGGCGTCTGCCTGCCGCCGTACCTCTCACCGCCGCGCAGTACGCCGAGCGGATCACCGCCCGCCAACGGGCCGTCGCACGAAGGATGCTCAGTTGATTCAGTTGCTGCAGGACAAGGTCATCGTGCTCTCCGGCGTCGGGCCGGGGCTGGGGCGCTCGCTGGGGGAGCAGGCGGCACTGATGGGGGCCGACCTGGTCCTGGTCAGCCGCACCCCCAAGCGCCTGGAGGCGATGGCCGAGGTGGTCCGCTCCCACGGCCGACGCGCCCTGATGGTGCCCACCGACATCGGTGACGAGGACGCCCGTCGGCGACTGGTCGAGGCGACCCTGGCCGAGTTCGGCCGGGTGGACTGCCTGATCAACAACGCCTTCGGCATCCCACCGATGGACCCGCTCACCACCCTGAGCCTGGACAGCCTGCGCGCCGCCCAGGAGACCAACGTCTTCGCGCCCCTGCGGCTCTCGGCCCTCTTCGCTGACGCACTGGCGGCCGACGGCGCGAAGCCGGGCGGGTCGATCCTGATGATCAACTCCGCGGTGCTCTACCAGAGCCAGCCCGAGTTCGCCGGCTACAAGCTCTCCAAGGGTGCCCTGGCGCACCTGGCCAGCAGCCTGGCGACCGAGCTCGGCCCGCGCGGCATCCGGGTGAACTCGATCGCGCCGTCCTACATCTACGAGGACGTCAACAAGGCCTACTTCGAGTGGCTCGCCTCGGAGTCGGGCCGCACCGCCGCGGAGGTCTATGCCGAGAAGGCTGCCCCGACCGACCTCAAGCGGCTCGCGACCGCCGACGAGGTCGCGCAGGCGGCACTGCTGCTGGCCAGCGACCTGGCCGGTGCTGTCACCGGCCAGGTGCTCAACGTCGACTGCGGCGAGTTCCATGACCACTGACCAGGCCGGCGCGGGCCCCCGTCAGCGCGCCGAGATCGGCTCCTTCACCGAGATCGTCGAGGCGGCGATGCGCACCACCGGGCTGCGCGACCTCGGCATCGTTCCCGGCTCCGGCTTCGAGGAGGGCTTCGGTCTGCTGGTCGAGGATCTCGCCTCACCCGAGGCCGGTCTGACCCCGGTGGGCAACTACTTCCACCGCGCCCAGGTCAAGAGTGCACTGGTCGGACGGCTGATCACGCAGGCGCGGTTCGCGGAGTTCCCCGAGCACGCCGACGTGGCGATCGAGCGGCCGATCTTCGTTACCGGCCTGCCGCGCACCGGCACCACCGCCCTGCATCGGCTGCTGTGCGCCGATGCCGACCACCAGGGACTCGAGGCCTGGCTGACGGAGTTCCCGCAGCCGCGTCCGCCCCGGGCGACGTGGGAGTCCGACCCGATCTTCAACGCGCTCCAGGCGGCGTACCGCTCCCACCACATCGACAACCCCGAGTTCATGGGGATCCACTACATGGACGCGACCAGCGTCGAGGAGTGCTGGCGGGTGCTGCGCCAGAGCGGGAAGTCGATCGGGTTCGAGTCGCTGGCCCACATCCCGCGCTACTCGGCGTGGCTCGCGGGTCAGGACTGGACCGACGCCTACGCCCGGCACCGGCAGAACCTCCAGCTGGTCGGCCTGCACGACGCCGAGAAACGCTGGGTGCTGAAGAACCCGTCGCACCTGGTCGCCCTCGACGCGCTGATGGCGGTCTACCCCGACGCGCTGGTGGTGGTGTGCCACCGCGCCCCGGTGACCAGCATCGCCTCGGCGTGCTCGCTGTCGGCCGAGGCGACCGCAGGCACCTCGACCACCTTCGTCGGCGAGACCATCGGGCGCACCCAGCTGGAGATGCTGAGCCGTTCCCAGCGCCGCTTCGACGCACTGCGCCCGCGCTACCGTGCCGAGCAGTTCCACGACGTCGACTACCGCGCCTTCGTCGCCGACCCGATCGGGACCGTGGCCGGGATCTACGAGGCGTTCGGGCTGACCTGGAGTGACGCCGCTCAGGCCGAGGTACGCCGTCTCGATGCCGACTCACGCACCGGCAAGGCGCGCCCGTCGCACCGCTACACGCTCGCCGACTACGGCCTCACCGAGGAGCAGGTGGCTCAGGCCTTCGCCTGACCCAGGGCGATCGAGCGCTGCTCGGCGGGGTCGGTGATCTTCACCCGGGGGCGGCCCTGGGCCGCGCCGGCAGCGATCTCGGCGGCGTCGATCGCCTTCCAGCCGCGCTGGTCGACGGCATCGATCCCGCGGCTGCTCAGCAGGTCGGCGAACTCCCCAGCATGGGCGGGTGAGGCCAGCCGCCCGGCGACGAAGTCGTCGAGCACCGCCCGGGCGGTCTCGGCCGCACACGAACGGTTGGTGCCGATCACGCCGCTGGGGCCGCGCTTGGCCCAGCCGCAGACATAGGTGGCGGTGACGATGTTGCCGTCGCTCGGGTCGAGCACCCGACCGCCCTCGTGAGCGAAGCGACCGGTCGCCTCGTCGAACGGAACCCCGTCGACGGCACTGGAGCGGTAGCCGGTCGCCCGGATCACCAGGCCGGCGTCGATCACCTCGGGAGCGCCGCCGGCGGTGGGCACGACCCGCAGCCCGGTCACGGCGGTCTCGCCGACGATGCCGTCGGGGGTGAGGCCGAAGCGGAGCACGAGCCGCTTGGCCGCGGTCGGCTCGGTGCGGGCCGCCTCCAGCAGCAGGGTCGCCTTCTCCCGCAGGGCGAAGGTCGCCGGGCTCCGGTCGGCGGGGTCGAGGAGCTCCTCCAGGGCGGCGACCTCGTCGGCGCTGACCACGACGTCGAAGTCGGGGTGGTCGATCAGGGCCCGCAGCTCGGGGCTGGTGAAGGCGGCCTCGGCCGCACCGCGCCGGGCCAGCACCACCACCTCGGTGATCGTGCTGGCCGCCAGGGCCTCCAAGGCGGGGGCCGTGACGTCGGAGTCGGTCAGGTGCGGGCGGTCCGAGAGCAGCATCCGGGCGACGTCGAGGGCGACGTTGCCGTTGCCGATCACGACGGCGCGCTCGGTGTCGAGCCGCGGGTCCAGGTCGCGGCGGTCGGGGTGACCGGCGTACCAGCCGACCAGCTCGGCGGCGGTCACCGAGCCGGGCAGGGTCTCCCCGGACAGGCCCAGCGAGCGGCCGTGGGAGGCACCGGTGGCGTAGACGACCGCATGGAAGTGGTCGCGCAGGTCGGCGTGGCTGACCCCGTCGGCACCGATCGGCACGCCGAACGCGGTCCGGGTGCGGCGGTGCTGGGCGATCTTGTCGAAGGAGGCCAGCACACCCTTGGTGTCGAGGTGGTCGGGCGCGACCCCGAAGCGGACCAGGCCGCCGGGGGTGAGCAGCCGGTCGATCACCGTCACCTCGACGTCGGCACGCCGGGTGCTGGACAGCTCGTCGGCGACGTACCAGCCGGCCGGGCCGGAGCCGACGACCGCGACCCGCAGCGGCTCGGTCTGGTCGGTCGCCTTCGGGCCGGCGCCGCTGGGGAACCCGGGCATCGGCGGGTCGCCGGTGAAGTCGTAGTAGTCGGCGTTGACCGCGAGGTAGGACGCCAGATGCGCCGGCACCTCGAGGCCGGCGTAGATCGCCGAAGCCGGGCACGCGTCGACGCAGGTGCCGCAGTCGATGCAGTCGTCGGGGTTGATGTAGAGCATCTCGGTGGAGCCGAACCCCGGCTCGTCCGGTGTCGGGTGGATACAGTCCACCGGGCAGACCTCGACACAGGAGGCGTCGTTGCAGCAGGAGCGCGTGATGACGTACGTCATGGCGAGAGCCTAGCCCAAAACTGAAACACGTTCTAACAATTGGTTAAGGTGGCAGCATGAATCGCATCGCCTACTTCACGCGCACGGGCGAGACGGTCACCCCGCTCCCGATCGCGGCGAGCCTGTGGAGCGCCGACCAGATGCACGGCGTCGCGGTGAGCGGTCTGCTCGCCCTGGAGCTGGAGCGGACACTGGCTGGACTGGGGCGCTCGGAGATGGTCCCCGCCCGCTATCACGTCGATCTGTTCCGGGCCGCCCGGATGGTGCCGACGTCGGTGCGTGCCACGGTGCTGCGCGAGGGTCCGCGACTGGTCCTGATCGACGCCGAGGTGAGTCAGGACGGCGTCGTGGTGGCCCGGGCGAGCGCCACCTTCCTGGCCACCGGCGACCAGCCGACCGGGGTGGTCTGGAGCGCCGCTGAGCGCGCGGTGGCCCCGACCGAGGACGAGGTCCCGCCGCCGAACGGTCCGCGGCCGCCGTACTGGCAGAGTCTCAAGCCCTGGTCCCAGGAGTTCGTCGAGCACCAGAACGCCGGGCGGCACGCCACCTGGCAGGTGCCGGTGCCGACGGTGGCGGGGGAGGAGATGACCTCCTTCGTCGCGGTGGCAGCGATCTCGGACACCGCCAGCATGATCACGAACTGGGGCGAGGCCGGGATGGAGTGGATCAACACCGACATCTCGCTGGCGATGAGCCGTCGCCCGATCGGCCTGGAGATCGGGATCCGGGCGCTGGACCAGCTCTCCTCGGCTGGGGTGGCGGTCGGCGTGGCCGAGCTCTTCGACCGTTCCGGCACGTTCGGGACGGCCACCGTGACGGCGCTGGCCAACACGCGACGGACCGTGAACTTCGAGGAGCACGAGCATCTCAACGGCGGTGGCGGCGCCTGATCGGACCCGCCCGGCGCGTCCCGGGGGCCGCACGTACCCACTCTGGGGGTGGTGCGCCTCCCCGGTCCGGCGCACGCTGGAGGCATGGAAATGCGAACAGCCCCCGACCTGTTTTCCCAGGTCAGGGGCTGTTTGCATGCGGTGGGTGATACTGGGTTCGAACCAGTGACCTCTTCGGTGTGAACGAAGCGCGCTACCACTGCGCCAATCACCCGCGGTTGCGTTGAGAACAGTAGCGCACTGGAAATCCAGAAGAAAATTCGGGACCTACGTCACGGATCCAAAGTTCGTTCGTCTCGTTAACAGGGAAACGCCTGAACTAGGGGGACAACATGACGCAGCAGCCGGCTGACCACGGAACCGCACTCGCACCGATCACGCACGACATCGAACTGTGGTGCGTCGACCCGTGGGGGCGCTCGGTCCGCGTGCCGACCACCTTCGGCTACCGCGCTTCGGACCCGTACGCCGTCTCGCTCACCTTCCACTCGGGCTCGGGTGACGTGGAGTGGGTCGTCTCGCGCACCTTGATGCTGCAGGGTCTGGCGGCGCCGGCAGGGGAGGGGGACGTCAAGGTCCACCCGGAGGTCGACGTCGACAACAAGCCGGTCGCGGTCTTCGACTTCTGCTCGCCCGATGGCCGCCTGGTCGCCCAGGCCGACTCGCACGAGGTCCAGCTCTTCCTGGCGCGCTCGTTCGCTCTGGTGCCGGTCGGGACCGAGACCCGGCACCTCAACCTGGATGCGCTGATCACCGACCTGCTGGGCTCGTTCGAGTAGCCGCGACGGGCGGGACGCGCCTAGGGGGACCCTGATTTGGTGCCCCTGGGGTGAACCGCTAATGTTTTCCACGCAACGCCGACCGGGCCGAAAGGCAAGGGAAGCGAAGCAATGCGGACGTAGCTCAGTTGGTAGAGCACGACCTTGCCAAGGTCGGGGTCGCGAGTTCGAGTCTCGTCGTCCGCTCTGAGGTGCCTATGCCTCTGCGGTGGGTTGGCCGAGAGGCGAGGCAACGGACTGCAAATCCGTGTACACGGGTTCAAATCCCGTACCCACCTCGAGTAGGACCTATAACTGAATAAGCACGGACGATTGGCGCAGCGGTAGCGCGCTTCCTTGACACGGAAGAGGTCACTGGTTCAAACCCAGTATCGTCCACTGGAACAGGGTGGAACGGCACAGCAACACAAGCCCTGGTTCACGCAGTGCGTGCACTGCATGCGGACGTAGCTCAGTTGGTAGAGCACGACCTTGCCAAGGTCGGGGTCGCGAGTTCGAGTCTCGTCGTCCGCTCCAGTTTCACCCAGTTTCACCAGGACGATTGGCGCAGCGGTAGCGCGCTTCCTTGACACGGAAGAGGTCACTGGTTCAAACCCAGTATCGTCCACCTCAGCAAGGCCCGACCGGTTCCGGTCGGGCCTTTCGCGTTCCCTGCAGCAGGGCGATCGAGGACCACTTCTGAAATCACTCGACGTTCTCGATAGCATCGGCGGGTGAGCAAGGCATGGGAGCTATACGCCGACGACCCGAACGTCATCGCTGCGCGTGTGAACGGGCAGCTGAAGGATCTCGCCTACGAGATCCAGGAAGGCGACGAGGTCGAGCCGGTCACGATCGACTCCACCGATGGTCGTGACATCCTGCGTCACTCCACGGCGCACGTGATGGCCCAGGCCGTCCAGCAGCTCTTCCCGGAGGCCAAGCTGGGCATCGGCCCGCCGGTCACTGACGGGTTCTACTACGACTTCGACGTCGAGACCCCGTTCGTCCCGGAGGATCTGGTCAAGATCGAGTCGGCGATGAAGAAAATCATCAAGGCTAACCAGAAGTTCGACCGGCGCGTCACCACCGATGACGACGCCCGCGTCGAGCTGGCCGACGAGCCGTACAAGCTCGAGCTGATCGGCCTCAAGGGCAACGCCGCCGGTGCCGGCGACGGTGCCGAGGCGGAGGTCGGAGCCGGCGAGCTCACCATCTACGACAACCTCGGACGCAACGGCGAGACGGTCTGGAAGGACCTCTGCCGTGGCCCGCACCTGCCGACCACCAAGCGGATCCCGGCCTTCAAGCTGATGCGGTCCGCGGCGGCGTACTGGCGAGGCGACGAGAAGAACAAGCAGCTCCAGCGCATCTACGGCACCGCCTGGGAGTCCAAGGAGGCGCTGGATGAGCACCTCCACCGGCTCGAGGAGGCCGAGCGTCGCGACCACCGCAAGCTCGGTCGTGAGCTCGACCTGTTCTCCTTCCCCGACGAGCTCGGCTCCGGCCTGCCGGTCTTCCACCCCAAGGGCGGTGTGATCAAGCGGGAGATGGAGGACTACGTCCGCCGTCGCCACATCGAGGAGGGCTTCTCGTACGTCGGCACCCCGCACATCTCCAAGGACGGCCTGTTCCACACCTCGGGCCACCTGCCGCACTACGCCGACACGATGTTCCCGCCGATGGAGTTCGAGGGATCGAACTACCAGCTCAAGGCGATGAACTGCCCGATGCACAACCTGATCTTCGCCTCGCGGGGTCGGTCCTACCGTGAGCTGCCGCTGCGGCTCTTCGAGTTCGGCTCGGTCTACCGCTACGAGAAGTCCGGTGTCATCCACGGCCTCACCCGGGTGCGCGGCTTCGCACAGGACGACTCGCACTCCTACTGCACCGCCGAGCAGGCCCCGGCCGAGGTCAAGCACCTGCTCAACTTCATGCTGACGGTGCTGCGCGACTTCGGGCTGGACGACTTCTACCTGGAGCTGTCGACCCGCGACGACGCGAAGAAGGACAAGTTCATCGGCTCCGAGGAGGACTGGGCCACGGCCACCGCCGTCCTCGAGCAGGTCGCAGGGGAGACCGGCCTCGAGCTGGTCCCGGACCCGGGCGGCGCGGCGTTCTACGGCCCGAAGATCTCGGTCCAGGCCCGGGACGCGATCGGCCGCACCTGGCAGCTGTCCACCATCCAGGTCGACTTCCAGCTGCCCAAGCGGTTCGGCCTGGAGTACCAGGCCGCGGACGGCACCAGGCAGCAGCCGGTGATGATCCACCGCGCGCTGTTCGGCTCGATCGAGCGGTTCTTCGGCATCCTGACCGAGCACTACGCGGGCGCGTTCCCGCCCTGGCTGGCCCCGGTCCAGGTCACCGGCATCCCGATCGCCGACGCGCACGTGCCGTACCTGTCTGAGGTGGCCGGGCGGCTGCGCGAGCACGGC
>NZ_JASLGR010000015.1 GCF_030150155.1 Nocardioides sp.
GTGGGGGTGTCGGAGTCGGAGTGCCTTGACCTGTCCGGTGGTGAACAGCCGTGTGGTCCGGCCCAGGTCCACGACCTCGCCCCGGGTGCCGAGCACGGCCGGGATCAGGTTGCTGAGGCACGCCAGCCGGCGGGCCTGCGCAGCACTGATCAGGTCCTCACCCCGCGGGCCCTGCACGATCCCGGCCCCCAGCCCGGCCCGCAGCTGCTCCAAGGTGACCGTGATGAACACCGTCGCCGGGGTGTTGCCGTGCATCGGGAGCAGGTCAGTCGGGATCCGGGACAGCAACTCCACGAACGCATGCCCCAGCTTGTGCGCAGGCGGCATCGCCCACCACGGCCTCGGGGCAGCGCCGCCGTCCCCGGACTGGTCGCCGTCCCCGGACTCACCACCCGTCACCCACTCCGGGGTCCGTCGCGGGTTCACCAATGCATCGAGCATGGTCAACAACTGCGTTGCCGCGAGATCCGGGAGCCGACCGTTGATCATCGTGGTCCCGTCCCCAACCCGCCGCAGCGTCAACCGGATTCGTGCGCGGCCACGACGTTCGGCAGCCTCCAGCTTGCGGGCCTCGGCCTCCTCTGCGATCTCGGGGGCCACGACCTCGAGGATCCGACGCCCCAACACCCTCAACTGTTGGGGGCCGAAGACGGTGGCCTCCCGCACCAGGTGTGTCTCGGCGCGCGTCGCGACATCATGGCCGTCCTCGCCCAACCGGGCGAGATCCTCGACGAGTTCGCTCGGCAGATCCTCGGGCAGGGCATCGACGGCCTCCATCACCACCGTGGCCTGTGCCGCCGAGATCGCCCCGGCCCGCAACGCACCACCGGTCACCGGATGGGCCTCCAACGCGTGAGCGAACCCGATCTCGCGGCGGGCATCACGGATCCCGGCCCGTGCCTGGTGAGCCAACCAGAACCCCAGATCCCGTTCCCCAGCACGCTCAGTGACCCTGCCCACTCGATCCAGGGCCGTCAGGAGCCGGGCCTTCAACTCCGCGGTGCGGGCCTCGAACGCCAACACCTCATGCAAGGCAGTGACCTGGTCCTCATCACGCATGAACATCGGGTCGACCTCGGCCACCCCTGCCACAGCCCCGTTCGCGACCGCCACGGCACCCAGGATGGGGTGGACCAGCTGGCTCACCTGACTCATCAGCGGACACCTCCTCGGGGCGGCTCGCACACGTCACACACCCGACCAGGTGTGTGTCTCTTTCGTGCGCCGGCTTCGCCCCTACGGATCTCGGGGTGCCCTCACTGACGATCTACGTTGACTCTAGACAGACCCACCGACAAAACCGGATCGGCGTCGGTCGAGAAGCCCCGTCGGGATGACCTAGAGCGTGAGCACGCGCCCCGCGATCACCAGATGGACCTCGTCACAGACCGCCGCGAGACGTTGGTTCGTCACCCCGAGCAGGTCGCGGAAGAGTCGCCCGGAGCGGTGCGCGGGGACGACGCCGAGGCCGACCTCGTTGGTCACCAGCACGATGGTCTCCTCCGAGGAACGCGCCTCCAACGCCGCGACAGCGGAGTCGAGCGCGGCGGTGACCGCAGCCAGAGCGTCGGCAGACGAGGCCTCCCACAGTTCCGCGCTGTCGAGCAGTGCGGTCAGCCAGGTGCCGAGACAGTCCACGATCACCGAACCGTCGGTCGCCAGTGCGGCGGCGAGGTCACGGCTCTCCAGGGTCGTCCAGGAGCCGGGGCGGGAGGCGCGGTGGGCCTCGATCCGGGCCAGCCAGTCGGGGTCGGTGTCCTCGTCCGGGGTCGGGCCCGGCGCGACGTAGGTGATCGGCGTCGGCGCGTCGATCAGCAGCTCCTCGGCGTGGCGGGACTTGCCCGACCGGACGCCGCCGGTGACGAGGACCTTCATCGCGCGGCCGCCTGATGGGGAGCGTGCTCGGCGAGACGGTCCCGCACCCACCGGTGCGCCTCGCTCACGTCGTTGACCGTGGTCACCTGGGTGGACGGCGCAGGACGGCGTACGACGACCACCGGCACGCCCAACGTAGCCGCGGCCTCCATCTTGGGCCAGGTGAAGGTGCCACCGGAGTCCTTGGTGACCAGCACGTCGGCTCCGTGGGCCCGGAGCAGGTCGAGCTCCGCACCGAGCAGGTAGGGCCCGCGGCTCAGCACCAGCTCCCAGGCCTCGGGCAGGTCGACGTCGGGGCGGTCCACGACCCGGGCCAGCACCGGGTGATCGCCCAGGGCCGGGATGAAGCGGGCCAGTTCCTGGCGCCCGACGGTCAGGAACGGTCGCTCGCCGAGGCGGGCGGCGGCCTCGGCGGCGGCCTCGTGGTCCTCGACCAGGGTCCACGACGGGTCGGGCTCCCAGCCCGGTCGCTCCAGGCGGAGCAGGGGGACCGGGCTGCCGAGTGCCGGGTCGAGACAGGCTGCCTCCGCGTTGGCGCTCATCCCGCGGGCGAACGGATGGGTGGCGTCCACGACGACGTCGAAGTCGTCGAGGGCTGCGCGCAGTCCGGCGACCCCACCGAACCCACCGATCCGCACCGGACCGACCGGCAGCCGTGGCTTGGCGACCCGTCCCGCCAGGGACGAGACGACGTCGACCCCGAGTGCAGCGTCGGCGACCAGCAGGTCGGCCAGCGCCCGGGCCTCGCCGGTGCCACCCAGCAGCAGGACCCGCAGCGGCGTCATCGGGCAGTCCCGGGGGCGAGCAGCGGCAGACTGGCGGGGGCACCGGTGGCGGCCAGGGCGATCAACTCCTCAAGGTCGAGATGAGTCTCCACGAGATCGGCGAGCCGGTCGATCCGGCCTTCACGGGCGGCGGTGAAGCTGACCGTGGACGGGGTGCGGTCGAAGAGCGTGCCGAGCAGCGCTCCGCGCAGCGCGTCGCCCTCCAGGCTGCCGTGCCACATCGTGCCGAAGACCCGGCCCGCACGCGCGCCGCCGAGGAACTCCTCGCCCGACCCACGGGTGATCCGGCCGTGGTGGATCTCGTACCCGGTCGCTGCCGCACCGAGCGCCGAGCCGGTCGGCAGCGCGAGCCGCTTCTCGGCGCGGAAGTCGGTGCTGACGTCGAGCAGGCCGAGCCCCTCGACGGTGACCCCCGGGGCCCCGGCGGTGCCCTCGATCCCGTCGGGATCGCGCACCACCTGCCCGAGCATCTGGAATCCGCCGCAGATCCCGAGCACGGCACCGCCGCGCCCGACGTGCTCACGCAGCGCCACGTCGAGGCCGCGCGAGCGCAGCCAGGCCAGGTCGCTGATCGTGGCACGGGTGCCGGGCAGCACGATCAGGTCGGCGTCGCTCAGGTCCGAGGGTGAGGAGGCGAAGACGACGTCGAGGTCGGGCTCCAGCCCCAAAGCGTCGACGTCGGTGAAGTTCGAGATCCGGGGGAGTCGGATCACGGCGACCCTCAGTGTCCCCGAGGCCGACGCGGCGCGGCGCCCGTCGAGGTCGAGCGCGTCCTCGGAGTCGAGCCACAGCGTCGGGTCCCAGGGCAGCACGCCGTAGACCCGGCGTCCGGTCATCGCCTCCAGATCACGCAGCCCAGGCGTCAGCAGCCCGACGTCGCCACGGAACTTGTTGACCACGAACCCGGCGATCAGCGCCTGGTCGGCCGCCTCCAGCAGGGCGACGGTGCCGTACATCGCCGCGAACAGCCCACCGCGGTCGATGTCGCCGACCACGACGGTGGGCAGGTCGGCGTGCCGGGCCAGGCCCATGTTCACGTAGTCGCCGTCGCGCAGGTTGATCTCGGTCGGGCTCCCGGCACCTTCGGAGATCACCAGGTCGAAGCGGGCGGCCAGATCGTCGTACGCCGCATGGGCGGCCTCGGCCAGATGACGTCGTCCGGTGGTCCAGTTCGCCGAGGAGACCTCGCCGGCGGGGTGGCCCATCACCACGACGTGGCTGCGCCGATCGCTGCCCGGCTTGAGCAGCACCGGGTTCATCGCAGGCTCCGGCACGGCCCGTGCCGCAACCGCCTGCACCCACTGGGCGCGGCCGATCTCCGCCGGGGTGCCGTCGGCGCCGAGGCAGACCATCGAGTTGTTGGACATGTTCTGTGCCTTGTACGGCGCCACCGCGATGCCCCGCCGCGCGGCTGCTCGACACAGACCGGTGGTGAGGATCGACTTGCCCGCGTCCGACGTGGTGCCGGCGACCAGCAGGCCGCTCATCGGGCACGTCCTGTCCCGAGGCTGCCGGTCAGCGGCCACGATGCCAGCAGCCGGCAGTCGTCGTTGGCCCACCACTGCAGGTCGATCCGGTCGACGGGGAACGTCACCGGCAGGTGTTGGTGCATCCGCTCGCGGACCTCGGCGAGCGTCACGCCGCCCGCGGGGTGATCGAGGGTGAGGTGGGGGACCGGGGTGGGGAAGACCCCCGCGTAGGGAGGGCACTGCGGGAACGCCTCGACCAGCGCGGCGGTCAGCGCCTGGAACGGCCCGGCCGGGGCGGGTGGCAGGTGGATCACACCGCCGACGAACTCCTCGACCTGGTCGAGCACCGCCGCGAACGGGGCCGTGCGCGCCGCCAGGGCCGCGACGACGTCGAGATCGGCGGCCGTCGGCTCGGCCAGCCAGGGGGAGAGCAGGGTGATGTGGGCGTGCACGAAGCCCGGATCGGTGGAGACGAACGAGGGGTCGTAGAACGCGGTCCGCTCCCGCACCGGGGCGTCCAGGGCCGGGACGGGGACAGCCAGGACCGCATGACCCGCGCCCGCACCCACGCCCGCTGACACGTCACTCACGCCGGCGCTCGCAGCACGAAGAGGTCCATCACCCAGCCGGCATCCTCCGCAGCCGCAGCGCGGGCGGCCTGCACGGAGGGCAGCACCTCGCCGACGGTGCCGGCGACCAGCCGCTCGGAGTCAGCGCCGAGGTTCGCACCCCACCAGATCTGCCAGTCCGGGACCGCAGCAGCGACCGCGTCGAGGTCCGCGGCGGTGCCGAGCATCACGACCAGGTTGGTCTGCCCGGACTCCACCGCCTCACGCCAGCGCCGCGCGGGGGTGATGTGCACCGGACGCCCGACCGGGTGCAACACGATCCGGTGCCGGGCGGCCAACAGCTGCGGGGCACTGATCCCGGGCAGCACGTCCCACTCCGCACCGGTCCGCTCGGCCAGGGCGGCCACGATCCGGATCACCGAGTCGTAGAGCGACGGGTCACCCCAGACCAGGAACGCCGCGGTGCCTCCGCGCTCGCGCAGCACCGCCTCGTAGGCGTCGATCCGGGCCTGATGCCAGTCCCTGACCGCGCCGGGGTAGTCGCGCGGGTTGTCACGGTCCCGGGCGGGGTCGGGGACGGCGACGACCGGCACGTCGGCGGTCGCGGCCACCTGGCGACGTACGGCCAACAACGGGTCGGTCCCCGCGGGGCCGGCCTTGTCGGCGGCGATCACGTAGTCGACGCCGGCCAGGGCCTCGACCACCTCGGGGGTGAGGTGGGCCGGGCCCATGCCGAAGCCGAGCACGCGGATCCGCAAGTCGCTCAAGCGCGGTCCTCCAGGTCGCCCTCGACCTCGAGGTAGACCTGCTGCATCGCAGCGATCACCTCGGGGTCGGGCTCGGCCCACAGGCCGCGCTCGCTGGCCTCGTGCAGCCGCTCCACGATGCCGCGCAGCGCCCACGGGTTGGACTGGCGCAGGAACGCCTGGTTGGTCTCGTCCAGCACATACTCGCGGGCCAGCGAGTCGTACATCCAGTCGTGCACCACCCCGGCGGTGGCGTCGAAGCCGAACAGGTAGTCCACCGTCGCCGCCAGCTCGAAGGCGCCCTTGTAGCCGTGGCGCTGCATCGCGGCGATCCAGCGCGGGTTGACCACCCGAGCGCGGAAGACCCGAGCGGTCTCCTCGGCCAGGGTGCGGGTGCGGATCGCGTCGGGCGAGGTCGAGTCGCCGACGTAGGCGCGCGGGTCGGTGCCGGTCAGCGCACGCACGGTGGCGACCATGCCGCCGTGGTACTGGAAGTAGTCGTCGGAGTCGGCGATGTCGTGCTCGGCCGAGTCGACGTTCTTCGCCGCCACCTTGATCCGGCGGTACGCCGTGCGCATGTCGTCAGCGGCCGGCGCGCCGTCCAGGTCGCGGCCGTAGGCGAAGCCACCCCAGGCGGTGTAGACCTCGGCCAGGTCCTGGTCGTCGCGCCAGGTGCCCGACTCGATCACCTGCAGGATGCCGGCGCCGTAGGAGCCCGGCTTGGAGCCGAAGATCCGGGTGGTGGCGCGGCGCTCGTCGCCGTGGTCGGCCAGGTCGGCCTGGGCGTGGGCGCGGACGTAGTTGCGATCGTGCGGCTCGTCGAGCTCGGCGACCATCCGGACCGCGTCGTCGAGCATCGCCACGACGTGCGGGAAGGCGTCCCTGAAGAAGCCGGAGATGCGCACCGTGACGTCGATCCGGGGCCGGTCGAGCTCCTCGAGCGGGGTGACCAGCAGACGGCTCACGCGCCGGGACTGCTCGTCCCACTCCGGCCGTACGCCGAGCAGCGCGAGCACCTCGGCGACGTCGTCGCCACTGGTCCGCATGGCCGAGGTGCCCCAGACCGAGAGCCCGACCGAGGTCGGGTACTCGCCGGTCTCGTCGAGGTACTTGGCCACCAGGGAGTCGGCCATCGCCTGGCCTGTCTGCCAGGCCAGCCGGCTCGGCACGGCGCGGGGATCGACGGTGTAGAAGTTGCGTCCGGTCGGCAGCACGTTGACCAGACCGCGCAGCGGCGAGCCCGACGGACCGGCCGGGATGTAGCCGCCGGCCAGGGCGTGCAGCACCGCGTCGAGCTCGTCGGTGGTGCGGGCCAGCCGGGGGACCACCTGGGTGGCGGCGAAGGTCAGCACCCGGCGGACCTCGGCGTCGGCGTGCAGGTCGTCGACGGCGGCGGGGGACCAGGCGGCCTTCTCCATCGCCTCGACCAGGGCGCGGGCCTGCGCCTCGATCGCGTCGACCTCGGCACTGAGGGCGCCCTCGCTCAGGCCCAGGGCGGTACGCAGACCGGGCACGGCGTTGCCGACTCCGCCCCAGACCTGACCGGCGCGCAGGATCGAGAGCACCAGGTTGACCCGGGCCTCGCCCTCGGGGGCGGCACCGAGGATGTGCAGACCGTCACGGATCTGGGCGTCCTTGATCTCGCACAGCCAGCCGTCGACGTGGAGCAGGAAGTCGTCGAACTCCTCGTCCTCCGGGCGCTCCTCCAGACCGAGGTCGCGGTGCAGCTCCGCGGCGTGCATCAGCTGCCAGATCTCCCCGCGGATGGCCGGCAGCTTCGCCGGGTCCATCGTGGAGATCTTGTCGTACTCCTCCAGCAGCGCCTCGAGCCGCGCGATGTCGCCGTACGCCTCGGCGCGGGCCATCGGCGGCACCAGGTGGTCGACGATCACGGCGTGGGCGCGGCGCTTGGCCTGGGCGCCCTCGCCTGGGTCGTTGACCAGGAACGGGTAGATCATCGGCAGGTCGCCCAGCGCCGCGTCGGGGCCACAGGAGGCCGACAGGGCGGCGTTCTTGCCGGGCAGCCACTCCAGGGAGCCGTGCTTGCCGAGGTGGACGACCGCGTCGGCGCCGAAGCCACCGCTGGACTCCGGGTTGCCCAGCCAGCGGTAGGCGGCCAGGTAGTGGTGCGTGATCGGCAGGTCGGGATCGTGGTAGATCGCGACCGGGTTCTCCCCGAAGCCGCGCGGCGGCTGGATCATCAGCACGACGTTGCCCGCGCGCAGGGTGGCGATGACGACGTCGCCGTCGTCGTTGACGAACAGGGAGCCGGGCGCCTCGCCCCACGCCTGCGTCATCGCCTCACGCAGGTCGGCGGGCAGGTGGGCGGTCCAGGCGGCGTACTGCTCGGGGGTGATCCGCACGTGGGCGTCGGTGAGCTGGGCCGAGGTCAGCCACTCCTCGTCCTGGCCACCGGCGGCGATCAGGGCGTGGATCAGGGCGTCACCGGCAGCGGTGTCGGTGGGGTCGTCGGCCAGGTCGAGCAGGGCGGTGACCTCGTTGCTCCCACCCAGGTCGTAGCCCTCGTCGCGCAGCCGGCGCAGCATCCGGATCGCGGAGACCGGGGTGTCCAGGCCGACCGCGTTGCCGATCCGGGCGTGCTTGGTGGGGTACGCCGAGAGCACCAGCGCGACCCGCTTCTCGGCGTTGGGCAGGCGCCGCAGCCGGGCGTGGTGGACGGCCAGACGGGCGACCCGACGGGCACGCTCGGGGTCGGCGACGTAGTGCGGAAGCCCCTGGTCGTCGACCTCCTTGAACGAGAACGGCGCCGTGGAGATCCGGCCGTCGAACTCCGGGATCGCGATCTGGCTGGCGTAGTCCAGCGGGCTGACGCCGTCGTCGGAGGCCTCCCACTCGGCCCGGGAGTTGGTCAGGCACAGGCCCTGGAGGACGGGCAGGTCGAGGGCGGCCATCCGCTCCACGTCCCAGGCCTCGTCGTCGCCACCGGCACTGGCGGTCGCGGGCACGGAGCCACCGGCGGCCAGGACCGTGACGATCAGGGTGTCCAGTGTGCCGAGAGCGGCGTACAGGTCGTCGGGCGCCGAGCGCAGCGATCCGGCGAAGATCGGGAGGCCGACAGCGGCCCCGGTGGCGTCGATCTGGTCGGCCAGGGCGTGGGCGAACGCGTTGTTCCCCGACGCCTCGTGCGCGCGGTAGTAGAGGATGCCGATCTTCGGCAGGTCCGCTGCGGCGGGGGCCGCGGGGCGCTCGGCGAAGCCCCACGCCGGGATCGCCGTCGGCGGCTCGAAGCCCTCCCCGGTCAGCAGCACGGTGTCGGAGAGGAACGCATGCGCTTGGGCGAGGTTGGTCGGGCCGCCCTCGGCCAGGTAGCGGTGGGTCTCGGCCGCGACGCCCATCGGCACCGTGGACAGCTCCATCAGCTCGGCGCTGGGCTGCAGCTCGCCACCGAGGATGACCAGCGGCACCCCTGCCTCGCGCACCGCGTCCAGCCCGGGCCACAGGTCGTGCGGCGACCCGAGCAGGCGTACGACGACCAGATCGGCATCAGCGACCAGCGCGGTCAGCTCAGCGTCGTCGGTCCGGGTCGGGTTGGCCCAGTGCCAGTCCGCCCCGCTCGATCGGGCCGAGAGCAGGTCGGTGTCGGACGTGGACAGCAGCGCGAAGCGCATGGTTCCTCCTCGGGGTTCTCGCCCCGTGCGTGGTCGGATGCGCCCGCGTCCAGTGTCTGGCTGCTCCCTCGACGGTGGTCGCTGGAGTCACAGTGGCGGAACCGCCCCGGAGTCACACCGGGTTCCTGAGCCACGAGCAGGGCCCAGCCTACGGGAGCGGTCCCGTGGTCGGCGTACGGGGAGTGACCGGCGTGATCGATGTAGCGCCACCGTCACCAGGTGACGGTGGCGCTACATCGATCGGCTCGCAGAGGGGGTCAGGGGCGGCCGGCGGCGTGCCGCCCGGCTCGGCGCCCGAAGTAGGAGCCGTCACCGAGCTGGAGCCCCGAGGCGTAGCCCTTCGCGTCCTGGGCGAGGTTGGCACCGCACGCCCCGCCCGCATAGAGCCCGGCGATCACGGAGCCGTCGGCGCGGCGGACCTCGCCGTCCACGGTGCACGACAGACCCCCCATCGTGAACCCGGCGTACAGCGCCTTGCCGAGCGACAGGTCGAAGGCGCCCCACGGACCGGTGTCCTGGGCCTCGAGCCACTGCTCGCCCTTGTGGAACTCCGGGTCCTCTCCGTTCGAGGCGTGCTTGTTGTACGACGCCAGCGTCTCGGCCAGGGTGTCGGCGGGGACACCCAGGCCCGCAGCCATCTCCTCGACCGTCTCCCAGCCGTCAATGAACGGACACAGCGGCATCGAGGGGTGCTCGATGTGCTCGGAGTCGACGATCAGGTAGGCACGCGACTCGGGCTGCTCCAGCACGAACGCCGAGGTCCGGGAGTGGTAGGAGTCCTCGGCCACGAAGCGGCGGCCGTCGCGGTTGACGATGATGCCGGTCAGCAGCACCGAGGGCGGATAGAACGGCGCCGTCTGGAATGGCTGGTCCATGAACTTCAGGTCACCGCCGGCCGAGGCCCCGAGCCGGAGCCCGAGCCCGTCGTCGTACGTCGACGCCAGCGGGAACAGCTTGCCCGAGCCCAGCGTGGGGACGTTCTCAGCGACCATCTGATCGTTGCCAACGAAGCCGCCCGCGGTCAGGATCACCGCCTTGGCCCTGATGAAGCCGCGCTCCTCGAAGCGCCGCCAGGCGACCCCGACGACCTGCTGGTCGGCGCCCTCACCGGCCACGACGAGCTGGGTCGCCCCGGTCTCGTAGCGCACCTCGGCGGTGGTCTCGGCCAGCCGCTCGGCCAGGGCATCGAGGACGATCTTGGCCCCGCCGGTGTCGCCGGGCACGGGCACCTTGTGCCCGCGCGGCGCGGGGACGGCCTGGTCGCGGAAGGGCCAGACCTTCTCGTTGCCGGTGTACATCAGCCCTTCGGTGCCGGGCTGGATCACCGCCTTGCCGGGGAAGTAGGAGCGCTCGAAGGCGAAGCCGAGCGCCTCCAGCCAGTCGAAGTGCTCGACGGAGTCGGCGCAGTAGGCGTGGATCTTGTCGGCCTCGGGCTCCCGACTGACGGCGGTGAGGTACTTCTCCATCTCCGCAGCCGAGTCCTCGATGCCGGTCGCGGTCTGCACCGCGGTGCCGCCCCCGAGATAGAAGTGCCCACCGGCCATCGCACTGGTGCCGCCGTACGTCGCCGCCCGCTCGATCAGCAGCACCCGGGCTCCGGCACGCGCGGCCTCCAGGGCCGCGCACCCGCCGGCGATGCCGAAGCCGACCACGACCACGTCGACCTCGTCGCTCCACCCCGGCCCACCGGACGCCGTCACCGTGGCGACGTCGACCAGGCCCGGCAGCTCGGTGCTCATGCGCGGGTGCCGCTCTGGGCGGCGATGTCCTCGGCCGCCAGGTAGCCGAACACCATCGCGGGCCCGATGGTCGCGCCGGGACCGGCGTACGTGCGACCCATCACGGCCGAGGACACGTTGCCGGCGGCGTAGAGGCCCTCGATCATGGAGCCGTCGGCGCGCAGCACGCGGGCGTGCTCGTCGGTGACCAGGCCGCCCTTGGTGCCCAGGTCGCCGGGGAAGATCTTGACCGCGTAGTAGGGCGCCTTGGCGAGCGGGGCGAGCGTCGAGTTCGGCTTCACCGTCGGGTCGCCGTAGTACCGGTCGTAGCCGGAGTCGCCGCGGTGGAAGTCCTGGTCGTCGCCGGTGGTGGCGAAGCCGTTGAACCGCTCCACGGTCGCGGCGAGGTTGGCGGCCGGCACGCCGATCTGCTCGGCGAGCCCGGCGATGGTGTCGGACTTCACCACGAAGCCCTCCTTGAACCAGCGGCCCGGGATCGGCTGCTGGCCTGAGATGCCGGCGAAGATGTAGCGGCTGCGGTAGGTCTGGTCGAAGACCATCCAGCTCGGCACGTGCTCGACGCCGGTGGCCTGGCCCTTCTGGATCTCGTGCACCGCCTCGACGTAGGGGAGTGCCTCGTTCATGAAGCGTCGGCCCTCGGCGTTGACGATGAAGGAGCCGGGCAGGTTCCGCTCTGAGAGCAGGAACCAGGAACGGCCCGGCAGCATGATGGTGGGGCCCCACCAGGCCTCGTCGAGCAGGTCGGTGTCGGCTCCGGCGGCGATCCCGGCGAGCAGCCCGCCGCCGGTGTTCGACGGGGCGCCGGTGCTCCAGGCGACGTTCTGCGGGGAGGGCTGCCACTTGTCGCGCAGCTCCTGGTTGTGCTCGAAGCCGCCGCTGCCCAGGATCACGCCGCGGCGGGCGCGGAGCTCGGCGGGACCGTCGGGGGTGGAGACCCGGACCCCGACGACGCGCTCGTTCTCCACGATCAGCTCGGTCAGCTCGTGGCTGTAGAGCACCGGCACGCCGGCGTCGAGCAGGCCCTTGCGCAGTCCGATCGCCAGGGCGGCACCCATCCCGTAAAGCTTGCGTCCCAGCAGCGTCGAGATCATCTTGCGCAGGCCGACACGGATCATCGTCAGCGGACCCTTGAGGGTGCGGAAGCCGGTGGCCATCTTGCGGAAGTCGGCCTGGGTCACGACCATGTTCGCCGGCGCCTTGGCGTACGGCGGGTGCAGGTGGGTGAGCTCGGCGCCGATGATCCGGGCGTCCATCGGGGTGGGCTCGACCGAGCGGCCCTTGAGCCGGCCACCGGCCGCCTCGGGGTGGTAGTCGGCGTAGTCGGGCACCCACTGCAGCCGGACGGCGGAGTGGGCGTGGACGAAGTCGATCATCTCCGCGCCGCGGTCGATGTAGGTGTCACGGCGCACCGCCGGCACCACGTCGCCGACGATCGAGGTCAGGTAGAGCTTCGCCGCCTCGGTGTCGCCGGGGTCGACCTGGCCAGCGGCGGTCAGGGCGTAGTTGCCCGGCACCCAGACCCCGCCCCCGGATCGGGAGGTGGAGCCGCCGAAATACTGGCTCTTCTCGATCACCACCGTGTCGAGTCCGTGGCGGGCTTTCGCCGCGAGGGCGGCCGTCATGCCGGCACCGCCGGCACCGACGACGATGACGTCGTACTCACGCTGCATGCCTCAATGAAACTAGAACAGGTTCTATTTCACAACCTCTTCCCTGAAAACGAGAACGTGTTCTAGTCTGTTGTCATGACTGACTCACTGACGGTGCTCGACGGCGTGCGTGACCTGCTCCCCACCTTCCGGGAGCGGGCCGACGAAACCGAGCGGCTGCGGGCGGTGCCCGACGCCTCGGTGAAGGAGCTGGAGGAGACCGGCTTCTTCCGCCTGCTCCAGCCGAAGCGGTTCGACGGGTTCGAGGCCGACCCGGTGGACTTCTACACCGCGGTGCGCTCGATCGCGAGCGCCTGCGGCTCGACCGGCTGGATCTCCAGCGTCCTGGGCGTGCACCCGTGGCAGATCGCGCTCTTCGCCGACGAGGCCCAGCAGGCGGTGTGGGGCTCGGACACGTCGGTGCGGGCGTCGTCGTCGTACGCCCCGACCGGGAAGGCGGTGCTGACCGACGGTGGCTTCACGCTCTCGGGTCGGTGGAGCTTCTCCTCGGGCTGTGCGCACGCGCAGTGGGTGCTGCTCGGTGGGCTGGTCTGGAACGCCGAAGGTCAGGTCGTCGACTTCCGCACGTTCCTGATTCCGCGTGACTCCTACGAGATCGTCGACGTCTGGAACGTCGTCGGACTGGCCGGCACCGGCTCCAACGACATCGTCGTGTCCGAGACGTTCGTGCCCGAGGCGTTCACCCTCTCGATGAGCGACACCGGACGCTGCTTCGGCCCCGGCCAAGAGCAGAACCCCGGCGACCTCTACAAGCTGCCGTTCCACTCGCTGTTCACCTCCACCATCACCACCCCGATCATCGGGATGGCGACCGGCGCGTACGCCGAGCACGTGGAGATGCAGAACAAGCGCGTGCGTGCCTCCTACATCGGCGAGAAGGCGTCCCTCGACCCGTTCGCCGCGGTCCGGATCGCCCGGGCCTCCAGCGACATCGACGCCTCCTGGGCGCTGCTGATCAACAACATCCGCGAGGAGCAGGCCCACGTCGCGCGCGGGGAGAAGATCCCGCTCTCGCTGCGGCTGCGGGTCCGGCGCGACCAGGTGCTCGGCACCCAGCGCTCGATCGACGCCATCGACGCCCTCTTCGAGGCCTCGGGCGGCCGGGCGCTGGCCACCGGCACCTACCTGCAGCGGGCCTGGCGTGACGCCCACGCCGGCCGGGTGCACGCCGCCAACGACCCCGAGCGCGCGCTGCAGATGTTCGGCGCCAGCGAGTTCGGCCACAAGGTCGACCCCGGGATGTACTGATGTCGGCCACCCAGGACTTCTCCCAGGCGGCGGTGCGCCGCTCGGCCAAGGCCGGCGACCTGACCCTGAACTACTACGAGGCCGCACCCGAGGGCGGTGTCTCGCTGGTCGGCGGCGGGCTGCCGCTGGTGATGCTGCACGGCGGGGGACCTGGTGCCTCGGCCTGGTCGAACTTCGGCACGGCGCTGCCGGGCTTCGCGGCCACGTTCCGCACGCTGCTGATCGACCAGCCCGGCTTCGGTGGCTCCGACAAGCCGCCGGTGACGGCGAACTACTACCGGTTCGCGGCCGAGTACGTGGTCAAGCTGCTCGACGAGCTGGGCATCGAGCGGATCCACCTGCTCGGCAACAGCCTCGGTGGCGGTACGGCGATGCGGCTCGCGCTCGAGTACCCCGACCGGGTCGGCCGGCTGGTGCTGATGGGCCCCGGCGGGCTCTCCCTCAACCTGTTCCACGCCGACCCGACCGAGGGCGTGCAGCGACTGGTCGACTTCTCGATGAGTCCCTCGCGTGAGGCGCTGCGCTCCTTCATCTCCACGATGGTGGTCAACCAGGCGCTGGTCACCGACGAGCTCGTCGAGGCCCGGTTCGCCGACGCCACCGCTCCCGGGTCGCTGGAGGCGATGCGGTCGATGGGGATGAGCTTCTACAACCCGGAGTGGGCCGAGGACGGGATGCTGTGGCGCGAGGCCCACCGGCTGCGCAAGCACACCCTGCTGACCTGGGGCCGCGAGGACCGGGTCAACCCGCTCGACGGCGCCATCGCCGCCCTCAAGCTGATCCCGAAGGCCCAGCTGCACGTCTTCGGGTCGTGCGGGCACTGGGCGCAGATCGAGGCGGCCGAGGAGTTCGCCGAGATCACCACCACCTTCCTGTCACGTCACACCGAGCGGAGTCGGGCATGACGATCGAGCTGAAGTCGATGGGCTACGTCAGGGTCACCTCGACCGACCTGGCCGCCTGGGAGCGGTTCGCCGAGAAGGTGCTCGGCCTGATGCGCGGGCGCGGGCCGAACCCGGACCACCTCTACTACCGGGTCGACGCCGTCTCGGCACGGCTCGTGGTCGTGCCCGGCAACGTCGACGAGCTGGCCTGCGTCGGCTGGGAGCTGGCCGACAACGTCGCCCTGCAGGAGGCGCGCGAGCACCTCACCAAGGCGGGCGTCGAGTGGGTCGAGGGGACCGCCGAGGAGCTCGCCGAGCGCCGCGTCCAGGAGCTGATCCGGTTCAGCGATCCCTCCGACAACGTCTTCGAGCTGTTCCATGGCATCAGCTACGAGCGGGTGCCGTGCGTGTCGCCGTACGGATCGCGGTTCGTCACCGGCGACCAGGGGATGGGCCATGTCGTCGTCCCGGTGGCCGACGACGTCGAGGCGCTGCGGTTCTACACCGAGACCCTCGGGTTCCGGCTGCGCGACTCGATGTCGATGCCCGGGGAGTTCGTCGGCAAGGAGCCGGGCTCGAAGATCTGGCTGCGCTTCCTCGGGATCAACCCGCGGCACCACTCGCTGGCGTTCCTGCCGATGCCGCGGCCCAGCAAGTGCGTCCACATCATGCTCGAGGTCGACAAGCTCGACGATGTCGGTCGGGCGCTGGAGCGCGTGAAGAAGAACGGTGCGCCGCTCTCGGCCACCCTGGGACGGCACATGAACGACGAGATGGTCTCGTTCTACGTGAAGTCCCCGGCCGGGTTCGACGTCGAGTTCGGCACCGAGGGACTGCAGGTCGACGACGAGCGATGGGTTGCGCGGGAGTCCACCGCGGTGTCCTACTGGGGACATGAGTTCAGCGGCTGAGATCCCCGAGGGGATGGCGCCCGACGCGGCAGCGACCTGGCCCCCGGCGGGACTGATCGAGGACTTCCTGGGCTCGGGTCTGGGGAACTTCGACTTCTCCACCCTGGGGGACGGGGTCCACGAGCCGACGCCGGAGGAGATCGCCGCCGCGCGCGAGTTCCGTACCGTGCTGGGGCGATTCGCCTCGGGCGTCACGATCGTCACGGCGGCGACCGCCCAGGGGCTGATCGGGATGACCCTGCAGTCGTTCTCGTCGGTCTCGCTGGACCCGCCGCTGGTGCTGATCGTCCCGGCCAAGACGTCGCGGGCCTGGCCCCTGATCCGGCGGGCCGGGCACTTCACGATCAACCTGCTCGCGGCCTCGCAGGAGGGGCTGTCGAACCAGTTCGCCCGCTCCGGCGGGGACAAGTTCGCCGGTGTCTCCTGGACGCCGTCGGCGGCAGGGGACCCGCGACTGGATGGCTCGCTGGCCTGGATCGACTGCACCATCCACACCGTGCACGACGCGGGGGACCATCTGGTGGTGCTGGCCCGGGTCGAGACGCTGGTGGCGGGTCCGGAGGGGGAGGTGGCGGGGGAGCCGTTGGTCTTCTACCGCTCCGCCTATCGCGCCCTCACCCCGCGAGATCCGGCTTAACCACCGCCGAAATCCGGGTTCGCCACCGCCGAGATCCGGGTTTCTCACGGTCGAGATCCGGGTTTGCCACGGGATCGGTCAGGATGAGGCGTGCTGCTCTTCGACGACATCGCTGCCGAGTACCGCGACTTCGCCCGGTACGCCGAGGGCGACTCGCCCACCTTCGCCGACTGGTCGGCGGCGGTGGCCGCGGACCCCGACGTGATCGCCTGGCTCGCCACGCTGCCGCCGATCAAGCACCAGCCCAACCTGGTCTTCGCCGCGGCACGGTTGCACGGTGTCCCCGCGCCCGGACCGTACGCCGGTCTCCGCCAGGCCCTGCTGGACGATGACGGTCCGATCAGGGAGACGATCCTGACCCACGCCACCCAGACCAACGAGGTCGGGCGGCTGGCGACTCTGCTGCCGGTCTTCGCCCAGATCGCCGAGTCCACGGCCAGGCCGCTCGCGCTGCTGGAGGTAGGCGCCTCGGCGGGGCTCTGCCTCTACCCGGACCGATGGGCCTACCGCTGGCGGACCGATTCCGGTGACGTCACCCTGGGCGTGGCAGGCGATCCGGCCGGCGAGCTGCTCTGCCGCGTGAAGGGCTCGGGGCGGCTACCCACGGCGATGCCGCACATCGCCTGGCGGGGAGGGATCGACCTGAACCCGCTCGACGTCACCGACAGGACCGTCGACGGTGACATGGCGTGGTTGCGTACCCTGGTCTGGCCCGAGCACGAGGACCGCCGGGCGCGCCTGGACCATGCCATCGCGCAGGCGCAGGACGACCCGCCGTCGCTGGTGCGGGGAGATCTGCTGGAGCGGCTCCCGGCCCTGGTCGACGCGGCGTCGGCGTACGGCACGGTCGTGGTCTTCCACTCGGCCGTCATCGCCTACCTGGAGCCGGCCGACCGGGACCGCTTCGAGGTGCTGATCCGGGGCCTGGTCGCCGACGGGCGGTGTCACTGGGTCAGCAACGAAGGCAAGAACGTGCTGCCTTCGGTGACCGCGACCGGCCCGGAGATCGACCCGGCCAAGCAGACGTTCGTGCTGGGGCTCGACGGGCGCGCGGTGGCTCACACCCACGGGCACGGCCGGACGTTGCGCTGGTGCGTGTGAGGCGACGGGGCCCCGTCGACCTGGGACGTTCGTCTCGGATCCGGCGCCGTCCGGCCGATAAGGCGGGCGCTAGGCGTCGTTGTGCCTTGTCGGCAGCCTGCCCTCGGGAGGAACAGCCGTTGACGCGGCGGGTGATCCGCACAGTCGCCCCCGCCTTCCCAGGAGCTCAGAGTGATCATCGTCCCGTCCCGTCACAAGGTCGCCGCCGTGGCGGCTGCGACTCTCACCCTCACCGGCGCCGCCGCAGGCACCATGGCGTACGCCGCCCAGTCACGCAGCGACGATGTGTCGGTCTCCGGCGCCCGCATCCTGGGTGGTGTGCTGCGGATCTCCGGCTCCACCAAGCCCGGACGCGCCGTCTCGGTCGTGGGTACGTCCCTCGCTGCGACAGCTGACGAGGAGGGCCGCTTCGTGATCAGGACCTCCTCGTGGCGGCCGGCCGACTGCCGGGTGAAGGTGAGGGCGGGAGGCAAGGTCGCCACCGGGCTCGTGCGTGGCTGCGGCCCGACGGGCAAGGCGGGCAAGAACGGCAAGGACGGCGCACAGGGCAAGGACGGCGCGACCGGGGCTGCGGGCACCGCAGGGGCCGCCGGTGCCGTGGGCGTGGCAGGGCCGCAGGGAGTCAAGGGCGACACCGGGGCCACCGGTCCACAGGGTCCCGCCGGGCCGCCCGGAGCCACGGGCGCCACAGGAGCCAAGGGCGACCCGGGCGACCCTGGCGTCACGATCTACACCGCCAAGGTCAACCTCGACGGCACCCTCGCCTCGTCGAGCACCGCGGGCACAAGCTCGGCAGTGGTCGGCAACATCTACACGGTCACGTTCCCGGTCGCCGTGGACGCCTGCACGTTCGCTGCCACGCCTCTGAACAACTTCGAACTGGTCGCCACCCAGGTGCTGACGGTGGCCGGTATCTCCGCGACGGTCGCGTCGACCAACATCGCCACCCACGGCCTCAGTCAGTCGGCGTTCTTCCTCACCGCCTACTGCTAGGTACCACGACGACAGCCCGGCCGCCGAGCCTCGCGTGAGGTCTCGGCGGCCGGGCTGTGGGTCAGTGACCCGTGGTGAACCCGGAACTCACGTGTGGTGAACCCGGATCTCGCGCGTGGTGAACCCGGATCTCGCGCGTGGGGAACCCGGAATTCGGCGTCAGAGGAGGTAGGTCGAGACGCGGGACAGTGAGGCGGCAGCCTCGGTCACCACGCGGTCGATCAGCTCCTCGCACGAGGGCAGGTCCTCGAGCAGGCCGACGACCTGGCCCGAGGCCAGCACACCGGCCGTGGTGTCGCCCTCGACCAGACCGGCCTTGAGCATCATCGGGGTGTTCGCGGCCAGCGCGAGCTGGGCCAGCGAGCGGCCCTGGGCGTGCTTCATCGCCTTGCCGTCGGCGGCGAGCTGGCGCCAGGTCAGACCCGAGGTCTTCTTGAACTCCAGGGTCCGCTTCAGGGTCGGGACCGCGCGCTTGGCCAGCGAGGAGTCGAGCAGCGACTCCACCAGGGAGGTGCGCAGCATCCGGTGCGGCATGCCGTCGACCTTGTCGGTCACCACGGTGCCGTCCAGGCCGTAGCCCAGGTAGAGCTCCTTGACCGCCTGGGGCACCGCGGAGTCCGAGGTGAGCAGGAAGCGCGTGCCCATGCCGATCCCGGCAGCGCCGTACGACAGCGCTGCGGCCAGACCGCGCCCGTCGAAGAAGCCGCCGGCCGCGACGACCGGGATGTCGACCGCGTCGAGCACGGACGGCAGCAGCAGGGTGGTCGGCACCGCACCGGTGTGACCACCGCCCTCGCCGCCCTGGATCATCACCGCGTCGGCGCCCCAAGAGGCCACCTTCTTGGCGTGCTTGGGAGCCCCGATCGAGGGGATCACGACGATGCCCTGCTCCTTGAGCGTGGCGATCAGCTCGGGCTTGGGCGCCAGCGCGAAGGAGGCGACCTTGACGCCGTGGTCGATCAGCAGCTTGCACCGGTCGGCGGCGTCACCGGCGTCGGCCCGGAGGTTGACGCCGAAGGGTGCCGACGTCTTCTCCTTGGTCGCGATGATCGCCTTCTCCAGCTCGGCGAAGGTCATCGTGGCCGAGGCCAGGATGCCCAGACCGCCGGCGTTGGCGGTGGCCGAGACCAGGCGCGGACCGGCGACCCAGCCCATCCCGGTCTGGACGACCGGGTGCTTGATCCCGACCAGCTCGGTGAGCGGTGTGGAGAGCTTCTGCTCGATCATCAGGCAGCCGCCTCCGGCTCGGGAACCTCGCGCAGACGCAGGCCCTTGGGGTCGATCACGTTGGTGATCAGGGTGATCTCTTCGATGGACGGCTCGCGCGTGGTCGGCACCGAGGAGTCGATGGCGAGCTCGAAGCCGGTGTTGGCGACGATCTCGTCGACGCTGCTCCACGGGTGCACCGAGATCAGGCGGACGGTGTCATCGGCACCCTTGACGTCGAACACGCCGAGGTTGGAGACGATCCGGTGGATGTCGTTGTAGCGCGCGGCACCCGCACCGGCAGCCTTGGCCCGCTTCGGGCCGACGCCGGAGACGATGTCGACGGCCTCGACGAAGACCCGCGAGGAGTGCTTGGGCACCCAGTACGACGTGCGGTTGTTCACCGTGTTGCCCGGCGCACCGCGCGAACCCAGCAGCTGGCGCTTGGGCTGGGCGAAGTCACCGATCGCGGAGATGTTCTGGTTGCCGTCGCGGTCGACCTGGGTGGCGCCCATCATCACGTGGCGCTTGCCGTAGTTGACCACCTCGAAGACGCGGCGGAACGGGATCCAGCCCTCCACGACGTCGGACCTGCCGATCGGCGGGGTGCCGCCGAGCCAGAGCGACTCGCCGTCGGAGATCACCAGGTCGGGGTTGGAGGTCAGCTTGGCCAGCCGGACACCGACGGTGGGCAGCAGGCCCATCGGGGAGGCGAAGATCTCGCCGTCGGAGGCGAACGCGTCGGCGATCGCGGCGGCGCAGACATCGGCGCGCTTGTACTCGCTCACTGCTGGAACTCCTTCACCGCGGCCTGGTAGGCCGCCTCGTCGCCGGCCAGGAACCGGTCGTGGAACGCGGCCCACTCCTCGTCGGTGCCGGAGGCAGCGGCGGCGTAGGCCTTCTGGAACTTCTCGTCCCGCTCGTAGTCGGGGGTGCAGGTGGTGAAGTGGGCCCCGTGGGGGGTCTCCACGACGCCGTCGACCATCATCCGGCTGATCAGCAGACGCTGGACCGGGACGGCGGGGGACTCGCCCGTGGCGGCGGTCAGGCCGGCGGTGTCGACGATCTGCTCGGTCGAGACGTAGGCCCGGTCGGCGGCCATCACGAAGAGGTCGTCGAAGTACGGGTCCGGGCCGAGGTAGGTCGCGTTGCCGTGCGCGTCGGCACGGTTCATGTGCACGAAGGCGACGTCGAGGTGGAGAGCGGGCATCGCCACGAGCTCCTCGAACTGGCCGTCGTACACGCCACCGACGACCGGGTAGGGCGAGGTGACGGTCTTGAGCCAGGGGTTGTTGACCATCACGTCGGAGCCCAGACCGGCGCGGGCCGGGAGGAACGGCACCCGCTCGGCGGCGGCACGCAGGCCGGTCTGGAACATGCCCTCGTCGAGCTCGACGATCTCGGGGATGGACTTGCTTTGACGGGCGCGCTGGAAGTTGGGCTCCAGCGGGACCGAGTCCAGGGAGACGAAGGCGTAGATCAGCTTGCGGATCTTGCCTGCGCGGGCCAGCAGGCCGACGTCGGCGCCGCCCCAGCTGACGATGGTGAGGTCCTTGAGGTCGCTGTTGTACAGCGCGCGGACCAGGGCCATCGGCTTGCGCCGCGGGCCCCAGCCGCCGATGCCGATCGTCATCCCGTCCTCGAGGGAGTCGATGATCGCCTCGATCGAGGTGGACTTGTCGCGAGGTCGCGTGCTCACTTGTCTCCTGCCTTTCCGGCCTTGTTGGTCCCGGCGAAGTCGTCACGGAGCTCGTCGGAGACGCCGGAGAGGTTCAGCTCGAAGGTGAAGCCCTGCTCGAAGCGGTAGGACTTGTTGACGTCGATCGGGTCGATCCCGTTCAGGGCCGCCTTGGCGGCACGGATGACCCGGCCGTCCTTGTCGGCGACCTGGGCGGCCAGGGCCAGGGCGGCCTCGGCGAGCTCGGCGCGCGGGACGATCTGGTAGACCGAGCCGTGCGTGACGAGCTCGGCGGCCGAGATGGTCCGCGCGGTGAAGTACAGGGTGCGCATCAGGTGCTGCGGCACCAGGCGCGCCATGTGGGTGGCGGCGCCGAGCGCCCCCTGCCTGACCTCGGGGACGCCGAAGTAGGCGTCGTCGGAGGCGATCACGATGTCGGCGTTGCCGACCAGGCCGACACCGCCGCCGACGCAGAAGCCGTTCACCGCGGCGATCACGGGGACCTCGCACTCGTAGACGGCCTTGAACGCGGCGTAGCAGCCGCGGTTGGCACCGATCAGGGCGTCGAAGCCCTCGGTGTTCTGCATCTCCTTGATGTCGACGCCGGCATTGAAGCCCTTGCCCGACGCCTGCAGTACGACGACCCGGACGGACTGGTCGCGGCCGGCCGCCGTGACGGCGTCGGCGACGTCGAACCACCCCTGCACGGTCAGGGCATTGACCGGGGGAGCCTCCATCGTGATGACGGCGATGCCGTCGGGTCGCAGCTCGGTAGTGACGCTCATGGGTCCCCTTCAGTACGGCTAGAACGTGTGGCAAACCTAGCGTTTGTTTGGTACGTTGACAACCCGCCTACCGCCCGTCCCTGGGCAGGGCACGAGCCCCTGCGGGCGAGACAGAAGGAGCACTCATGACCGGACTTCTTGAGGGTCGGATCGCCATCGTCACCGGCGCCGGTCGCGGCATCGGCCGGGCGCACGCGCTGGAGCTGGCCCGCCACGGCGCCAAGGTGATCGTCAACGACTACGGGGTCTCGATCTCCGGCGAGGGCACCGGCGAGTCGCCCGCCGACGAGGTCGTCTCCGACATCCGCGCCCTGGGCGGTCACGCCGAGGTCAACCGCGCCGACGTCGCCGACTTCGACCAGGCCCGTGACCTGATCGCCCAGGCGATCGACACCTACGGCGGCCTGGACATCCTGGTCAACAACGCCGGGTTCGTCCGCGACCGGATGCTGGTCAACACCGCCGAGGACGAGTGGGACGCCGTCATCCGGGTCCACCTCAAGGGCCACTTCGCCACCCTGCGCCACGCCGGCGCCTACTGGCGCGAGGAGGCCAAGGCGGGGCGCACCCGTGAGGCCCGCGTGATCAACACCAGCTCCGGTGCCGGCCTGCAGGGCTCCATCGGCCAGACCACCTACTCCGCCGCCAAGGGCGGCATCGCCGCGATGACCCTGGTCGCCGCGGCCGAGATGGGCCGCTACGGCGTCACCGTCAACGCGATCGCCCCCGTCGCCCGCACCCGGATGACCGAGGGTGCCTTCGACACCTCCGCGATGGCCCTGCCCGAGGACAACAGCCCGATCGTCGCCTGGCTCGCCAGCGCCGAGGCGCGCGACGTCACCGGCCGCGTGATCGAGATCGACGGCGGCACCATCACCGTCGAGAACGGCTGGTCGCACGGCCCGTCGCAGGCGCTCGGACGTCGCTGGGAGGCGGCCGAGGTCGGCCCCGCCCTCATCGACCTGCTCGCCAAGGCGCCGGCGCCCGAGCCGGTCTACGGCACCCAGGGCTGAGCGGCCCGGCCTCCCGAGGTCAGCCGAGCCCGAGTCGGGCGGCGAGCTTGTCCAGATAGGGCAGCACGACGTCCGGCTCGGCATCGGGGACGCCCCAGATCAGCTCCTCGGCCACGGCCCACTCGGCGAGATCGTCGTCGGTGGGCCGTTTGGCTACCAGCACCCGGATCCGCGGCGAGCCCTCGCGGCCCGCCGCCTCCCACTCGGTCTGGAGCAGCTTCACCTTCTCGCCGATCCCCGACTCGGTCGGCGTCGTCATCCAGCCGTCGGCGTGGCGCGCGATCCAGCGCATCGTCTGCGGGCCACCACCAGCGCCGACGATCACCGGGATCAGCCCCTGCGGCGGCTTCGGGTAGGCCCAGCTGGCCCCGAAGGAGACGAACTCCCCGTCGTACGACGCCTCCTCCTCGCTCCACAGGGCGCGCATCGCCTCCAGGTACTCCCTGAGCACCGTACGGCGTCGCTGCGCGGGGACCTGGTGGTCGGCGAGCTCGTCGGTGTTCCAGCCGAAGCCGACGCCGAGCGTGACCCGCCCGCCGGAGAGGTGGTCGAGGGTGGCCAGCGTCTTGGCCAACGTGATCGGGTCGGACTCGACCGGCAGTGCCACCGCGGTGGACAGGCCGATCCGTGAGGTCACCGCAGCGCAGGTGCCGAGCGTCACCCACGGGTCCAGCGTGCGGGTGTAGCGGTCGTCGGGCAGCTCCTCGCCACCGGTCGGGTGCAGCGCCTCCCGCTTCACCGGGATGTGGGTGTGCTCGGGGACGTAGAACGTCGAGAAGCCGCGCTCCTCGGCTGCGGCGGCGAGCTGGGCGGGGGCGATCCCGCGGTCAGAGGTGAAGAGGACGACTCCGTGGCGCATGGACGCACCGTAGAACACGTTCTAGGTGGCGTCCATGCCCTGCGGTCAGGCGTGAGCACCCCGCAACGGCAGCCGGGGTCGAGCGCGCGGGGCCTTGCGAGCCGGACTGAGCCCGGCGCGACGGTCGCGGCGGGCGAGCATCAGCGCGGTGCCGAGGAATGCCAGTCCGGCCAGCGCACAGGCGATCGGGGCGATCGTCAGGGCGAGCAGGATCTGCAGGTGGTGCCGCTTCGCATCGGCCACCCCGGAGGCGACCTGGTCGGGGGTGAACGCGATCTTCATCGCCAGCGCGGTGGTGCCGTTGGTCAGCTGCGTGCTCATGTCGGTGACCTGGTTGACCAGGGCGCCGGTGAGCGGGTCGGCGTAGAACGTCGTGGTGTTCCGGTAGGTGCCCTCGATGCCGGGGGAGATCTCCAGTGTCGTGGTCGGGATCGTCATCCTGTAGACGTAGGTGGTGAGCCCTCGCAGGGTCGCGGTGCCCGTGTAGCGCGCGGTCGCGGCGGCGCCGAGGGTGGAGTCCCAGTAGGCGTAGTCCTTCTTCTGGGCATGGAACGGGAACTTGTTGACCAGGCCGGTCGAAGGGTCGATCCCGGTCGGCAGCGCGGCCTTGTCGGAGACTCCCTCGCCCGACGTACGCGAGGAGGCGTAGGTGTCGGTGGAGGCGTTGACCAGCGTCCAGCGGGTGTCGCTCGCGTGGGGGCAGGCGGGTGCGCCGGCGGCGTCGATGACGACGCACGAGCGCGAGCCCCAGGCCACGTCGGTGTCGGAGGAGAGGCTCGGGATGACCTGGGTCATGTTGACCACCTTGACCGGCTGGGTGCCGGAGAAGGTCATCGACTCCGCGGTGCCGCTCAGGTGCGTGGTGTTGTCGACGTTGAGCGGCGTGCGCAGGACGTGGCCGGGCAGCCAGACCTGGGCGAGGACGGCGGCGGTGAGCAGAAAGCCTCCGGCGAAGAGGCAGAGCAAGCGAGTCGGACGCACGATCCCTCCCAATGGGTGCGTATGAATGTGACGCACGTCACAGTGCTCACTGTGTGCCCTGGGGGCCGAAAGAGCAATGGTGCGAACGGGTGTGTCTCCAGGGCCGAAAGTCGCCAATCCGTGGACGGGGCCTGGAACCTGTTCTAGGTTCGCCTCCATGCAGGCTGACTATGTCGTCGTAGGTGCCGGCAGCGCGGGAGCGGCGACCGCTCGACGCCTGGCCGACAGCGGTGCGAGCGTGATCGTGATCGAGGCCGGTGGCAGTGACGCCCGGATCGGGGTGAAGAACCTGCTCGAGATCCCCGGCGCCGTCGCGGTGATGCTCTCCACCCCACAGCTCAAGAAGCTGGTCGACTGGGGCTACAAGTCGGTCCCGCAGGCCGCCGCACAGGACCGGGTCATCCCGATGACCCGCGGCAAGGTGGTCGGCGGCTCCAGCTCGATCAACGGGATGCTGTGGGTGCGCGGTCACCGGCAGAACTTCGACGACTGGGCCGCCGACGGCGCGACCGGCTGGTCCTACGCCGACGTCCTGGCGACCTTCAAGCGGATGGAGGACTGGGAGGGCGGTGCCGACGCCTACCGGGGGACCGGAGGTCCGATCAAGGTACGCCGCCAGCGGGACCTGACAGCGGCGGCGCAGAGCTTCCTCGCCGAGGTCCCCGGCCGCCTCGGCATGGCGGTGACCGAGGACTACAACGGAGCCCACCAGGAGGGCTTCGGCGTGATGCAGCTCAGCGCTGCCGACGGCCGGCGCTACTCCACCTCGCGTGCCTATCTGCGCGGCGCCGGCCAGAACCTGCTCATCCTGACCCGGGCGCGGGCCACCCGGATCCTGCTCACCGGCTCCCGGGCGAGCGGGGTCGAGGTGCTCGGCACCGACGGCGACCTGCAGCAGATCACCGCGACCCGCGAGGTGATCGTGGCCGCGGGCACCTTCGACTCACCCAAGCTGCTCCAGCTCTCCGGGATCGGGCCTTCCGACCAGCTGCGCCGCCTCGGGATCGAGGTCCACGCCGACCTGCCGGTGGGCGAGAACCTGCACGACCACCTCTACGTGCCGATCTCCTTCCGGATGGACTCCGCCGTACGCCGGCCCACGCCGGCGTACTTCCTGCGCGGCCTGGCCCGGGCCCGGATGACCCGCGGTGGCTGGGCCAGCGGCTCTCAGTTCGAGGCCTCGGGCTTCACCCGCTCCTCGCGGGCGGGCTCGACCGAGGCGACGGACCTGCAGTTCCACGTCCTGTACTGGATCTACCCGTTCCCCAACCAGGACGCCGACACCCCGGTGCGCCCTCCGACCACGAAGCCGGGCCTGTGCCTGCTGCCCACCCTGGTGGCACCGGCGAGCCGCGGCACGGTCAGTCTGGCCAGCACCGACCCGACGGTCGCACCGCTGATCGACCCCGCCTACCTGCGCGAGCCGGGCGACGCCGAGGTGCTGCTGGAGGGGATCGCCCGGCTGCGCGAGGCGATGCCCGGGGTGGGGGACAACGAGGGCGAGATCGCCCCGGGTCCGGGGTATCAGAGCGACGCCGCGATCCGGGAGGTGCTGCCGCAGATCGTGCACTCGGTCTACCACCCGGTCGGGACCTGCCGGATGGGCACCGACGAGCGTGCCGTGGTCGACCCCGAGCTGCGGGTGCGCGGGATCGAGGGCCTGCGGGTCGCCGACGCGTCGGTGATGCCGAGCATCACCAGCGGCAACACCAACGCACCCTCGATCATGATCGGGGAGCGGTGCGCCGACTTCGTGCTCAGCTCTGGGCGGTGAGGGTCGGGTCGCTGAGCAGCGCGCGGGCCAGGGCGGCGCTGGCGGCGTAGTCGACCTTGGAGACCGCGGTGCGGGGGACGTGCGGCACCGCGATCACCTCCTTGGGCACCTTGTAGTTCGCGATCAGCGAGCGGCAGTGCGCCTGGAGGTCGGCCGGGGTCGTGCTCGCGCCGTCGCGCAGCTGGACCAGCGCCACCACCTGCTGGCCCCAGCGCTCGTGGGCGACGCCGATCACGACCGCGTCGAAGACGTCGGGGTGACGCAGCAGGGTCGACTCGACCTCCTCGGGGTGGACCTTCTCCCCGCCGGTGTTGATGCTCACCGACCCGCGACCCAGCAGGGTGATGGTGCCGTCGGCCTCGCGCCGGGCGGCGTCGCCGGGGATCGCCCAGCGGACGCCGCCGACCTCGACGAAGGTCGCAGCGGTCTTGGCCGGATCGCCGTAGTAGCCCAGCGGGATCGGGCCGCTGCGGGCCAGCAGGCCCTCCTCGCCGACCTCGGCGGGGGTGTGGTCGGCGCGCAGCACTGTCACCTCGTCGCCAGCGGTGAACGTCGGTGCCTCGGTGGCGGGCGTCGTGCCGTCGTCGATCCGGGAGCCGGTGGCCCCCGACTCCGAGGCCCCCATCGAGTCCAGGATGAAGCGTCCCGGCAGGGCCTCGCGGATCTGCTCCCGGACCCCGGCCGAGAGCGGTGCGGCACCGTTGGAGACCGCGACCAGGGAGGACAGGTCCCACCGATCGGGCTCGGCCAGGATCGCCTCGGCGACCGGGCGTCCCATCGCATCGCCGAGGAAGGTGAGGGAGGCGACGCCGGCGGCCTCGACCAGGTCCAGGATCTGGGCCGCGTCGAAGCTGCGCTCGGTGTACAGCGCCACCGTGTGACCGCCGACGTGGGCGTTGCCCAGGATCCACTGGCTGCCGCCGTGCATCATCGGCCCGCAGGCCAGCAGCGTCATCGGGGTCGGGTTGGCGGCCGCCTCCTCGCCGAGCTGCTCCACCGACGCGATCGGCGCCCGGAACCGGGACTCGTTGAGGGCCGCCCGGATCAGGTCCTCGATCCGCCACACTACGCCCTTGGGACGTCCGGTGGTGCCGCCGGTGTAGAGCACGTAGCGGTCGTCCCCGCTGCGCTGCTCGGTCCGCCCGCCCAGGGACCTGTCGGTCGAGGAGGCGGCCAGTGCAGCGTCGTACTCCGGGCCGAAGACGACGGTGGTGCGCAGCAGCGACAGGTCGAGTCCCGCCACCGTGTCGACGTGCTCGGGTGCGATCAGGGTGGCCACGCAGTCGGCGTTGGCGTAGAGGTAGGCCAGCTCGTCGGCGAGGTACTTGTAGTTGACGTTGATCGGCACCAGGCGTGCCTTGAGGCAGCCGTAGAGCGCGTCGACCCACTCGATCCGGTTCGAGGCGTGGATGGCGACGTGCGCCCCGACCGGCAGGCCCAGGTCGATCAGGTGGTTCGCCAGGCGGGTCGCACGCTCGTCGAGCTCGGCGAAGGAGTACCGGCGTGCGGTGGTGAACACCGCCGTCCGCTCCGGCACCGCATCGGCGAGGACTTCGAGGACGTCGGCGAGGTGTAGGGGTCGGCTCACAGGCTCACCCTCGTTTCTGGAACAAGTTCTTGTCAATGAGGAGAACGTGTTCTAGTTTGGACACGTGTCCAGTCAGATGTCCATCGCGCCCCGCCAGGCACTCAACCCACGTCAGGCCGAGACGGTGCAGCGCCTGTGGGAGGCCGGTCTCGCGGAGCTGCGCGAGACCGGCCACGAGGCGCTCACCATCCGGGTGGTGGCCGCACGGGCCGGGGTCTCCCCGGCGACGGCGTACACCTACCTGGCCTCGAAGTCGCACCTCTTCGCCGAGCTGTTCTGGCGCCACCTGACCGCCGGTGACCCGCCGCCGGTGACCGGGGCCACCGCCGTCGAGCGGGTCCAGGCCACCGTCAGGGCCACCACCGACCGGATCGTCGCCGAGCCGGCGCTGGCCGCTGCCGTCACCCCGGCCCTGCTCGGCACCGACCCCGATGTGGAGCGGCTCCGGCTGCGGATCGGCGCTGAGCTGGTACGTCGTTTCGAGACCGCCCTGGCCGGATCCGAGGGTCACGACCCGGTCCGCCCGGCGCTGCTGGACGCCCTCGTCCTCGCCTTCTCCGGGGCCCTGCTCCAGGCGGGGATGGGGATCTTCACCTACGAGCACATGGCCGACCGGCTGGAGCAGGCAGTGGCTGTGATCGTGGCGGGGAACGCATGAGCGGCGTCGCCACCGGGGTGGCCTTCGACCCCTACGACTACGAGTTCCACGAGGACCCGTATCCGACCTACGCCCGGCTGCGTGCCGAGGCACCGCTCTTCCACGCCGTGGACGACGACCTGTGGGTGCTCTCGCGTTACGAGGACATCTGGGCCGCGCTGCGCGACGACACCACCTTCTCCAACCGGATGGGGGTCTCCCTCGACGCCAGCGCGTGGAGCCCGGAGGCCCACCGCGTGATGAGCTTCCTCGCCCTCGACGGGGCCGCCCAGACCCGGCTGCGACGTCTGGTCTCGGCCGCGTTCACCCCACGTCGGATCGCCGACCTGGAGCCGACCGTGCAGGGGCTCGCCGACCACTACCTCGACCGGGTCGTCACCGGCACCGAGGTCGACTGGATCGCCGACCTGGCCGGACGTCTCCCGATGGATGTGATCAGCGAGATGATGGGCGTCCCGGTCGCCGACCGCGACCACGTCCGTGCGCTGGCCGACCTGGTCGTGCACCGCGAGGACGGCGTCCGCGACGTGCCGCCGGCCGGGATGAGCGCGGCGATCGAGCTGATCTCCTACTACGCCGCGATGGTCGGCGCCCGGCGCGACGCCCCGCCACCGGCCGACGGCGCCGCGCCGGACCTGACCTGGGAGCTCGCCCAGGCCGAGATCGACGGCGACCGGCTCACCGACGCCGAGATCATCGCCTTCCTCTTCCTGATGGTGGTGGCCGGCAACGAGACCACCACCAAGCTGCTCGGCAACGCCCTCTTCCACCTCGCCGCCCACCCCGAGGCGGTCGCCGACGTGCTCGCCGACCCCGGCCTGGTCGACGCCTGGATCGAGGAGACCCTGCGCCACGACACCTCCTCGCAGATGATCGCGCGCTACGTGGCCGAGGAGTTCGAGCTGCACGGCACCCGGGTCCCCGTCGGTGCCAAGCTGCTGCTCCTGCTCGGCTCGGCCAACCGCGACGGCGACGTCTTCGAGCACCCCGACACCTTCGACCTGCACCGCGACCCCGCCGAGTGGGCCCGGATCCTCAGCTTCGGCAACGGTCGGCACTTCTGCCTGGGCGCCCACCTGGCCCGGCTGGAGGCGCGGGTGGTGCTGCGTTCGCTGATCGAGCGGATCGCGGCCCTCCAGGTGCGCTCCGGTGGCGCCGTACGGGTGCATTCGACGAGTGTGCGCGGGTTCTCCGCGCTGCCGGTCACGTTCACGCCGCGGAGCGCCGAGTGATGGCCCGCCCCGGCCGCGCCACCCACCCCGAACGCCGACCGGCCGTCGTCACCGGCGCCTCCTCGGGGATCGGGGCCGAGACCGCCCGCGCCCTGGCCGCCGCCGGCCTGCCGGTCGCGCTCGGCGCCCGCCGGGTCGAGACCTGTGAGGAGATCGCCGCCGAGATCCGGGCCGCCGGGGGAGAGGCGGTCGCGCTCGCGCTCGACCTGACCGACGACGCCTCCCTGGCCCGCTTCGCCGACCAGGCGACGGCGGCGCTGGGGGAGATCGAGGTGGTCGTGTCCAACGCCGGGGTGGTGGCGCCGGGGGCACTGGCCGAGATCGACTCGACCCGGTTCGCCGCCGAGCTCGACCTCAACCTGGTCGGGGCGCACCGCCTGGTGCGGACCTTCGTGCCCGCGATGACCACGCGGCGCCGCGGCGATCTGGTCTTCGTCTCCTCCGACGTGGCGGTGCGGCCGCGGCCGTTCATGGCGGCCTACGCGGCCGGCAAGTGGGGGCTGGAGGGGATGGTCGGCGCACTCCAGATGGAGCTCGAAGGCACCGGCATCCGTGCCTCCCTGGTCCGTCCCGGGCCGACCTGGTCGGGGATGGGGACCGACTGGTCCGACGACGAGGCCGCCTTCGTGCTCAGCCAGTGGATCAGGTTCGGCCTGGCCCGGCACCCGCACTTCCTGCACGCGCGTGCCCATGCTGAGGCGATCACCTCGATCGTGACAGCGCCGCGCGGCGTCCATCTCAGCCTGATCGACGTCAACCCCGAAGCCCCTGTGGAGGACTCATGATCCGCGACGTCTCGATGGTCCTGGACGATCAGGACCCGACCCTGGAGCCGCTGTTGAAGGGCACCGGGCACCTGCCCGAGCTCCGGGTCGACCCGATCGGCCTGCTGGAGCGGGTCCGCGCCGAGTGCGGCGACATCGGGCGGTTCCGGCTGGCCGACAAGGAGGTCGTGCTGGTCTCGGGGGCCGAGGCCAACGAGGCGTTCTTCAGGGCACCCGACGAGGTCCTGGACCAGGCAGCGGCGTACCCCTTCATGACGCCGATCTTCGGGCCCGGCGTGGTCTTCGACGCCTCGCCCACCGAGCGCCAGCAGATGCTGAAGAACCAGGCGCTGCGCGGGGACATGATGCGCGGCCACGCCTCGACCATCGAGTCCGAGATCCGCCGGATGGTGGCCGGCTGGGGCGAGAGCGGGGAGATCGACCTGCTCGACTTCTTCGCCGAGCTGACCATCTACACCACCTCGGCCTGCCTGATCGGCCGACCGTTCCGCGAGGAGCTGGACGGGCGCTTCGCCGCGGCCTATCACCGCCTCGAGCGCGGTACCGACGCGATCGCCTATGTCGATGCGTACGCCGACATCGAGTCGTTCCGGGTCCGCGACGCCGCCCGCGCCGAGCTGGTCGCGCTGGTCAGCGAGATCATCGACCGGCGGATCGCGCGCGGCACCGTGCCACGCGAGGAGCGCGACCTGCTCGACGTGCTGATCTCGATCGAGATGAGCGCCGACATGGTCACCGGGATCTTCATCTCGATGATGTTCGCGGGCCACCACACCTCCTCGGGGACCGCGTCGTGGGCGATGATCGAGCTGCTGCGCCACCCCGAGGCGATGGCCGACGTGGTCGCCGAGCTGGACGGGCTCTACACCCCCGACGAGGGCGGCGAGGCCCCGGAGGTCTCGTTCCAGGCGCTGCGCGAGATCCCGGTCCTGGAGGCCGCGCTCAAGGAGACCCTGCGGCTGCACCCGCCGCTGATCATCCTGCTGCGGCTGGTCCGCGAGGAGCTGGAGATCGCCGGTGAGGTGGTCCCGGCCGGAGCGGTGCTGGCGGCCTCGCCCCGGGTCTCGAACCGGATCGAGGCTGACTTCCCCGACGCCGACGGCTTCCACCCCGAGCGCTACCTCGACGACCGGCAGGAGGACCTGGCGCACCGCTGGACCTGGATCCCGTTCGGCGCCGGACGCCACCGCTGCGTCGGCAACGCGTTCGCGATGATGCAGATGAAGGCGATCTTCTCGGTGCTGCTGCGTGACTTCACCTTCGCCGCGGTGCAGCCCCTGGAGGACTACCGCGACGACTGCTCGAAGATGGTCATCCAGCTCTCCCAGCCTGCGCGGGTGCGGTACCGCCGCCGCGAGCGGAGCGCGTGATGAGCGCGTCCGGCCTGCGGGTGGTGGCCGACCTGGACCTGTGCCAGGGCCACCAGCTCTGCCTGGCCGAGGATCCCGCCGTCTTCGCCTACGACCACGACGCCGACCACGTCGTGATCGCCCTCGATCCCGTCGGCGAGGAGCACCGCAGCGCGGTGAGCCAAGCCGTGAAGTACTGCCCCGCCGTCGCCCTGACCCTGGAGGAGACCTCATGACCGCCACCGCAGCGCTGACCCGCGCCGAGATCGAGCAGTTCTGGGAGGAGTGGCTGGCCCTCAACCGTGCGGTCGAGGCGACCGGCGACTGGCGCCCGCTGGCCGAGTCGTACGCCCCCGAGGCGACGTACGGCTGGATGTACGCTCCCGACGAGCACTTCATGGCGGTCGGCCGCGACCAGATCCGGGACTGGGCGATCGGGATCGAGATGGACGGCCTGGACGGCTGGCACTACGACTACGTCTGCACCATGATCGACGACCAGAAGTCGATGGTGATCGGGTTCTGGAAGCAGCGCTCGGGGATCCTCAACGAGGCCACCGGGACGGAGTACGAGATCGTCGGCCTCGGCGGGTCCTGGTTCGGGCTCACCCGGATCGCCGAGGGGCCCGAGGCCGGTGAGATCAAGATCGCGTGGCAGCGCGACTGGTTCGACCTGCCCTCGACCGCGCACACGTTCCTGGAGATCGTGGGCGCGGGCAAGGCACCCGAGACGCTGCTGAAGCGGATGGCGGTGACCGGCCACGGTGTGCCGGGGCACTACCACCTCGCCGACCTGCCGAGCACGGTGTGGCCGCCGCCGGTGGAGGCCGGGGAGTACGTCACCCAGGCATCCGCATGAGTGCCCGTACGCCGGACAACGCACCGGCCCAGCAGCTGATCGACGGGAAGCTCGTCGGAGCCTCGTCCGGGGCGACGTACCCGATCTGGAACCCGGCCACCGGGGAGCAGATCGGAGTCGCGCCCGAGGGCACCGCCGGTGACGTCGACGCCGCGATCGCTGCGGCCCGGCGGGCCTTCGACGAGACCGACTGGTCCACCGACGTGGCCTTGCGGGTGCGGTGCCTGCGCCAGCTGCATGCCGCCCTGGTCGAGGCGGGGGAGTCGATGCGGGCGCTGACCATCGCCGAGGCCGGGGCACCGGCGATGTTCACCGCCGGCCCGCAGTACGACGCGCCGGTCGAGGGTCTCGCGTGGGTCACCGACCTGGCCGAGTCCTACTCCTGGGAGAGCGACCTGGGCATCGGCGTCACGATGGGGCTCTCCTCGCGCCGCACGGTGCGGCGCGAGCCGGTCGGGGTGGTCGCGGCGATCACGCCGTGGAACTTCCCCAACCAGATCAACCTGGCCAAGGTCGGTCCGGCGCTGGCCGCCGGGTGCACGGTGGTGCTCAAGCCGGCCCCCGACACTCCCTGGCTGGCTGCTGAGCTGGGCCGGATCGTGGCCGAGCACACCGACATCCCGGCCGGGGTGTTCAACGTGGTGACGCCGCGTGACAACGCCGTGGCCGCCGCGCTGACCACCGACCCGCGGGTCGATCTGGTCAGCTTCACCGGCTCCACCGCGACCGGGCAGGCGATCATGGCGGCCGCGGCACCCACCCTCAAGCGGGTCTTCCTGGAGCTCGGCGGCAAGTCCGCGGCGATCGTGCTCGACGACCTCGACCAGGCCGGGTTCGCCTCGGCGGTGTCGATGGCGGCGTTCGCGGTCTCGGTCCACGCCGGCCAGGGCTGCGCGTTGACCACCCGGCTGCTGGTGCCGCGCGCCCGCTACGACGAGGCGGTCCAGATCGCGGCTGCGACGATGAGCGGCCTCGGCGCCCAGGACCCCGCCGACGGTGGCACGGTCTGCGGCCCCGTGATCAGTCAGGTGCAGCGCGAGCGGGTGCTGGACTACCTGCGGCTGGCCGTCGAGGAGGGCGGGCGGTTCGCCACCGGGGGCGGTCTCGCGACCCACGACGGCAAGCTGGCCGGTGGCTTCTGGGTCGAGCCGACCGTGATCGCCGGCCTGGACAACACCGCCCGGGTCGCCCGCGAGGAGATCTTCGGTCCGGTGCTGGTCGTGATCGCCCACGACGGGGACGACGACGCCGTCCGGATCGCCAACGACTCGCCGTACGGGCTCTCGGGGTCGGTCGACGCCGCCGATCCCGAGCGAGCCCGGGCCCTCGCCCGCCGGATCCGGACCGGGACGCTCGGGATCAACGGCGGCCAGTGGTTCGCCCCCGACGCGCCGTTCGGTGGCTACAAGGCCTCGGGGCTGGGCCGCGAGATGGGGGTGGCCGGCTTCGAGGAGTACCTCGAGATCAAGACCATCGCCGAGCCCGCCTAGCGCCGACTTCCGGGTTCACCACCGCCGAGATCCGGGTTCACCACCACCGACTTCCGACTTTCGCACAGCCAAGGAGCCCGACATGGGACAGCAGGACGCAGCACCACGCACCGGAGCATTGGACGGCAAGGTCGTCGTCGTCACCGGCGCGGCCCAGGGGATCGGCGAGGCCTACGCCCGCGGCATCGCCGCCCAGGGTGCGGCCGTCGTCGTCGCCGACCTCAACGCCGACCTCGGCGCCCAGGTCGCCGAGCAGATCCAAGCCGACGGCGGTACGGCGATCTTCGTGCCGGTCGACGTCGCCGACGCCACCTCGGCCGCGGCACTGGTGACCACCACGGTCGAGCGCCTCGGCGGGATCGACGGCCTGGTCAACAACGCCGCGATCTACGGGGCGATGCAGTTCGACCTGCTGATCACGGTGGACTGGGACTACTACAAGCGGTTCATGAGCGTGAACATGGACGGCGCACTGGTGATGACCCGGGCCGTCTACCCCGAGATCGCCAAGCGCGGCGGCGGCTCGATCATCAACCAGTCCTCGACCGCGGCCTATCTCTACTCCGGCTTCTACGGCCTGGCGAAGTCGGGCATCAACGGCCTCACCCAGCAGCTCGCCCACGAGCTCGGCGGCCAGGGCATCAGGGTCAACGCGATCGCCCCCGGCCCGACCGACACCGCCGCCACCCGCACCCAGGCCGGGGACGCCGCCCGCGACCTGGTCAGGAGCCTCGCGATCAAGCGGATGGGCACGCCCGAGGACATGGTCGGCGCGGCGACGTTCCTGCTCTCGGACTCTTCGTCGTGGGTCACCGGGCAGGTGATCGCCGTCGACGGCGGACAGACGTTCCGGCCATGAGCGCGCCGGAGCCGATCCGGGTCGGATTCGTCGGACTGGGCACCATCGGCAGGCCGATGGCGCTGCGCCTGGCCGCGGCCGCCGACGTCGACCTGCGGGTCGTCGACCTCGCCCCCGAGCCTGTCGCGGCGCTGGTCGCTGCCGGCGCCGAGGCCGCGGAGTCCCTGGCGGCATTGGGGGCCTGGGCCGAGGTGGTGTGCGTGATGGTGCGTGACGACGCCCAGGTCAGAGCCGTGCTGGTCGACGTACGGGCGGGAGCCGGTGAGCGTGGCGAGGCCGCGCCGCTGCGCTTCGTGATCCACTCCACGGTCGCGTCCCCGACACCGGCCGAGCTGGCCGCGGCCGTGCACGGTGCGGGGATCGAGGTCCTGGACGCACCCGTCTCGGGCGGTCCGATGGGGGCCGCCGAGGGCACGCTGGCGATCATGGTCGGCGCGAGCCCGGAGGCCTTCGCCGCCGTCGGGCCGGTGCTGGCAGCGATGGGGACCAAGGTGATCCACGCCGGCGAGGTCGGCACCGGCACCCGCTTCAAGCTGGCCCGGAACCTGCTTCACTTCGTCTCCTTCACCGCTGCGACCGAGGCGGCCCGCCTGGCCGAGGCCGCCGGGCTCGACCTCGTCGTCCTGGGCGACGTGGTGCGTCACACCGACGCGATCACCGGCGGTCCGGGGGCGATCCTCTACCGCTCGACGACCGCGCCGATCGAGCCCGACGACTTCTGGCACGGCGTCTTCAGCCACGTCGTAGCCCTGGGGGAGAAGGACCTGTCGGCCGCGATCAGGCTGGCCGACGAGCTCGGCATCGACGTACCTCTCGCGCGCCGTGCGCTGAGTGACCTTGCACCTGGATTGGGGCTGCCCCGTGTCTGACACCGACAAGTTCGCCGACCTCCCGCCGCTGCGCCGGCTCGGCCTGGAGACGATGGAGACCGTCTACGGCTTCGAGATGAGCGACGGCGAGGGCGACTTCTTCGCCTACACCGCCGATCACCTCTTCGGCGACATCTGGCAACGACCCGGGCTCTCGGTCCGCGACCGACGGCTGCTGCTGATCGGCATGCTTGCAGGCCAGGGTGCCGACGACGTGCTCGGCATCCAGGTGCCGGCCGCCCTGGCCAACGACGAGCTCGACGCGACCGCGCTGCGCGAGATCGTGGTGTTCCTGTCGCACTACGCCGGCTGGCCGGTCGGGGCGCGGCTCAACTCCGTGGTCGAGACCGCGATCGGCAAGGCCGAGCGGGCAGCACGACGGGACCACTGATGCGCAGCGCGTACGCCGATCTCAGCCGTGCCCAGCTCGCCGTCCTGATCCCCGAGCTGATGCTGATCGGCCAGATGATCGACCGCTCCGGGATGGCGTGGTGCATCTCCGCGTTCGGTCGCGAGGAGATGGTGCAGATCGCGATCGAGGAGTGGGCCGGAGCCAGTCCGATCTACACCCGCCGGATGCAGCACGCGCTCGGCTACGCCCCCGAGGTCGAGGGCCGCGGCGACGTCGTCACGATCTTCAAGGGGCTGCAGCTCGACATCGGTGCGCCGCCGCAGTTCCTCGACTTCCGGTTCACCGTGCACGACCCGTGGCACGGCGAGTTCGCGCTCGCGCACTGCGGCGCGCTGGTCGACGTCGAGCCGATGGGGGAGGCCTACGTCACGGGGATGTGCCACACCATCGAGGACCCCACCTTCGACGCCACCGCGGTAGCGACCAACCCGCGCGCCCAGGTCCGCCCGATCCACCGTCCGCCCGGGGTGCCGATCGGGGTGCCGGCCGGTGGTCCGGTCTGTGCCTGGACGGTGAGGATCGACGACTCCTTCCCCGAGGTGGTCGGCATCCCGGCACTCGCCGTCAACGCCCGCTCCCGGGCGGCGACGCTGGTGCTCGACCCGATCGACGTGACGCAGGACGGGGCGAGTGACTATGCCGGGCCGCTGCTGAGCGACCTCGACGTCGCGGCCTTCTCCCACTCCGCCCTGGTCCGGATCGCCGACGAGCTCTGCCTCCAGATGGCGTTGCTGGACCGGGCGTTCGTGCTCGCCCTGGAGGCACGCGCCGCCGCGGACCAGGTGCTGGAGATCCGCCGCAAGCAGGTCACCGGGTTCGCCGGGATCGCCGCCCGCCGCCTGGTCCGGGCACTCGGCATCGAGGCCACCGTGGCCGGGGCCGAGCGGCTGCTCGCGCTCCACCCGATGCTCAACCCGACGTCGTACGTCGCCACCGGGGCGGCCCACGAGGACGGCGCGTGGGTCACCCTGCTGAGCGAGCAGTGGGCGGAGCCGCTGCGTGCCGCCGTACGGGAGGTGTCGGCGCATCTCGACGTCGAGGTCAGCGCCCAGCGGTGGCGGGTGGTCGAGACCGCGACGGCGCGCGAGGTGTGCGACGAGGTCGCGGTGACGCTGTTCTCCTCGGGCACCGACTTCGTGTTCGAGCCACGCCGCTCCCTGCCCCTGATATCAACGACTCATCCCAAAAGCGGCCGAAGTTAATAATGCACTTGGGGCCATTTGTTTTCGCGCCAGAGAATCGGTTGACCTGATTTACTTGTCGGGCTTGAATGGCGTCATGTATCGAATAACGATAACGGTGACTGGGGCGGCCGCTCTGGTTATGGCGACAGCGACGTCCGCGCTGGCGTTTCATGGTTACTCGAATGCCATTGAGGACAACCATGCAGGCCACTACACGGGCCTCCAGATGAATCGAGTGGATCGAGCCATCACTCAGGGGACGAATGGTTGCTCAACCTTCTTCTCCGGGTACCCCACCTATCAGACGCAATGGCTGAAGGTGACGTCGACAACCAACTGGATGGAACTCGGGACTGGCCATCAATGTGGCGACACGATGCGTTACTGGTACTGGGGATACGGGTTCAACGGAGTCTGGTATCCGATGGGCGAGGCCCTCGGTGTCACTGCAGGGGTGAGTCACGAGTTCCGGATCGCGCGTGCGGGCACCGACGACTGGCACTTCCGTGTCGACGGGGCGTTGAAGGCGTCGCTGGCCTGGGCCGTGAGCGGTGCGGCCGATATCGTAGGCCTCGAATCGTATGGCCCTGGAACAACCACCGCTACCTACTCCTCGACTTCCTTGAAGGACACGTTGGATGGCGGATCGTGGCAGTACTGGGGTGGAAAGAACGGCTCTCGGGTCGACACTCCGGAGATGTGCGGCGGCTGGAACAGCGCAACATCGTGGAGAGCATCGGAGAATGTCGCATGTTGATGAAGATCTCTTGGCTTGTCGCTGCCGGGGTGCTGGCGATATCTGGCTGTGGTGTACAGGGCAGTGGCGTGAGCGCCGACTCAGAAACTGTCTCTGATGCCTGCACGGCCTTGACCGGTGAACCGTCGGTGACCGGAGAGGGTGGCAAGGCGATCGTTCGCGCTGACGATCGTGTCTCGGTCGAGACGTTTCAGGCATGGCTCAAGGGCAGAGCAGTGGGCGGTGCGCCAAGCCTGACGGACGCTGACTTCCCGGAACTCAAGGGTTCGACCATGGTCGAGATCTGTGTCTTCGAAGTTGATCCTCGCCCGGTACCTGGGCCCCCTGACGTTGAGCGCGAGGCCAACGGTGCGCGAGTTCTGGTGGGTGACGGCGGCTGGGACGTGTTCGGGCTCGGCCCACTGGAGACGCTGCTCACGGAGTCTCGTGAGCTGGCGTCGACCGCGGACAAACTCCAGGAGGGCTGACGAACCGGCTGTGTCACGCCGAACCGGGGGAAGGCGACGCACCCTGGCGTCGCCTTCCCCCGGTCTGGTCGGAGTGCGGGTCTCCTCGCTCAGCGGATCCGCAGCCGGCGCATCCAGCGCAACGACATCTGCATCTGCTTCGCGTAGTCGTCGTAGGTCTGCTTGCCCTGCGGCCCCATCACCTGCTTCTTGAGCACCGCGACGTTCTGGGTCTCGGTGTACTTCAGGAGTCCCTGGTCGCCGTTGCGGGCGCCGACGCCGGACTTCTTCATGCCACCGGACGGGGTCGCCTTGGAGGCGTAGGCCGTGGCCAGACCGTCGTTGATGTTGACGTTGCCGGACTCGATCCGGCGGGCGATGTTCTCCGCCCGCTTGATGTTGGTCGTCCAGATCGAGGCGTTCAGGCCGTACTCGGTGTCGTTGGCCAGGGCGATCGCCTCCTCGACCGTGGAGTAGCGGTGCAGCGAGACCACCGGACCGAAGGTCTCCACCACGCCGTGGATCATCTCCTTGGTGGTGCCCTCGATGATCGTCGGCTCGAAGAACGTCGGGCCGAGGTCGGGCCGCGGCCTGCCGCCGAGCAGCACCGTGGCGCCGCGCTCGACCGCGTCGTCGACGTGGGACTTGACCCGCTCCATCGCCTCGACCGAGATCAGGCCGCCGAGGTCCGGTCCGAAGTCGTACGCCGCTCGCTGGTCGAGCTGGGCCGTGGCGGCCACGAACTTGTCCCGGAAGGCGTCGTAGAGGGAGTCGTGCACGTAGATCCGCTCGATGTGCATGCAGACCTGGCCGGTGTTGGCGAAGACGGCGAAGAGGGCGCCCTTGACGGTCTCGTCCAGGTCGGCGTCGTCGAGCACGATCATCGGGTTCTTGCCGCCGAGCTCGAGGCAGGCCGCGATCAGGTTGCGCCCGGCCTGCTCGCCCAGCAGCCGGCCGGTGCCGGTGGAGCCGGTGAACATCAGGTAGTCGATCGTGTCCATGATCGTCGGCCCGACGTCGGGGCCCTCACCGCAGACCACCTGGAACAGGCCCTTCGGCAGGCCGGCCTCCTCCAGCAGCTCGATCCCGTACAGCGGCGAGAGCGCCGTCTTGTTGTCGGGCTTGAGCAGCACGGCGTTGCCCGCCATCAGCGCCGGGACGGCGTCGGAGAGGCCGGTGGCGAACGGGAAGTTCCACGGCGCGATGATGCCGACCAGGCCCCGCGGCGAGTGCACCTCGGTGGAGTACGACAGGAATGGCACGACCCCGCCGTGGCGGCGGTCGGCCAGCACCTTCGGTGCCCGCTTGAGGTAGTGGCTGATCACCATCGGCGGGTCGCAGGCCTCCTCGAAGGCCATCCGACGCGACTTGCCCGACTCGACCTGGATCAGGTCGGCGACGGTGTGCTGCCGGTCGACGATCAGCTTGTGGGCGCGCTCGAAGACGGCCAGGCGCTCCTTGAGCGGGGTGGCCGCCCACTGCACCTGGGCCTCACGGGCCCGGGCCGCTGCCGCCACGACGTCGGCCGGGGTCGACTGCGGCAGCTCGACCATGACCTCGCCGGTGTAGACCTCGGTGAGTTTCCAGGAACCGCCCGCGGTGGACGGGACGCGGGCGACCAGACGACGCAGGAGGTCGTCGGTGACGCTCGCTGGACGGGCGGTGGCCGGGGCGGCAGCGGTGGTGGACATGACTCTCCTCAGAAACCGAGGATGAACTCGGCGACGCGGTCGCCGATCATCACGGACGGGGCGTTGGTGTTGCCGCCGATGATCGACGGCATGATCGAGGCGTCGGCGACCCGCAGGCCCTCGATGCCACGGACCTTGAGGTCGGGCGTGACGACGGTGCGGCTGTCGGACTCCGCGCCCATCCGGCACGAGCCGACGGCGTGGTAGATCGACGTCGCCCGGTTGGTGACCTCGCTCTTCATCTTCTCCGCGTCCAGCGCCGTGCCGGGGTGGATCTCGGAGAGCACCTTCCCGCGCAGGTTCGGGTTGGCCATGATGTCGCGGATCATCTGCACGCCCTCGAGCAGCACCCGGTGGTCGTCGGGCTCGGCGAGGTAGTTGAAGTCGATCAGCGGGTCGGCCAGCGGGTTGGAGCTGGCCAGGCGCAGCGTGCCCCGCGAGCGCGGGTAGATCAGGGAGCTCATCACGGTCAGGGCGGCGCGCTTGTCCACGTCGTGCCGGATCGGCGCGTCCTGGTTGGGCGAGGGATAGGCCCAGGGCAGGACGTGCAGCTGGAGGTCGGGGACGTCGGTGGCCAGCGACGTACGGACGAATCCGACCTGCTCGAAGACCGAGTTCTCCAGGAAGGAGTGGCCGACTGTGACCTCCTTGGCGACGCCACGGGCGAAGTACGCCGGCGTGCCGTGGTGCAGGGCCGAGGGCATCTCCCACGTCGTCGGCACGAACATGTGGTCGTGCAGGTTGTCGCCGACGGGAAGGTCGGCGACGGTGTGGATGCCGACGCTGGCGAGGTGCTCGGACGGGCCGATGCCCGAGAGCATCAGCAGCTGCGGGGAGCCGAAGGCGCCTGCGGACAGGATCACCTCCGAGCGGGCCCGGATGACGTGCCGCCCGCCCTTGCGGTCGACGACCTCGACGCCGACGGCGCGGGAGCCGTCCAGGACCACCTTGGTGGCCTGGACCTGGGTCAGGGTGGACAGCGTCGGCAGGTCGGCGTCGTGCAGGTAGCCGCGCGAGGCGGAGTAGCGCAGGCCCTGGAAGGCACTCTGCTGGAAGGTCGAGATGCCCTCCTGCTCCGCGGCGTTGTAGTCGTCGAGCACCTTGACGTTGAGGGTCTCCGAGGTGGCCTGCTTGAACGCCTCGCTGGCCGCGGTGGGCTGGGTGTGTCGGGTGACCTTGATCGGACCGCCGGCACCGCGGTAGTCGTTGGCGCCGTCCTCGAAGTCCTCGATCCGCCGGTAGGACGCGTTGACCGCGTCGGCGTTCCAGGCGGCTCCGGTCTCGCCGATCTCAGCGGCCCAGGAGTCGTAGTTGGCGCGGTTGCCACGCACCCAGAGCAGGCCGTTGATCGAGCTGGACCCACCGAGCACCTTGCCGCGGGGCTGGGGGAGCTCACGGTTGCGGGCATGGGTCTGGGGCACCGTGTGGTAGCCCCAGTCGACCAGCTTCTTCAGCTTCGGCTCGGCGTGCAGCGGGCCGATCATGCCGGGCTTGGTGACCAGGAAGTTGCGACGGTCGTCCTTGCCGGCCTCGATCAGGATGACGGACTTGCCGGCCGCGGCGAGCCGGCCGGCGGCGGCGCAGCCGGCAGAGCCTCCGCCGACGACGACGTACTCGGCCTCGGTGACGATGTTCTTGGCCATCTCAGATCCTCTCGATGATGGTGCCGGACGCCTGGGCGCCACCGGCGCACATGGAGATCAGGGCGGTGGAGGCGTCGCGGCGCTCCAGCTCGTGCAGGGCGGTGGTGAGCAGGCGGGTGCCGGTCGAGCCGACCGGGTGACCCAGGGCGATCGCGCCGCCGTTGACGTTGATCTTGTCCTCGGGCACGGCGTGGGCCTGGGCCCAGGACAGGACGACTCCGGCGAACGCCTCGTTGACCTCGCACACGTCGATGTCGGCGATCGACATGCCGGCGTCCTTGAGCACCTTCTCGGTGGCCTGCACCGGACCGTCGAGGTGGTAGTACGGGTCGGCGCCGACCAGGCAGCTGGTCACGATCCGGGCGCGGGGGGTGAGCCCGAGGTCGCGCGCGAGCCCCTCGTCCATCAGCAGCAGCGCGCTCGCGCCGTCGCTGATCTGGGACGACGTGCCGGCGGTGTGGACGCCGCCCTCGAGGACCGGGTTGAGGCCGGCCAGCCGCTCCAGCGAGGTCTCCCGGATGCCGCCGTCGGTCGAGACGATCTGGGTCTCACCGGTGGGCTTGCCCTCCTCGTCGAGGACAGGGGCCTCGACGGAGAAGATCTCCCGGGTGAAGTGGCCGGCCTCGGCAGCGGCCTTCGCCTTCTGCTGTGACCAGAGTCCGAAGGCGTCGACCTCGGCGCGGCTGAAGCCGCGGTCGCGCACGATCCGGTCGGCTCCGGCGAACTGGTCGGGCAGGTCGATGTTCCAGTCGGCGGGCCGCGGGCTGCCCGCCCCCTTCGGCACGTTGGCACCCAGCGGGACGCGGCTCATCGACTCCACGCCGCACGCGATCCCGGCGCGGATGCCGCCGCCGGCGATCATCAGGTTGATCAGGTGCGTCGCCTGCTGCGCCGAGGAGCACTGCGCGTCGATCACCGTCGACCCGGTGTGGTTGGGCAGGCCGGCGTGCATCCACGCGCGGCGGACCATGTTGTTGGACTGCTCCCCGGCCTGGGTGACGCAGCCCCCGATCACCTGGTCGATCAGCTCCGGGTCGATCCCGGAGCGCTTGAGGACCTCGACCTGGGCGGCGCCGAGCAGCACGGCGGGGTGCACTCCAGCGAGGGCGCCTCGCCGCTTTCCGATCGGAGTACGGACTGCTTCGACGATCACGGGGTTACCCATGCGCTCCTCGCTCGTTAGATGGGGGATTGTGACTCGAGTCACGCTCGAATGTCATCCAAAAATAGAACGTGTTCTTGATTTGCGCAAGGCTTGTCCAAGCGTGGATGGCGTGTACGATGAGGTAGAACGTGTTTCAGTTCAGCCTTTTTCACTCCCCGGTCCACCCCCGTGCGAAGGAGCTCCCCGTGACCGCGATTGACCTTGACCTGCCGACTGGCTTCGACCCGACCGACCCGGCCATCCGCGAGTCCGGCGTCACGCTCGCAGAGTTCGCCGAGCTGCGGAAGACCGCACCCGTCTGGTGGGTCAGCCAGACGCCCGACGCGTCGGCGGGCTTCAATGACGACGGCTACTGGGCGATCACCCGCCACAGCGACATCGCCGAGATCTCCAAGAACAGCAAGGACTTCTCCAACAACCAGGGCAACGGCGTCATCATCCGCTTCGCCCCGGACATGACCCGTGAGCAGGTCGAGCTCCAGGGCGTCATGATGGTGAACCAGGACGCTCCCGACCACACCAAGCTGCGCCAGATCATCAGCCGCGGCTTCACCCCGCGGGCGATCGGTGCGCTCACCGAGACCCTGATCGAGCGGGCGGGCAAGATCGTCGACGAGGCGCTGGCGAAGGGCTCGGGGGACTTCGTCACCGACGTCGCCGCCGAGCTCCCGCTGCAGGCGATCGCCGAGCTCCTCGGTGTCCCGCAGGAGGACCGCGGCAAGCTCTTCGACTGGTCCAACCAGATGCTGTCGTACGACGACCCGGACGTCCCCGGTGACCCGGAGGTCGCCGCGGCGGAGATCCTGGGCTACGCGATGGGCCTGGCCGCCGAGCGCAAGGAGAACCCGGGCGACGACATCATCTCCAAGCTCGTCACCGCCGACCTCGACGGTCACGGGGTGCTCTCCGACGACGAGTTCGGCTTCTTCGTCATCCTCCTGGCCGTGGCCGGCAACGAGACCACCCGCAACGCCATCACCCACGGCATGCAGGCGTTCTTCGACAACCCGGGCGAGTGGCAGAAGTGGATCGCCGACCGTCCCGACACGATGATCGACGAGGTCATCCGCTGGGCCACGCCGGTCTCGGTCTTCCAGCGCACCGCGATCAACGACGTCGAGATCGGTGGCCAGCTGGTCAAGGCCGGCCAGCGCGTCGGTCTGTTCTACGCCAGCGGCAACAACGACGAAGAGGTCTTCGCCGACGCCCGCACGTTCAACATCTCGCGTGAGGTCAACCCGCACCTCGCCTTCGGCGGCCACGGCGCCCACTACTGCATCGGCGCCAACCTCGCCCGCCTCGAGATCAAGATCGTCTTCGACGCGATCGCCGACCGGATGCCGAACATCAAGCAGACCGGTGAGCCCAAGCGGCTGCGTCACTCCTGGATCAACGGGATCAAGGAGCTTCCGGTCAGCTACGCCTGACCGCCGAGGTCCCCACCCGAGACCGACAGACGAGATCCACAGAATTGGCCCTTCCGCTGCGGTGGAAGGGCCAATTCGTCGTGTGTCGCCCTAGCTCCGGGTGGGCGGCGGCATTGACGAACCACTGGTTCTGGCCCATCAGACGTGGCTGAAGGGCCAGAACCGGTGGTCTCGAAGCGGTCAGTCGCGGAACTCGGGCGCGCGCTTCTCCTTGCGGGCCGAGATCGCCTCGTCGAAGTTCCGGGTGGTGAGCCGGATCAGGAGCTGGCCCAGGCCCTCGCCGTGCATGTGGCTCTCGAACGAGCCGGCCGCCTGGGCGTCGATCAGGGTCCGTTTGGTCAGCTCGATGCCGGGGCGGCTCCACCCGCAGATCGCCTCGGCGGTCTCCAGGGCCGAGGCGAGCAGGTCCTCGTCGGGCACGACCCGGGAGACCAGGCCGATCGTGGCGGCCTCGGTGCCGTCGACGTCACGGCCGGTGAGCATGATCTCGGCGGCCCGCGACGAGCCGATCGCCCGGGGCAGCAGGTAGCTCAGCCCCAGCTCGGAGGCGGTCAGGCCGTTGTTGATCCCCGCCGCCCTGAAGTACGCCGACTCCGCGGCGATCCTGATGTCGCAGGCCAGTGCCAGGCAGAGCCCGCCGCCGATCGCGGCGCCGTTGATCGCCGCGATCACGGGCTGGTGCATGGAGCGCAGCGTGGTGACCAGGTCCTCGAGCAGCTCCATCGCCCGCAGTGCGATCGTGACCCCGGTCAGCCCGGCGGTGTTCGGCATCGTGCCGCGCTCACCGCTCTGGTCGGCGCCGGAGCAGAACCCGCGGCCCTCGCCGGTGAGGATGACGGCCCGCACAGCGTTGTCTGACGAGATCGCGGTCAGCGCCTCGCGCAGCGGCACCATCACGTCGAACGCCATCGAGTTCATCCGCTCGGGGCGATCGAGCACCACGACCGCGACCTCGGGTCGTGGGTGCTCGATCCTGACGAAGCTGCCGGGCGAGTCGCCCATCAGTTCAGCGGGGCCGCGCCGACGACCCACATCGAGAAGAACTGCGAGCCGCCGCCGTAGGCATGGCCGAGGGCACGCCGTGCGCCGTCGACCTGGTGCTCGCCGGCCATGCCGCGGACCTGGAGGGCCGCCTCGGCGAAGCGCAGCATTCCCGAGGCCCCGATCGGGTTCGAGGAGAGCACGCCGCCGGACATGTTGATCGGCAGGTCGCCGCCGAGGGCGGTGACGCCGGACTCCGAGAGCCGCCAGCCCTGGCCCTCCTCGGCGAAGCCGAGGTTCTCCAGCCACATCGGCTCGAACCAGGCGAACGGCACGTAGATCTCGGCGCAGTCGATCTCGCGGCGCGGGTCGGTGATCCCGGCCTGCTTGAAGACCGCCGCGGCGGCGTCGCGCCCGGCCTGCGGGTTGACCTGGTCGCGCTCGGCGGCCGTGGTCGGCTCCGAGCGCATCGCGGTGCCGTGGATCCAGGCAGGGTTGGCCGAGGCCCGGGCGACGTCCTCGGAGGCGATCACCATCGCGCAGGCGCCGTCGGAGGACGGGCAGGTCTCGTCGTAGTGGATCGGGTCCCACAGCATCTGTGAGGCCAGCACCGACTCCACCGTGGTGCCCTCGTTGTGCAGGTGGGCGTACGGGTTCTTCAACGCGTTGGTGCGGTCCTTGGCCGCCACCACGGCGCCGATGTGTGACGGAGCGCCCGAGCGGCGGATGTAGGAGCGCACATGCGGGGCGAAGTAGCCACCGGCACCGGCGTGCACCGGCATGATGAACGGCACCGGCACCGACAGCGCCCACATCGCGTTGGACTCCGACTGCTTCTCGAAGGCGACGGTCAGCACCTTGCGGTGCACGCCCGACTGGACCAGCGAGGCCGCCACGATCGCGGTCGAGCCGCCCACCGACCCGGCGGTGTGGACCCGCAGCAGTGGCTTGCCGACGGCACCGAGCGCCTCGGCGAGGAACAGCTCGGGCATCATCACGCCCTCGAACAGGTCGGGTGCCTTGCCGATCACGATGGCGTCGATCTCGTCCATCGTCATCTGGGCGTCGGCCAGGGCGCGGTCCATCGCCTCGCGGCACAGGCCGGCCATCGAGACGTCGCCTCGCTTGGCCCGGTGGTGGGTCTGGCCGATGCCGATCACGGCGGCGGGCTGCTTGCTCATGCGCTGGCTCCGTTCGAGTCGAGGACGCAGACGAGGTTCTGCTGGAGGGCGGGACCGCTGGTGGCGTGTCCCAGGGCGACGTCGACGGTGCCGTCCCAGACCCGTCGGGCCGCCTCGCCGAAGCGGATCGCGCCACCGGCGAACATCGGGTTGCCCGCCAGGGCGCCGCCGGACGGGTTCATCCGTACGTCGTCACGCAGACCCAGGGAGGAGCGCAGGATCAGCTCCTGGTGGGAGAAGGGCGCATGCAGCTCGGCCAGCTCGACGCGGTCGAGGCCGCCGACGGCTGCGGCGGCGCGCGCAGCGGAGGCGGAGCCGACCAGGTCGCGGTTGCCCAGTCCGAGCCCGTCGGTGTTGTGCGCGATGCCGGTGATCCAGGCGGGACGCTCGCGGACCTCACGGGCCCGGTCGCCGGCGGCGAGCACCAGGGCGACGGCGCCGTCGGTGACCGGCGCGCAGTCGTGCTTGCGCAGCGGGTCGGCGAACATGGGCTTGGCGAGCAGGTCGGCCACCGAGGAGCCGCCGGCTCGCACGGCGTACTCGTTCTTCTCGGCGTCGGTCAGGGAGCGGTCCACCACAGCGGCCATCGCGGCCTCGTCCCAGGCACCGGCGTCGATGCCGGCCCGGGCCTGGAGTGCGGCCAGGGAGACGGTGTCGGGCCACAGCGGCGTCATCGTGTACGGGTCGAGCTGCAGCGACAGGGTGCGGCGCAGCTGGCCGGCCGAGGACTTGCCGAAGCCGAAGACGACGGCGGTGTCGACGTCGCCGGTCTGGATCTTGAGCCAGGCCTCGTAGAGCGCCCAGGCGGCGTCCATCTCGACGTGGGACTCGTTGATCGGCGGCAGCACGCCGATCGCGTCGATCGCGGAGACGAAGGAGAAGGAGCGTCCGGCCAGGTAGTCCGAGGAGCCGGAGCACCAGAAGCCGACGTCCTTCTTGGTCCAGCCGGTCTGCTCGTAGACCTCGCCGAAGATCGGGACGAGCAGCTCGGCCATCGTGGGGGAGCCGTCGTAGTTCTGCATCTGCCGTTGGGCGAAGCCAACGATCGCAACATCGCGCATGGATCTGCCTCGCTCTCTCAGAGGTGGTGTCGGTAGGTCTCGAAGTCGGCGTCCGGGTCCCCGGTCGGCGCGAAGTGCGAGATGTTCTCGATGGTCGTGCCCCACTCCTCGCGGGGCTTCCAGACGGCCTTGACCCGCAGGCCCATCCGGATCTCCTCGGCGGGGATGTCGAGGATCAGGTGCTGCAGGGCGATGTCGGCGCCGTCGAGCAGGATGTACGCCGACACGTACGGCGGCGTGATCTTCTGGCCCAGGAACGGCACGTTGACGACGCAGAACGTGGTGACGGTGCCGGTCTGACCGAGCTCGACCTCCTCCGACGTCGGGACGCCGTCGACCGGGCAGGCCGGCCGCGGCGGCACGTAGACCTTGCCGCAGGTGGGGCAGCGCTGGCCCACGATCCGGCCCTCGGCCAGGCCGCGGAAGAACGCCGACTCCTCCGGGGAGGCGGCGTAGCGGTAGTCCAGGGAGGTCGGGGTGACGATCTCGGCGACCGGCTCGCCGCCGACCGCGACGACCGCGGGGCCGGCCGGGGCCGCCTCGGGCTCGAAGACCAGGTCGGTGACCGAGCCGGTGCGCTCGGCGGCCCAGCGGGCACGCACCCGCAGTCCGGTAGAGATCTCGTCGGGCGAGGCCACGTCGACGGCGTGCAGCACCGAGGTGTCGGCGCCGTCGAGCTGGATCAGGGCGAAGGCGAAGGGCCGCTCGAAGGGCTGCCCAGCGACCGGCTCGGCGACCCAGGTCCACGACCGGACGGTGCCGGTGTCGGGCAGATCGACGAAGTCGGTGACCGCACTGTGGGAGGAGGGGTCGAATTCCGGCGGCGGAACTGCCACCGTGCCGTCGGAGAGTCGTGCGCCTACGAGCTGCCCGTCGCGAAGTCCGGTGAGGAATCGGCCGAGCACCGGGCCGACGGAGCGGGTGTAGTCGAAGGCCACTGTCACTGGGGCCGAGAGGGTCCGTGATGCCGTGGATGCCATGACAGAAAGTGAAACACGTTCTAGTATTGGCGCACAACCCGTTCGGGGAAGTCGTCACCACGTCGTCGTAAGGGAGCGTCAGTGAAACTGGGCTTGCAGCTGGGGTATTGGGGCGCACAGCCGCCGAGCGGTGTCGAGGAGCTGGTCACGGCCGCGGAGGAGTCGGGCTTCGACGCGATCTTCACCGCGGAGGCCTGGGGGAGCGACGCGTTCACCCCGCTGGCCTGGTGGGGCCGCCAGACCAGCCGGGTCAGGCTCGGCACCAGCATCGTCCAGATGAGCGGCAGGGCGCCGACGTCGATCGCGATGCACGCCCTCACCCTGGACCACCTCAGTGGCGGCAGGGCGATCCTCGGCATGGGTGTGAGCGGCCCGCAGGTGGTCGAGGGGTGGTACGGCCAGCCCTTCGCCAAGCCGCTGGCGCGCACCCGTGAGGTCGTCCGGATCGTCAGGGACGTGCTGGCCCGCCAGGCGCCGGTGACCAACCCCGGCCCGCACTTCCCGCTGCCGTACGACGGCCCCGGAGCGACCGGGCTGGGCAAGCCGCTCAAGCCGATCGTGTACCCGCTGCGTGCCGACCTGCCGATCTGGCTCGGTGCCGAGGGGCCCAAGAACGTGGCCCAGACCGCCGAGATCGCCGACGGCTGGATCCCGATCTTCTACACGCCGAGGTCGGCGGGGATGTATCAGCCGTGGCTCGACGAGGGGTTCGCGCGACCCGGTGCCCGGCGTACCCGGGAGACGTTCGAGATCGCCGCCACGTGTCACCTCCAGATCGTCGCCGACGCCGCCGAGAAGCAGCAGGTGATGGACCAGATGAAGCACTTCGTCGCGCTCTACATGGGCGGGATGGGGGCCAAGGACGCGAACTTCCACAAGGAGGTCTTCACCCGGATGGGCTACGGCGAGCTCGCTGACACCGTTCAGGAGCTCTACCTCGGTGGTCGCAAGGGCGAGGCTGTCGCCCTGATCCCCGACGAGCTGGTCGACGACATGCACATCATCGGCACCGTCGGCGAGGTCCGCGAGAAGCTCGCCCAGTGGGAGGAGACCGGCGTGACCACGCTGCTGCTCAGCCTGCGCTCGGCCGACGAGGTCCGCGCGGTGGCCGAGGCGGTGCTCTGATGGGCACGTACGTCGTCACCGGATCCGCCTCGGGCATGGGCCAGGCTGTGGTGACGCGGCTCCAGGGTGCCGGGCACCGGGTGATCACCGTCGACCTGGCCGAGGCCGACGTCGCCGCCGACCTGGCCACCGGCGATGGTCGGGCGCGAGCGATCCGCGAGGTGCTGGCCCTGGCCGAGGGGCGCCTGGACGGAGCCGTGCTGGCCGCCGGGCTCGGCCCGGCCCCGGGCAAGGACCGGGCGCGACTCATCCTGGAGGTGAACTACGCCGGCGTGGTCGAGCTCCTCGACGCCTGGCGACCCGCTCTGGCGGCGGTCGGCAACGCCAAGGTCGTGGTCTTCTCCTCGAACTCCGCCACCACGGTGCCGATGGTGCCCGGCGCCGCGATCCGGGCACTGCTGGCCGGGCGCCGCGACCGCGCACTGCGCACCGTCGGCCTGTTCGGCAAGCAGGCACCGACCTTCGCCTACGCGGCCTCGAAGATCGCCGTCAGCCGCTGGGTGCGCCGCACCGCGGTGCGACCGGAGTGGATCGGGGAGGGGATCCGGCTCAACGCGCTGGCCCCCGGGGCGATCCTGACCCCGCTGCTGGAGCGTCAGCTTGCCACCCCAGCCGAGGCGAAGCTGATCCGCCAGTTCCCGGTCCCCGTCGGCGGCTTCGGCGACCCCGGCCAGCTGGCCGACTGGGTGGTCTTCATGCTCGGCGGTGCCGCCGACTTCCTGTGCGGCTCGGTCGTCTTCGTCGACGGCGGCTCCGACGCCTGGTTCAGGGCCGACGCCTGGCCCCGCGGCGTGCCGGCCCGGCAGGTGCCCCGCTACCTGGCCCGGATGCGGGCCTTCGCCCGCCAGGGCCGATCCGCCCACCCCTCCGACACCTCAGGAGTGCACCGATGACCCCCGATCCGCTCGCCCCGGCCACGCTCGGGCCGATCACCCTGCGCAACCGGGTGATCAAGGCCGCCACCTTCGAGGGCGCCAGCCCCGAGGCGCTGGTGAGCAACCGGCTGATCGACTACCACCTCGCGGTCGCGGAGGGTGGTGTCGGCATGACCACCGTCGCCTACCTCGCCGTCGCACCGGAGGGCCGCACCCACGGCGACCAGATCTGGTGGCGTCCCGAGGCGCTGCCCGGACTGCGCACCCTGACCGACGCGGTGCACGGCACCGGCGCGAAGGTGAGTGCCCAGATCGGCCACGCCGGCCCGGTCGCCAACGGCCAGTACGGCTACGGGACCCTCGCCCCGTCGAAGAGCTTCAACCCGCTCGCGATGCGGTTCCACCAGGCCGCCACCGTCGCCGACATCGACCGGATCGTGGCCGCCCACGGGCAGGCCGCCCGGATGGCGGTCGAGGTCGGCTTCGACGCGGTCGAGGTGCACCTGGGCCACAACTACCTGTCGAGCTCGTTCCTCTCCCCGAAGCTGAACAAGCGCAAGGATGGCTTCGGCGGCTCGCTGGCCAACCGGGCCGAGTTCCCGCGCCGGATCGTCGCCGCCGTCCGTGAGGCGGTCGGCGGGCAGATCGCGGTGACCGCGAAGATGAACATGCGCGACGGTTACCGCGGCGGCTTCGATCTGGACGAGTCCATCCCGTTCGCCCAGATGCTCCAGGCCGACGGGCACCTCGACGCCCTGGAGCTGACCGGTGGCTCGTCCCTGATGAACCCGATGTACCTGTTCCGCGGCGGCGCGCCGGTCAAGGAGATGGTCGAGAACATGCCCATGCCGGGTGTGCTCAAGGTCGGCCTCACGATGGTCGGCAAGGGGTTCTTCAAGGAGTACCCGTGGCAGCCGCTCTACTTCCTGGAGCAGGCCCGCCAGTTCAGGGCGGCGCTCGACCTCCCATTGATCCTGCTCGGCGGTGTCACCGACCTCCCGGCGATGCAGACGGCGATGGGAGAGGGCTTCGAGTTCGTCGCGATGGGCCGGGCGCTGCTGCGCGAGCCCGATCTGATCGCCCGGATCGAGAAGGACCGCACCGTGTCGTCGCAGTGCATCCACTGCAACGTCTGCATGTCGACGATCTACCCCGGCACGCACTGCTACCTCGACACCCGCACCGTCTACCCGACGGCGATCCCGCTGCGGGAGGGTCTGGCATGAGCGACCCGTACGCACCGATGCGCAGCGGCTACACCCGCGACACCCTCACCGCCGCCGAGGTGGCGGTCGAGGCGGCCGGGGTCACCCCGCTGATCGAGGCGGTCCGTGACCTGATCGACGCCGCGATCCGCTCCGAGGTGGAGCCGACCGAGCTGGAGAGGGCTCGCGCTGAGATCGAGGCTGCCACCGCCCGGCTGCGTGAACGCCAGCTCCCCGGACCGTTCGGCGTCCGGCTGGGTGACGAGCACGCCCGGTCGTGGGGCAACCCGGTGGTCGGCGTACGCAATGCGATGGCGGTGCCGCTGAAGGTGACCAAAGAAGCACCCGGCTCGGTCTGGGCCGAGGCCGACCTCGGTGCCCGGTTCGAGGGGCCGCCCGGCCTGGTGCACGGCGGGATCAGTGCGCTGTTGCTCGACCAGATGGTCGGTGAGGCGGCGGCGTCGGCGGGCACGCCGGGGATGACCGGCCAGTTGACCCTGCGCTACCGCCGACCGACGCCGCTGGGCCGGCTCCGGTTCGAGGCCCACGTCGAGCGCGGCGAGGGGATCAAGACCCTGGTCCGTGGCGTCGTGCTGGCCCCCGACGCCGCCACCGGCGAGCTCGTCGCCTGCGTCGAGGCCGAGGCGGTGATGATCCTGCCCAAATGGGCACGCGCACAGATCGAGGCCACCGGCACCACCGCCATCGGCGGCGACGCGCTGGCCGAACCCGGCCGACCGACCATCCCTTCCACCTCAGGAGAGCACGCATGACCGACACCCTGCGCTGGGGCACCCACAACGGCCACCTGATGGCGGCGGCCCTGAAGCGGCACAAGGATCGCCCCGTCATCCACCTCGGCGATGTCACCCTGACCGGCCGCGAGGTCTCCGACCGGATCTCGCAGTACATCCAGGCCTTCGAGGCCCACGGCGTCGGCACCGGCTCGGCCTCGGCACTGCTGGCCCCGAACCGGCCCGAGGTGCTGTTCATCCTCGGCGCCGGCCAGACCCAGGGATTCCAGCGCACCGCGCTGCACCCGATGGGCTCCCTGGAGGACCACGCCTACGTGATCAACGACGCCGGGATCGGCGCCCTGATCGTGGACCCGGTCTTCACCCAGCGTGCGATCGACCTGCTCGAGCTGTGCCCGGGCCTGACCACCGTGCTCACCATCGGTCCGGTCCCGGCCGGCCTGGAGGAGGTCGGCACCGACCTGGTCGCGGCCGCGTCGACGTACACCCCGGGTCCGGTCGAGGCCCGCCTGCTGGCGCCCGACCACATCGTCTCGATCGCCTACACCGGGGGAACGACCGGCAAGCCGAAGGGCGTGATCGGGACCGCGCGGACGATGGCGACGATGGCGCAGATCCAGCTGGCCGAGTGGGAGTGGCCCGCCGAGCCGCGGTTCCTGATGTGCACCCCGCTCTCGCACGCCGGGGCGGCGTTCTTCGTGCCCACCGTGCTGCGCGGCGGCACCCTCTACGTGCAGGCGAAGTTCGATCCGGCCGACGTGCTGCGCCTGATCGAGGAGAAGCGGATCAACTCGCTGATGGTCGTCCCGACCATGCTCTACGCGATCCTCGACCACCCCGACTCCCGCACCCGGGACCTGTCCAGCCTGGAGACCGTCTACTACGGGGCGGCCGCGATCAACCCGGTCCGCCTGGCCGAGGCGATCGAGCGGTTCGGTCCGATCTTCGCGCAGTACTACGGCCAGTCCGAGGCTCCGATGGTGATCTCCTACCTGGGCAAGGGCGAGCACACCCCGGAGCGGCTGACCTCCTGCGGCCGACCGAGCGCGTTCCTGCGGGCGGCGCTGCTCGGCGCCGACGGCGAGCCGGTGCCGGCGGGGGAGCCCGGCGAGATCTGCGTGGCCGGACCGCTGCTGGCCGGCGGCTACTGGAACATGCCCGAGGCGACCGCGGAGACCTTCAGGGACGGCTGGCTGCACACCGGTGACGTGGCCAAGGCCGACGAGGACGGGTTCTGGTACATCGTCGACCGGACCAAGGACATGATCGTCACCGGCGGCTTCAACGTCTTCCCCCGCGAGGTCGAGGACGTGATCGCGACCCACCCGTCGGTCGGCCAGGTCAGCGTGATCGGCACCCCCGACGAGCACTGGGGCGAGACCGTCACGGCCGTGGTGGTGCTGCGTGACGGAGGCGATCTCGCCGACGCCCTGGTCGAGGAGATCCAGGCTCTGGTCAAGGAGAGGAAGGGCTCGGTGCAGGTGCCCAAGCGGGTGATCGCGGCCGACGGGATCCCGATGACGGCCCTGGGGAAGCCCGACAAGAAGGCACTGCGGCTGACCTACGCGCGCTGAGGGCGGGCCGCCCGATTCTTCTTACCCACTTTTCAGATTTTGCTTTCATGAGGCATGCTCGGGGGTCGGACACGACTCTCGGATGGAGTAACAGTGGGGACTTTTCTCGGGCGGCCCATCGCCGCAACAGCAGCACTGGCTGTAGCAGCATCGACGGTGCTGGTGGCCACCACCATGGGTGCGGCGCAGGCTGCGAACGTCACGTTCAAGGGCACGCTGAAGGGCAGCACGGGAGCCGCTGCCGCCAGCGTGCAGGTCGCTGCCTGCACGACCGACTGCGTCAACGGCGTCGGTGCGCCGAAGGCGCTGGCGTACACCTCCTCGGCCGGTGCCTTCACCGCGTCGAGCGCTGTCGCCTCCGGCAGCTACGCGATCGCCGTGGTCGACACCGACTACATCTCGGGCTACGGCCAGGCGTCGAGCTGGGGCTACCTGCACAAGGAGCCCAACGGCCAGTGGAGCATCACGCAGAGCTACGCCAACGCCACCAAGCAGACGGTCAACGGCAGCGCCCTGACGCTGACCCTGGCGAACGCGATCCACAACCCGCAGAACAAGTTCACCCAGTCGACCACCGGCACGGTCGGGTACCTGCCCTGCGCCGGTCACACGACCACCTTCAAGCCGACCCCGTTCAGCGACCTGCCCTCCAACGGCAGCGTCTCCTACCAGTGGTACGCCGGCGCGACCCGGTCCAGCATGAAGGCGATCGCCGGCGCCCGCGGCACCAGCTACACGCCCTCGGCCACCCTGGTCGGCCAGGGCCTGTACGTGTCGATGGTCGCCACCGCCCCGAACCGGACGAACTACGACCAGCTCGGCTCGATCGGTGTCGTCGGCAACCCGGCCACCTGCACGCCGCGTCTGGCCACGATGCCGAAGTCGTGGATCAAGTCCTACGGCAAGAAGCACGGCAAGGCGAAGGCCGGCAAGCGGGTCTCGATCGTCGGTGCCAAGGCCAAGGCCGGCAAGCACGTGAAGGTCGGCTACACCTGGCTGCTCAACGGCAGGGCCGTCGGCGCCGGCAAGCGCTTCGCGATCCCGCGCACGGTCAAGGGCCAGAAGCTGGTCGTCAAGGTCACCTTCTCCCGCGCCGGCTACAAGCCCCGCGCCAAGGTGATCGTCTTCGGCCGGGTGAAGTAACCCGCACGCACGCGACGCCGGCTCCCGCCCCGATCCACGATCGGGTGCAGGAGCCGGCGTTCGTCGTTCAGGAGCCGGTGAAGTTCGGCGTGCGCTTCTCGGCGAAGGCCCGCGGGCCCTCCTTGGCGTCGTTCGAGGCGAAGACCGCGGCCCCGGCGGCGGCATCGGCGGCCCAGCACTCGTTCTCGTGCTTGCCCTCGGAGTCACGCACCGTCTTGAGGATCGCCTGGACGGCCAGCGGGCCGTTGGCACAGATGAGGTCGGCGATCTCGTGCGCCTTGGCCAGGGCCTGGCCGTCGGGGACGACGTGGCCGATCAGGCCGATCTCGCGGGCCTCGGGGGCCTTGATCGTGCGTCCGGTGAGCAGCAGGTCGAGCGCGATCGTGTACGGGATCTGGCGCACCAGCCGGACCGCGGAGCCGCCCAGCGGGTAGAGCGACCAGCGGGCCTCGGCGATGCCGAAGCGGGCCGACTCCCCGGCGATCCGGATGTCGGTGCCCTGCAGGATCTCGGTGCCGCCCGCGATCGCGGGGCCCTCGACGGCCGCGATCAGCGGCTTGGTCAGGCGGAAGCCCTTGAGCAGCGACTTGATCACCGACGGGTCGTAGCTGCCGTCCTCGAAGGACTCGCTCGGCGGCTTGGAGTCCATCTTCTTCAGGTCGGCGCCGGCGCAGAAGTAGCCACCGGCGCCGGTGAGGATGCAGACCCGGATCTCGGGGTCGTTGTTGACCCGCTCCCAGGCCTGCTCCATCAGGGCGAGCATCTCGGTGGAGAGGGCGTTGCGCGCCTCGGGACGGTTGAGGGTGACGATCAGCTTGTGACCGTCCTGCTCGATGAGGGCGTGGGGGACGTGACCTTCCTCGCCGCTGGCCGTTGCAACTTCTGTGATCGACATGACAGAGACGCTAGCGAAAAAGTGGAACGTGTTCTAGTCTCCGGTCATGGCTCTGAACATCGCCGACCTCTTCGAGCACGCGGTCGACGCCGCCCCCGACAAGACCGCAGTTCAGGTCGGGGACGACGCTGTCACCTTCGCCGAGCTCGAGGCTGAGTCGAACAAGCTCGCCCACTTCCTCGCCTCCCGTGGCATCGGTGCAGGTGATCATGTCGGTCTCTACTCGAAGAACTCCGCAGAGCATGTGATCGCGCTGCTGGCCATCTTCAAGGTCAGGGCCGTCGCGATCAACATCAACTACCGCTACGTGGCAGGCGAGCTGGAGTACATCTTCGACAACGCCGACCTGGTCGGTCTCGTCCACGACGAGGTCTACGCCCCGCTGGTCGCCGACGTGGTGCGCGGCTTCGACCGGCTGCACACCATCGTCGCGGTGCCGAACCCGATGGACGAGGTGGGCCAGACCGAGCGGAGCGCCATCGCGGCGTACGACGGTGTCCTGCTCGCCGACTCGCTCGCGGGCCAGTCCGCCGAGCGCGACTTCGGGCCCCGCAGTGCCGACGACATCCACGTGATCTACACCGGCGGCACGACCGGGTTCCCCAAGGGCGTGATGTGGCGCCACGAGGACTTCTGGCGCGTCCTGGGCGGCGGCATCGACTTCATGACCGGCGAGATGCTGGGGGAGTACGACCAGTCCAAGAAGGCCACCGAGCCGGGCCTGGTCACGCTCCCGCTGAGCCCGCTGATGCACGGCGGTGCGCAGGCCAGCCTCCTGATGCACCTCTTCGCCGGGCAGGTCACGCTGCTGGAGCCAAAGTTCGACCCGGTCCGCACCTGGGAGCTGGTCGACAAGTACGGCGTCCACATGCTGTTCATGACCGGTGACGCGATGGCGCGGCCGCTGATCGACGCCTACGACGCGGGCGACTTCGACGGCCAGACCCTCTTCGCGATCGCCTCCAGTGCGGCGATCTTCTCCAAGCCGGTCAAGGAGCGCTGGATGAAGGCGTTCCCCAACGCCGTCTTCACCGACTCCGTGGGCTCCTCGGAGACCGGGTTCCAGGGCACCGGCCTGCAGGACGCCAGCGCGCTGTCGACCGACGGTCCGGTGGTGACCGCCGGGGCGCACACCTCGATCCTGGACGACGACGACCAGCCGATCGACATCCACGACCCGGCCAACATCGGCCGCACCGGCCGGACCGCGCGCCGCGGCCACGTCCCGGTGGGCTACTACCGGGACCCGGAGAAGTCGGCGAAGACCTTCCTCACCATCGGCGGCGAGCGCTACTCGATCCCCGGCGACATGGCCCGGATCGAGGGCGAGGGCCGGATCACGCTGCTGGGTCGTGGCTCGAACTGCATCAACACCGGCGGGGAGAAGGTCTACCCCGAGGAGGTCGAGGCGGCGATCAAGTTCCACCCCGACGTCTACGACGCCCTGGTGGTCGGCCTGCCCGACGAGAAGTACGGCCAGACCGTCGCCGCCGTCGTGCAGCCGCGCGAGGGCGCCACCCTCGAGCTCGACGAGCTGCGGACGTTCCTGCGCGCCCACCTCTCGGGCTACAAGCTGCCCCGTTTCCTCACCCTGGTCGCCGAGGTCCCGCGCAATGCCGCGGGCAAGGCCCAGTACCCCGCGGCCAAGGAGCTCGCCCTGGCCTCCCTCCCCATCGAAGGAGCCTCCGTCTGATGCACACCGACATCTGCGATCTGTTCGGGATCGAGTACCCGATCTTCGCCTTCACCCCGTCCCAGCACGTCGCCGCCGCGGTCTCGCGGATGGGTGGCCTGGGTGTCCTGGGCGCGGTCCGGTTCAACGACGCCTCCGAGCTCGACGAGGCGCTGGACTGGCTCGATGACAACACCGACGGCAAGCCGTACGGCGTCGACGTCGTGATGCCGATGACGGTGCCGAAGGAGGGGACCTCGACGGACCTGTCGTCCTACATCCCCGAGGAGCACAAGAAGTTCGTCGACGAGACCCTGCTCAAGCTCGGCATCCCGCCGCTGCCGGAGGGCGAGGGCCGCGAGGGCGTGCTCGGCTGGCTGCATTCGATGGCCCGCTCGCACGTCGACGTCGCCCTCCAGCACCGCCCGGTGCTGATCGCCAACGCACTCGGCACCCCGCCGGCCGACGTGATCGAGCTGGCCCACCAGCACGGCGTCAAGGTCGCCGCCCTGGCCGGAGCCGCCAAGCACGCCGCCTCCCACGTCGCCAACGGCGTCGACATCATCGTGGCCCAGGGCTATGAGGCCGGCGGGCACACCGGTGAGGTCGCCACGATGGTGCTCGTGCCGGACATCGTCGACGCTGTCGGCCCGGGTGTCCCGGTCCTCGCCGCGGGCGGGATCGGCTCGGGACGCCAGTTGGCCGCCGCCCTCGCGCTGGGCGCCCAAGGTGCCTGGACCGGTTCGATCTGGCTCTCCACCGAGGAGTACCAGACCCTCAACTCCCACGCCGGCTGGGTGGAGGCGTTCACCCGGGCGACCTCCTCGGACACCGTCCGCGCCAAGATCTACACCGGCAAGCCGGCCCGGCTGCTCAAGTCGAAGTGGACCGACGCCTGGGCCGCCGACGGTGCTCCGGCGCCGCTGCCGATGCCGCTGCAGAACCTGCTCGTCTCCGACGCGCACAACCGGATCAACGCCGCCGGCGACCCCGACGTGGTCTCGATGCCGGTCGGTCAGATCGTGGGCCGGCTCAACGACGTCCGGCCGGTCGAGCAGGTGATGCGCGACCTGATCGCCGAGTACGAGGCGACGGTCAAGCGGCTGAGCTCCCTGTGACGAGCCTGGGGACCATCACCGATCGGTGATGGTCCCCAGGCTCGCCGCGTTGCTGGGCTCAGCGCTGTCGGCTCACCACAGCAGGACGGGCTTGACCGTCCTGCCGGCGGCGGTGTCGGCCACGGCGCTGGCCAGGTCGTCGATCGGGTACGTCCGGATCAGGTGGTCGACCTCGAAGGCGCCCTGGCGGGCCAGGTCGATCAGGTGCGGCACCATCGACTGCGGGTCCGAGTCGCCCTCGATCGAGGCCTTCACGGTCTTGCCCGCCTGGAGCAGGTCGATCGCGTCCAAGGTGTAGTTCTCCGCTCCCAGCCCCAGGGCGACCACGGTGCCGCCGCTGGTCAGACAGTGCTGGGCCTGGAGCACGACGTCGCTGATTGCGGTCGTGTCGATCGCGGCGGAGGCGCCGCCGCCGGTCAGCTCCTTGATCCGGGCGACCGGGTCACCGGTGGTGTCCAGGGCGACCGCGCCGTACCGCTCGGCCAGCGCTCGCCGCTCGGGGTTCGGGTCCACGGCGATCAACGAACCCAGGCCGCTGTGGTCGCGCAGACCCGCCGCCGCGGCGATCGCCGCGAGCCCGACCGCTCCCGCGCCGAAGACGACGAGGGAGTCGGTGGGGCCGGGGGAGAGCACGTTGAGCACGGTGCCGGCCCCGGTCTGGAAGCCACAGCCGAACGGGGCCAGCCGGGTCAGGTCGAGGCTCGGGTCGACCACCACACAGTTGTCGGCATAGGCGATCGCGTACGCCGACAGGCTGGACTGTCCGAAGAAGCTGCCGAAGACCGGCGTGCCGTCGCGGGTGTAGGTGGTGGAGCCGTCCATCCGCGTGCCCATGTAGTTCAGCATCAGCGAGGAGTCGCAGTAGCCGACCCGACCCGCCTCGCACTTGGGGCACGCCCCGCACGAGCGGAAGCTCAGCACGACGTGGTCGCCGACCCGGATCCCCGTGACGTCGTCGCCGACGGCCTCGACCACACCCGCTCCCTCGTGACCGAAGACGTTCGGGAACATCTCGGCGGGCAGCATCGTGGTCATGGTCAGGTCGGTGTGGCACAGCCCGGTGGCGACCATCTTGACCAGCACCTCGTCGGCCCGGGGCTCGTCGAGGTCGAGGTCGACCAGCTCGAACGGCGCTCCGGGTGCGGTGACGACGGCGGCACGGGTCCGCATCAGCTCTGCCCCGCCAGCACGGCGCCGATCCGGCGGGCCTGCTCGGTGGTGCCGCCTCCGGCGAACTCCCAGCGCTTCGCCGCGGTGAAGTAGCGGTGCGCGGTGCCGTCGAGGTCGATCCCGACGCCGCCGTGGATGTGCACGCAGGTGTGCGCGATCCGGTGACCGGCGTCGGCGGCCCAGAGCTTGGCGGTGGCGACCTCGACCGTCGCGGGCAGGCCCTCGGCCAGCCGCCACAGCGCCTGCCACAGGGTGAGGCGGGCTCCGAGAGTGTCGATGTAGCCGTCGGCCAAGCGCTGGGAGACGGCCTGGAAGGTGCCGATCGGGCGGCCGAACTGCTCGCGCTCACCGGCGTACTGCGCGGTGAGTGCGATCGCTCCCTCGCACACGCCGAGCTGCTCGGCGCAGGTCAGGGCGGTGGTCAGCTCGGCCAGCCGGGTGGCGGTGCCGCCCTCGGCGTCGCCGATCAGGCGGTCCGAGGGCACCCTGACGCCGGCGAGGTGGAGCCGGGCGGTGGTGTCACCGTCGATGATCCGCTCCGGGTCGAGGGTGACGCCGGGGTCGTCGGCGTGGACCAGGAAGACCGCCGTGCCGGTCGGGGTCTGGGCCGGGACCAGGAAGGCGTCGGCCTCCATCCCGGCCCGCGCCCCGGTCTTCGCGCCGTGCAGCATCCAGTCGGCGCCGCTCTCGGCTGCGGTCGTCTCGGGGCGGCTCGGCGCGTGGTCGAAGTCCTCGGCCAGGGCCACGGTGAGCAGGGTCGAGCCGTCGGCGGCGCTGCGCAGCACCTCGGCGATGCGCTGCTGGCGGGCGCCCTCGGCCAGCACCACGGTGGCGGCGACGTGCGTCGCAGCGGGGACGGGCGCGACGACACGTCCGAGCTCGACCACGACGCGGGCCGCCTCGATCAGTCCCAGTCCGGCGCCGCCGTACTCGCCGGGGACGGCCAGGCCGAGCAGGCCCGCTTGTCCCAGGGTCTGCCACAGGTCGGGGTCGTGGTGCGGGGTGGGCGTGGTGCCGAGCTCGCGCACCCGCTCGGGGGTGACCTTCTCGCCAGCGATCTGGGCGGCCAGAGCCGCCGCCTCGTCGGCCTCGGTGCTGAAGGTGAAGTCCATCGGTCTCTCCTGGTCTGTACGGTGAGCGGGCGGGTCAGCGCCGGGCGGCGGGCAGGCCGAGGCCGACCTGGCTGATGATGTCGCGCTGGATCTCGTTGGTGCCGCCGCCGAAGGTCATCACCAGCGAGGAGCGCGCATAGCGCTCCAGGCGGCCGGCGAGCACCGTGCCGGTGCCGTTCGCGGTGGTGGCGTGCGGGCCGACGATCTCCATCAGGGCGCGGTAGATCTCGGTGTTGAGCTCGGAGCCGTAGACCTTCGTCGCCGAGGCGTCGGCCGGCGAGAGGGTGTCGATCTCGCAGGCGAGCTTCCAGTTGATCAGGCTGAGTGCCTCCACCCGGGCGTGGGCACGGCCGAGCAGGATCTGGACCCACTCGGCGTCGATCACGCGCGAGCCGTCGGGGCGCTTGGTCGCCGCGGCCCACTCCCGCACCAGCTGGAGCGAGTGCACGGTCGCGGCCGAGGAGGTCAGCGCGACGCGCTCGCGGTTGAGCTGGGTGGTCATCAGCCGCCAGCCGCCGCCACGCTCGCCGACCAGGTTCTCGGCCGGGACCCGGACGTCGGAGTAGTACGTGGCCGACGTGCCGACCCCGGCGACGGTGTGCACCGGGGTGTAGGAGAAGCCTTCGGAGGTGGCCGGCACCAGGATCATCGACAGGCCGCGGTGGCGGGGCTGGTCGGGCTCGGTGCGGGCGGCGAGCCAGATCCAGTCGGCGTACTGGATCAGGGAGGTCCACATCTTCTGGCCGTTGATCACCCACTCGCCGGTGCCCTCGTCGAGGACGGCGCGGGTCTTGAGCGAGGCCAGGTCGGTGCCCGAGCCGGGCTCGGAGTAGCCCACCGAGAAGTGCAGCTCCCCAGCGAGGATCTTGGGCAGGAAGAAGTCCTTCTGGTCGTCGGAGCCGTACCGCATGATCGTGGGCCCGATGGTGTTGAGGGTCAGGTAGGGGATCGGCACCCCGGCGACGGCGGCGACGTCGGTGAAGATCAGCTGCTCCACCATCGAGCGGTCCTGGCCGCCGTACTCGGTGGGCCATCCGATCCCCAGCCACCCGTCGGCGCCGATCTGGCGGATGACGTCGCGATAGACGCCCGCCTCCCCGAACTCACCGGTGGCCGAGGCGAGCCCGGCGCGGATCTCGGGGGTGACCAGCTGACCGAAGTACTCCTGGAGCTCGGCGCGAAGTTGTTCCTGGGCCGGTGTCAAGGCGATGCGCATGTGATAAAACTAGAACACGTTTCAACTTTTCGCTACGACGTTGGTCGACTGGAGATGGTCCCGATGAGTGATACAGCTGCCCCCGGCGCGCGCACGAAGACGCGTAGCCTCGATCTCGGATCGCAGCCCGTGCGTTTTGCGCGCGGCTGGCACTGTCTCGGAATGGCCGAGACCTTCAAAGACGGAAAGCCGCACGCCATCAGCTCCTTCGGGACGAAGCTCGTCGTGTGGGCCGACACCCAGGGGGCTCTGAACGTGCTTGACGGCTATTGCCGGCACATGGGCGGCGACCTGACCCAGGGTGAGGTGAAGGGCGACGAGGTCGCCTGCCCGTTCCACGACTGGCGCTGGGGTGGCGATGGCAAGTGCAAGTCCATCCCGTACGCCCGCCGGGTCCCGCTGCGCGCGCGCACGCTGCGCTACGAGACCGCCGAGCGCAACGGCCAGCTGCTGGTCTGGCACGACCCCGAGGGGTCGGCCGCCGACCATGACCTGCTGCCGCCGCAGCTCGAGGGGGTCGGCACCGACCTCTACACCGAGTGGTTCTGGCACGAGGTCCCGATCGAGGGCTCGCACTGCCGCGAGCTGATCGACAACGTGGTCGACATGGCGCACTTCTACTACGTGCACTTCGCCTTCCCGACCAGCTTCCGCAACGTCTTCGAGGGCACCCAGGCGACGCAGTACATGCAGTCCAAGGGTCGGCCGGACAAGACCGAGGGGTACGGAGACGCGGACATGTTCCTCACCTCGGAGGCGACCTACTTCGGCCCGGCGTACATGGTCAACTGGCTCGAGGTCGACTACAAGGGCTTCAAGACCGAGGTCATCCTGATCAACTCCCACCTGCCCACCGGCCCCGACTCCTTCATCCTGCAGTACGGCATCACGGTGAAGAAGCCTGAAGGCCTGGACGACAAGACCGCCCGTTTCATCGGCAAGAAGTACGCCGAGATGTTCGGCTCCGGCTTCCTCCAGGACGTCCACATCTGGCAGAACAAGGTGCCCGTCCAGAACCCGCTGCTGTGCGAGGAGGACGGTCCGGTCTACCAGCTGCGCCGCTGGTACGAGCAGTTCTACGTCGACGTCGCCGACGTCGAGCCCGACATGACGGCTCGCTTCGAGTTCGAGGTCGACACCACCAAGGCGAACGAGTTCTGGCAGAACGAGGTCGCCGAGAACCTGCGCAAGCAGGCTGAGCTTGAGGGCGCGTCGCACTGATGGCCTCCTTCACCCCGACCAGCCCGGAGACCCTGGCTGACCGCGAGCGCTACACGGCAGACGGCCTCACCGAGGTCGCCTGTCTGGACTGTCTCGCGCGTGTCGGGGTGCGGAAGAACAGTGATCACATGACGTCCGTGCAGTGGACCGCCGAAGCGGAAGCCGCCTGTCCTGATCTCACCAGGCGGATTCCCGAGGGGCCACGTCGCTCCATCCAGGGCGGATGCTCAAGAATATACGAAAGTATCAATGCAGCCGTCGCTGACGGCTCCCTCCCGATTGGATTAGGTGTTGACTGAGCATTCGTTCCACCTCACGGTTCTCGACGTCGTTGCCGAGACCGAGGATGCCTGCACCGTTGTCCTGGATCCGGGCGAGCACGCTGAGGCCTTCGCCTACCGCGCAGGCCAGTTCCTGACCGTTGCCGTCCCCAGCGACCAGACCGGGGTTGCGGCACGGTGCTACTCACTGTCGTCGAGCCCGCATGACAACGGGCCGCTGGCGATCACGGTCAAGCGCACGGAGGGGGGCTACGCGTCGAACTGGATCTGCGACAACGTCAAGCCCGGCCAGTCCCTCCAGGTGCTGCCGCCCGGCGGGGTCTTCACCCCGGCGTCGTACGACCTCGACCTGCTGCTCTTCGCCGGCGGCTCGGGGGTCACGCCGATCATCTCGATCGCGCGCACCGCGCTCGCCGAGGGCACCGGTCGTCTGGTCATCTTCTACGCCAACCGCAACGAGTCGTCGGTGATCTTCGCCCGCGAGCTCGCCGAGATGGCGTCGCTCCACCCCGACCGCGTCCTCGTGGTGCACTGGCTGGAGTCGGTGCAGGGTCTGCCCAGCCAGGCCCAGCTCAAGGCCTTCGCCGCCCAGTACGCCGACTTCAGTGCGTTCGTCTGCGGCCCGGCCCCGTTCATGAAGGCCACCGTCGACGCGCTGCGCGAGCTCGAGTTCCCGCGCGAGCGCCGCCACCAGGAGAAGTTCATCTCCCTGGGCGGCAACCCGTTCGGTGCTGCCCACGACGCCCCGGCCGAGGTGGCCGAGGAGGTCGCCGAGGCGTCCACCGACGCCGCCGTCACCGACGACGCCGCGGTCGCCGAGGCAGGCGCCGGCACCCACGTCGTGGTCGAGCTCGACGGTGACGTCTACGAGTACGACGACTGGGACGCCGGCACCACGCTGCTGGACTACCTGGAGAAGAAGGGCGTCAACTCGCCCTACTCCTGCGGCGAGGGCGAGTGCAGTGCCTGCGCCTTCCGCCTCCTGGAGGGCGAGGTCACCATGCTGCGCAACGAGATCCTGGACAAGGGTGACCTCGAGGACGGCCTGCGCCTGGGCTGCCAGGCGGTCCCGGCCTCTGAGACGGTCCGGCTCACCTACAACTGAGTCGGCACACAGCCACGACGCCACGAGGGCCGCACAGGGATCTGTGCGGCCCTCGTGTCATGGTGCCTCAGAACCCGCGGGTCCAGACCACCTGCTCGTGCAGGCGGCGGCTGCGCCAGCCGGCCTCGGTGCGGACGAAGTCGTGGTGGTAGAGCCCGCCGACCTCGACCAGGCGCTCGCCGCCGAGGCCGTCGCTGATCATCATCGGGTTGTGGAAGTAGGCGATCACGGTCGCGGCGTCGGCGGGCCAGGCCTCGGCGAAGGTGATTGCGACCTGGCCCAGGGTGTGCATCCGGCGGTGGGAGAAGGCCGGGAGGTTGGCGGCCAGCCACGGCTTGACCTCGGGCAGGGCGCCGACGATGCCGCCGGACTCGGAGTAGTCGATCTGGGCGTCGGCGGTGAAGACCTCGTCCAGGTCGTCCCAGCGATCCAGGTCGACGGCCAGGGTGTAGCGGATCAGGGCGTCGGTGATCGCAGCCCGGTCGTTGAGGGCGAGCGCTCCACGCTCCTCGGCCTCGGTCATCGCGGGTCCAGGACGACGACCTGGATCTGTCGATCGGTCCAGGACTGGTAGGTGTCGAAGTCGGCGTACAGGTCGACCAGGCGCGGCCACAGCGTGGCCCGCTCCTCGGGGTCGGCGACCCGTGCCCGGACCTGGCGCCGACCGCCCTTGAGCAGCACCGTGGTGTCGGGCCGCGCCCGCAGGTTGTGCAGCCACTGCGGGTCCTTGGGCAGGCCGCCCTGGGAGGCGACGACGACGAGGCGCTCGCCGTCGCGCAGGTAGACCAGGGGAGCGGTGAAGGTCTCACCGGACTTCCGTCCGACGTGGTCCAGGAGCAGGATCGGGACGGGCTTCTTCCAGCCGCCGCCGATCCGCCAGGTGCCACCGACCCGGCCGCGGCTGAGCTGGAAGACGCGGGTGTTGATCCTGGCGCCGTACTTGATCAGGCGGGTCGTCCAGACGGAGTCCAGGCCCGGCGGGCGCTCGGTCGGCAGCGGCATGGGACTACTCTGGCACATTGCTAGAACAGGTTCTAGGGTGTCGCCATGCGGTTCACCTACGCCGAAGCGATGACGCAGGCCTCCTACTACGCCCCCCTCGCCCAGGCTGCCGAGGCAGCCGGCTACACGTCGATGACGGTGGCGGACTCGATCCTCTATGCCGAGGAGTCCGACTCCCGCTATCCCTACACCGACACCGGGGACCGTGAGTTCCTGCAGGGCAAGGAGTTCATCGAGGCCACCGTGCTGTGCGCCCAGCTCTTCGCCGTGACCAGCACGCTGCGGCTGACCCCGTTCGTCTTCAAGCTGCCGGTGCGCCCGCCCGTGCTCTTCGCCAAGCAGGTCTCCTCGCTGGCGTTCATGAGCGACAACCGGCTGGGTCTCGGTGTCGGGCTGAGCCCGTGGCCCGAGGACTTCCTCACCCTCGGCGTGCCGTGGGAGCGCCGCGGCAAGCGGATGGACGAGTGCATGGACATCCTGCGCGGCCTGACCTCGGGGGAGTTCTTCGGCTACGAGGGCGAGTTCTACAGCTTCGCGCCGATCCAGCAGTGCCCCGCCCCGACCCAGAAGGTCCCGCTGCTGGTCGGCGGTCACTCCGACGCCGCCCTCAAGCGTGCGGTGCGCAAGGGCGACGGCTGGATGCACGCCGGTGGCGACGGCGAGGAGCTCGACCGGCTGCTGGCCCGACTGGCCGAGATCCGCAAGGCCGAGGGTGACACCCGTGGCCCCGACGAGTTCGAGATCCACGTCATCTCCTATGACGCCTACACCCCCGACGGGGTGAAGCGGCTGGAGGACAAGGGCGTCACCGACTGCATCGTCGGCTTCCGGGTGCCCTACATCGTCGGCCCCGACACCGAGACGCTCGACCCGAAGATCCGCCACCTCGAGCAGTTCGCCGAGAACGTGATCGCGAAGGTGAACCCGTGAGCGAGTCCCTCAACCTCACCGGCGCGCTCCAGGCCGCCATCGCCGAGGCCGAGGAGCTCGTCGCCAACGCGCCGTTCATCCGCACCGAGGCCGACCGTCTCGAGGGCTACGAGTACCTCTCGGGCCGGATCCGGATGGCGATGCAGAACGCCTTCGACTACGACCTCGACCAGCCGGTGTTCGTCAACCCCACCCACCAGTACTCCAAGCAGGGCCTGGACAACCCCGACGCGATGTACTTCAACGCCTACCTGCGCGAGGGCGTCGAGTACGTCGTCCGCGGCCGGCGCGGCACGTCGGCCGACCTGTCCTTCCAGGTGATGGGCGGCATGTACTCGGCGTCGTCGGCGGCCACCTCGATGCTGGCCATCGACGACCGCTCCCTCGACATCGACGCCGAGGGCAACTTCGAGCTGCGCTACACGGCCGAGCCCGGCGCCAAGACGCTGATCGTGCGCGAGGTCTTCAACAACTGGGACACCGAGGCGCGCGGCACGCTCACCATCGAGCGCACCGACACCCTCGGCCAGGCCCGCCGTCCGCTCTCCGCGGAGACCCTGCAGAAGAAGTACGAGGTCGCCGCCCGCTCCCTCGTCGGCTCGATCCAGACCTGGTTCGCCTTCCCCCACTTCTTCCAGTACAAGGAGCCGGTCAACACCCTCACCACCCCGGCCTCCACGCCCGGCAGCCTGTCGTCCCAGTTCTCCTCGATCGGCCACTACGAGCTCGCCGAGGACGAGGCGATGATCGTCACCGTCCCCCGCTGCGACGACTGCGCCTACCAGGCCATCCAGATCGGCTCGGACTGGTACGCCTCCACCGACTACGAGACCCACCAGACCTCGCTGACCAAGGCGCAGGCGGTCACCGACGACGACGGCGTGATGCGGTTCGTGATCTCCGCTCGGCCACCGGGCCGCGACGGGTCCCCGATCGCCAACTGGCTGGAGACCACCCACCACCCCACCGGGTCGATCATGCTGCGCTGGCAACAGCTCACCCGGGATCTGACCGCGGCCGACGGCCCGACGGTCGAGGTGCTCCCGGTGGCCGAGGTGGC
>NZ_JASLGR010000049.1 GCF_030150155.1 Nocardioides sp.
CCTGAGTCCGGAGAGGCCACCATCTCACCACGGCCGTGGTGGGCGATGCCGGCCCCACACAAACTGGGTCATGCGTTCGTGGAGTTGCTTTCGCGGATCCCGATGGACCGGCTACCGGTCCACGGCACCACTGCGGCGACCTTGTTCATCACCGTCTCCCTGGACCACCTGCGGTCCGGGCTGGGTGCTGCGATCGTGCAGGCCCCCGCGGGCGAAGACCTGATCAGTGCCACCGAGGCACGGCGTCTGGCGTGCACCCACGACCTGATCCCCGCAGTCCTCGGGACACATGGGGAGGTCCTTGACCTGGGTCGTCGCACCCGGCTCTTCAGTCCCGCCCAGGTGCGGGCACTACGGCTACGACATACGTCCTGTCAGGGCCAGGGCTGCACCAGGCCCGCGTCCTACTGCGAAGCCCACCACGACACCGGCTGGATGACCGGCGGGCCTACCGACCTGGCCAACGCCCTCCTGCTCTGCAGCCGGTGTCACCACCACGCCCACGACCCCACCACGACCTACGAGGTCACCGCCGACGGCACCGTCACGTTCGCTCCACGGGAGAGTCCACCGTGACCCAGTGCCGGGGCAGCGGCGGCCCAGCGACGGGGCAGCCAGCCTCAGCGGTGGTCGCCGGAGTTCGCTGCGATGGCCGCGATCGGCGGGATCACCGCGGCGATCAGGGACATCGTCACCGCCGCCGGGGTGGACCACAGTCGGACCAGGGTCCAGGCGACCAGGATCAACAGCAGGCAGACTCCCATCAGCGCGAAGTACAGGCGTTCCCGTTGCTGGAGCTGCTCGCCGTGCGAGCGCGGAACCTGAGTGATCGTGACGTGGTGGCGTGGCATGGTCCTCACCCCTCCTGGGTCTCATTCCAGTGTAGGTCGGAATACTCCTGCCCCCTGCCGACGTTGCCGCACCACGTGACCCAGAGCGCTGCCGCACCCCTCCGCAACCCTGTGTGGGCCATCCTGGCCCTGGCCGTGGGTGGCTTCGCGATCGGGACCACCGAGTTCGCGACGATGGGCGTCCTGCCCGAGATCGCCGACGGCGTCGGCGTGAGCGTGCCCTCGGCGGGGCATCTCATCACGGCGTACGCGCTCGGGGTCGTGGTCGGCGTGCCGATCCTCTCCTTCTTCGCAGCGGCGCTGCCGCGCAAGGAGCTCCTGCTTAGCTTCATGGGCCTGTACGCCGTCTTCAACCTGATCAGCGCGCTGGTGTCGTCCTTCGGGCTGCTGACCCTGGCGCGGTTCCTCGACGGGCTGCCGCACGGCGCCTACTTCGGGGTCGCCTCGCTGGTCGCGGCCAACCTGGTCACCGAGCAGAACCGTGGTCGGGCCGTCGCCGGCGTGATGATGGGGCTCTCGGTGGCGAACGTGATCGGCGTGCCGGCGGCCACCTGGCTCGGGCAGAGTGCCGGCTGGCGTGCGGCGTACCTGACCTGTGCGGCCCTCGCCGTCCTCACCGTCGTCCTGGTGTTCGTCGCCGTACCGCACCAGCCCGGTGACCCGAGTGCGACCGGGCGCTCGGAGGCACGTGAGTTCTTCGGCAGCCTGCAGGTCTGGCTCACGATGGCCGCCGGTGCGATCGGGTTCGGCGGGATGTTCTGCGTGTACTCCTACATCTCCAAGACCGTCACCAACGTCGGCGGCCTGGACAAGGGCGCGGTCCCGTTCTTCACCCTCGCCTTCGGTCTCGGCATGGTGGTCGGGACCTGGGCTGCCGGCGAGCTCGCGCAGTGGTCGGTCTACCGCTCCCTGATCCTGTCCGGCATCGGCGGCGGCCTCGCGCTGCTCGCGTTCTGGGCACTCGCCCCGCACGGCTGGGCGCTGTGGCCGATCGCCTTCTGCGTCTCGGCGATCTCCTCGGTCCTGGTGGTCAACCTCCAGCTGCGGCTGATGGACGTCGCGGGCAACGCCGTCACCCTCGGCGCGGCGATGAACCACGCCGCCCTCAACATCGCCAACGCCCTCGGTGCGTTCCTCGGTGGCGTCGTGATCGACCACGGCTACAGCTACCGGGCGCCCGCCGTGGTCGGCTCGATGCTGTCGGTGCTGGGGGTCGTGATCCTGGTGTGGAGCGCCATGATCCACCGCCGTACGGCGATCACGCCGACCTTCGCGGGGGAGCACGTCTGACCCGGTTGGTGCCAAGCGCGTCGTACGGCGACAATGGAGGCATGCCTGACGCAACCTCCACGACGCCCGCGGCGCGCCCGCGGGTGCTCTCCGGCATCCAGCCCACCTCCGACTCGTATCACCTGGGCAACTACCTCGGTGCCGTGCGGAACTGGGAGGCGCTCCAGGCCGACTACGAGCCGTTCTTCTTCATCGCCAACCAGCACGCGATCACGGTCGAGCAGGACCCGAAGGTGCTCGCCAAGCGCACCATGATCTCCGCCGCCCAGCTGCTGGCCGCCGGTGTCGATCCCGAGCGCAGCTCGATCTTCATCCAGTCCCACGTCCCCGAGCACGCGCAGCTCTCCTGGGTCCTCGAGTGCCTCACCGGCTTCGGCGAGGCCCGCCGGATGACGCAGTTCAAGGACAAGTCCCTCAAGCAGGGCGAGGGCTCGACCTCCGTCGGCCTGTTCACCTACCCGGTGCTGATGGCGGCCGACATCCTGATCTACCGCCCGGCCTACGTCCCGGTCGGCGAGGACCAGCGCCAGCACCTGGAGCTGACCCGCGACCTCGGCCAGCGGTTCAACAGCCGTTACAAGAAGACCTTCCGCATCCCCGAGCCGTACATCGTCAAGGAGACCGCGAAGATCTACGACCTGCAGGACCCGACCGCGAAGATGTCGAAGTCGGCCTCCTCGCCCAACGGCCTGATCGACATGCTCGGCGACCCGTTGGTCTCGGCGAAGAAGATCAGGTCCGCCGTCACCGACTCCGAGGCCGAGGTCCGCTTCGACGAGGAGAACAAGCCGGGGGTGTCGAACCTGCTGCGGATCTACTCCGCGCTGACCGACATCAGCATCGACAAGCTCGTCGACGACTACGCCGGCAAGGGGTACGGCGACTTCAAGAAGGACCTCGCCGACGTCGTGGTCGACTTCGTCACCCCGTTCCGGGAGCGGACCTTCGAGCTGCTCGAGGACCAGACCGAGCTCAAGGCGGTCCTCGCCGCCGGTGCCGAGAAGGCCCGCGCGGTGGCGAGCAAGACCCTCGCCGACGTCTACGACCAGGTGGGCTTCGTCCCGCCGTTCAACTGAGGCCGCACCTGTGGTGCAGACCATCGGCGTCGTCGTTCCGGTCCCGGAACCCTGGGGGAGTGCCCTCCAGGAGTTCCGGGAGCGGATCGGCGACCCGATGGCCGACCTGATCCCGCCCCACGTCACGCTGCTGCCGCCGGTGGGGCTGTCCACCACGATGATCTCCGGCGTCGTCGACCACCTCACCGCCGCCGCGGCACAGGTGCAGCCGTTCGAGATCCGGCTGCGCGGCACCGGCACGTTCAGGCCGATTAACCCGGTGGTCTACGTTGCCCTCACCGAGGGCTCCGAGCAGTGCGACGCCCTGGAGCAGCAGGTGTGCAGCGGCCCGCTCGGCATCGACCTGGCCTGGCCCTACCACCCGCACGTCACGGTGGCCCACCAGCTGCCCGAGGAGAGGCTCGACCAGGCCGAGGCCGAGTTCGCCGACTTCGACGCGACCTTTAGCGTCGAGGACTTCACGCTCTATATCCTCGATCCCGACGGTCGGTGGCATCCGACCCATACCTTCTCGCTCGGAGGATGAGGGATGGCTCTCGCAGTGGTCGAACGCGCAAAGGCGACATTCGAGGACGTGCGAGAGCGGAGCAGAGCACTCGATCTGGTGCTGCGTGTCCAGGAGCACTACTCGCGCACCGGCGCCTCCCAGCAGGCCGGCGCGACGACGTACTTCGGCTTCTTGTCGTTCTTCCCGATCCTCGCGCTCGCCGTCTTCGCGATCAGCGTGATCGAACAGGTCTGGCCCGAGGCCGAGCACGGCCTCACCTCGGCGCTCAACCAGGTCATCCCGGGCCTGATCGGCACCGGTGACGGACAGATCTCGCTGTCGGACCTGGAGCGGTTCAGCGGCTGGGCCGGGGTCGTCGGCGTCCTCGGTGTCGCGTACGCCGGCACCGGCTGGGTCGACGCGCTGCGCACGGCGCTGTACACCGTCTTCGAGATCCCCGAGGACGACAAGCCCGGCTTCCTCAAGGCCAAGGGGCTTGACCTGCTGGCGATGGTCGTGATCGGGGTGGTGCTGCTGGTCTCGGTGGTCGGAGCCCAGACCCTGACCTCGTTCTCCGCCGACGTCGCCGACTGGCTGGGCCTCGGCTCCAGCGTCGCGCTCACGATCCTGGCGCACGTGGCCTCCTGGGCGGTCAGCGTGCTGCTGTTCTTCGTGATCTTCAGGCTGGTCGGCAACCCCGGGCTGCCGCACCGCTCGCTGTGGGAAGCCTCCGCGCTGGCAGCGTTCGGCTTCGAGGTGCTGAAGATCATCTCCTTCCTGGTGCTCGGCTCGGTGCGCGGCTCCCCGGCGTTCCAGGCCTTCGGGGTGGCGCTGGTGCTGCTGGTGTGGATCAACTACTTCAGCAGGGTCACGTTCTATGCGGCGTCGTACGCCTGCGAGGTCCGGCCCCGGGTCACCGAACCGACCGAACCTACCGAACCGACGGAACCGAGCTGAACCGGAACCGCTCCGGTGCCGAGGCCAGTCCCAGCGCCACCTGAGCGGCCAGCTCACCGACCGCGGGGGCGTGCTTGAAGCCGTGCCCCGAGCAGGCGCTGGCCAGCACCACCGGGCCCTCGGCGTCGATCACGAAGTCGCTCGACGGCGTGGTGGAGTACAGGCAGGTCGACGCGGTGACGGTGTGGGTGTCGACCCCGGGCAGCCAGGTCCGGGCGTAGTCGACCAGCGCCTCCACCCGGGCCGGGTCGACGCTGCGGTCACGGTGGTCGGGATCGACCACCGGCCCGATCCCGTGGTGACCGATCTTGACCCCCTCCGGCGCTCCCAGCCCGTAGACCCCGGTCCCGGTCGGCAGGGCGGCTCCCTCGTGGTGGATGAAGCTGGGCCAGGCCAGGGGTGTGGCGGCGGCCAGGTGGATCGGCTGTTCCTGCGTCACCCGCACCGGCGGCGCTGCGGGGAACAGGTCGCCGAACAGCGTCGGAAGCCACCCGCCCGCCGCGACCACCACCCGGTCGGCGGTGATCGTGGTCAGCCCGCTCAACGTCACCAGGACGTGGTCCAGTGACGGTGAGATCCGCTCCACCCGGGTGTGGGTGCGGATCTCCACCCCGAGCGTCGCGGAGGCGGCGTACAGCGCCTGCACGGCGGCATCGGCGTCGACCCGGCCCGCATCGGGATGGACGAGTACCGAGGTGTCGAACCGCAGGCCCGGCCAGCGCCGCGCCGCCTCGGACGGACTCAGCCGCTCGCTGCGGTGACCTGCGGCGCTCAACGTGGCCTCCAGTGCGGAGGTCACCTCGACCGGACCGTGATCGACGCCGCCTGTGAGCGTGAGTACGTCGGCACCCGCGGCCGACTCCAGGGATCGCCACAGCTCCAGCGCCCGTGAGGCCAGCGCGACGTAGTCGGCCTCGGGGTAGGCCAGCCTGAAGATCCGTGAGGAGCCGTGCGAGGAGCCGCGGTCGTGGCCGGGAGCGAACTGCTCCACGAGCACGACCTCGGCACCGAGTCGGGCCAGCTGCCAGGCGGTGGCGGCGCCGACGACGCCGCCACCGACCACGACGACCTTCGAAGTCATCGACCCGACCCGTTCAGGAGTTGTCCAGCGGCAGCCCCGGCGGGTTGATCTGTGAGGACGTCACCGCCTCGTTGGAGATCCCGTAGGTCTTCAGCCAGGTGGCGTACTGGCCGTTCTTGATCAGGTAGTCGATCGCCTTCGCGACCGGCTCGGCCAGGCCAGAGCCCTTCTTCACCGTCGCCGCGATCAGGCCCTGGAGGGTGGAGCCGGCACCGGAGTACGTGCCCGCGATCCGGAATCGGTCCTTGGTCTGAGCGACCTGGTAGGCGTTGGTCGGGTTCGGGCCGAAGTAGGCGTCGATCTGCCCCGACTCCAGTGCCGCCCAGGTCGAGGTGGTGTCGGCGAAGTACTTGATCGTGATCGGCTTCTTACCCTCGGCCTTCAGCTTGTTGCTGAACTCGATCAGGATCTTCTCCTGGTTGGTGCCCGCCGAGACGGCGATCGTCAACCCGGCCAGGGGGGCCGGGTCGCCGCTGAAGGTGAGCGCGCTCTTCGCCGCCACGATGAAACTCAGGTTGTCCTGCCGGTAGGAGGCGAAGTCGTACTTCTCCTTGCGCTTCTCGGTGTCGGTGATGTTCGAGAAGCCGACGTCGGTCCGGCCCGAGTCGATCCCGACGAAGAGGTTGTCCCAGGTGGCGTTGACCACCTCCGGCTTGAGGCCGAGCACGGCTGCGACCAGACGGCCCAGGTCGGGCTCAGCACCGGTCAGGGTGGAGTCGTCGGTGCCGACGTAGGCCAGCGGCGGGAAGCCGGTGGGCAGCGCCCCGATCCCGATGGTCAGCGTGCCGGCCTGGGTGACCGCGGCCGGCAGCGTGGCGCGGATCTGTGCCACCTCCGGCACCGCCAGCGTGGTCGAGGGGTAGGAGTCGCCCGCCTTCGCAGCGATCGTCACCTGGGTGGTGCCGTCAGTGGCCTTCGTGGCGGCGGCCGCCGAAGAGGAGGCGTCGGAGCCGCAGGCGGTCAGCGAGACGGCCACGGCTGCCACCGAGGTGAGCGCTGCGAGCGTGCGGACGAGGGGACGGTGGAGGGACATCGGGTTCCTTCGGGTGGGAGGGGAGGGGGTGGTGCGGGCCGTGCCGACGTACGACGTCAGCGGACCCTTCCGAGAAATTCGCGGGTGCGAGGGTGGCTGGGTGCGTCGATCACGGCCGCGGGCGGCCCCTGTTCGACGATTACGCCGCCGTCGATGAAGACGACGTGATCGGCGACCTCGCGGGCGAAGCCGATCTCGTGGGAGACGATCACCAACGTGGCGCCGTCGGCGGCCAGGCGGTGGATCACGGCCAGCACCTCGCCGACGAGCTCGGGGTCCAGTGCCGAGGTGGGCTCGTCGAAGAGCAGGACCTCGGGCTCCAGTGCCAGGGCCCTGGCGATCGCCACGCGCTGCTGCTGTCCGCCGGAGAGCTGGCGCGGGAAGGCGTCGCCGCGCTCGCCGAGACCGACCCGGCCGAGTAGCTCGACGGCGCGGGCCCGGGCCTCGCGCCGGGGGAGCCGGCGATGGGCCAGCAGCGGCTCGGCGACGTTGTCGGCCGCGGTCAGGTGGGCGAAGAGGTTGAAGCTCTGGGCGACGAACCCGATCCGGGTGCGCTGGCGGCGGATCGCCCGCGGCGCCAGCTCGTGCAGCCGGCCGCGGCGCTCCTCGACCCCGATCAGCTCGCCGCCGACGGCGACGTAGCCGGTGTCCAGGGGCTCGAGGTGGTTGATAGCCCGGAGCAGGGTGGACTTGCCCGAGCCGGACGGCCCGAGGATCACCGTCACCGATCCGGCCGGCAGGGCCAGGTCGATCCCGGAGAGGACCTGCTGGCCGGCGAAGGCCTTGCGGGCCGCGCGGACCTCCACGGCGGCCACGACGGCCACGGCGGGGGCGCTCATCGGGTCACCTCGGCGAGTCGGACCCGGGCGCCGCTGAGGCTGCGTCGCAGACGCTGCCACGGTGTCGGCGGCAGCGTGCGGACGGCACCGCGGGCGTAGTACCGCTCGATGTAGTACTGCGCGACGGACAGCACCGTCGCGATCACCAGGTACCAGGCCGAGCCGGCCAGCAGGATCGGCACGATGTCGTTGGGGGTGCGGCTCTCCAGGATGTAGACGGCGGTGAACATGTCGGCCAGACCGACGTAGTAGACCAGCGAGCTCATCTTCACCAGCCCGATCAGCTGGTTGACGTAGCCCGGCACGATCGAGCGCAGCGCCTGAGGCAGCACGATCCGCAGCAGCCGGCGACGCGGGGAGAGGCCGAGCGCGGTGGCCGCCTCGATCTGGCCGGCGTCCACGGACAGGATGCCGCCGCGGATCAGCTCGGCGGCGTAGGCGGCCTCGTTCATCGCCAGCGCCACCACGCCCGCGACCAGGGCGGGCAGCAGCAGCGGCGTCTGGGTGCTGAACAGGGCCGGCAGCAGCGGCAGCTTCAGGGCCAGGGTGGGGAAGAACTGGGAGGCGTTGAAGACGATGATCAGGAGCACCGTCAGCGGCAGCGACCTGAAGAACCAGATGTAGAACCAGGCGGCGGCGTTGACCAGCCCCGAGCCCGACAGCCGGGCCAGGGCCAGGACCACCCCGAGGACGAACCCGAGGACGCCGGCGTACAGCGTCACCAGCAGGGTCAGGCGGAGGCCCTGGAGCACCACCGGACGGGTGAAGTACCCCCAGAAGAGCTCCCACTGGTAGTTCGGGTTCCGCGCGATCCCGGTCACCAGCGAGACCAGCAGCAGGGCGACGACGGCGCTGATCGTCCAGCGCACCCAGTGTCGGCGGGGGACGGCGCGCTCGCTGAGCACGGCGGGGGCGGCGGTCGTGGTGATGGAGGTGGTGGGCGCCGGCGATGCCGTAGCGGCGAGGGTCGGGCTCGGGTCGAGCGCGGGTTCGGATGTGACACTCACGCGAGGCTCCTCAGGGTGGGGTGGTCGTGCTGTCACGGCCCATCATGCAGAAAGTCGAGTAATTTTATTTAGTTTGTCCGGAATGTGGACTTCCGTCTCATTCGGGACGGCCGAGGGGTCATGGTGGGGGAGTGCCCGATGACTCACTCCTCGACAACCCGGCCTGGCATGCCCTGACCGGACCCCACCAGCGGTTCGCTCAGAGTCGTGGTGCGGCCCGCCGCTACCAGCCCGAGGTCTCCTTCGCCTCGGCCCTCGCCGCGCCCTGGGATCCGACCGATCCCGGGTGGTCCGACCTCGCCGACCTCGCCGGTCCAGGGCAGGTGGTCACCCTCACCGGCGCCCAGATCACGCCCCCGCGTGGATGGGACGTGATCGAGACCGGCCAGGGATACCAGATGGTCGACATCGCCGTCGATGCCGCGCCCGACCCCGAGGCGGTGGCGCTCGGCGCCGCCGACGTGCCGGCGATCCTCGACCTGATCGCCCGGACCAAGCCCGGGCCGTTCCTGCCCCGCACGATCGAGCTCGGCGGCTACCTCGGCCTCCGTCGCGACGGTGAGCTGATCGCGATCGCAGGGGAGCGGATGCACCCCGCGGGCTGGACCGAGATCAGTGCCGTCGCCACCGACGAGCGCTACCGCGGCCAGGGCCTGGCCGGGCGACTGGTCCGCGCCGTCGCCCACGCCATCCGCGAGCGCGGGGACCATCCGCTGCTGCACGCCGCGCAGACCAACATCAACGCCGTCCGGCTCTACGAGGCGCTCGGCTTCAAGACCCGGATCCACACCACCTTCGCCCTCCTCCGCACCCCCACCAGCCAGACCGGCCCGACCAGCCAGACCGACCAGAACGGAACCGACCGATGAGCGCACCCCTCCACCTCGCCGTCGCCCTCGACGGGGCCGGCTGGCATCCCGGCGCCTGGGCCGAGACAGGAGTGCGCCCCGGCGCGCTCTTCACCCCCGGCTACTGGGCCGACCTGGTCGCCCGGGCCGAGTCGGGTCTGCTCGACCTGGTCACGATCGAGGACGGCCTCCGGCTCCAGTCGGAGGCGTCCCTCGACGACGATCCCCGCACCGACCGGATCCGCGGCCGCCTCGACGCCGTCCAGATCGCCGCCCGGGTGGCACCGCTCACCCAGCGGATCGGACTGCTCCCCACCGCCGTGGTCACCCACACCGAGCCGTTCCACCTGTCCAAGGCGATCGCGACCCTCGACTACGTGAGTCGCGGTCGTGCCGGCGTACGCGTGCAGGTCGACGCCAGCGCGGTCTCGGCCCGCCACCTCGGCCGGCGCGAGCAGCCCGCGATCTCGCTGCGGGACTACGCCGCCGGCGACCCCGCCGCCGCAGCCGTCGTCGCCGACCTGTTCACCGAGGCCGGTGACTACGTCGAGGTGCTGCGTCGGCTGTGGGACTCGTGGGAGGACGACGCCGAGATCCGCGACGTCGCCACCGGACGGTTCGTCGACGTCGACCGGCTGCACTACATCGACTTCGAGGGCAGCCGGTTCTCGGTGCGCGGCCCCTCGATCACGCCGCGTCCGCCGCAGGGACAGCCGATCGTGGCGGCGCTGGCCCACGCGCAGATCCCGTTCACCCTGGTCGCCGACCACACCGACCTGGGCTTCCTCACCCCGCACAGCAACGCGGAGGCGGCCGAGCTGGTCACCCGGCTGCGGGCGCTGCGGCTGGCCGGCCCTGCCGCCGCCGAACCGCTCCACCTCTGGGCCGACCTGGTCGTCGTACTCGGCGAGACCGACGCCCACGCGCGTAGCCGCCTGGCCCGCCTCGACGACCTGGCTGGAGCTCCGTTCCGCTCCGACGCCGAGCTCTTCGTCGGTACGCCGACCGGGCTCGCCGACCTGCTGGCCGACTGGCACAGCACCGGGCTGACCGGCTTCCGACTCCGGCCGGCGGTCCTGCCCGACGACCTCGACCGGATCGTCACCGACCTGACGCCCGAGCTGCGTCGCCGCGGCCTGGTCCGCACCGCCTACGAGGCCGACACCCTGCGCGGGCACCTTGGCCTCACCCGCCCCGCCAACCGCTACGCACCCGTAGGAGCCCACCGATGAGCACCACCCCGTCGAGCAAGCCGCTCAAGCAGGTCCACCTGGCCGCCCACTTCCCGGGAGTCAACAACACCACGGTGTGGAGCGACCCGGCCGCGGGCAGCCACATCGACTTCGCCTCCTTCCAGCATCTGGCCCAGACCGCCGAGCGTGGGAAGTTCGACTTCTTCTTCCTCGCCGAAGGCCTCCGGCTGCGGGAGCAGGGTGGCTCGATCTACGACCTCGACGTCGTCGGGCGCCCCGACAACCTGACGGTGCTGGGCGCGCTGGCCGCTGTCACGACCCACCTGGGCCTGGCCGGCACGATCAACTCGACCTTCAACGAGCCCTACGAGGTAGCCCGCCAGTTCTCCTCCCTCGACCATCTCTCCGAGGGCCGGGCGGCGTGGAACGTGGTGACCAGCTGGGACACCTTCACCGGGGAGAACTTCCGCCGGGGCGGCTACCTGCCGCAGTCGCAGCGCTACGAGCGGGCGATCACGTTCCTGGAGGCGGCGCAGACGCTGTGGGACTCCTGGCGCGAGGATGACCTGGCCGCCGACGCGTCGACCGGTCAGTTCCTCACCCGCCCCGACGCCGGACGGTTCCGGATCCAGAACCGGCAGTTCGACATCGAGGGGCACTTCAACGTGCCGCGCTCCCCTCAGGGGCGCCCGGTGATCCTCCAGGCCGGCGACTCCGAGGAGGGCCGCGAGTTCGCCGCCGCCCAGGCCGACGCGATCTTCAGCCGCCACTCCCAGTACGACGACGGGCGCCGGTTCTACGCCGACGTCAAGGGCCGTCTGGCTCGCTACGGGCGCAGCCACGACGAGCTGCTGATCCTGCCGGCGGCGACCTTCGTGCTCGGCGACACCGACGCCGAGGCCGCCTACCTGGCCCACGAGGTCCGCCTCGCCCAGGTCTCCCCGGCGACCGCGATCGCCTTCCTGGAGCAACTGTGGAACACCGACCTGGCTGGCCATGACCCCGACGGACCGCTGCCTTCGTTCGACCCGGTCGACACCGAGGTCGAGGGGCTGCACGCCCAGGGCCGCGCCAGTGCCCGGTTCCACAGTGAGCGGGTCGCCACCGCCCGCGACTGGCGTGCTCGGGCCGAGGCCGAGGGGCTGACCACCCGGGAACTGATCATCGAAGTCACCGGTCGGCAGTCTTTCATCGGGTCGGCGGCGACGATTGCCCGCAAGATCAGCACCTTCGTCCAGGACGACGCTGCCGACGGCTTCGTGCTGGTCCCGCACCTGACTCCCGGCGGGCTCGACGCGTTCGTCGACCAGGTGGTGCCGCTGCTCCAGGAGGCCGGCGTGCATCGCACCGAGTACGAGGGCCCCACCCTGCGTCACCACCTCGGCCTGGCCCACCCCGACCGTCCCGCGGCCCGGAAGGTGAGTGCGTGATGAGCGCCGCGACCCCGGTCACGCTCAGCGTCCTCGACCTGATCCCGATCACCTCCGGCTCCTCGGCCACCGAAGCACTACGGCGTTCCATCGACCTCGCCCAGCAGGCCGAGGCCTGGGGCTACCAGCGGTACTGGTTCGCCGAGCACCACCTCAACCCTGGCGTCGCCGGGACGAGTCCGGCGATCGCCCTGGCCGCCACCGCTGCGGCCACCCGGCGGATCCGGCTCGGCTCCGGGGCGGTCCAGCTCGGCTACCGCAGCACTCTGGCCACCGTCGAGGAGTTCGGCCTGCTCGACGCCCTGCATCCGGGCCGGTTCGACCTCGGCCTGGGGCGCTCCGCAGTCGGTGGCGCCCCAGGCGGTCCGCCGCGGACCTCCGAGCGGGTGGTCGAGGGCCGCACCGCCAACGGCCTGCTGGTCCCGCCCCCGTTCAGCGTCGCCGGGCTGCTGGACTCGCCCCGGTTCGCCGCGCAGCGCCGCCTGCTGGCACCGAGCCCCGAGCAGCGCTCCTACGGTGAGGTGGTCGACGAGATCCTGAGCTTCCTCGACGGGACGTGGAAGTCTCCCGAGGGTGTCGACCTGCACGTCGTGCCCGGCGAGGGTGCCGCCGTACAGCCGTGGGTGTTCGGCAGCACCGGCGGCGAGTCCGCGCGGGTGGCGGGGGAGCGGGGCCTGCGCTTCGCGGCGAACTACCACGTCGCACCGGCCGGGGTGATCGACGCCGTCGACGCCTACCGGGCGGCGTTCAGGCCTTCGGCCGACGTGCCCGAGCCGTACGTCGCCGTCAGCGCCGACGTCGTGGTGGCACCCGACGAGGAGACCGCCCGGGAGCTGGCAGGCGGCTACGCGCTCTGGGTGCGCTCGATCAGGTCCGGGGAGGGAGCGATCGCCTTCCCGACGCCCGACGAGGCCCGGCAGTGGGAGTGGAACGACGCCGACCGGGCACTGGTCGCCGACCGGCTGGCGACCCAGTTCGTCGGCTCACCGGCCCAGGTCGCCGACCGGATCGAGCAGCTCGTCGAGGCGACCGGCGCCGACGAGGTCGCGCTGACCACGATCACCCACGACCACGCCGACCGGCTGCGGTCCTACGAGCTGATCGCCGCTGAGTGGGCCCGACGGGTCGGTGCGGTGGACGGCTCGAGCGTGGGCGTCAGCGCCTCGCGACCGTCGAAGACGAAGCAGTCGCCGGTGTAGTGCTCCCCGCCGACCTCCTCGAAGTACTTCAGGATGCCGCCCTCGAGCTGGTGCACACGGGCCAGCCCGGCCTCGGCCATGAAGATCGCGGCCTTCTCGCACCGGATCCCTCCGGTGCAGAAGCTCACCACGGTCTTGTCGGCGAGCTGGTCGCGGTGGGAGAGCACCGCGTCGGGGAACTCGGTGAACTTCTCGATCCGGAAGTCCAGGGCGCCGGTGAAGGTGCCGTAGTCGACCTCGAACGCGTTGCGGGTATCGAGCATGACCACCTCGCGACCCTCGTCGTCGTGCCCGTCGCTGAGCCAGCGCTGCAGGGTCGCCGCCGAGACCGACGAGGCCCTGCCGTCGGCGGGACGGATCGTGGGGTGGTCCATCCTGATGATCTCGTTCTTGAGCTTGATCAGCATCTTGCCGAACGGCTGTTCGGCCGACCACGACTCCTTGGCCTCCAGGGCCGCGAACCGCTCCTCGGTGCGCAGCAGCTCCAGCAGTCCGCGTACGCCGCTCGGCGTACCGGCAAGGAAGAGGTTGATGCCCTCCGACGCGAGCAGGATCGTGCCTTTGAGCTCGGCCTCCACGCAGCGCGCCATCAGGGTCTCGCGCAGGGTCTCGCGGTCATCGAGCGGGGTGAAGAGATAGGCGGAGACGTTCAGCACCGATGACACGGCGCTCAGTCTAGATCGCGCCCGGTGTGGTGTACGGCGAAGGGCCGCCCTCCCGGAGGAGAGCGGCCCTGTCGCTGGTGCTACAGGCTCAGTGGCCCTGCTTGATCGAGTCGCGCAGGTCCTTGTTGAGCTGCGAGATGACGTCGAGCGGGATGCCCTTGGGGCAGGCCGCAGCGCACTCGCCGATGTTGGTGCAGCCACCGAAGCCCTCGTGGTCGTGCTGGGCGACCATCGAGGCGACGCGGGAGTACCGCTCCGGCTGGCCCTGCGGAAGCTCGCCCAGGTGGGTGATCTTCGCGCCGAGGAAGAGCGAGGCCGAGCCGTTCGGGCAGGCGGCGACGCAGGCACCACAGCCGATGCAGGTCGCGACGTTGAAGGCCCGCTGGGCCTTGTCACGCGCGGCCGGCACGGAGTTGGCCTCGGGGGCCGAACCCGTGTTGGCGGAGATGAAGCCGCCGTTGGAGATGATCCGGTCGAACGCGCCGCGGTCGACGATCAGGTCCTTGATGATCGGGAACGAGCCCGAGCGCCAGGGCTCGATCGTGATCGTGTCGTTGTCCTTGAACGACCGCATGTGCAGCTGGCAGGTCGTGGTGACCTCGGGGCCGTGCGCCTGACCGTTGATCATCAGGGAGCACATGCCGCAGATGCCCTCGCGACAGTCGGAGTCGAACGCGATCGGCTCCTCGCCGGAGTGGATGAGCTGCTCGTTGAGCAGGTCGAGCATCTCCAGGAACGACATGTCGGTGGACACGCCGTCGAGCGAGTAGGTGTGCAGGGCGCCCGCCTCGGCAGGCCCGGCCTGACGCCAGATCTTGAGGGTGAACTTCACTTGTAGGACCTCTGCTTCATTTCGATGGCGGTGTAGATCAAGTCTTCCTTGTGCAGGACCGGCTTCCCGCCCTCGAGCGAGTCACCGCCCCACTCCCAGGCAGCGACGTAGGCGAACTCGTCGTCGTGACGCAGCGCCTCGCCGTCCTCGGTCTGGGACTCGGCACGGAAGTGACCACCGCACGACTCGCGACGGTTGAGCGCGTCGATGCACATCAGCTCACCGAGCTCGATGAAGTCGGCCACGCGGCCGGCCTTCTCCAGGTCCTGGTTGAGGTCCTCGGCCTTGCCGAGCACCTTCACGTTGGTCCAGAACTCCTTCTTGAGGTCACGGATCTTCGCGATGGCGGTCTTGAGACCCTCCGCCGTGCGCTCCATGCCGCAGTACTCCCACATGATGTGGCCGAGCTCCTTGTGGAAGGACTCCACCGAGCGCTCGCCGTTGATCGACATGAAGGTGTCGATCTGGGCCTGGACGGCAGCCTTGGCCTCGACCACGGCCGGGTGGTCCTCGGAGACCTTCTCGAACGGGCCGTCGGCGAGGTAGTCGCGGATGGTGTTCGGGAGGACGAAGTAGCCGTCGGACAGGCCCTGCATCAGCGCGGAGGCACCGAGACGGTTGGCACCGTGGTCGGAGAAGTTCGCCTCGCCGGCGCAGTACAGGCCGGGGATGTTGGTGGAGAGCTCGTAGTCGACCCAGAGGCCACCCATGACGTAGTGCACGGCCGGGTAGATCCGCATCGGGCCCGCGTAGGGGTCCTCGCCGGTGATCCGGGCGTACATGTCGAGGAGGTTGTCGTACTTCTCCTCGATCGCGTCGCGGCCCAGACGCTTGATCGCGTCGGTGAGGTCGAGGTAGACACCACGGCGCACCTTGATGTGGGTGCCGTCCTGCTGGACTTCGTCGACCTCGGGACCGACACCGCGGCCCTCATCGCACATGTACTTCGCAGCACGCGAGGCGATGTCACGGGGGACCAGGTTTCCGAAGGACGGATAGATCCGCTCCAGGAAGTAGTCGCGGTCAGTCTCGGGGATGTCCTGCGGCTTCTTGGTGACGTCGGCGGCGTTCTTGGGAACCCACATCCGGCCGTCGTTACGCAGGGACTCGCTCATCAGGGTCAGCTTCGACTGGTGAGCACCGGTGACCGGGATGCAGGTCGGGTGGATCTGCGTGTAGCAGGGGTTGGCCATGTAGGCGCCCTTGCGGTGCGCACGCCAGGCGGCGGTGACGTTCGAGCCCATCGCGTTGGTCGACAGGTAGAAGACGTTGCCGTAGCCACCCGTGGCCAGGACGACGACGTCGGCCAGGTGGGTCTCGACAGCGCCGGAGACCATGTCACGGGTGATGATGCCGCGGGCACGACCGTCGACGATGATCACGTCGAGCATCTCGTGGCGGTTGTACGGCGTCACGGTGCCGGCAGCAACCTGGCGCTCCAGGGCCTGGTAGGCACCGAGCAGCAGCTGCTGGCCCGTCTGGCCACGGGCGTAGAACGTCCGGGAGACCTGGACGCCACCGAAGGAGCGGTTGTCGAGCAGGCCGCCGTACTCGCGGGCGAACGGAACGCCCTGAGCGACGCACTGGTCGATGATGTTCGCACTGACCTCGGCCAGGCGGTAGACGTTCGACTCGCGGGCACGGTAGTCGCCGCCCTTCACCGTGTCGTAGAAGAGACGGTAGATCGAGTCGCCGTCCTCCTTGTAGTTCTTCGCCGCGTTGATGCCGCCCTGGGCGGCGATCGAGTGCGCCCGGCGCGGGGAGTCCTGGTAGAAGAAGGACTTCACGTTGTAGCCGGCCTCGCCGAGGGTGGCGGCGGCAGCGCCGCCGGCCAGGCCGGTGCCGACGATGATGATGTCGAGCTTGCGACGGTTCGCCGGGTTGACCAGGCGGTTTTCGAACTTGCGGTTCGTCCAGCGGGTCGCGATCGGACCGGTCGGCGCCTTGGCGTCGACGAGCTTCTCGCCGAGCTCGTAGTAGCCCGCTGCGTCGTCGGAGGTCTGAACCGGGGCCGCGTTGGTCGGCTGGGGGTTGAGCAGATCGATGGATGCCACGAATTCGTCCTTAGAGCGCGATCACGCCGAAGAGCGTGAAGAGGGGGACCAACGAGAAGCCGCCGGCGATCACGATGGCCACGACCCAGCCGAAGCTGCGGGCCCGCGCGCGGGAGGCGACGGTGTTGGTCAGGCCGAGGGTCTGGCAGGCGCTGAACGTGCCGTGGTGGAGGTGGAAGCCCAGAGCGAGCATGGCGATCAGGTAGATCACCGTCATCCACCACGCGGAGCCCGCGAAGGCACCCACCAGGTTGTTGTACGGATCGTTGACGCCGCTGGTGCCCTCCTCGATGTTCACCTTCAAGATGGTGAAGTGGAGGAGGTGCCAGATCACGAAGAGCAGCAGCGTCACGCCGCCCCAGCGCATGGTGCGCGAGGAGAGCGAGGACGCCACGTTCTTCTTCACGGCGTACTTGACCGGGCGCGCCTTGACCGCGCGCTTGGCGAGCGTCGCCGCGGAGGCCACGTGGACCACCAGGGAGACGATCAGCACGACGCGCAGGATCCAGAGGAAGCCGGCGTAGGGGAGCATCGGGGTCCCGAGGGTCCGCAGGTGCTCGGCGTACTCGTTGTAGGCATCGTGGCCCGCGAAGGCCTTCAGGTTGCCGTACATGTGCACGAGGACGAACAGGATGAAGACGATGCCGCTGGCGGCCATGGCCAGTTTCAGCGCGATCGTCGAGTGCGTCGCGCGCACTCCCTTGACGAGTTCGGTGGTTGCCACGTCTGGCTACGATACCTGCGGCGACGTGCGTGGTGTCATCGGGGGCGCTGTGAGTTTCCTCCGAAGGCCGCCCGGTCGCTGTGGATCAGCGACCGGACGGACTCCGGGCTGAGTCTCAGCGGCGGCCGAGGACGAGGGCGATCCGGGTGCCCTGCCGGGCGATCACCCCAGGCTGCACCTTCTGCTTGACCACCTTGTTGCGCAGCTTGGCCTTCGCAGTGGTCCGCTGGATCCGGCCGACACGGCAGTGCGCCGCGGCGAGGGCGCTCTTGGCATCGGCGAGCGTGCGACCGCGGAGGCTGGGCACGATGCAGTACGTCGTCTGCGCGGGCTTCGTGGTCACGGGCGCTGCCGGGGTGGCCGGGGTCGTGGGCGTCGTGCTCGCCGGCGCGGTGTCGGCACAGGTCGCGTCGGTGAACGCGCCGTTGGTGGTGTTCGCCACCAGCTCCACGCCGCAGCCGCGGTGGGCGATGCCCTGCTGGAGGGCGAGGCCGGTGGTGTTGTGCGCGATCCGGGAGGTGGAGGCCCAGAGCTCGGCGCGGGCCGTGACGGCGAGGCCGACCGGGTTGTCGGTGATCGACGAGCCCGACAGCGTCGCCGTGACCGAGCCGGCCGGCGTGCTGGTGGCGGTGTCGGCGTCGGCGGGGGCCAGGGAGATACCGGCGGTGCAGGATCCGCTGATGTCGAGGTCGCTCATCGCCAGGGCGAGCGAGGACGTCGTCGGTACGTCGACGCCGGTGCCGAAGCCATTGAGGGTGAGGTCGTCGAGGCGGACGGTGCCGGCGCTGAGGATCCTGATGCCGGCCTCCGTGGCGCAGGTGCCCGGATCGTTGAACGAGATCAGGTCGAGGCCGCGCAGGGTGACCTTCGCGGTCGCGGGGGCGTTGATGGTGATGGCTGAGCCCTGGCCGACCGCCAGGATGCTGGCGATGGAGGAGTCGGCGTTGATGGTGATCGACTTGGTGATGGTCACGGCGCCGAAGCCACCCGGGTCGAGGACGCTGATCACGCCGCCCTCGGCGGTCTTGCCGATCGCGCCGGCGAAGGTCTTGCACGGGGCGGTGCGCGAGCACGGGTTGGCGTCGTCGCCGACGCCGGAGACCCAGGTCCGGGAGGCGCCGGTGGCGGCATGGGCGGGGGCCATCATCACGGGGATGAGGGCGAGGCCGGCGATGCCGGCGACGAGGCGGGGGAGGGCGCGAAGGTACGTCACCGGCCGGACGTTAATGGCACCGCGCGTCATTTTCTGCCGTTTCCCGTTGACACCGTCGGACGGTTGTTCCCGACCAGCGGGAACGATACTGCTCTGGATCGTTCCAACGCGACTTTCCAACGTCGCGTAGTTCACACTCTGTGGCGTGCGCCACTCCGCACTCCTAAAGTCCGTCCTTATGACCGAGGCCACTGCAACGTCGCAGCCCGTCCCCTTGACCCGCCCTGAGGACGCACACACTCAGGCGGAGTGGGAGGCAGCGGCGGCCGCTGTCCTCCGCAAGGCGCGACGGCTCAGCGACGATGATCCCGATGACCGTGTGTGGCAGAAGCTGGGGCGCACGACGCTCGACGATGTCGCGATAGCCCCGCTGGGCCTGCCCGGCGGACCCGTGGTCGCCGTACGACCGACCCGGCCGGGCGCCTGGGACATCCGGAGCCTGATCGCTCCGGGTGCGGGCGCCGGCGGTGCCACGGTCGCGCGCGAGGAGGCCCTGGCCGACCTCGACGCCGGCGCCACCAGCGTCTGGCTCGCCGCCGACGGCACCACCGACGTGGCCGCCTCCCTCGACGGCGTCCTGCTCGACCTCGCGCCGGTGGTGCTCGACGCCCCGACCGCGACCGCTGCGGTGGCTGAGGCGTTCCTGGCACTGCCCGGGGTGAAGCACGCCGACTCCAACCTGGGCATCGACCCGCTCGGCGCGATGCTGCGCGAGATCCCGCTGGCCGTCGACGAGGCCGTGGCCGAGCTGACCGGCCTGGCTCGCAAGGCCTGGGGTGCCGACGTCCGCGCGATCGTGGTCGACGCCACGGCTGCTCACGACCTGGGCGCGAGCGACGCCCAGGAGCTGGGCTGGGCGATCGCAGTGGGCACCGCCTACCTGCGCTGGCTCACCGCCGCGGCCGGTGGCGCCTTCAGCGTCGACGAGGCCGCCGCCCTGATCGACTTCCGCTTCGCCGCGACCGACGAGCAGTTCCCCACGATCGCGAAGCTGCGTGCCGCGCGCACCCTGTGGGCCAGCGTGCTGACCCACTCCGGCGCGACCTCGGTCGAGACCCGGATCCACGCCGTCACCAGCCGGCCGATGCAGTCCAAGTACGACCCGTACGTGAACATGCTGCGCGCCACCGTCGCCGCGTTCGCCGCCGGTGTCGCCGGTGCCGACGCCGTCACGGTGCTGCCCTTCGACTCGGCCAACGGCCGGCCCGAGGCCTTCGGCCGCCGGATCGCCCGCAACGTCAACCACCTGCTGATCGACGAGTCCCACGTCGCCGCGGTGGCCGACCCGGCCGGTGGCTCCTACGCCGTCGAGCAGCTCACCAACGACCTCGCCCTGGCCGGCTGGTCGGAGTTCCAGGTCCTGGAGGGGGAGTGGGAGAGCGGTCACGACTTCTCCGGCTTCCGTGCCCGGATCGACGCCGTGGTGGCCAAGCGCAGCGCCGAGATCGCCCGGCGCAAGCGGCCGCTGACCGGCCTGACCGAGTTCCCCAACCTCGCCGAGACCCTGCCCGAGCGGGCCGCTGACCCGCTCAACGACCGGGTGCGTCGCTACGGTGCCGACTTCGAGGCGCTGCGTGACGCCCCGATCACGACGCCGGTCTACCTCGCCACTCTCGGCACCGTCGCCCAGCACACCGCGCGTGCCACCTTCGCCTCCAACCTGCTCGCCGCCGGCGGCATCGACGTCGTGGTGGCGGGCGCCACCGCCGGTGTCGACGACCTGGTGGCGTCGTACGCCGGCCAGCCGGTCGTCATGCTGGCGGGATCGGATGAGGCGTACGCGACCTGGGGTGCCGAGGCGGCCACCGCCCTGCGCGCCGCCGGTGCGCGCCATGTCATCATCGCCGGGAAGCCTGCTGACTTCGCCGACGCCAGTGCCGCGATGGGGGTCGACGCACTCGACTTCCTCGTGCAGACCCGGAAGGAGCTCGGCGCATGATTCCGCCGAATTTCTCACAGATCCCGCTGAGTCTCGATGAGCTCAGCGAGCCGACCCTGCCGGTCGGCAGTGGCTGGGTCAGCCCCGAGGGGATCGAGATCGCGCCGGCGTACACCGCCGCCGACCTTGCCGGTCTCGACGGGCTCGACACCTACCCGGGCCTGAGCCCGTTCCTGCGTGGCCCGTACCCCACGATGTACACCTCGCAGCCGTGGACGATCCGGCAGTACGCCGGCTTCTCCACCGCCGAGGAGTCCAACGCCTTCTACCGTCGCAACCTCGCGGCGGGGCAGAAGGGCCTCAGTGTCGCCTTCGACCTGGCCACCCACCGTGGCTACGATTCCGACCACCCGCGCGTGCGCGGCGACGTCGGCATGGCCGGTGTCGCGATCGACTCGATCTACGACACCCGCACCCTCTTCGACGGCATCCCGCTGGACCAGATGTCGGTCTCGATGACGATGAACGGTGCCGTCCTGCCGGTGCTCGCGCTCTACATCGTCGCGGCCGAGGAGCAGGGCGTGAAGCCCGAGCAGCTCGCCGGCACGATCCAGAACGACGTGCTCAAGGAGTTCATGGTCCGCAACACCTACATCTACCCGCCGGCCGGGTCGATGCGGATCATCGGCGACATCTTCGCCTACACCGCGCAGAACATGCCGCGGTTCAACTCGATCTCGATCTCCGGCTACCACATGCAGGAGGCCGGGGCGACCGCCGACCTGGAGCTGGCCTACACCCTGGCCGACGGTGTCGAGTACATCCGCACCGGTCTTGACGCCGGCCTCGGGATCGACGCGTTCGCGCCGCGACTGTCCTTCTTCTGGGCGATCGGGATGAACTTCTTCATGGAGGTCGCCAAGATGCGCGCGGCCCGGGCGCTGTGGTCGCGCCTGGTCGCCGACTTCGAGCCGAAGTCGGCCAAGTCGCTCTCGCTGCGGACCCACTCCCAGACCTCGGGCTGGTCGCTGACCGCGCAGGACGTCTTCAACAACGTCGGGCGGACCGCGATCGAGGCGATGGCGGCGACCCAGGGCCACACCCAGTCGCTGCACACCAACGCCCTGGACGAGGCGATCGCGCTGCCGACCGACTTCTCGGCCCGGATCGCGCGCAACACCCAGCTGCTGCTCCAGCAGGAGTCGGGCACGACCGGGATCATCGACCCGTGGGCCGGCTCGTACTACGTGGAGAAGCTGACCCACGACCTCGCCACCCGCGCCTGGGCGCACATCGCCGAGGCCGAGGCCGCCGGCGGCATGGCCAAGGCGATCGAGCAGGGCATCCCGAAGATGCGGATCGAGGAGGCGGCCGCCCGCACCCAGGCCCGGATCGACTCCGGCGCCCAGAAGGTGATCGGCGTCAACACGTTCCGACTCGCCTCCGAGGACCCGCTCGAGGTGCTCAAGGTCGACAACAACGAGGTCTACCGCTCCCAGATCGCCAAGCTGGAGCGCCTGCGCGCCGAGCGCAACGACGCCGACGTGGCCGCCGCCCTCGACGCGCTCACCGCCGCTGCGGGCGACCCGGCCAAGGGCAACCTGCTCGCACTGGCCGTCGACGCCGCCCGCGCCAAGGCCACCGTCGGTGAGATCTCCGACGCCGTGGAGAAGGCCTATGGCCGTCACCAGGCCGTGATCCGTACGATCTCCGGCGTGTACCGCGACGAGGCAGCAACGTCCGAGGCGGGCACCTCGGCGGTGTCCGAGGTGCTGGCTGCGACCGAGGAGTTCGAGGAGGCCGAAGGCCGTCGTCCCCGGATCCTGGTCGCCAAGATGGGCCAGGACGGCCACGACCGAGGCCAGAAGGTGATCGTGTCGGCCTTCGCGGACCTCGGCTTCGACGTCGACGTAGGCCCGCTGTTCTCCACCCCCGAGGAGGTCGCCCAGCAGGCCGTCGACGCCGACGTCCACATCGTGGGAGTCTCCTCGCTCGCGGCCGGACACCTGACGCTGCTGCCTGCGCTCAAGGAGGCGCTGGCGGCTCAGGGCCGGCCGGACATCATGGTCGTCATCGGTGGGGTCATCCCGCCCGACGACGTCGCCACCCTCAAGGAGATGGGTGCCGCGGAGGTCTTCCTGCCCGGCACCGTCATCGCCACCGCGGCGGTCGGTCTGCTCAAGGACCTCCGGGCGCAGCTCGACCACTGACCTGGGCACCGCCTTCGCGGTCGTACGACGATCCCCGCACCGGACCGGTGCGGGGATCGTCGTCCATAGGCAGTGTGACGGTCCTCACGTAGGCTCGTGTCATGCGGTTGCCGCAGTCGCGTAGCGATCTCACTCAGGCCCACGAGCGCTTCCTGGCCACCGGGGTGGCCGATGCTGCGGTGCGCCCGGTGGTGGCCGAGTCCTGGCGTCGCAGCCTGCGTGGTGGCCTCGACCCTGAGGCGGCCCGGCCACCCGTCGACCTGGTCGACGAGGCCCTGGAGCAGTGGCGCAGCGCCCATCCGCTGGCCGGTGCGATGCCGGTGATCCGACGGCTGCTGGTCGAGGAGGCGGGCGACTTCCTGGTCGCGATCAGCGACGCCGCCGGCCGCCTGATGTGGGTCGAGGGGCCCGGCCAGCTCAAGGCCCGGATGGAGGCGATCCACTTCGTCGAGGGTGCGGTCTGGAGCGAGGCCGCGGCCGGCACGAATGCCCCGGGCACAGCCCTGGCCCTCGACGCCCCGGTCCAGATCGTGGCCGCCGAGCACCTGGCGCGGCCCGTGACGCCGTGGAGCTGTGCTGCGGCACCGATCCACGATCCTGAGACCGGCGCGATGCTCGGCGCCCTCGACGTCACCGGTGGTGACGACGTGGCCTCCCCGCAGGCACTGTCGATCGTGCGGGCCACGGTCGCGGCCGTGGAGCGCGAGCTCCAGCTGCAGCGGCTACTGCGTCGTGAGACGGCGCCTCGTGCCGAGGTCGTCGTCCGCACCTTGGGGATGGCGAGCGCGGTGATCGAGAGTGCTGTCGGCGCCACCCGGCTGAGCGCTCGGCACAGTGAGCTGGTGGTGTTGCTCGCCGCCCACGCTGACGGCCTGACCGGCGAGACGCTCGCGGTCCAGCTGCGCGACGACGACCTGGCCCCGGTGACGTTGCGGGCTGAGCTCTCGCGGCTGCGGTCCCTGCTGGCAGTGCATGGTCTGGAGCTGGCCGGACGGCCCTACCGGATCGACCGCCGACTGCGCCTCGACGTCGACGAGGTGCGTGACCTGATCCGGGTCGGGGACCTCGGCGGCGTGGTGGATCGCTACCGCGGCGACCTGCTGCCCGGCTCGGAGGCGCCGGGCGTGCGGGACCTGCGTGAACGGGTCCGCGCCCAGGTCCGCGCGGCGCTGATCGCCGGACGCAACCCCGACGCGTTGCTCCGCTTCGCCGACACCGACCACGGTCGTGACGACTGGGAGGTCTGGCAGGCGGCGTTCGACCTGATCGGGGAGTCCTCGCCGCGCTACGGCCGGGTGCGCGACCACCTCGCCGCCCTGGATCGCGACCTGCGCTGAGGGCCGGAAGCGTTGCAACGTTCCTGCAACGCACGCGTGACTAGCGTCACAGTCATGACTACCTACGCGCAGCCCGGAGCCGAGGGCAGCATCGTCACCTACAAGTCCCGCTACGAGAACTGGATCGGCAACGAGTGGGTGCCGCCGGTGAAGGGGCAGTACTTCGAGAACCCCTCGCCGGTCAACGGCAAGGTCTTCTGCGAGGTCGCCCGCTCGACCGCCGAGGACATCGAGCTCGCCCTGGACGCCGCCCATGCGGCGGCCCCGGCCTGGGGGAAGACCTCGGTCGCCGAGCGCGCCAACATCCTCAACAAGATCGCCGACCGGATCGAGGCCAACCTCGAGATGCTGGCGGTGGGGGAGACCTGGGACAACGGCAAGCCGGTGCGTGAGACCAAGGCCGCCGACCTGCCGCTGGCCGTCGACCACTTCCGCTACTTCGCCGGCGCGATCCGGGCCCAGGAGGGCCACCTGTCCCAGATCGACGACGACACCGTGGCCTACCACTTCCACGAGCCGCTCGGCGTCGTCGGCCAGATCATCCCGTGGAACTTCCCGCTGCTGATGGCGACCTGGAAGCTCGCCCCCGCGCTCGCGGCCGGCAACGCCGTCGTGCTCAAGCCCGCCGAGCAGACCCCGGCCTCCATCATGTTGCTCGTCGAGCTGATCGGAGACCTGCTGCCGGCCGGCGTACTCAACGTCGTCAACGGCTTCGGGGTGGAGGCGGGCAAGCCGCTGGCCTCCTCGCCTCGGATCCGCAAGATCGCCTTCACCGGGGAGACCACCACCGGTCGGCTGATCATGCAGTACGCCAGCCAGAACCTGATCCCGGTCACCCTGGAGCTCGGCGGCAAGAGCCCCAACATCTTCTTCGACGACGTGCTCGCCGCCGACGACGCCTTCTCCGACAAGGCGCTGGAGGGGTTCGCGATGTTCGCCCTCAACCAGGGTGAGGTCTGCACCTGCCCGAGCCGGGCACTGATCCAGCGCTCGATCTACGACCCGTTCCTGTCGGCGGCCACCGACCGGGTGAAGAAGATCGTGCAGGGCAACCCGCTCGACGACGACACCATGATCGGGGCCCAGGCCAGCAATGACCAGCTGGAGAAGATCCTGTCCTACATCCAGATCGGCACCGAGGAGGGCGCCCGGATCCTCGCCGGCGGCGAGCGGGTCGACCTCGGCGGGGACCTGTCGGGTGGCTACTACGTCGCACCGACGATCTTCGAGGGGCACAACAAGATGCGGATCTTCCAGGAGGAGATCTTCGGTCCCGTGGTCTCGGTGACCGGCTTCGACGACTTCGACGACGCCATGTCGCTGGCCAACGACACCCTGTACGGCCTCGGTGCCGGGGTCTGGTCGCGCAACACCAACACCGCCTACCGGGCGGGCCGCGAGATCCAGGCCGGCCGGGTCTGGACGAACTGCTACCACGCCTATCCGGCGCACGCGGCGTTCGGCGGCTACAAGTCCTCGGGCATCGGCCGGGAGAACCACGCGATGATGCTGGACCACTACCAGCAGACCAAGAACCTGCTGGTCTCCTACAACCCGAACGCCCAGGGCTTCTTCTGATGCAACGGGTGGACCTCACCCCTGCGGCCGCCGATGTCGTACGGCGGCTGCAGGGCGTCCACGGTCCGGTGATGTTCCACCAGTCCGGCGGCTGCTGTGACGGGTCGGCGCCGATGTGCTTCCCGGCCGGTGAGTTCCTGACCGGGGAGGCCGACGTGCTGATCGGCACCCTCGACGTCGACGACGGGCAGCCGCCGGTGGAGGTCTGGATGTCGCGCGAGCAGTTCGGCTACTGGTCCCACACCCACCTCACCATCGACGTGGTGCCGGGCCGCGGTGCGGGCTTCTCCTTGGAGGCACCCGACGGGATCCGGTTCCTGCTGCGCTCGCGGCTGCTCACCGATGCTGAGGTAGCGGCCGATCAGGCGGATCCGGAGCGCGCGTAGGTCGGAGGTGGGCTCAGGCCGGCGGCGTGGTGGGGCTCGTGCGCCTGCGGGCCTGGCGGTGCGCGTAGCGCTCTGCGCGTTCGAGCCACGCGGGGTCGGTGTAGGTGCCGGGGGTGCCGAGGATCATCGCGCCGAAGTCGATGCGGGCTTGGGCGATGGTGTCGGGGTCCGGTGCGTCCTCGGCGTACCAGGGGTCGAGGTCGGGGGCCTCGACGAGGTGCTTGCCGGGGGCCACCGTGGTGATGTTCCAGTTGCTCAGGTCGTGGGCGTTGGCGAGGTGATGGTCGGTGAGGAGCTGGATGCCGGCGGCGTCGGGGACCTGGGTGGTGTCGAGGTCGCGTCGGCTGGCGTAGTAGCCGTTATGCGTGTGGTGGTAGGGCGGGAGGGAGAGCCAGAACTTCAGGGCGTCGTTGGCTGTCCAGGCGGTCGCGGTACGTCGGATGGTGGCGAAGTCGAGGTGCGGGGCGTGGGCGATGAGTGCTTGACGCAGTGCGTGCTGTCGTTTGCTGGTGGGCAGGTTGGCGTCGAAGTCGGTGAGGCAGAGGCGTCCGGTGGGGTCGAAGGCAACGCGCCGGAAGCGGTTCCCGTCGGTGGCGGAGGTGACACGGCGCTGGGTGGGGTGGTGGGCGAGGAAGCGGGGGAGGTCTGCGGGGTCGAGCGTGCGGTAGCGGATGGGGGCAAAGAACCAGACGGGGTTGGTGCGGTCGTCTTGGACCCACGTGCTGACCCAGTCGGTGAGGAACGTTCGCGCCTCGGGGTCGTTGTCCCAGACCGGTGAGACGTGGAGGCCGCGCGGCTCGATCTTGCTCAACGGTGTCCAGCCGTTGAAGGCGAGGATCGCTGTCGGGAAGGTGTCGACGCCGGGAGTGCCGGGTGGGCTCTTGGGGTAGACCGGTGGCCCGATGGTGGCCGCGACGTCGGCATCGTGGAGGCAGCGGATCGCGAGGGTGAGGAGGGCTTCGAGGGAGGCCCAACGCGTTGCCTGCGTGCCCCGGGAGCGGTCGTCGCCGATGTAGATCAGCCAGGTGACGTCGATCGGACTGGTCTCGAGACGACTGTTGTGGAGGTGCACGGGGGTGGAGGTCGGCTGGAAAGCCTCCCATGCCAGTGCGATCGCCTCCGCGGCGGCGTCGACCTCGGTCGGATCGGCGGGGCGGACGGTGAACTCGATGGACGAGTCTCCCATCTGGGCGTCACGGCGGACTTCGTCCCACAGAACGGTGCTCACAGGCAGCATCATGCCCCGGCCTGACGTGGGGTGCGGACGTATCTGCAGGAGCGGCTAGGAGCGTGCGTAGATCAGCCGGGTGATCGCCTCGGCGAGCTCGGCCAGGCCCGCCTCCAGGGCGTCGGGGTCGGCGTCGCGGAGGTGGGCCAGGCGGGTGTTGCGCAGGATGTCGACCATCCAGGCCAGGGTGGCGGGGCCGATCGTGTCGGGAGCCGCGCCGGAGGCCTGGTCGCGGGCGATCTTGGCCTCCAGGCCCGCGGAGAAGCGGGCCTTGACCCGCTCGACGAAGTCGCTGAGCGGGGGATAGGCGTCGACGTAGGCCGAGTTGAGGGTGCAGGCCAGGATCGCGCCGTTGGCCTGCCACAGGGCGGCGGCGCCGGCCAGCTCCTCGCGCAGCGTCTCCGGGCTCGGGCCGTCGGTGGCCAGCCAGACGTGGGTCTGGGCGAAGTCGTCGCTGACCTCCTCCATCAAGCGGGCCAGGACCGCCTGCTTGGTGGGGAAGTAGAAGTAGAACGCGGTGCGGGAGATGCCGGCCGCGGTGGTGATGTCGTCGACGGTGATCGTCGCCATCGACTTCTCGGTCAGCAGCCGGCGTACGACGGCCAGGATCTGGTCCTCACGCTGATCGCCCTTGCTCCGCCCGGCACGGCGGCGAGAGGTCTCCTCGTCGAGGTGCGGGAGAGGGTCGGTCGCGGGCATGACCCCAGCCTAGGTGAGCCCCATCACGATCGCACGCTCGCGACCGACACGTAATTGACGCACCGTCGAAAATGTTCGACAGAGCGTTGATACATCCGTAGGCTCTGCACTTATGTCGTCGTCCCCTGTCTCCACCGGGCCCGCCCAGGTGCCCACCTCCTCCTCTCGGGCGGTCTCACCCACCCTCGTCCTGATCACCATGGCCACCGGCGTGCTGCTGCTGGCGATGGTGCAGACCCTGGTCATCCCGGTGCTGCCCCAGATCGGCGTCGACCTCGGCGTCTCCTCGACCACGGCCGGCTGGGTCACCACCGCGACGATGCTGACCGCCTCGGCGATCACCCCGCTCTTCGGCCGTATCGGCGACGTCTACGGCCACAAGCCGGTGATCGTGATCGCGCTCGTGCTCACCCTGATCGGCAGCGTCCTGGCCGCCGTCACGCACTCGATCGCGCCGCTGATCATCGCCCGCGTCCTCCAGGGCGCCAGCTTCGGCCTCTTCCCGCTCGCGATCAGCGTGCTGCGCCAGGAGATGCCGCGCGAGCGCCTCACCGGTGCGATGGCGGTCGCGGCCTCCTCGCTCGGCTTCGGCTCCGGACTGGCGCTGGTCGCCACCGGTCTGCTCACCAAGGGTGACGCCGACTACCGCCGGATCTTCTGGCTGCTGGTCGTGCTGACCGCCCTGGTCCTGATCCTCGCCGTGGTCAGCCTGCCCCGTCGCGCCGGCCTCGGCGGCCGGGTCGACTACGTCGGTGCCTTCGTCCTCGCCGTCGGTCTGGTCGCCCTGCTGCTGCCGATCTCCCAGGGCCACGAGTGGGGCTGGGGCTCGGGTCGTGTGATCGGCCTCTTCGTCGCCGCCGTCGTCGTCCTGGTCGGCTTCGTCGCACTCCAGGCGCGCACCGCCGAGCCGCTGGTCGCCACCTCGCTGCTCACCCGCCGTCCGGTGCTGGCCACCAACCTGGCGAGCCTCTTCGTCGGCTTCGCGATGTTCACCGTCTTCGTGGGCGCGACGTACCTGGTCGAGACCCCCAAGGAGCTGGCCGGCTTCGGGTTCAGCGCCAGCGTGCTGCGCACCAGCGTCGAGTTCATGCTGCCCGGCGCCATCGTCTCGGTGCTGATGGGCCCGCTCGCGGGCCGGCTGGTCGGTCGGATCGGTCCGCGCTGGGTGCTCGTCAACGCCAGCGCCGTCGGCGCGGTCGGCATGCTCGGTCTGATCCTGCTGCACGACACCGCGGCGCAGGTGATCTGCACCCTGATCGTCGGCAATGCGGCCATCGCCGCGGCGTACGCCTCGATGCCGGCGCTCCTGGTGAGCAATGTCGAGGCGCATGAGACGGGCGTTGCGAACTCGGTCAACTCGATCATGCGGACCGTCGGCGGCTCGATCGGTTCGGCCGTCATCGTCACCATCCTGGCTAGCGACGTGGTGCACCACGCCACCCCGGCGGGCACCGTCACGCTGCCGGCCGAGAGTGCGTACGTCGTCGCCTTCGTGCTCGGCCTGGTCGCCTTCATCGCCGCCGGCCTGATGGCGGCCTTCGGGATCGGCTCGGGCGGGCGCGCCCTGACCGCCGAGGAGGTCCGCGAGGACGAGGCGCTCGGCGCCGCCGGTGAGTTCGCTTCGGTCTCCTCGGACCTGTGACGTCTCGCCGGTGACACACCTCTGACCCCGTCACTCCCGGGATGGTTAGGGTGACCTGTGTGGCTGACAACCAGGTGCCCGGACTGATCGCGGGAGTGACGGAGGGCAGGCGTGCCGCGGTCGCGCGCGCGATCACGCTGGTCGAGTCGACCAAGCCCGCCCACCGCGCACTGGCCCGTGAGCTGCTCACCGATCTGGGTGGTCCCGCCACCCCGGCGGTCAGGGTCGGCATCTCCGGTGTCCCGGGTGTCGGCAAGTCCACCTTCATCGAGGCGCTCGGCACCCGGCTGACCGACGCCGGGCACCGGGTCGGGGTGTTGGCGGTCGACCCGTCCTCGGTCCGCACCGGCGGCTCGGTGCTGGGGGACAAGACCCGGATGAGCCGGCTCTCGGTCGACCCGAACGCCTTCATCAGGCCCTCGCCGAGCGCGGGCACCCTGGGGGGCGTCGCCCGGGCCACCGCCCAGGCGATGTCGGTCCTGGAAGCCGCCGGGTACGACGTGATCCTGGTCGAGACCGTCGGCGTGGGGCAGTCCGAGGTGACCGTCGCCGGGATGGTCGACACCTTCCTGTTCCTCACCATCGCCCGCACCGGCGACCAGCTCCAGGGGATCAAGAAGGGCATCCTGGAGATCGCCGACGTGATCGCGGTGAACAAGGCCGACCCCGGTGACGTCGCCCGCCAGACCGAGGCGAAGGCCGCGGCCCGCGAGCTCGCCGGCGCGCTGCGGATGGTGCGCGGTCACGACGAGTGGGCACCGCCGGTGGTCACGGCCAGCGGCCTGGCCGACGACGGCGTCGACGGGGTCTGGGAGCAGGTCCTGGCCCACCGTGCCCAGCTCGGCGACGCGGGGCTGCGCGACAAGCGCGCCCACCAGCAGCTCGACTTCACCTGGGCCCTGGTCCGCGACGAGCTCGAGCAGCGTCTGCGGCACCATCGCCAGGTCCGTGCCATCCGCGACGAGATCAGTGCGGAGCTGCTCGCCGGCGAGCTGACCGCCACGGTGGCGGCCGACCGGCTGCTCGAGGCGTTCGACGGCGACCAGGCCTGAAACCTGTGTTTCGGAATCGGTCCTGTGGGGCCGACTTCGTAACAACTTGGTGTCGTGCGCTACCCCCGGGTATGCGAGGCTCTCAGTTGCTTCTAAAGTTGCCCGATGCGGGCCCCCGTCCCGAGGGGGCGCAGTACAACCAAGGAGGCGTCTTGCGCCGCACTACCAAGTTTGCAGCCGTCCTGTCGGTCGGCGCCCTGTCGCTGGCCGCGCTGACGGCCTGTGGCAGCAGCAGCGATGGCTCGACTGCGAAGGACAACACGTCCTCGACGACGAAGAAGTCCGACATCAAGGTCGGTCTGGCCTACGACATCGGTGGCCGTGGCGACCAGTCGTTCAACGACATGGCCGCTGCCGGTCTCGACAAGGCCAAGAAGGAGTTCGGCCTGACGACCTCGGAGTCCGAGGCCTCGGCTGACGAGTCCGACTCGGCCAAGGAGGACCGCCTGGTCCAGATGGCGGAGCAGGGCTACAACCCGATCATCGCCGTCGGCTTCGCCTACGACGCTGCGGTCGCCAAGATCGCTCCGCAGTACCCCGACACCAGCTTCGCGATCATCGACGACGTCCCGGCCGGTGCCGACGGCAAGCCGATCGCCAACGTGGTGCCGCTGGTCTTCGCCGAGGAGCAGGGCTCCTTCCTGGTCGGTGCCGCCGCTGCGCTGAAGTCCAAGTCCGGCACGATCGGCTTCGTCGGTGGCGTCAACACGCCGCTGATCCAGAAGTTCGAGGCCGGTTACGACGCGGGCGCCAAGGCGGTCAACCCGAAGATCGTGATCAAGTCCACCTACCTCTCGCAGCCGCCGGACTTCAGCGGCTTCGGTGACCCGGCCAAGGGCAAGACGGCTGCGGCCGGCGAGTTCGACGCCGGTGCGGACGTCGTGTTCCACGCTGCTGGTGGTTCGGGCACCGGCGTGTTCGAGGCCGCCAAGGCTGCCAAGGGTCTCGCCATCGGCGTCGACTCCGACCAGTACCTGACCGCTGCTGCGGACCTCAAGCCGTTCATCCTGACCTCGATGCTCAAGCACGTCGACGTCGCGGTGTACGACTTCCTCAAGGCCGCCGTCGACGGCAAGCCGCTGACGGGCACGCAGACCTTCGACCTGAAGGACGGCGGCGTCGCCTACTCCACCAGCGGTGGCAAGGTCGACGACATCAAGGCCCAGCTGGACGAGTACGCCAAGAAGATCATCGACGGCACCATCACGGTGCCCTCGACGCTGAAGTAACACCCGCGCGCAGGCCCGGGGGGAGCGCTACGTTCCTCCCGGGCCTGAGTGTTTCATCGAGGAGGGGTCGGTCATCACAACAGAACTGGCAGTCCGGTTGACGGACATCGGGAAGCGTTTCCCGGGCGTGATCGCGAACGATCACGTCAATGTCGAGGTGCGCCGTGGCACCGTTCACGCCCTGGTCGGGGAGAACGGAGCGGGCAAGTCGACCCTGATGAAGATTCTGTACGGCGTACAGAAGCCGGATTCGGGCACGATCGAGATCAACGGCACCGAGGTGAGCTTCTCCTCGCCCGCTGACGCGATCGCCGCCGGTATCGGCATGGTCTTCCAGCACTTCATGCTGGCGGACAACCTCACCGTTCTCGAGAACGTGGTGCTCGGTGCCGAGAAGCTCTACGGCTCGGGGGAGAAGGCCAGGGCGCGCATCCGGGAGCTCGCCACGACGTACGGCTTCGACCTCGACCCCGACCGCCTGGTCGAGCACCTCGGGGTCGGCGACCGCCAGCGGGTGGAGATCCTCAAGGTGCTCTACCGCGGCGCCAAGACCATCATCCTCGACGAGCCCACCGCCGTGCTGGTGCCGCACGAGGTCGACGAGCTCTTCTCGAACCTGCGCGACCTCAAGGCCGACGGCCTGACCGTGCTGTTCATCTCGCACAAGCTCGACGAGGTGCTCAGCGTCGCCGACGACGTCACCGTCATCCGGCGCGGCACCACCGTCGCCACCGCCGACCCCAAGGCGATCACGGCACGTCAGCTCGCCGAGCTGATGGTCGGCTCCGAGCTGCCCTCGCCGAGCACCGAGACCTCCACCGTCACCGACGTCGTCGAGCTCTCCGTGCGGGACCTGTCGATGCCCGACCCGCAGGGCGGCCGCGACCTGCTCACCGACATCTCCTTCGACATCCACCGTGGCGAGATCGTCGGCATCGCCGGCGTCGAGGGCAACGGCCAGGCCGAGCTCGTCGAGGCGATCATGGGGATGCGCAAGGGCACCGGCGTGGTCACGCTGGCCGGCGCCGACATCACGCACTGGTCCACCGCGCGCCGCCGCGAGACCGGGATCGGGTACATCCCCGAGGACCGCCACCGCCACGGCCTGCTGCTGGACGCCCCGCTCTGGGAGAACCGGATCCTCGGTCACCAGACCCGCAAGCCCAACGTCAAGGGACCGTTTATCGACCGCTCGGGCGCCCGCAAGGACACCCAGCGGATCGTCGAGCAGTACGACGTCCGGACGCCGGGCATCGACACCACCGCCCGTGCCCTGTCCGGCGGCAACCAGCAGAAGCTGATCGTCGGTCGCGAGATGAGCGGCGACCCGTCGCTGCTGATCGCCTCGCACCCGACCCGTGGTGTCGACGTCGGCGCGCAGGCGGCGATCTGGGACCACATCAAGACCGCTCGCCGCAGCGGCCTCGCGGTGCTGCTGATCTCCGCCGACCTCGACGAGCTGATCGGCCTCTCGGACACCATCCACGTGATGCTCCGCGGCCGCCTGGTCGGCACCGTCGACCCGCAGACAGTGACTCCCACCGAACTCGGCTCCGCCATGACCGGCGCCACCGAACCCTCAGCGTCGGGAAAGTGAACGCATGAAATTCGATCTTCGTAGGGTGGGCCTGACCCTGGCCGCCCCGGTTCTCGCGATCGTCTTCGCGATGATCGTGACGAGCCTGATCCTGCTGGTCGCGGGTGACCCGGTCGGCAAGGTCTGGTCCACGATCTTCAGCAGTCCTCGTCCGCGCAACGAGGTCAACATGATCAACTCCGCGACGATGCTGTACCTCTCGGCACTCGCCGCAGCGGTCGGGTTCCGGATGAACCTGTTCAACATCGGCGTCGACGGCCAGTACCGGATCGCCGCCTTCGTGGCCGCCTGGGTGGCCGGCGAGGCCTGGTTCCCGGGCAAGCTCAACGTGCTCTTCACCCTCGTCGTCGCCGTCGCGGTCGGTGCCCTGTGGGCCGGCATCGCCGGTCTGCTGCGCGTGACCCGCGGCGTCAGCGAGGTGATCGCGACGATCATGCTCAACTCGATCGCCACCGCGCTGGTCGCGTGGGGGCTGCGCAAGGTCGCCGTCACCGAGGGCAACAACATCCACACCAAGACGATCCCCGGATCGAGCCAGCTCGAGGGGTTCAACCTGATCTCGGGTGCGCCGAACACGGTCTACACGCTCGTGATCCTCGCGATCGTCGCGGGTGTCTTCTACTGGCTGCTGTTGTCCCGGACCGTCTTCGGCTTCAGCCTGCGGGCCACCGGCCAGTCCGAGTCCGCGGCCGTGGCCAGCGGTGTCAACGTGAAGAAGATGATCGTCGTCTCGATGCTGATCAGCGGCGGCATCGCCGGCCTGATCGGGATGCCGATGCTCTTCGGTGACCAGCACAACTACGGCCTGACCTTCCAGTCGGGCCTCGGCTTCGCCGGCATCGCGGTGGCGCTGCTCGGACGGAACAACCCGATCGGGATCGCCTTCGCGGCGTTCCTCTTCGCCTTCCTCAACGAGCAGTCCAACAAGCTCCAGCTGATGGCGGGCGTCTCCAACGACCTCGTCAGCATCATCCAGGGCGTCATCGTGCTCTCCGTCGTGATCGCCTACGAGGTGGTCCGTCGGGTGAACAACGCCGCAGAGCAGCGCGCCGTCGCACGCTCGCTCGAGCTCAAGGGAGCGGCAGCATGAACGTCAAGCAGATGAAGACCAGCAAGCTCGCCCACTCCTGGGTGCTGCTCGTCGTCCTGGCCGTCGCGGCCGTCTTCCTGGTCTCCCTGGTCCGGGTCATCGCCGGTGCCGACGACCTCGACTCCTCGGGCACCTTCCGCGCCGCGATCCGTGCCGCGATGCCGATCGCTCTGGTCGGTCTCGGTGGTCTGTGGTCCGAGCGCGCGGGCGTGGTCAACATCGGCCTCGAGGGCATGATGATCATGGGCACCTTCGCCGCCGGCTGGGCGGGCTACCAGTGGGGGATGTGGGCCGGCGTCGTCGCCGCCCTCGCCTTCGGTGCCATCTCCGGCCTGCTGCACGCGGTCGCCACCGTGACCTTCGGCGTCGACCACATCGTCTCCGGGGTGGCGATCAACGTGATCGCGCTCGGGGCCTCGCAGTACCTCGCCGGTCGTGCCTTCACCGGCAAGCAGGGTGGCGGTCCGACGCAGTCGCCGCGGGTCTCCTCGATCGACACGATCACGATCCCCGGCATCTCCGATGCGGCGCTCAAGATCGAGAAGCACCACTGGTTCATCATCTCCGACCTGGCCGGCCTGGTCGGCGGCGTGACGACCCAGCTCTCGCTGCTCACCGTGCTCGGCGTGGTGCTCTTCGTCGCCACCGCCTGGGTGCTGTGGCGCACCACCTTCGGCCTGCGGATCCGCTCCGTCGGTGAGGCGCCCGCCGCGGCGGAGTCCCTCGGTGTCAACGTCTACCTCTACAAGTACGCCGGCGTGATCATCTCCGGTGCGCTCGCGGGTCTGGCCGGGGCCTTCCTGGTCGACGACGCGACCGTCTACCGCGAGGGCCAGACGGGTGGGCGAGGCTACATCGGTCTGGCCGCCATGATCTTCGGCAACTGGCGACCGGGCGGTCTGGCACTGGGCTCGGGCCTGTTCGGCTTCACCGACGCGCTCCGGCTGCGCTCGGGTGGCCAGTCGGTGCACGCGCTCCTGCTGCTCGTCGCGATCGTGCTGATCGTGGCCGCCTTCTGGATCTTCTGGAAGAAGCGCTCCACGGGCCAGTCGGTCGGCATGATCGTCTTCGGTCTCCTGATGCTCGGCGTCTACCTGCTGATCAACGAGGTTCCCGGCGACTTCACCGGCATGACGCCTTACGTGACTACCCTGGTGGTGCTGTGCTTCGCCGGTGGACGTCTGCGAATGCCGGCGGCCGACGGTGTCGTCTATCGCAAGGGAAGCGCTGGCTGATGAGTCTGACCCAGAGCGAGTGGGAGGCGCTGCGCGTCACGGCCACCGAGGCCGCGACCCACGCGTACGCGCCCTACTCGAACTACCGGGTGGGGGTGGCCGGCATCGCCGATGACGGCCGCCTCCTGACCGGCTGCAATGTCGAGAACGCCGGTTACGGCGTCGCCCTGTGCGCCGAGTGCGGGCTGGTCAGCCAGCTGCACATCACCGGCGGAGGGCTGCTCACCCACGTGGTCTGCGTCAACGGCGCAGGCGAGGTGATCATGCCCTGTGGTCGGTGCCGCCAGCTCCTGTGGGAGAACGGCGGCGCCGCCCTCGAGCTCTGGACGGTGTCCGGAGTGAAGACGATGAAGGAAGTACTCCCCGATGCATTCGGCCCCCACAACCTCGCTTGATCTGACCAACGCTGAGTTCGTCGCCAACCCGTACCCGTTCTTCACCGCCGAGCGTGCCCGGCACGAGGCGGCCTGGAACGACGCCGGTGTGCTGCTGACCTTCTCCCACGAGGCCACCTCCGCGGTGCTGCGGGACCGTCGGCTGCAGCGGCTGTGGCAGGACAAGCAGCCCGCCTCCTACCTGGAGCCGTTCAACGTCCTGCACCGCAACCAGATGATGGAGAACGAGGGCAAGGTCCACACCCGCCTGCGTCGCCCCGTCGCCGCCGCGTTCAACCGCGGCCACGTCGAGCGCCTCAAGCCGCGTGTCCAGGAGCTGGCCGCTCAGCTGCTCGACGAGGTCGACCCCGACGGGTTCGACGTGATCGGACAGTACGCCGAGCCGCTGCCGGTGCTCGTGATCGCCGAGCTGCTCGGGGTGCCGACGTCGTACGCCGACGATCTGCGCGACTGGTCGCAGGCGATCGTCAAGATGTACGAGCCGTCGGTGTCCACCGAGCGGGTCGATGCTGCCGTCGCAGCGGGTCAGGCCTTCGCCGACCTGGTCCGCGACTTCGTCGGTCACCGTCGGGCCAAGCCGGCCGACGACCTGATCTCCGACCTGGTCGCCACCGACCTGTCCGAGGACGAGGTCGTCGCCTCGGTCGTGCTGCTGCTCAACGCCGGCCACGAGGCCTCGGTCAACGTATTCAGCAACGGCCTGGTCTCCCTGCTCGAGGCAGGGGAGAAGCCGGCTGCCGACGTCGCGCTCACCATCGAGGAGATGCTGCGCTACGACTCCGCGCTTCAGCTCTTCGAGCGCACCGCCGTGGAGCCGGTCGAGATCGCCGGCACCACCGTCGAGCCCGGGCAGAAGGTCTGGGCCCTGCTGGGTGCGGCCAACCGCGACCCGCAGGCGTTCGAGGACGTGGACCGGTTCATCCCCGACCGCGACCCGAACCCGCACCTGGCGTTCAGCGCCGGGATCCACTTCTGCCTCGGCGCGCCGCTGGCCCGGATGGAGCTGACCGAGTCCGTCGGTCTGCTCTTCGACCGGTTCCCGTCGCTGCACCTGGTCAAGTCCGAACCGCGCGACACGTTCGTGCTGAAGGGATACGAGACTGTGGAGGTGGCCCGATGAGCGAGCACGACGCGATCGAGGTGATCGTCGCCAAGCGTGGCGGCGGCGAGCTGAGCGACAGCCAGATCGACTGGGTGATCCGCAACTACACCGACGGTGTCGTCGCCGACGAGCAGATGTCCTCGCTGGCGATGGCGATCCTGCTCAACGGCATGAACCGTCGTGAGATCGCCCGCTGGACCAACGCGATGATCGCCACCGGGGAGCGGATGTCGTTCGACGCCCTGTCCCGGCGTACGGCGGACAAGCACTCCACCGGTGGGGTGGGCGACAAGATCACGCTGCCGCTGGCGCCCCTGGTGGCGGCCTGCGGTGTCGCCGTACCGCAGCTCTCGGGCCGCGGCCTGGGCCACACCGGCGGCACCTTGGACAAGCTCGAGGCGATCCCAGGCTGGCGCGCGATGCTCTCCAACGAGGAGCTCTTCGCCCAGCTGGAGTCGATCGGCGCCGTGATCTGCGCTGCCGGAGACGGTCTCGCCCCGGCCGACAAGAAGCTCTACGCGCTGCGCGACGTGACAGGCACCGTCGAGGCGATCCCACTGATCGCCAGCTCGATCATGAGCAAGAAGATCGCCGAGGGCACCGGCTCGCTGGTGCTCGACGTCAAGGTCGGCACCGGCGCGTTCATGAAGTCGCTGGAGGACGCCCGCGAGCTGGCTCGCACGATGGTCGACCTCGGTACCGACGCCGGGGTGAACACGGTCGCGCTGCTGACCGACATGTCGACCCCGCTCGGTCTCACCGCGGGCAACGGCCTGGAGGTCGCCGAGTCGGTCGAGGTGCTCGCCGGTGGCGGCCCCGCCGACGTCGTCGAGCTCACCCTGGCCCTGGCCCGCGAGATGCTCGCCGGAGCCGGCGTCACCGACGTCGACCCTGCCGACAAGCTGGCCGACGGCTCCGCGATGGACGTCTGGAAGGCGATGATCCGGGCCCAGGACGGCGACCCGGACGCCGTCCTCCCGGTCGCCCGCGAGCAGCACGTCATCACCGCGCCGACCTCCGGCGTGCTGACCCGGCTCGACGCGATGGCGGTCGGCCTGGCCGCCTGGCGCCTGGGCGCGGGTCGGGCCCGCAAGGAGGACCCGGTCTCGGCCGGTGCCGGTGTGGTGTGGCACGCCCGTCCCGGTGACACCGTCACCGCCGGCACGCCGCTGTTCACCCTGCACGCCGACGAGCCGGCCCGGTTCGAGCGTGCCCTGGCCTCCCTCGAGGGCGGCTTCGACATCACCCCGACCGACCAGGCCGCCGGGTGGACCCCGTCGCCGTTGCTGATCGACAGGATCTCCTGATGACCACCGAGCCCACCGCTCCCGCCCTGACCCTGGAGCAGATCGTGGCCCTGCCGAAGGTCGTCCTGCACGAGCACCTCGACGGTGGCCTGCGCCCCGCCACGGTGATCGAGCTGGCCGCCGAGATCGGCCACGAGCTGCCCTCGACCGACGTCGACGAGCTGGCCACCTGGTTCGCCGAGTCGGCCGACTCCGGCTCCCTGGAGCGCTACCTGGAGACGTTCGTCCACACTGTCGCCGTGATGCAGCGCCCCGAGCACCTCGCTCGGGTCGCCCGCGAGGCGGTCGAGGACCTGGCCGCCGACGGCGTGGTCTACGCCGAGCTGCGCTACGCCCCCGAGCTCAACACCGCCGGTGGCCTCTCCATCGAACAGGTCGTCGCGGCCGTCCAGTCCGGGATCGAGGAGGCCACCTCCCGGCTGCCGATCGTGGTGCGCCAGCTGCTGTGCTCGATGCGCCAGACCGACCGTGCGAACGAGGCCGCCGAGGCGGTCGTCGACTTCATGGACTACGGCGTCGTCGGGTTCGACTTCGCCGGGCCGGAGAAGGGCTTCCCGGCCTCGGCACACGCGGACGCGATCGACGTCGTGCGTCGTGCCTGTGGCCGACTCACCATCCACGCCGGCGAGGCCGACGGCCTCGACTCCATCCGTGACGCACTCCTGATGGGCGCCGAGCGGCTGGGCCACGGTGTCCGGATCGTCGACGACATCACCCCCGTCGAGGACGGTGAGCCGGGCGAGTACGAGCTCGGTCCGCTGGCGTCGTACGTCCGTGATCGGCAGATCCCGCTCGAGGTCGCGCCCACGTCGAACCTGCAGACCGGGGTCGCGGCGACCATCGCCGAGCACCCGTTCGGTCTGCTGGCCGCCGAGGGCTTCAACGTGACGATCAACAGCGACAACCGCCTGATGAGCCACACCTCGGCCTCCGAGGAGACGTTCAAGCTGGTCGAGGCGTTCGGATACGACCTCGACGACCTCGAGATCTTCACGCTCAACGCGATCTACGCGGCGTTCCTGCCGCTGCCGGACCGGATGGCGCTGATCGAGGAGGTCATCGTCCCGGGCTACGCCGCAGCCCGGGACTGACGCTCACCGCTGCAGGGAGGTGATGGCGTCGAAGCCCTGCTTCGGCGTCACCACCGTGCAGCCCTTGGCCTCGGCGTCGGCGACCACACGGCCCTGGGCGCGCATCAGCGCCCAGCCGCGCTTGACCAGCACCGTCGGGGCCTTGCGCCGCTCGCGCAGGTCGCGGGCCAGGCGTCGCCAGAAGGTGACCACCGGGGACTGCGTGACGCAGTAGGCCCCGGCCAGGATGCCGGCGGCCCGGCACGCCTCGACGATGTCGGCGGCGAAGATGCCCTCGGCGACGAACAGGTCGGCGCCGTGCAGGTCGAGCTCGCGGTGCCCGGTCCGGGCGCTGGTCGGGATGTCATAGACCGGTACGTCGGCCCTGCCGTCGTGACACAGCGCCGTCAGGGTCGCCACGGCGTCCCCGGGCAGCCACGAGTCCGGGTGGTCCCAGTCGACGATGCCGTGGTTCGGACCGTGCACGATCCGGGGCAGGGACGCGTCGTCGGCGTCCTTGTAGAAGTCGTCGAGCCGGAGGATCGGCATCCCCAGACGGCTCGCCAAACGGGACTTGCCGGCCCCTGAGGGGCCGGCAAGGATGATCGCGCGTGCCATCAGTAGCCGGACGTGGACCCGCCCGCAAGAAGCGCGCGAGAGCCCGAGACACCCAGGCGGGTGGCGCCGGCGGCGATCATCGCCTGCGCCTGCTCCAGGGTGCGCACGCCGCCCGAGGCCTTCACCTGGAGGGTCGGCACGGTGGCGTGCATCAGCTCGACGGCGTGCACGGTGGCACCGCCGGCGGGGTGGAAGCCGGTGGAGGTCTTGACGAAGTCGGCACCGGCGGCCTCGGCGGCCCGGCACACGCCGACGATCTCGTCGTCGGTCAGGGCAGCGGACTCGATGATCACCTTGAGCACCGTCGGCGCCGGCGCGGCGGCGCGGACGGCGGCGATGTCGGCCTGGACGGCGTCGAACGCCTTCTCCTTGGCAGCACCGACGTCGATCACCATGTCGATCTCGTCGGCACCGTTGCGGACCGACTCGGCGGCCTCGGCGGCCTTGACCGCCGAGGTGTGCTTGCCGCTCGGGAAGCCACAGACGACGGCGACCTTGAGGCCGTCGGGGACGGTGACCGGAAGCATGCTGGGGGAGAGGCAGACGGAGTAGGTGCCCAGCTCGGCGGCCTCGGCGATCACCGCGGCGACGTCGGCATGGGTGGCCTCCGGCTTGAGCAGCGTGTGGTCGATGTAGCGGGCGACCTCAGCGGGGGTCAGAGCAGAAGAGTCGGTCACTACCCCAGGGTAACGGCGTGCCGGGGCGAACACCGAGCCGAGCCGCGCCTCCTGGGGCCGCTCGCCTAGGCTGGACCCTTGTGAGCGAGGCAGCACAGCAGACCCAGTGGTTCTCCGCGACCAGCGGACGGGTCAGCGGCATCACCGGACTGATCGCCGCGGTGGTCGTCGTCGTGGTGGCCGCGATGAGCGGATCGGCGGGCTGGATCGTCGGCGGACTGCTGATCGGCCTGGCCGTGTGGGTGGTGCTGCTCCGTCCGCGGGTCGGCCTGCGCGGTCGCACCCTGCTGCTGCGCGGGATGCTCTCCACGATCGAGCTGCCGCTGTCGCTGGTGACCACGATCAAGATCCGCCAGGTCTTCCTGGCCTGGGTCGAGGAGGACCGCTACGTCAACGCCTCCCTGGGGCGGCCGCTGCGTGAGGTCCGCACCCGTCGGGGCGAGGAGCCACCGGCGAACCCGTACCTGGAGCACATCGAGGAGCTGATCCGCGCCCACCGGGCCGATGCGGTGCGGTGGGGCGACGACAGTGACGGCGTACGTCGACACTGGGCGGTGCGCGAGCTGAGCGCGGCCGCCGTGCTGGCGGTCGCGCTCCTCGTCACCGCGCTGGTCTGAGCCTGGATCGGCTCCGAGCCTGGATCGGCGACCGGGCCGGGTCACAGACCCAGCGCGGCACCGATCTCGGACTTGAGGGCGGCCAGGTCGGTGGCGGCCTGGGCGCGGGCCTCGGTGACCTCGCCGGTGACCGGCACCACGACCTCCAGGTAGCACTTGAGCTTCGGCTCGGTGCCGGAGGGACGCACGATGATCCGGGCGCCGCCCTCGAGGTAGTAGCGCAGTCCCTCGGTCGGCGGCAGCTCGGCGCTCCCGGCGGCGAGGTCCTCGGCGCTGGTCACGGCACGGCCGGCCAGGGTGGTCGGCGGCGTGGCGCGCAGCCGGGCCATCGCGTCCGAGATCAGGGTCAGGTCGCTGACCCGCACCGAGAGCTGGTCGGTGGCGTGCAGGCCGTGCTCGCGGGCGATCTCGTCGAGGCGGGCCGCGAACGACGAGCCGGCGGCCTTGAGCCGGGCGGCGAGGTCGGCCAGCAGCACCGCTGCGGAGATGCCGTCCTTGTCCTTGACCCGGATCGGGTCGACGCAGTAGCCCAGCGCCTCCTCGTAGCCGAACGCGAGCTCGGGCAGGCGGCCGATCCACTTGAACCCGGTCAGGGTCTCGATGAAGGGGCGTCCGGCGGCGCGGGCCATCGTGCCCAGCAGCGAGGAGGAGACGATCGAGTTGGCGTAGGTGCCGCTCACGCCACGGCTGAGCAGGTCGTGGCCCAGCAGCGCGCCGACCTCGTCGCCGCGCAGCATCCGCCAGGCTCCGGTGGCCGGGTCGGGGATGCCGGCCGCGCACCGGTCGGCGTCGGGGTCGTTGGCGATGATGATGTCGGCGCCGCGCTCGGTGGCCAGCGCCAGCGCCAGGTCCATCGCGCCCGGCTCCTCGGGGTTGGGGAACGCGACGGTGGGGAAGTCGGGGTCGGGCTGGGCCTGCTCGGAGACCACCGCGACGCCGGTGAACCCGGCACGTTCGAAGACTGCCTGCATCGTCTCCCGGCCGACGCCGTGCATCGGGGTGTAGACCACGTTCAGGTCGCGCTCGGTGCTGGGCGGGACCGCGGCGGCGGCTGCGATGTAGTCGTGCCAGACCTGCTCGTCGATCAGGGTGCCGCCGTCCCCACGCGGCACGTCGGCCAGGGCGCCGACGGCGGCGATCCGGGAGGCGATCTCGGCGTCGGCGGGCGGCACGATCTGGGAGCCGTCGCCGAGGTAGACCTTGTAGCCGTTGTCCTGCGGCGGGTTGTGGCTGGCGGTCACCATCACACCGGCGCTGGCGCCGAGGGCGAGGATGGAGGCGGCCAGCACCGGGGTCGGCATCGCTCGGGGCAGGGTCAGCGCCGCGATCCCGGCGCCGGTCATCACCGCGGCGGTGTCGCGGGCGAAGACGTCGGAGTTGTGCCGGGCGTCGTAGCCGATCACGACCGGGCCGGTGGCGCCGGTGTCGCGTAGGTAGGCGGCCAGTCCGGCCGCCGCACGGAGCACGACGACCCGGTTCATCCGGTTCGGTCCGGCACCGAGCGCCCCGCGCAGCCCAGCGGTGCCGAACTCCAGGGTGCCGCTGAACCGGTCGGCGAGGTCGGCGGCCGCCTCGGAGTCGGGGCCCTCGGCCTCGACCGTGGCCAGCAGCGCCTCGAGCTCGGCCCGGGTGGCCGGGTCCGGGTCCTCAGCCAGCCAGGCGCGCGCGGCGTCCATCACGGTCTGAGTGTTCCCGGTGCTGCTCTGCGTCATACCCCGAACCTATCCCCACGATGCCGAGAACGAGGAACAGCTGCGCGAGGCAGTAGGTCGACATCACCCACAGGTCGTGGCCCGGCTGGGTCCAGACGTCGAAGGCGTCCAGGGCGATCAGGGCGTCGGAGGCCATGAAGATCGCGCCGCCGATCCAGGTCAGCCGGTTCAGGCCGGTCGCCAGGATCCCCATCGCGGCCAGCGAGCAGCCGTAGACCACGACCGCGGGGGCCAGCACCCCGGCCGCCGGGACGCACAGCCCCAGCAGGACGACGAAGGCGACGGCGTACGGCGTCAGCAGCGGGCGCCGACGGTGCACGATGCTGGTGGAGATCCGGGGCTTGAACGCCGCGATGTAGCAGCACTGCGCGACCAGGAACGAGCCGATCATCGCCCCGAACGCCGGGTCGCCGGACAGGAACCGGGGGATGGTGTCGCCGAGCCAGGAGAAGACCAGGGCCCAGGTCGTCAGCCGGAGCAGTCGGGCGTCGCCGGTGCGCGGGTAGAGCCGGACCAGGGCGTAGCCGAGGGCGGGCATCAGGGTGACCTGGAGGACGTCGGCTGCCGTGCGTGCCTCGGTGGCGAGGCAGAGCAGGTGGAGGGCCGTCAGGACGGCGTACGGAAGCAGCGCGCGCACCCGGGGGTCGATCATCGACCCACCCTAGGGTGCGCGCGCTGCGGGTGGCACCGAATCAGCGGCGGAATTCCTCGATCTGGGTGCTGAGCTCGGCGAAGAGCGCCTGGTTGAGACCGAACGCGACCCGGACCTCGGCCACGACCCGCTCGACGTCGGCCTCGCTCAGACCCAGGCCGTCGAGGCGGGCGCGGTAGGCGTCCTTGTAGAGCTTGGGCTTCTCGATCGCGGTGAAGTCGTAGAACGCGATCCCGGCGCCGTCGAGCTCGAAGGCCCGGTCCAGGATGCGGCCGATCGCCTGGCCGCCGGAGAGGTCGCCGAGGTAGCGGGTGTAGTGGTGCGCGGCGAAGAGCCCGCCCCAGGCCGCGGCCTCGCGGATCCGGGCGACGTAGGCCGCCGCGGCGGGGGAGTCGACCTCGTGCGCCGCGCCCGGTGCCCAGTGCTCCAGGTCGGCGTCGATGCTGGCCAGGCGCTCCAGGATCGGGTCGTGCACGGCGCCGACGATCGGGTCGCCCGCGGCGGCCAGGTCGGCGGCCACCGACTCCAGTGCGGCGTACACCGGGCGCAGGCGCTGGAGGTACGCGGCGTAGCCGGCCTCGTTGATCCGGCCGCCCAGGAGCTCCTCCATGAAGGTCGAGCCCTCGGCCGCCTCGTGGTCGGCCTGGGAGCCGACCCGCATGGCAGTCGACAGAGCGGGAGTGGGGTGGTCGAGCTGCTGGACGGACATGGCGTGCTCCTGGCGGGACGGTTGCTGACGGGTTGTCGAGAAGATGTTGACACATTGTCAGCCGTCAGGCAATCATGAGGTTAGGATAACCTGATTAACCTTAGCCTTGCCTAAGTGATTCACATCTCGGCCTGATCGAAGGAATGCCATGCCCGTGGCCCCCACGCTGTCCCCAGCGCTCCGACGCGTCCGCCTCGCCCTGGTGGGGGTGGTGGCCGCAGCGGTGACGCTCGCGGGCTGCGGTGCCGGGGCCGGGAGCCAGCACGGCGCCGCCGACTCCGACTCCGTCGCGCTGGCCGACGCCACCCTGCTGGCGAACCCGAAGGACTACCAGGGCGCCGTCCACGCCGGCCTGGGGGAGCAGCGGATCGACCCGATCGCGACCGCCCCGACGCCGACGCTGCCGGTCACCGTCACCGACGCCCAGGGCACCAAGGTCACCGTCAAGGACACCAGCCGGATCCTCGCGCTCGACCTCTACGGCACCCTGGCCCAGACCGTCTTCAACCTCGGGCTGGGCGACTCCGTGGTCGGCCGCGACCTGTCGACCCAGTTCGCCGAGGCCGCGAAGCTGCCGCTGGTCACCGGGCAGGGCCACGACCTGGTCGCCGAGAAGATCCTCGAGCTCAACCCGAGCGTGATCCTCACCGACACCTCGCTCGGGCCGTGGGACGTGATCCTGCAGATGCGCGACGCCGGCATCCCCGTGGTCGTGCTCGACTCCCACCGCAGCCTGGACAACGTCTCCTCCCTCACCCAGACCGTCGCCAAGGCCCTCGGCGTCCCCGCCGAGGGCGCCAAGCTGGCCGCCCGGACGGCGGCCGAGGTGAAGGCCACCACCGCCGAGATCGCCGCGATCGCGCCGACGGCGGTCCAGGACAAGCTCCGCACCGTCTTCCTCTACGTCCGCGGCCAGTCCGGGGTCTACTACATGTTCGGCGAGGGCTCGGGCGCCGACAGCCTGATCACCGCCCTGGGCGGGTACGACGTCGCCGGTGAGATCAAGTGGAGCGGGATGAAGCCCGTCACCGACGAGGGTCTGGTCTCGGCCCAGCCCGAGCTGATCCTGATGATGTCCAACGGACTCGACTCCGTCGGCGGCGTCGACGGCCTGCTGGAGCGGCTCCCGGCGATCGCCCAGACCCCGGCGGGCAAGAACCGCCGGATCGTCGACATGAGCGACTCCTCGATCCTCGGCTACGGCCCGCGCACCGCCGAGGTGCTCAACTCCCTCGCCGTCGCGATCTACGCCCCCGAGTCGGTCAAGGCCGTCTCGTGAGCGCCGTGACCAGCGCCGACCGGGTGTTGCCACGAGCCCGGGTCGGCCGGGCCGCCGTGCTCTTCACCGTGCTCGGCGCCGCCCTGCTCGTGATGGTGATCGTCTCGGCCGGGCGCGGCCAGCTCGGCGTCCCCGCCGACGAGGTGCTCGGCTCGGTGCTGCACCGGATCGGTCTGGACTGGGGGCCGATGCCGAGCCACCCGCAGGGCGACGCCACGCTGTGGAACGTCCGCTTCCCGCGGATCGTGCTCGCCGTCGTCGTCGGTGCCGCGCTGTCGACCGCCGGTGCGCTGATGCAGGGCGTCTTCGGCAACCCGCTGGCCGAGCCCGGCGTGGTCGGCGTCTCCACCGGGGCCGCGTTCGCCGCGGCGGTGGTGATCGTCTTCCAGATCTCCTTCCTCGGCTCGTGGACCGTCGCGATCTTCGCCTTCGTCGGTGGCCTGGTGACCACGCTGCTGGTCTACGTGCTCTCCCGCGCCGACGGCCGCACCGAGGTCGTCACCCTGGTCCTGACCGGCATCGCGGTCAACGCCGTGGCCAGCGCCGGGCTGGCTCTGATGCTCTTCCTGGCCGACACCCAGGCCCGCGAGGAGATCATCTTCTGGCAGCTCGGCAGCCTCAACGGCACCCGCTGGGTGTACGTCGGCGTGGTGGTGCCCTTCGTCGTCGCGGGCCTGATCGGCTCCCTCGCGCTCGCGCGCCGGCTCGACGTACTCGCCCTCGGGGACCGGGCCGCCCGGCACGTCGGCATCGACGTCGAGCGGCTCCGCCTGATCGCGATCGTGCTGGTCGCGGTGCTCACCGCCGCCGCCGTCTCCTTCGCCGGGATCATCGGCTTCGTCGGCCTGGTGGTGCCGCACCTGATCCGGATGCTGGTCGGCCCCGGTCACCGGGTGCTGGTCCCCGCCAGCGCGCTCGGCGGCGCCCTGCTGCTGGTCTGCGCCGACCTCGCCGCCCGTACCGCCGTGGACTACGCCGAGCTGCCGATCGGCATGCTCACCGCCCTGGTCGGCGGACCGTTCTTCTTCTGGCTGCTGCGCCGCACCCGCAGCTCGGCAGGCGGGTGGGCCTGATGCTGCGGATCGACAACGCCACCGTCCGGCTCGGCGGCCGGCCGATCCTGGACCGGGTCAGCCTGGCGATCGAGCCCGGCGAGCTGGTCGCCCTGGTCGGACCCAACGGTGCCGGCAAGTCCACCCTGCTCGGCGTGATGGCCGGCGACCTCGTCCCCGACGACGGTCAGGTCACCCTCGACGGGATCGACCTGGGCGCCTGGAAGCAGCTCGAGCTGGCCCGGCGCCGCGCCGTACTGCCGCAGGAGCACCGGCTCGCCTTCGGGTTCACCGCCGAGGAGGTCGTCCGGATGGGGCGCGCCCCGTGGGCCCGGACCCAGCGCGAGGACGACGACGACACCGTGGTGGCGGCCGCCCTGGCCGCCGCCGACGTCACCCACCTCGCCGCGCGCACCTTCCCGACCCTGTCGGGTGGGGAGAAGGGGCGGACCTCGTTCGCCCGGATCCTGGCTCAGGAGACCCCGATCGTGCTGCTCGACGAGCCCACCGCCGCCCTGGACCTGCGCCACCAGGACCAGGTGCTCGCCGAGGCCCGCCGGCTCGCGACCCAGGGCAGTGCCGTCGTCGCCGTGGTCCACGACCTCACCGTCGCCGCCGCCTACGCCGACCGGATCTGCGTCCTGGCCGGCGGCGCGCTGGTCGCCGACGGCAGCCCCGCCGAGGTGCTCGACCCCGACCTGATCGGCCGGGTCTACGACCACCCCGTCGACGTCCTGGACCACCAGGGCCGGCTGGTGGTGGTGCCCCGGCGCCTGCACGTCCTGCCCGACCCCGAGAGTGAGGAGCCGACATGGCCCGCCGCACGCTGAAGGCGGCGCTCGCCGGAGCGCTCGCAGGAGCGACCCTGGTCCTGCCCGGCCTCGGCCTCGGCCCTGCCCAGGCCGCGCCCCGGGTGACGATCGCCAACGCCGACGGGCAGGCCGTCGCCGACCCGACGTACGCCACCACGGTGCGGGTCAAGGGCCGTGGCTTCCAGTCGATCAAGGGCGGCTTCGGTGGGCTGTACGTCGCCTTCGGCACCGTCAAGGGCACCTGGAAGCCGAGCAAGGGCGGCAAGACCGGTCACGACTACTTCTACGTGCCCGACTCCGAGGCCAAGGACAACCAGGGCTTCCTGAAGTTCGTCTCCTACCCCGGCGCCGACACCTCCAGCGCCGCCAACGGTGGCGTGGTCAGCGCCGACGGCACCTGGTCGACGACCCTGCTGATCCCCGGCGTCACCTTCCAGGCCCTGGACCGCAACGGCACGACCACCACGATCGACTGCCGCAAGGTCACCTGCGGGGTGCTCACCTTCGGCGCCCACGGTGTGGCCAACGCCGCCAACGAGTCGTTCACCCCGATCCGCTTCGCCAGTCTCACCGCGGCGTCGAGCACCCCCTCGGCCACCGCCTCGTCCTCGTCCTCCGCCGGTACGTCGTCACCGGCGCTCACCGCGATCCCGGACCCGACCGCCACCGCGGCCCCGGGCTCCGGGACCACCGCGACCGGCACCGCAGGCACCGGCACGGCGACGTCGGCCGCGCTGACCGTCGACCGTGCCACCGCGGTCGCGGGCCGGGTGCTCACCTTCACCGGCTCCGGGCTGCGCCCCGGCGAGCAGGTCGCGCTCAGCCTCGACGACGGTGTCGCCGCGGTCGGACCGCTCTCGGCCGGGGCCAGCGGCGAGGTGGCCGGTGTGCTCCAGCTCCCGCTCGATCTGGAGGCCGGCACCCACGTGCTGAAGCTGACGGCGGCGGTCTCGGGTGCCACCCCGACCGTCTCCTTCCCGATCTCTGCAGCCTCGGCCCCGGTCGCCGCGGCGACGTCGCCGAGCCACCGGGCGGCGTACGTCTTCGCTGCGATCGGCCTGCTGGTGCTCGCCGGTGCTGGTCTGTTCGTCGCGCTGCGCGGTCGTGGGCCGCGTCGCCGGAGCGTGGCAGGTGCCCCCGATGCGGCGTGAGGTCCGGGTCCTCCTGGTCGTCGTCACTGCGCTGCTGGGCGGACTGGGCCTGATCGCGACGGCTGTGCCCGGCGCGCGGGCGAGTGCGGGGGAGGCGGCCTCGGCGAGTGCGACTGCCACCGCCACGGCAACCACCACGACGCCCGCGGGGACTGCGACGGCGACCGCCACGGGGTCGGCCTCCACCACTGCGACGCCCACCGCGACCGCGACGGCCACCGCCACCGGGTCGACCACCACCCTCGACGACGTCCAGCTGCGCTGGGGCGTCAACGACGAGACCAACAACATCGCCTACTTCGGTGCCAACTTCCTCTCGGCCGGCAAGCTCCCCAACAAGGGCGCCAACCACGCGGTGACGCCGTCGGAGTGGAGCCAGCGCTCGGGCGACGTCAGCATCGAGAAGTGGTCGGCCGGCGCGAAGGCCTACCGGGCCGCGACCTGGGCTGGGCTCACCACCGACACCAGCGGTGCCGCGATCACCAGCGCCACCTCGGGGCGATTCAGCGGGCACCAGGTGGTGCTGAGCGGCGGCACCGGCACCATCGACGCGGCGGCGGGCGAGGCCGAGATCCGCTGGACCGGCTCGTTCACCGTGGCGTTCTACTCCGGCTACAGCTTCTTCTACGTCACCGATCCGGTGCTGCGGGTCAGGGCAGGGCACGGTGTGCTCACCGCGACCCTGGGCGGCTTCGGATCCAGCCAGGCCAACACCAGTGTCTGGGCGCCGCTGCCCGACACCGTCGCCACCCTGGCCGACCTCGGCCAGGTCGACCTGACGGTGGAGCGCGGCTTCACCGTGACCCCCGCCTACCGCGGCGTCGCCGTCACCTTGCCGGCCGGCACCGCGGCGCAGGACCGCACCGGCGCGACCTGGGGCTCCTTCCCGCAGTCCTTCGTCGACTTCCAGGCCCAGACCGGGCTGAGCTCGTTCTGGTACTCCAGCGGTGTCGCGCTCGACGCCAACAAGGTCGCCGCCCCGCTCACCGTCAGCCTGCGCGCCGACGACCCGGTCGTGGTCGCTCCGACCCAGACCAGCACCCCCGCCGCGACCGTGACCAACCCGGTCAAGACCGCGCCGGCCGCCCCGGTGACGGTGACCGCCACCGCGACCACCGCGGTGCTCGCCCCACCGGCGGCCACCGCCCCCGCGCAGCCCGGCGGTGCCACGCCCGTCACCTCGGCCGCCGGGGCCACCCTCACCCAGGCCCGCCCGGTGGAGACGGTGCTCGCGCTGCGCGCTGCCACCGCCGAGCCCGCTCCGGCCCCGGCCTGGCCCTGGCTGATCGGAGGCGCCGCGCTGCTCGCTGCGGCCCTCCTCCTCGTCCGCACCTTCGGTTTCTCGGGCCGCTGGTTCACCCTGCGTCGTACGACGCACCAGGGCGCCTAGGCGCCGACATCGAGAAAGGAACACCATGTCCACCATCACCTCGCGTCGACGCGTCGCAGGGCTCGCCGCCGGAGCGCTGAGCGTCGGCGTCCTCGCCTGCGTGGCCGCGCCGGCCCAGGCCGACCCGGCTCCCACCGGCACCACCCTGCAGTGGGGCGTGTCGCAGTACCTCACCGAGCACCTCCTGGGCCAGGAGTTCACCGACGGCGCCACCGCCACCGGCGGCGTCGTCACGTTCACCGGCGGCACCGGCCGGACCGACACCGGCACCCACGAGACCACCGTGCAGTACCACGGCTCAGCCCACTACGGCTTCGTCAACGGCGGCGCCGAGCTGTACTCGGTGACCTTCACCGACCCCGCCGTCGTGGTCGACGACGAGGGCAACGGCGAGATCGTCGCCGATGTCGACTGGACCGCCCCGGGCACGACCGGGGGCGTCGACGACGTCGTCGTCACCACCTTCGACGCGCCGACCACCGCCTGGTCCTACAGCCTGGCCGCCACCCCGAAGTGGGCCGGCGTCGCCCCTGCCGACACCTACGGCTCCGGCAAGCCGGTCAACGGCGAGAGCTGGGCGACCGGCTTCGTCACCGCGCTGCCTGCCGCGGTCCGGGCCACGTTCTACTCCAGCGGCACGACCCCGACCTCGGATGCGAAGAAGTTCCCGGCCGCCTTCACCGCCGCGATCCCGAGCCCGCGGCTGGCCACCACCGTCACCACCGGTGCCGAGACCGTCTCCGTCGGCGTCGAGGGCTCCGGCTTCACCGCCGTCACCAACCCCGGTGACGCCGGTGTCTACGTCGGCCTGGCGCCGGCCGGTCGGATGCCCGACGTGAGCTCGCAGAACGCGATGGGCAACTTCCTCACCGCTGCCTACGTCGGTGGCTCCTTCCCGGGTGCAACGCCGATCACCGACGGTGCCTTCGCCACCTCGCTCAGCGTCGCCACCGACAAGCTCAACCCGGCGACGGCGTACTCGCTCTACACCTGGCAGGCGCACTCGCACTCCACCACCACCCAGGACACCGAGACCCCGGTCACGATCGACTGGACCGGTCTGGTCAAGGCCGGTACGCCGTCGGTGAGCGGCACCGCGAAGGTCGGCTCGACCCTGACCGCGAAGGCCGGCACCTGGACCCCGTCCGCCGTCGTGCCGACGTACCAGTGGTTGGCCAACGGCAAGGCGATCGCCGGTGCCACCGGCACCAGCCTGGCGCTGAGCCCGGCCCTCGCCGGTCAGCGGATCAGCGTCACCGTCGCCACCGCCGTGGTCGGCTCGACGCCGGTCAGCGCCACCAGCGGCGCCGTCTCGGTCGCGCCGGGCACGTTCGCCGTCGCCAAGGCCAAGATCACCGGCAAGGCGAAGGTCGGCAAGAAGCTGACCGCCGTGGTGAAGGTCCCCGCCGGTGCGAAGGCGACCTACCAGTGGAAGGCCAACGGCAAGGCGATCAAGGGCGCGAAGTCCAAGGCGCTCAAGCTGAAGAAGGCCCAGAAGGGCAAGAAGGTCACCGTCACCGTGACCGTCACGAAGGCCGGCTACACCTCGGTCGTCACCACCAGCGCGAAGACCGCCAAGGTGAAGCGCTGATCCTGGCGCTGTCAATGACGCGCGGTGAAGGACACGCCGTGAATGACACAGTGCCCGGTCCGAGTTGCGTTCGGACCGGGCACTGGCACGGAGATGCTACTCAGTCCTGCACGCCGACGGCGCGCAGCACGAACTCCTCGATCGCCGCGGGCGGCAGCTGACGCTGGCCCAGGCAGACGTGGATCAGCGACATCGTCGCGGTGACGTCGTCGATCGCGAAGGCCCCGGCCGCGGTCCCTGCGGTCAGGATGGCGCGCAGCACCTCCTCGATCGCGACGACGTGCTCGCGGATTTCCGAGCGCGACGACTCCGGCAGCACGCCGTAGAGCTGCGGGCCCAGCCCCATGTGGAAGCCGTCCCCGAGGTCGAGGTGGTTGCGGACGTAGATCCGTAGCTGCTCGACCGGGTCCTGGCTCGACTCCAGACGGTGGTGGAGGCGGGTCAGGTACTGCTCGGTCTCGTGGGTCGCGAAGGCGATCACCACGGCGTCCTTGTCATGGAAGTGGTGGTAGATCGCGGTCCGGCCCAAGCCGGCGCGCTCGGCCAGGCGCGCCATGCTGATCGAGTCGTAGCTCTGCTCGGCCATCAGGTCCGAGAACGCCGCGAAGACCCGCTCGTGCACCAGGCGACGGTGCTCGGGCAGGTTCTCGGCTTCGATCCGGGGCATCGGGGGTGGTCTCGGCGGCTCAGAGCTTGGGCACGAGCTGGCTGAGCAGCCCACCCATCCGGGTCGCGGCGGCCGCGCCGGCCTCGAGCACCTCGGCATGGCTCAGCGGCGCCTCGGAGATGCCGGCGGCGAGGTTGGTCACCAGGCTGATGCCCAGCACCTCCATGCCGGCCTCGCGGGCGGCGATCGCCTCCAGCGTGGTGCTCATCCCGACCAGGTCGCCGCCGATGATGCCGGCCATCCTGACCTCGGCCGGGGTCTCGTAGTGCGGCCCGGGGAACTGGACGTAGACGCCCTGGTCCAGCGTCGGGTCCAGGTCGGTCGCGATGGCGCGCATCCGCGAGGAGTACAGGTCGGTCAGGTCCACGAAGTTCGCGCCGTGGATGGGGGAGCGGCCGGTCAGGTTGATGTGGTCCTTGATCAGCACCGGGGTGCCGGGCGACCAGGCCGGGTTGAGCCCACCGCAGCCGTTGGTGATCACGATCTTGGTGGCACCGGCGGCGGCCGCCGTACGGATCGGGTGGACGACGGCGTCGACGCCCTTGCCCTCGTAGTAGTGGGTGCGGGCCAGGAACGCCAGCACGTGCAGGTCGCCCTCGGGGCCCGCGATCTTGATCGAGCGGATCTTGCCCGAGTGGCCCGCGACGGCGGCACCGCTGAAGCCGGGCAGCTCGGCGCGCTCGAACTCGCTGACCAGCTCACCGGACTCGGCGAGCATGTCGGCGGCGGGCAGCCAGCCCGACCCCAGGACCAGTGCCACGTCGTGGCGGGGAACGCCGGTGATCTCGGCGAGGCGTACGGCGGCAGCGGTCGCGTCTGCGTAAGGATCGGTCACCTACCGAACCGTACCCTGACCGCCGAGCGACAGGCTCATCACAGCAGGGCACAGGTTGGTGTGTCACGGTGAGGGGTTGGCGGAAAAAACCCGGCGAAACTGTCGAGAGATTCTGCGGGGCGCCCTGCCGCGGCTTTACGCTCTGCGGATGTGGTTCCGACGGGCGAAGGCTCAGCAGTACGAAGAGACCGCGCTCGAGAAGCTGGTAGCGGAGTTCGCGCTCGACGCCGAGAGGTTCCACCAGCACTCCATCCCTGACGGCGGAGCCGAGCGCTACTCGCAGATGTCGGGGATGCAGCTCGACGCCTCGGCGACCCGGCTCTACCACCGCGTGGAGAAGGGCTTCTCGCTGCCGACCCCGCGCCGGCCCTTCGGCGCTCGGGCGATCCCGGGCCTCAACCGGGTGCTCGCCAGCGAGCACGCCGACCTCGACGCCCTCTACGCCCGCGAGGCCCGCCTGATCCTGGAGGCGCTGGCGCAGTGGAACGACCACGGCGACCTCAATGACCAGGTCGCGCCGCCGGGGGAGTCGCTGCCGACCAACCCACTCGACCCCGAGACCTTGGCCACCTTCATCACCTCGCGCCACAGCGTGCGCGACTTCGACCAGCGCCCGGTCGACCGTGCCCTGATCTCCGAGGCGGTCCGGCTGGGCGGCTACGCGCCCAGCGTGTGCAACCGGCAGGGCTGGCGGGCGTACTGGTTCGACGACCGCGAGGACATCGCCCGGATCCTGGCCGACCACCGCGGCTCGGCGGGCTTCGCCGACCGGGTGCCGGGCCTCTTCGTGATCACCTACGACCTGCGTGCCTTCGAGGAGACCCGCGAGCGCAACCAGGGCTGGATCGACGCCGGCCTGTTCTCCATGACCCTGCTGCTGGCCCTGCACGGCCTCGGCCTGGGAGCGGTGCCGCTGAACTGGTCGCGGCGCAACAGCGCCAGCCGCCGGATCCGGCGCAACGCGGCCCTGCCCGAGCACGAGAACGTCGTCATGCTGATCGCCGCCGGGCACCCGGCACCGGGCTACCGGGTGGCACGCTCGGCGCGTCGCCCGGTGAGTGAGATTCTGCGCTTCGGAATGCCGTCGGCGTGATGCGCTGGCCGGTGCGGGGCTCGTGGGGGAGCGCGACTACCCTGGGAGTGTGACCCACTTCGATGTTCTCGTCCTCGGCGCTGGCCCCGGTGGCTACGTCGCCGCCATCCGCGCCGCCCAGCTCGGCAAGACCGTTGCCGTGGTGGAAGACAAGTACTGGGGCGGTGTGTGCCTCAACGTCGGCTGCATCCCCTCCAAGGCGCTGCTCAAGAACGCCGAGCTCTCCCACATCCTGACCGCCGAGAAGGACAAGTTCGGCATCGTGGGTGACGCTCACCTGGAGTTCAGCACCACCCACGCCCGCTCGCGCGCCGTCAGCGCCGGCATCGTCAAGGGCGTCCACTTCCTGATGAAGAAGAACAAGATCACCGAGATCGACGGCTGGGGCACCCTGACGTCGGCCACGACGATCGACGTCAAGGGCCACGACGGCGCCGTGACGCCGTACACGTTCGACAACCTGATCATCGCCACCGGCGCCACCGTGCGCCTGGTCCCGGGCGTCTCGATCTCGCAGAACGTCGTCACCTACGAGGAGCAGATCCTCACCGACCAGCTCCCGTCCTCGATCATCATTGGTGGCTCGGGCGCGATCGGCGTCGAGTTCGCCTACGTGCTGAAGAACTTCGGTGTGGACGTCACCATCGTCGAGTACGCCGACCGGATGGTCCCGTCCGAGGACGCGGACATCTCCAAGGAGCTGCTCAAGCACTACAAGAAGCTGGGCGTCAAGATCCTGCTCTCGACCGCGGTCAAGAGCGTCACCGACACCGGCTCCGGCGTGAGCGTCACCGTGGCTCCGGCCGCCGGTGGTGCCGAGGAGACCCTGGTCGCCGACAAGTTCCTCGCCGCCTTCGGCTTCGCCCCGCGCCTGACCGGCTACGGCCTCGAGGCCGCCGGCGTGGCCACCACCGACCGTGGCGCGATCGCCGTCGACGAGCTTGGCCGCACCAACGTCCCGAACGTCTACGCCATCGGCGACGTCACCGGCAAGATGATGCTCGCCCACGTGGCCGAGGCCCAGGGCATCGTGGTCTCGGAGACCATCGCCGGTGCCGAGACGATGCCGGTCGAGATCGACTTCATCCCGCGCGCGACCTACTGCCAGCCGCAGATCGGCTCCTTCGGCTACAGCGAGGCGCAGGCCAAGGAGAAGGGCTACGACGTCAAGACGGCGACCTTCCCCTTCACCGCGAACGGCAAGGCGATGGGGCTCGGCGAGGCCGTCGGCTTCGTCAAGGTCGTCGCCGACGCCGAGCACAACGAGATCATCGGCGCCCACATGATCGGCCCCGGCGTGACCGAGCTGCTGCCCGTGCTCACCCTCGCGCAGAAGTGGGACCTCACCGCCGACGAGGTGGGCCGCAACGTGTTCGCCCACCCGACGCTGTCCGAGGCGGTCAAGGAGGCGATCCACGGGATCGCCGGCCACATGATCAACCTGTAGTCACCCCGCAGCGCCGGCCCAGGGCCCGTCTCCGTCGAGGAGGCGGGCCCTGGTGCGTCGGTGGTTGTGTCGGACCCTGGTGTTGGAATACTCGTATGGCTCTCGGGATTGCTGCTTCGTCGCTCGACCGGCTGCGTGCCGGGGTGCTCTTGCGTGCGG
>NZ_JASLGR010000003.1 GCF_030150155.1 Nocardioides sp.
GAAAGTCACAGCTGGAGCTGTGACTTTCCGCCGGTTCGGCGTTCTGCGGGCGTTACTTTCCCCACGTTCACGTCAGGGGCGGCGTGCGAGGCTCCGCATCGTGGGAGCCACCCGCACCCCCAAGTCTCGCCAGAGGCCGTACGCCTCCTCATAGCGCCCCACCGCCCCGGGATCGGGCAGCACCGGGGCGCCGTAGCGGCACAGCGCGGGCACCTCAGCCCAGCTACCCGACAGCCCCGCCCCGATGGCGGCGGCGATCGCCGCCCCCAAGGACGCACCGGGGTGATCGAGCACCGTCCGCAGCGGGACGCCGAGCACGCTGGCGTGGATCTCCTTCCACAACTGCGAGGTCGCCCCGCCGTTGGTGACGGTCGCCTCGCCCAAGCGCACCCCGGCGTCCTGCAGCGCCTCGGCGTTGTGCCGGAACCCGAACGCGATCCCCTCCAGGGCGGCGCGATACAGGTCCACCTTGTCGGTGCCGAGCTGCAGACCGGCGATCACGCCGCGCAGATCCGGGTCGTTCAGCGGGGACTTCTCGCCCAGGAAATACGGCAGCACCAGCAGCGGAGCCGCCGGCCGGAGCGCCGCCTGAGCGTCCATCGAGCGCAGGTCGTCGATATCGAGCAGGCCCTGCACCCAGCGCACCAGCGACCCCGAGGTCGCCATACAGCCGTTGGGCAGCCACAGCCCGGAAACGGGGTGTTCGTCGAGATAGAACCGCTCGTCGACGACCGGGGCGGCGGACACGGCCAGCAGATCGCCGGCCCCGCCAAGCTTGACCAGCCACTCCCCCTCGCGGACCAGACCGGCCCCGGCCGCCGACAGCACGTGGTCGGCACCGCCCACCACGAGCGGCGTCCCCACGGCAAGACCGGTACGCCGGGCCGCCGCAGCGTTCAGCCCACCGACCACGGCACCGCTGGCCGCAACCGGCGGCACCCGCCCCTCCAGACCACCGGCACGCAGCGCCGGGCCGAACCCGGTGGTGTCGAGGCGGAACAGCCCGGACTCGATCGCCCAGTTCCGCTCCACGTGCAGCGACGCCCCCAGGGCCACGAGCAGCCAGTCGTAGGACCCGAGCACCCACGCCGTCCGCTCCCAGATCTCCGGTTCGTGGGCGGCCAGCCAGCGTGCCGTGGGTGCCACCGACTGCTGGGTGACCGACGAGCCGGTGCACTCCAACGGGCGGTGCTCGGCGAGTTCGGCGGCGATCTGAGCGACCTCGTCCCCGGCACGGGCATCGGCCTGCAAGATCGCCGCGCGCAGCGGCGTACCGGCCTCGTCTGCACACACCACGGCGGGCACCATCCCCGAGGTGGCCAGCGCCGCCACCCGGGCCGGCCCAACCTGCGCCGCGATCTCGGCCACCGCGTCGAGACAGTGGTCGAGCCACTGTCGCGGTGAGGCCTCGGCCCATCCGGCGTACGGCGAGGACAGCGCGTTCGAGCGGGAGGTCTGTGCCACGACGCCATCGGCGGGGTCGAAGGCGATCACCTTCAACCCGGTGGTGCCGACGTCGATCCCGAGGGTCAGCGGTGACACCGAAGCCATCGGGAGCCTCAGGCCTTCCGGGCCGCGGCGACGAACCGCTTGGCACGCTCGGGGTCGACGGCGTTCCAGGTGTGCCCGTCGACCTTGAGCGAGGAGCCCACGATGCAGCCGTCGGCGATCTGGAGCATGTCGGCGATCGTCTCGGCCTTGGCCCCGGTGTTGAGCAGCACCGGCACGGCCGGGTCGACGGCCTCGCGGACCTCGCGCAGCACCCGGGGGTCGGGCCCGGCCCCGGCCATCGGGCCCGAGACCAAGATGGTGTCGGCCAGCGAAGAGACCACCGTGGAGTGGGCGACCTGGGCGAAGGTCCGAGTGCCGATCGGGGAGGCGAACTCCGGGGAGATGTTCATCAAGATCGCGATGTCCTCGGCGTCGAGGCGGCGCCGCTCACGCAGCACGCTGGCCGCGTCGGTGTTCCACAGCCCCATGTCGGACTCCCACACCCCACTGACGACCTCGCGGATGAAGGAGGCGCCGGTGGCTACCGCAGCGGCCAGCGCGATCCGCGGATCCCACAGGTAATCCACGCCGAACGGGATCGCGCTGGGGCGGCACTCGGTGACCACGCGCGCCATCACGGCCGAGGCCTCCGGGCCGGCGTGCAGTTGATAGGGCCGGTCGTTCTCGTTGCAGAACATCACCGCGTCGAATCCGGCCTCGACCAGCATCGCGACGTCGGCACGGACGTGGTCGACCAGAGCCTCGACACCGCCGGCGCTGTCGTACAGCGGCGTGCCCGGCAAGGCGGGGACGTGGGCCATCGCGATCAGCGGCTTGTCGACGCCGGGGAAGATCGAGCGGAACGTGGACATGGGTTCTCCAATCGAGTGACACGCCGACACCAGCGGTCGGCGCAGGGACAGGTCAGGGGTGGGTGGGACGACCCAGGGCGTACGCCGGCACCCGCAGGCACCGCAGCAGAGCCGGGTCTCAGGGGTGGACGTGCACCACGGCGGCGCCCGTCGCGGAGGCCGCGACCACGGTCGGGTCGGAGGGGTCGGCGTCGGTGACCAGCGCCGCCACCCGATCCAATGGGGCGACGGAGGCGAGGTGGACTCGCCCGAGTTTGCTGGCGTCGGCCCCCACGATCAGCCGCCGTGAGGCGGTGATCGCGGCACGTTTCACTCCGGCCTCAGCGGGGTGATAGTCGCTCAGCCCCCGCTCGGCATCGACGCCGGCTACACCGATCACGAAGGTGTCGCAGTTGAACCGGGCGAACAGGCCCTCGGCCTCGGAGCCGATCAGGCTGTGCTCGCCGGGGCGGACCACCCCGCCGGTGAGGATCACCGTGGTGTCGGGCTCGTCGGCGAGGGTGAGGGCGACGCCGATCGCAGGGGTGAGGACGGTGAGGCCCAGCCCGCGCCCCCGGATCGCGGCGGCGACGGCGGCCACCGTCGAGCCGGAGTCGAGCGCGACGGTCTCGCCGGGCACGAGCAGGTCGACGACGGCGGCGGCGATCCGCGCCTTGGGCCCGGCGGCGTGGCCGGCCCGGGTGTCGTAGGGCGGTTCGAGGGCGGTCGAGCCGGCCGCGATCGCCCCGCCGGAGACGCGGCGGACCACCCCGGCCTTCTGGAGGGCTTCGATGTCGCGGCGTACGGTCATCTCGCTGACGCCGAACCGTTCGGCCAACTCGGCGAACTGGACCTCACCGACTCGGGTGATGAGCTCCTCGATCGCGCCACGGCGCGTCGTGACGTCCATCAGACCTCCCCCGCCGGTGCGCTCGAGGCCGCGGTCATCCGGCCCGCGAGGACGTCGAAGTCGGCCTGCTGCTGGGCACGCGCGGCCGCCAAATCGATCGTATGCAACCGGCCCTCGCTCATCAGCCAGGCACCATCGGTCATGGTGTGGCTGACCGAGGCACCCGAGGTGCCGTAGACCAGCGCCGCCTCCAGCGACTGCGCCCCGGCAGGACCGGCCCAGATCTCCGAGACCGGGATCGCGATCAGGTCGGCGACCGCGCCGGGCACCAGCCGCCCGTCGTCTCCGGCGTGACCGAAGGAGCGATGCCCGCCGACGGTGGCGATCTGCAGGATCTCCCGTGGGGTGACCTGGTTGGGCACGCGTGAGGTGAAGGCGGCGAGCTTGCCCAGCATCCGCATCTCCTCGAACAGGTCGGCGTTGGTGTTGTTACAGGGATTATCGCTGCCCAGGGCGACCGTGACCCCCGCATCGAGAGCTTCGCGCACGGGAGCGGCCGGGACGCCGGACTGCATCGCCACCGACGGCACCACCGCCATCGCGGCGCCGGTACCGGCCAGCAGCGGCAATTGCTCCACGGGAAGGGTCGTGCAGTGCGCCATGATCGTGGGTACGTCGAACATCCCGATCGCGAGCAACTCCTCGATCGCCGTGTGGCCGTACGCCGCCCGGCACCACGCGTCCTCCTCCCCCGAGGTGGAGAAGTGGACGTGCATCCCGGTGCCGAGCCGGGCCGCGGCGTCGCGGGCGGCGAGCATCGCCTCGGGCTGGTTGTCGACGAAGAACGCGTGCGGCCCCAGCCATCCCTCAACCCGAGGCGTGGTGCGGGCGATGGACTCGGCGAAGCCGATCGCGGCACCGAGCTCGCGGGCCCGAGCCTCGTCGTCGCCGAGCTCGACGATCCCCCAGGCCAGCATGGCGCGCAGGCCCGAGGCGACCACGGTCGGGGCGATCCGGTCGGCGAAGAAGTACTGATCGGCGAAGGCGGTGGTGCCGTGCCGGATGAAGTCGGCGCAACTGACGGCGACCGAGGCCGGCACCAGGTCAGGGGTGAGGTGGGCCTCGTGGTGACGCAGCACCGCGAGGAATCCCTCCATAGTGAGCAGCGAGTGGCCCTGTCCGACGCCGCGGATCAGCGACATCGGGGTGTGAGCGTGGGCGTTGACCAGGCCGGGCATCAGCACGCTGGCACCCAGGTCGGTCACGTCCGGGCCGCTCGGTCGCGGACCGATCACCGCCGAGACGTCGACGATGCGGCCCTCGACAATCTCGACCACGCCGGGGGTGTACACGGTGCCGAGCGAGTCGTTGAGCACGACCAGGTCGGCGACGACGAGGCGCGGACGGGCCACGGTGACGTCGAGAAAGTCGGTGAGAGGGTGGTTCACAGGGTCTCCTTGCCGCCGGCCATCAGACGGCCGATCCGGTCACGGTCGATCTGGTCGCAGTCGAATGGCCCGATCAGGTGGCCGTCGTACATCACCGCGATCCGGTCGCTGAGGGCGATCACCTCGTCGAGCTCGGCAGAGACGAGCACGATCCCACTGCCCGCCGTCCTAGCCCGCGACAGGGCCGCGTGGACGAACTCGATCGAGCCGACGTCGAGGCCGCGGGTGGGCTGGTTGGCCAGCACCACCATCGGGTCGCCGGAGAGTTCACGGCCGATCACGACCTTCTGCATGTTGCCGCCCGACAGCGACCCGACCGGCCCGGTCGGCGAGCCACCGCGGACCTCGTAGTCGGCGATGATCTGTTGGGCGAAGCGCCGTCGGGCACCGAAGCGGATCAGGCCACGGCGGGAGAAGCGCGAGGAGTGGTACGCCGTCGCGACGGCGTTCTCCTCCAGGCTGGCCCCGACATTGAGCCCGACCTTGAGCCGGTCGCCGGCGATGTGGGCGAGCCCAGCCCGGCGCAGGTCGGCAGGGCTGTCGGCGGTGACGTCGCGACCTGCCAGCGTGACGGTGCCGGCCTCCAGGCGACGGAGTCCGGCGATGGCGTCGACGAGTTCGTCCTGGCCATTGCCGCTGACCCCGGCGATGCCGACGATCTCGCCGGCGTGCACGCTCAAGTCGACGTCGACCAGGCCGGCGGTGCCCTCGGCCGTCGGCGCGAGACGCGCGCCCTGCACCCGCAACGCCTCGGCACCGGGGTGGTGCTCGGCACGCAGCGCGGTGAGGAGGACGTCGCGGCCCACCATCAGACGGGCCAGCTCGGCGTCGTCGGACTCGCCACGGCGTACGGTCCTCACCACGCGGCCACGGCGCATCACCACGATCCGGTCGGCGATCGCCTGCACCTCGGGCAGTTTGTGTGAGATGAAGAGCACCGAGCGCCCGGCCTCAGCCAGGCGGCGCACCATCACCAGCAGGTCCTCAGCCTCACTCGGCGTCAGCACGGCAGTGGGCTCGTCGAGGATGAGCAGCCGGGCGTCGGCGGCCAGCGCCTTGAGGATCTCCACCCGCTGCTGCATCCCGACCGGGAGGTCGCCGACGCAGCGGGTCGGGTCGATGCCCAACCCACTCGCGTCGGCGATCTCGGCTACCCGCCGACAGGCCGCCTGGTCGTCGTAGCGGCCGCGACGAACCGGCTCACGTCCCAGCAGGACGTTCTGGGCGACGGTGAAGCTGGGCACCAGCTCGAAATGCTGGTGCACCATGCCGATGCCGTGGTCGAGAGCGTCCTGGGTGGAACGCACCGTGACCGGAGCCCCGTCGACGAGGATCTGCCCGGCGTCGGGGCTGTGCACCCCGAACAGCAGGTTCATCAGCGTGCTCTTGCCGGTGCCGTTCTCCCCGATGATCGCGACCACCTCACCCGCCCCGACCTCGAGGGAGACGTCGTCGACCGCGAGCACGCCGGTGGAGGCGAAGTACTTACGCAGCCCTCGCACCTCCAGCCGCGGGGTCGAGGTGAGCGTGGTGGTCGTCATCTCAGCCCTTCACCCCCAGCCGGGCGCAGGCGGCGGCGGTCGGCTCGTTGAGCGCGTCACAGACCTCGATGGTTCCGGCCAGGATCTGCTCACGCTGCTCGGCCACGGACTTCTTCAGGGCCTCGAGCTTGCCGGTCATCTCGGCCGGGCCGTTGTCGGCGAAGACGGTCGAGCCGTCGTCCCAGGACAGGCCCGTGACGCCGTCGGCCATCCCGGCCGCGACGAAGCCAGACTGGAACTTGCCCTCCTTGGCGTCGCGGATCAGGTTGAGCGTGGTCTGGTCGACGCGCTTCATCACCGAGACGATCACGGTGCCGGCGGCGTCGCCGTCCTGGTTGGAGTCCACTCCGATGGCGTAGGCCTTCTCCTGCTTGGCGGCCGCGAAAACGCCCTGACCGGACAGGCCCGCGACGGCGTACACGATGTCGTTGCCACCCTGGTACAGCGCGAGCGCGGCCTCCTGGCCGACCGACGGGTTGGAGAACTCGCCGTTGAGGTAGGTCGGCGTCACGGTGCAGTCCGGGCAGGCAGCCAGGACGCCCTGCTTGTAGCCGTAGAAGAACTGGTTGAGGCCCGGGTTGTCGATGCCGAGCACGGCGCCGACCTTCTTGGTGGTGGTGAGCGAGCCGGCGATGTAGCCGCCGAGATAGCTCGACTCGTGCACGTTGATCGCGAAAGCCTGGACGTTCTTGGGCAGATCGTCGACGAAGATGTCGCTGGGCACGCCGAAAAGCTGGTCGGGGTTCTCCTTGGCCACGGCCAGCAGCGAGTCGGGGTCGAGGCCGGGGGCCAGGATGATGCCCGGCTTGGTGGCCACGGTGGAGCGCAGTACGCCCTCCTGCTGGGAGACCGACTCGGCCTCGACGACGCGGCCGGTGACGCCGAGGGTCTTCTCGGCCTCCTTCGTCCCCGCGATCGAGGAGTCGATATAGCCGCCGTCGCCGGCTGCGCCGGGGGTGACGAGGGCATAGCTGAAGGCCGACTTGTCGGATGTGTGGTCGGCCTTGGCCGCCCCGGTTCCCGCCGAGTCCGAGCCGCCGCAGGCGCTGAGCGAGGCGACGGCGGCCAGGGCGATACCGGCGACGGCGAAGTCGAGGGCGCGGCGGCGGGGGTGGTGGTGCGAGCGGGGGCTACGTGAACGGGACACGGTGCTTCTCCTCGGGGGTGGTGGGTGCTGCGGGGCTGTGGGGGGTGTCGGGCTGATCGGGATGGTCGGCGGAGGGCGGTGCGGAGGCCGGCGTACGCAGCCGGAGGCGACTGGAGTGGCGCCACAGCCGGAGCAGGTGGCCGCGCGACCGGGAACGCACGCCGACCAGGATCAGTGCGATCAGGGCGGCGCCCTGCGGGACGAACTGCGTGAGCGTCGGTGGTACGTCAAGCCCCTGGAGCCGGATGCTGGCGGCGCTGGCGAAGCCGAAGACGGCCACGGCCGGGACCAGGAACGCCGGTCGGTTGACCGCGAGCAGCGCCGCGGTGATTCCGATCCAGCCACGGTCGGCGCTCATGTTGCGGGTGAACAGACCCAGGTCGCCGACGGAGAGGAACGCCCCGCCGATCCCGGCGCAGGCACCGGCGGCGACCAACGCCCACAGCTGGGTGCGCTCGACCCGTAGTCCGGCACTGGCCGCCGCCTTGGGCGCCTCCCCCACTGCCAGCAGATGCCGACCGGGGCGGGTGCGCAGGAAGAAGCCGAGCACGCCGACCAGGACGAAGGCGAGGTAGACCATCGGATTGAGCCGGGCCAGCAGATGGTCGAGGAACGCGACGTGCTCGATGCCCGGAATCCGGACAGGTTCGAGCCGGTCCACGTCGGGGGCATAGGTGCCGACGCCACCGAGGAAGGAGCGCATCACGAAGACCGTGGCCTGCAGCACGAGCATGTTCAGCCCGATCGCGAGCACGACCAGATCGACGCCGATGCGGTGCGCGCCGGCAAGGAGCACACCGAGGGCGGCCCCGGTGGTGGCAGCGGCCACGATGCCGAGCAGCGGACTGCCGGTGGGGGAGGCCACGACGATGCCGACGAAGGCCCCGGCCAGGACCTTGGCCTCGATGGCGAGGTTGAGGATGCCCGCCCGAGCGCTGATCACCGAGGCGATCGCGGCGAAAAGGATCGGAACGCTGAGCCGAATGCCGGAGTTGAGGAAGTCCGCAAGCGAAAGCACGACTACTCCTGGGGGCTCGAGGCGGCGAGAACGGGGGTGTCGGGGGTGTCGGGGGTGTCGGGGGTGTCGGGGGTGTCGGGGGTGGTCGGGCAGTCGGGGTCAGCGGGGCCGGGTGGGCCGTACTCCCGCGATCGACGTCGATCCCGGCGCCGGTCGAGACGCTCGAGCAGCGGAGCCTGCGTGGCGACGAAGACGATCATCAGGGCCAGCACCGTTGAGCCGATCTCACGCGGGACGCCCAACGAGATCTGCAGACCGTTGACCGCACCGACGGTGATGCCGGCGTACAGGATGCCGACGATGCCCGCTCCGATCGCCGAGGTGCCGCCCAGGATCGCGGCGGTGAGGCCGGTCAGGCCGGTGCCGTCGCTGAACCCCTCGATCACCCGGTAGTTGGTGCCCAGCACCTGAATCCCTCCACCCAGACCGGCGAGCGCGCCGCCGATCCAGCCCGCGCGCAACACCGCCCCGGTGCCGGACATGCCGGCGTAGCGAGCGAAAGCACCCGCCTCGCCGCTCATCCGCTGCTCGTAGCCCCGGGTGCTGCGGTTGAGGAAGATCCACACGCCGACGCAGGCAACGACGGCGAGCACGAAGGCGACTCCGAACTTGGTGGAGGTGTCGAAGAGCGGCAGCCGGGCCGACTCGTCGACGGTGTGCGTGTACCCGACCGTGGAGGCCTCGGCGCGCAGCGGGTAGTTGACGAGGAAGTCGACCAGCAGCGCCGCGATGGCGTTGAGCACGATCGTGATGATCAGCTCGTTGACCCCCAGGGTCACCTTGAGCAGCGCGGGGATGACGCCCCAGGCCGCACCGATCGCCGCGGCGGCCAGGAGGCAGACCACAGGGTGCAGACCGCCGGGGAGGTGAAGCTGCGAGCCGACCACGGCCGCGGCCAGCCCCCCGAGGGCGTACTGCCCCTCCTGACCGATGCTGAACAGCCCCGACCGCAGGCTCACCACCGCGCCCAGCGCGCAGAGGATGATCGGCCCGGCCAGGGAGAGCGTGGTGCCGAGGTTGCAGTAGTCCGTGCTGCACGAGAAGCCCGCGTTGACCACGGTCTGGGCCGCGCTGAACGGGGAGACCCCGAGCAGGGAGATCAGCAGGCCGCCGACTAGCAGGGCCAGGATCATCGCCCCGACGGGCAGGCCGATGCGGCGTGCCTGCCGTTGGATGTGCTCGCGGTTCATCTCGCTCCTGAGGACCAGGCCGCGAGGTCGCGGCTCGGCCCCCAGGATGTCGAGGCCGTGTTACGCGCAGCAGCGCGCCACCGACACGTTATGTTACGAAATAACACTCAGTGTGATTTCCTCACACTCGTTGCGCGACCGGAGGGAGGCGGGAGGAGGCAGCACAAGGTGAACGTGGGGAAAGTAACGCCCGCAGAACGCCGAACCGGCGGAAAGTCACAGCTCCAGCTGTGACTTTCCGCCGGTTCGTGGCGTTCAGGGCGTTACTTTCCCCACGTTCACCTACTTGAGCTCGCGCTTGAGGATCTTCCCCGTCGCGGTCATCGGCAGCGCCGGCACGATCTCGACGATGCGCGGGTACTTGTAGCCGGCCATGTTCTCCTTGGACCAGGCCACGATCTCGGCGGGCTCGGCGGTGGCGCCGGGCTTGAGCACCACGACGGCCTTGACCTCCTCGCCGTGCGACTCGTGCGGTACGCCGATCACGGCGGCCAACGAGATAGCGGGATGGGTCAGCAGGACCTCCTCGATCTCCCGCGGGTAGACGTTGAACCCGCCCCGGATGATCAGCTCCTTGGCCCGGTCCACGACGTAGTACCAGCCGTCGGCGTCACGCTTGGCCAGGTCGCCGGAGCGGAACCAGCCGTCCTCGCTGAGCACCTCGGCGGTGGCCTCGGGGCGGTTGTAGTAGCCCTTGAAGACGTTGTTGCCGCGGATCGCGATCTCGCCGATCGCGTCGGGGGTCCACTCGATCTCGTCCCAGCCGCCCGGGGTGACGAGCTTCATCTCGACGCCGGACAGCGGCACCCCGATAGAGCCGACTCGGGCCGGCTCGCCATGCACGCTGAAGGAGGCGACCGGGGAGGTCTCGGACAGGCCGTAGCCCTCGGCGATCACGACGCCGAACTTCTTCTCCACCTCGTGGTGGATCTCGGCAGGCAGTGCCGAGCCGCCGGAGACGGCGATCCGCAGGTTCTTGGCGACGTCGGCGACGTCGACCGACGCGCCCTCCAGGGCACCGAGCAGGCCCCAGTACATCGTCGGCACCCCGGCGAAGAACGACACCTTCTCCTTGACCAGCAGCTCCAGGGCGGCGTGGGGCTCGAACCGCGGGAGGAGCACCATCGTGCCGCCGTACGCGAAGGCGCCGTTCTGGACGACGGTCTGGCCGAACGCGTGGAAGAGGGGCAGCACGGCGAGGAACGTGTCGGGCCGCGAGGCGTCGGCGCCGAACAGGTCGGTGCCCGAGAGCGCGTTGTCGCGCATGTTGCGGTGGCGCAGCTCGGCGCCCTTGGGCTGGCCGGTGGTGCCGGAGGTGTAGAGGATCACCGCGGTGTCGTCCTCGTCGGTGTCGGCCGTCTCGAACGTGTTGCCGAACGCACCGATCGCGCCGAAGAGGGTGGGCACGCCCTCGATCGGGGACTCCCCGAACGGGTTGGCGGTGATCAGCACCAGGTTGTCGACGCCGGCGTCGGTGGCACCGGCGTGAGCCTCGGCCCCGATCGCGAGGTCGGGGGTGCCCTCGAAGGCGAAGAGGGCCTTCGCGTCGGAATCCTTGAGGTGGTAGGCCACCTCGCGGGCCTTGAGCAGCACGTTGAGCGGGACGACCGCCGCGCCGGCCTTGAGGATGCCGAAGTAGACCATCGAGAAGTACGGCACGTTCGGAGCCATCAGCGCGACCTTGTCGCCCTTGCCGATCCCCTGCGAGGCGAGCAGACCCGCGACCTGGTTCGCCATCTGGTCGAGCTGGGCGTAGGTCAGCCGGACGTCGCCGATCACGACCGCGTCGCGCTCCGGATAGGCCTGGGCAGAGTCCTCAAGGAGCGAGGCGAGGTTGTACGACGGCATCGAAGCCCTCCATCTCACGGGTGGTGTGCATCACATGTTACTGACGAGTCACAAAGTTCTCCAGTGACGCCGAGCCGCCAGTTCATGACATTGTCTCTAGAGCCAGGTCAGAATCTCGGAGGACCTTTTGCCATACTCCGGTGCGTGAATCAGAACGTTGCGATCATCGGTGCCGGCCCGAGCGGGCTGGCCGCCGCACGCAGTCTGGACAAGCACGGCATCACCTGGACCGGCTTCGAGCTGGCCGACGACGTCGGCGGGCTCTGGGACATCACCCATCCGCGCTCGACCGTCTACCAGTCGGCCCACCTGATCTCGTCGAAGACCACCACCCAGTTCGCCGAGTTCCCGATGGCTGACGACGTCGCGGACTACCCCAGTCACCGTGAGCTGCGCCGCTACTTCCACGCGTACGCCGACCGGTTCGACCTCCGCCGTCGGATCCGGTTCGGCACCGAGGTCACCGCGGTCACCCACGACCCCGCCACCGGCGCCTGGACGGTGACCTGGACGACCCGCGACGGCGAGTCGCACCGTGAGCAGTTCACCGCCGTCATTGCCGCCAACGGCACCCTGTCAGCGCCGAACATCCCGGCCTTCGCCGGCCAGGAGACCTTCACCGGCCAGATCCTGCACACCAGCGTCTACAAGGATCCGCGGATCTTCACCGACCAGCGCGTGCTGATCGTCGGAGCCGGCAACTCCGGGTGCGACATCGCCGTGGATGCGGTCCACCATGCCGCCAGCGTCGACCTGTCGGTCCGCCGCGGCTACCACTTCGTGCCGAAGTACCTCTTCGGCAAGCCGGCCGACACGCTCAACAACGGCAAGCCCCTGCCCGCCAGGATCAAGCAGGCGATCGACTCCCGGGTGCTCAAAGCGTTCACCGGCGACCCGGCCCGGTTCGGCTTCCCGAAGCCCGACCACAAGCTCTACGAGTCCCACCCGATCGTGAACTCCCTGATCCTGCACCACCTCGGTCACGGGGACGCGCGCGTCGTCGCCGACATCGAGCGCTTCGACGGCGAGACGGTCAGGTTCAAGGACGGCACCAGCGCGGCGTACGACATGGTGGTCCTGGCCACCGGCTACCGGCTGCACTACCCGTTCCTGGACAAGGCGCTGCTGAACTGGACCGGCGCTGCTCCCGACCTCTACCTCAACATCGTCGCGCCGACGCCCGGCCTCTTCGTGGTCGGCATGATCGAGGCCTCCGGGATCGGCTGGCAGGGCCGCGCCGAGCAGGCCGAGCTGGTCGCGACCTACCTCGACCCTCACACCGACCCGGCGCGTCGCGAGCAGTTCGACCGCCGCGCCGCCGGTCCCCGCCCGGACCTCTCCGGCGGCTATCGCTACCTCGGCCTGGACCGGATGGCGTACTACGTCAACAAGGACGCCTACCGGACCACTGTCCGCTCCGAGATCGCCGCGCTCGCGGGCCTGGAGAGCAACCGATGATCACCGCACTGCCCGGCCTGGGTGCCAACGGCGGCGTCGACGCCGCCCAGATCGTCTTCAACCCGAGCCAGCTCACCACGCTCAAGATCGTGATCGGCGCGATCCTGTTCGGGATCGCGTTGGACACCAAGCTGGTCGACTTCAAGACCGCCTTCTCCCGCCCCTGGGCGTTCGCGGTCGCGATCGTGGCGCAGTTCGTCGCCCTCCCCGCCATCACCTTCGCGCTCACCCTGGTGCTGCAGGTCCGCGGCTCGGTCGCACTCGGGATGATCCTGGTGGCCTGCTGCCCGCCCGGCAACGTGTCAAACATCCTCACCCACCGCGCCAAGGGGGACGTCGCGCTCTCGGTCTCGATGACCGCGGTCTCCAACCTGATCGCCATCGTCGTGATGCCGCTGAACTTCGCGCTCTGGGGCGGCTGGCACCCGACCGGGAAGAACTTCCTGGAGAAGATCGACGTCACCGCGTGGGATCTGCTCAGCGAGATCATCCTGGTCATCGGCCTCCCGTTCGTCCTGGGCCTGACCATCCGGCACCTGTGGCCGCGGGCCGCGGCCGCCGCGCACCCCTGGGTGAGCCGGATCGCGTTTCTCGGCCTGTTCGCGATCATCGTCATCGGCCTGGCGAAGAACTGGAGTGTCTTCACCGATTACATCGGCGTCGTGCTGATCGCCGTCGCACTGCACGACGCCCTCGCCCTGGCCCTGGGTTGGTCCATCGCTCGGATCTCCGGCCTGCCGCCCCGCGCCCAGCGCGCGATGACCTTCGAGGTCGGGATCCGCAACGCCGGCCTGGGCCTGCTCCTCGTCTTCGAGCTCTTCGGCGGCCTCGGCGGGATGGCCCTGGTCGCCGCCTGGTGGGGCATCTGGGACATCATCGCCGGCCTGGTCGTCGCCCAGCTCTGGGCCCGTCGCCCCCTCCCCTCCCCCGTTCCTGGAAAGGCACTGGCCTGATGGCATCGCGTGTTCTGGTCACAGGTGGCTCCGGCTTCCTTGGCTCCTCTGTCGTCCCACAGCTGGCCGCAGCCGGTCTCGCCGTCACCAGCGGCGACATCCGTCCGCCCCGCACCGAGACCCCTGGCGTCAGGTACGTCGACCTCGATGTGACCTCAGCCGAGACCGTGGCGGCGGCGGTCGCCGGACACGACGTCGTGATCCACCTCGCCTCCATCGTCACTCCTCCGCCCGGGCTGGGCGAGGAGGCGGCGTACCGGGTCGACGTGGACGGCTCGAAGAACGTCATCGCGGCCTGCCTGGCGTCCGGCGTGCGCCGGCTGGTGGTCTCCTCCTCGGGCGCCGCCTACGGCTACCACGCCGACTCTCCGGCCTGGATCGACGAGGAGCAGCCGGTGCGCGGCAACGACGCGTTCGCCTACGCCAAGCACAAGCGTCTGGTCGAGGAGGAGCTCGCCCGCACCCGTGCGGCCTACCCCCACCTCGAGCAGGTGGTGCTGCGGATCGGCACGATCCTGGGCGCCACCGTCGACAATCAGATCACCGACCTGTTCCATAAGAAGCGGCTGCTCAAGATCGCCGGCGCGAGGTCGCCCTTCGTCTTCATCTGGGACGAGGACCTGGCCCAGATCGTGGTGCAGGCCGCGACCGGAGAGGTGAGCGGAACCTTCAACGTCGCCGGTGACGGTGCGCTCACCATCGACCAGATCGCCGCCAGGCTGGGCAAGAAGACGCTGCCGATCCCCGAGCCGGTGCTCCGCGCTGCGTTGGCGGTGCTGCACCCGCTGCGGCTGAGCCAGTACGGTCCGGAGCAGACGAAGTTCCTCCAGTACCGCCCGGTGCTGGCCAACAGTCGACTCAAGGAGACGTTCGGCTACACCCCGGCCAAGACCTCCGCCGAGGCGTTCGACGCCTGGCTGGCCTCGCACCCCGCGGCACGGGCCTGATCGCCGTGTGAGTGTCTCGACGGTCCAGAGACCGTCGAGACACTCACACGGTCAGAACCGGTCGCCGGTGAGGAGCTCGTAGGCCTCGACGTAGCGCGCACGGGTGCGCTCGATCACCTCGGCCGGCAGCGCGGGCGGCTGCTCGCCGGAGCTCTTGTCCCAGCCCGAGGCCGGGGAGAGCAGCCAGTTGCGCACGATCTGCTTGTCGTAGGACGGCTGCACCTGGCCGGGCTTCCAGTCCGCCAGCGACCAGTACCGGCTGGAGTCGGGGGTGAGCACCTCGTCGGCGAGCACGATCGTGCGGTTGCCCAGGTCGTCGTGCTTGACCCCGAACTCGAACTTGGTGTCGGCCAGGATCAGGCCCGCACCGCGCGCGATCTCGTCGGCACGCTCGTAGACCTCCAGCGTCAGGCGACGCAGCTCGGCGGCGTCGTCCTCGCCGATCTGGTGGGCGACGGCCTCGTAGCTGACGTTCTCGTCGTGGTCGCCGAGCTCGGCCTTGGTGGCAGGGGTGAAGATCGGGCGCGGCAGCCGCGACCCGTCGACCAGGCCCTCGGGCAGCGCGACCCCGCAGACCTCGCCGGTGGCGGCGTAGTCGACCAGGCCCGACCCGGTCAGGTAGCCGCGCGCGACGCACTCCACCGGGAACATCTGGAGCTTGCGCACGATCAGGCCGCGACCTGCCACGGCGACCGGGACCTCGCGGGACAGGACGTGGTTGGAGACCATCGACTCGAGCTGGTCGAACCACCACAGCGAGAGCCGGGTGAGGATCTCGCCCTTGTCCGGGATCGTCGACTCGAGCACGTAGTCGAAGGCGCTGATCCGGTCGCTGGCCACCATCAGCAGCTCGCCGGCGTACGGACCCTCGGTCAGCTCGTAGAGGTCACGCACCTTCCCGGAGTGAACGTGGCGGGCGCCTGCGATGGCCGGAGCGTCGGGGATGTTCAGCACGGTCCCAGCCTAGTGCTGGTGCGAGAGTAGGTCGCATGTGGAACGACCTCCTGGACATGCAGGTGTCCCTGCCGGACAAGGTGATCCGCACGATCGCCGTCTACCTGGTCCTCGCCGCGCTCCTCCGCCTGGCCGGCAAGCGCGACCTGGCCCAGCTCAACGCGTTCGACCTGGTCGTGATGCTGCTGCTGTCCAACGTCGTCCAGAACGCCATCATCGGCCCCGACAACTCGATGCTGGGCGGCATCATCGGCGCCGTCGTGCTGATCATGGCCAACGCGGTCGTGGTCCGCATCGTGCGCCAGTCCGACTGGGCCTCGCGCCTCTTTGAAGGTACGCCGACGGTGCTGGCGCGCGACGGCGCCTGGGACGAGCACGCACTGGCCGACGAGGGTCTGCGCCGCGGGGACGTCGAGGTCGCCCTGCGCCGCCAGGGCGCCAACAACGTCGGCGAGGTCGACGAGGTCTCCCTCGAGCCCGGCGGCGCGATCGTGGTCAGCGTCAGGTCGGAGTACGAGTCGGCGACCAAGGCCGACATCGAGCGGCTGGAGGCCAAGCTGGACGCCCTGCTGGCAGCCCAGGCACCCCCGGCCGGACCTCAGACCTCGTAGGTCACACCCACCTCGGCCCGGATCGCGTCCATCGCCCGCATCAGGGTCAGGGTCTGCTCCCACGGCACCCGCGGCGACTCGGTGAGCCCGGCCCGCACGCAGCGGTGCACCTCGACGATCTCGTTGCCGTAGCCCCGCCCGATCACCGGCTCGGCACCGACGAGCTCCTGGGGTGCGGTGGAGCGCTCGTCGTCGGTCCACGCGGTCTTGGCGACGTGCGGGGTGAAGACCACCCGGGTCGGGTGGTGGAAGTCGTCGAAGGTGAGCCGGCCCCGGTCGGTCGCGATCGCCGCCGCCCGCGAGGACCACGACCGCATCGAGGCGGCCATCGTCGCCAGCGCTCCCCCGGCGTAGCGCCCGGTCATCACCACCGAGGCGTCGTAGCTGCCGTGCTCGGTGCTCACCACGTCGGCCTGGGCGGTGATCCGCTCGGCCGGCCCCAGCATCAGGTGGGCGAAGGTGAGCGGGTAGATCCCCATGTCGAGCAGCGCGCCGGCACCCAGCCGCGGGTCGAGCAGCCGGCTGGTCGGGTCCTCGGGGACGACGAAGCCGAGCTCGGCGTGCAGGTGTGCAGGCCTGCCGAACTCACCGGCCCGCACCCGGGCCGCGACGTCGATGATGGTGGGGTGGCAGGCGGTCCACATCGCCTCCATCAGGAACAGGCCGCGCTCGCGGGCCAGCGCGACCAGGGTCTCGGCGTCACTGGTGCGCAGCGTCAGCGGCTTCTCGCACAGCACGTGCTTGCCCGCCTCCAACGCCAGCCGGGCATCGTCCAGATGGCGTGAGTGCGGGGTCGCGACGTAGACGATGTCGACGTCAGGATCGGCCACCAGCGCCTCGTAGGAGCCATAGCCGCGGGCTCGGCCCGGGGCGTCGGGCCGGCCGTCGTACGCCGTCACGAAGGCCTCCGCCGAGGCCAGGCTCCGCGACCCGACGGCCTCCAGCCGGGCATCGGGGACCAGCCGCAGGTCGGCGGCGAACTGGTGGGCGATCTTGCCGGTCGCGAGGATCCCCCAGCGCAGCACCGGGGACGGGGACGCAGTCATGGGGCGAACCTACGCGAACCTGCGCACGCTGCGGGTCCGGGCGTGGAAGGGTGAGCGCCATGAGCACGGCCACGACGGTGAGCGCCCCCGTCACTCGCGGCTGGACCTCGCGCTTCGGCCTGGTCTGGTTCGGCATCTGGCTGGCCTGGCTGGTGCCGATCCAGCTGGCCCTGCCCGAGCAGCTCGACCACGTCGACCCGGGCCACTCGATCCGGGACTTCGGCATCATCAACGGGGTCGTCGGCGTGGTCGCGATCATCACCCTGCCGCTCTTCGGGGCGCTGTGCGACAGGACCCGCTCGCCGTTCGGCCGGCGCCGGGTCTGGGTCGTGATCGGGCTGGCGGTCTTCGCCGCCGGGATCGTGGCCTCGGGGCTGATGACGCAGTGGATGCTGATCGGGGTGGCCTGGACCGTGGCCTCGGTCGGCTACAACATCCTGTCCGCGACCCTGGCCGCGGTGGTGGCCGACCAGGTGCCCGAGCAGCAGCGCGGCGTGATCTCGGCGGCGATGTACGGCCCCCAGGCGGTCGGGATCCTGTTCGGGGTGGTCGCCGTCGGCGGGCTCTCGGACCTGGGGCGCTACCTGGTGATCGCGGCGGTGCTGGTGGTGTGCGTGCTGCCCTGGCTGCTGCGTCAGCGTGACGTCGTACCGGCGTCGGGGGCGGGCACGGTCCGGATCCGCGACATCTTCGCCACGATGGCCGTCGACCCGCGCGCCGACCCCGACTTCGCCTGGGGCTTCGCCGGCCGGCTGCTGGTCAACCTCGGCAACGCCCTAGGCACCACCCAGATGCTCTTCTTCCTGCGCGACGGGCTGCGGGTGCACGACCCGGACGGCACCCTGACGCTGGTGCTGCTGGCCTATCTGGCGGCGACCCTGATCGCGACCTGGGTGGCCGGCACGCTCTCGGACCGCAGCGGCAAGCGCCGGATCTTCGTCGCCTGGGCGGCCGCGCTGTCGGCCTCGAGCGGGGTGCTCCTCGCCCTGGCGCCCTCCCTCCCGATGACGTACGTCGCCGCCGCCCTCGCCGGGGCCGGGTACGGCGCCTACATGGCCGTGGACCAGGCCCTGATCACCGCGGTGCTCCCCGCCGCCGAGGACCGGGCCAAGGACCTCGGCATCATGAACATCGGCTCGGCCGGCCCGCAGGCCTTCGGCGCCCTCTTCGCCAGCGGCCTGATCAACGCCTCGGGCTTCGGTCTGCTCTTCACCGTCTCAGCGGTGGTGGCGATCGCCGGGACGCTGATGGTCTACCGGATCAAGTCCGTCCCCTGACGCCGACTTCCGGGTTCACCACCGCCGACTTCCGGGTTCGCCACAGCCCAGATCCGGGTTCGCCACCGCGCACTAGGCTCACCCCATGTCCGTCGTGAAGATCAACGCCATCCAGGTCCCCGAGGGCGCCGGCCCCGAGCTCGAGAAGCGCTTCGCCGCCCGCGCCGGCGCGGTCGAGGGCTCACCCGGCTTCCTCGGCTTCCAGCTGCTGCGCCCCACCGCCGGGGAGAGCCGCTACTTCGTCGTCACCCAATGGGAGAGCGAGGAGGCGTTCGCCGCCTGGCGCGACGGCGACGCGCGCGCCGCCCACGCCACCCCCGAGGGCGAGACTCCCCGCCGTCCGGTCTCCACCGGCGCAGACCTGCTGGAGTTCGAGGTCGTCCTCGACGTCTCCCCCGCCTGAGCGCGCACCTGCGCCCCAGACCAGACGGCACCGCCCCCGGGAGGATCCTCCCGGGGGCGGTGCTGCGTCCGTACGTCGATCAGCCGTCGACCCCACCGGGGCACCCGAAGGACCCCTGGTCGACGCCGTCCCCGACGAGCGTGCCCGAGGCGACCACGTCGGCGTACTGCCAGTACAGCGCCGGCCAGTCGCCCTTCGCGGCCATCTCCTGCAGGATCGGCCACGACGGACTGGTGGCGAGCGCGTCCGCGGCCGCCTTCCGCCCCGCCGCCCCGGTCTTGAAGACGTCGACCCAGGCACAGAGCACCTGGCCCGTCACCGCCGCACCGAACTGGTAGCGGTCACCCATCTCCTTCGGCGCCTTGAACCGGAACCCGTCGGGCACGGGGATGCCCTGGAGCATCGCGGCCGCCTCCTGCGCCGCGGCCGACGGCTTGACCACCGACGCGGGCATCGCCGCCAGAAACTCCGGGACGGTGAGCTGACGCAGATCCTGGAGCAGTCCGGTGTACGCCGTCTCGTCGAGGTCCATCCCCCGCAGCTCGACGAACGAGTCACCGGCGGGCTTGAGCAGCGTCACGGTCACCTTGCCGCCGAGCCGGAAGGAGGTCGCCCTCTCCCCCAGCACGGTGCTGGTGAACTCGTCGTCGGCCGGTGCCGACGGCCCGGGGTCGCTGCGCCACTCGGCCAGCCGCTGGTCGTAGTCGCCCCGCGGGAACCAGTGCACGCTGAAGTAGCCCGCCCCGTCGCTGAACACCAGCTGACCGGTGTCGTGCCCGAAGCCCTCGACCGAGTCCACGGCCCACCCGCTGCGCTGCAGCATCAGGCGCGGCATCCGCTCGGCCTTGGCGACCAGGGCCACCGAGAACGTGCCGGTGCCGGCGGAGGCCGACGGGGACGCGGAGTCGCCCTTCGTGCTGGTCGGACCGGCCGAGGGCGCCTTCACCTGCGGGACCGAGCCCTGGTCGCGCCCCTGCACGACGATGGTGACGCCCGCAGCGGCGATGGCGGCTGCTGCGACACTGCCCAGCGCCACCCGGTAGGCGGTGCGCCGGCGGGGCCGTGCGAAGACGTCGTACGGCTGCGCGAGGAGCTCCTCGAGGAGCTCGTGACGAGCGTAGGTCAGCGGGAGGCGGCGAACCTCGTCCTCGGTGTAGGTCATGACAGTGTCCCTTCGATGGTGGTCTCGGCTATGACATGTCCGCCTCCGGGCGGATCGTCACCGAGCTGGGCACGCAACCTGCCCTTGGCACGGGAGAGCCGTGCCCGCGAGGCGCCCTCGGCGATGCCCAGCACCGCTGCGATCTCGCGCGGCTCCAGGCCCTCCCACAACGAGAGCTCCAGCACCTCGCGGTCCTTCTCGCTCAGCGCACGCAGCGCCCGCATCACGTCGGTCGTGGTGGCGATCCGCTCCGCATGGTCGGGCACCGCGGCCGCCAACTCGGACCGGAGCCGGGAACCGAGCCGGTCGCGACGCAGCGCCGCTCGCCGACGGTTCGCCATCACCCGGCGAGCAGCACCGAACAGCCACAGCCGGGCATCGCCCTCCGGGACGTCGTCCAGACGCCTCCAGGCAGCCAGGAACGTCTCGCTGACCACGTCGGCTGCATCCTCGGCAGACGGGGTCCGCCTCAGCGCGAAGGCCAGCAGACCATCGAAGTTGGCGTCGTACAACGCTCGGAACCGGGCAGCTCTCATGTCTCTACCTGTCCGGCTCGTGGCCCATCGTTACAGCCGACGCAGCAGCGGTACGACGTTCAGCGCGGTCATCGGCGCCGTGCGGGGGTCGAACTCGAGCTCGTCGAGCGTTGCCCACCGCGCTTCCTCGATCTCGGCGGCGACGACGGGCTCCACCGGGTGGGGCCAGGTGAAGACGGTCGAGCGCAGGAGATGACCGGGCTCGTTGGCCGCCTCGGACTCGAACTCGCCGAGCAAGGCGAGCTCCGACGTCGACAAAGTGATTCCCAGCTCTTCGGAGATCTCCCGGACCGCGGTCTCCACCGGCGTCTCGCCGGCCTCCGGCTTTCCACCGGGAAGCATGAAGCGATCGGTCCCGCGCTTGCGCACCGAGAGCACGCGGCCCTCGGCATCGCGGAACACCACAGCCGACACGGTGATCGTCTTCATGAGGTCATCTTCCCAGGAAATGGCAGCAGGGCCATCCCGTGAACGGGATGGCCCTGCGCATAAAGTATGTCCGGCGGCGTCCTACTCTCCCACAACCTCGCGGTTGCAGTACCATCGGCGCTGAGAAACTTAACTTCCGGGTTCGGGATGGGACCGGGTGTTTCCCTCTCGCTATGGCCGCCGTAACTCTAGCGATCACCTCACACGTGCAATAGTGCACTGTGTGGGCAACCAAGTCTTGGTTGTCACAATGTTAGTGGACGCGGGCA
>NZ_JASLGR010000038.1 GCF_030150155.1 Nocardioides sp.
CGTGCGACACAAGCGCATGCACGAACGACGCAAGCAGGCGGCGGACCGAGAGTCACAGAAGTCGCAAAGCGCTCCAACATCTCGGCCCGCCAACACCAAGCCTACGAGCGTCCAGGTGGCTTGACGTTCCTTAGGAACTCAAAACCGGGTGGACGGGAGCGCCTGACGGCTGCTGCCGACCTGCTCGGCGTCTGGCCTATCACGATGACCTCGCCGGGGCAGACTGAGCGACGTGAATGACCTGTTCAGCGAGAAATTGGCAGCCTGGCGTGACTACACCGAGACGCCTTGGGCGCGGATCCGCTATGGAGTCGTGGGCGAGGTGCTCCGACGTCAGACCGAGAACCTTGGGGGCCAGATCCGGATCCTCGACGTCGGCGGCGGTGACGGCATGGACGCACTGCCGCTCGCCCAAGCCGGCCACGACGTCACGATCGTCGACCCGTCCGATGCGTGGCTCGACGAAGCCCGGCGCCGCGCAGCTGCGGCAAGCGCATCCATCACCACGATCCGGGCCGGGCTCGACGACCTGCCAGCCGGTGAGTGGGACCTTGTCATGTGCCACTTCGTGCTCCGCTACCGCGGCGGTGCTGCCGACGACATTGCCTCACTCGCTCGCCTCGTCCGCCCTGGCGGCCGTCTTTCGATCATGGACGTCAACCCTGACGGTCGGGTCCTGCGCGAGTTGCTGAACGGTGGTCCTGCCGCAGCGCTCAACGAACTCCACGCCGAGCGCGCGAAGGTCGAGACCTTCCAAACCGATGCCCGCAAGGTGGATCTCACGACCACCATGGCCGACGCAGCCGCCGCAGGACTCACACCCGTTGGTATCTTCGGGAACCGGATCGCCAACGATCTCCTCGTCGATAACACCGCCAAGCATGACCCGGCCTTCTTCGACCAGCTCCTCGCACTCGAGTTGGAGCTGTGTGACCGAGAACCGTTCAACCGTGTCGGATTCGCCTGGCAACTGGTCCTCGAGCGCTGATCGTCCTCGGCCCTGGTCGCGGATGCGCAGGCGTTGCACCCCGTCGGGTACGGTGGGGCACACCAGGGGGAGTACTCCACCCACGGCAGGTCGTCACTACGGATCCACCGATCCCGGTCTGTCGGCCCTCATCTGAGGGCGGAGAAGACCTTGGCGAATCTTTTCGCCGAGTCTTGGAGTTCCCATGGATGTCACCCCGCTGATCTGGATCGTCACGATCGGGGTCACGATCGCGTTGTTCGTGTTCGAGTTCGTCGTGCACGTTCGCAAGCCGCACGAGCCGACCATCGCCGAGTCGGCCCGCTGGTCGGCGTTCTACATCGCCCTCGCGCTCGCCTTCGGTGGCGGGCTCGCGCTGGTCGCGGGCGGCCAGTACGGCGGCGAGTACGTCGCCGGGTACCTGACCGAGAAGGCGCTGTCGATCGACAACCTCTTCGTGTTCCTGGTGCTGATGAGCGGCTTCGCCGTACCGCGGATCTATCAGCAGAAGCTGCTGATGATCGGCATCGTGATCGCGCTGGTCATGCGCGGCGGCTTCATCGCCGTCGGTGCCGGCCTGATCGCGCACTTCTCCTGGACGTTCTACGTCTTCGGTGTGCTGCTGCTGGTGCTGGCCTACCGGCAGGCGTTCGCGCACGGTGATGCCGACCCGGCCAACAGCAGGATCCTGCGCCTGGTGCGGCGCCGGCTGCCCGTCACCGACGAGTACGACGGCGACCGGCTCACCACCCGCCGTGCGGGTCGGCGCTACCTGACGCCGATGTTCCTCGTCGTGGTCGCGATCGGCGTGGTCGACCTGCTGTTCGCCGTCGACTCGATCCCCGCGATCTACGGGCTCACCGACGAGGCGTACATCGTCTTCACCGCCAACGCGTTCGCCCTGATGGGTCTGCGTCAGCTGTACTTCCTGGTCGGTGGCCTGCTGGAGCGTCTGGTCTACCTGGGCCAGGGGCTGGCCGTCATCCTGGCGTTCATCGGGGTGAAGCTGCTGCTGCACGGCACCGTGAGCATCCCGATCTGGTTCTCGCTGCTCTTCATCGTGACCACCGTCGCGGTGGCCACCACGGCGAGCCTGCTCAAGCGGCGGTGAGTCGGGTGGCGCGGGCGTAGAGCAGCCGGTCGAGCTGGGCGGCGTCCAGGCCGCGGGCCAGCTCGACGATCTCGGCGAGCGGGCCGACCGGCAGGCCGCCCTCCTCGCTGGAGAGGTAGACGGTGCGCAGGGCGTCGACGGTGTAGCCCAGGCGGGCCAGCAGACGCAGGGTGGTGTCGGTGGGGGAATGGTGGGTAGGGGTGTGAGACATGATCGTCTCTCCTTTCGGAGGTGGAACGAAGTCAGGCGGCGGAAGGTCAGCCGGCCGTGGCACTTCGTAGGTATCGCCTGGTGGCGAAGGGTCTGGGAGACGGCGCCTGAATGGCGCGGGTCCGATGAGTGAACCTCTGGCGCCCCTGTTCCATTCCCGACCCGGCTGACGCGTAGGGTCGACGCATGGAGCTGCGTATCTTCACCGAGCCTCAGCAGGGCGCCACGTACGACGATCTTCTGGCGGTGGCGCTGGAGGCCGAGGAGCTGGGCTTCGGGGCGTTCTTCCGCTCCGACCACTACCTGAAGATGGGGGACGTCACCGGCGAGCCGGGTCCCACCGACGCCTGGACGACCCTGGCCGGCCTGGCCCGTGACACCGAGACGATCCGCCTGGGCACCCTGGTCACCAGCGCCACCTTCCGCCACCCGGGCGTCCTGGCGGTCCAGGTCGCCGGTGTCGACCAGATGAGCGGCGGCCGCGTCGAGTTCGGTCTGGGAGCCGGCTGGTACGTCGAGGAGCACGACGCCTTCGGGCTGCCGTTCCCCGACATCAAGGAGCGGTTCGACAGGCTCGAGGAGCAGCTCGAGCTGATCACCGGCCTGTGGAACGCGCCGGCAGGGGAGCTCTTCGAGCACCACGGCACGCACTACGACCTGAGCGCCAACCCGGCCCAGGTCCGTCCGGTCCAGGCGTCGCTGCCGATCATCATCGGCGGCTCCGGCAAGCGTCGTACGCCGGCACTGGCCGCCCGTTTCGCCGCCGAGTTCAACGCCGCCTTCACCAGCATCGACGACGCCGCGGTGCTCTTCGAGCGGGTCCGTGCCGCCTCGGCCGAGCACGGCCGCGCCACGCCGCCGAGCTTCAGCGCCGCGCAGGTGCTGTGCGTCGGTCGCGACGAGGCCGAGATCGAGCGCCGGGCGGCCGCGATCGGCCGGGACAAGGACGAACTGCGCACCAACGGGATCGCCGGCACGCCTGCCGAGGCGGTCGCCAAGCTGAAGGCGTTCGCCGCGGTCGGCGCCGAGCGGATCTACCTCCAGGTGCTCGATCTCGACGATCTGGACCACCTCCGCCTGGTCGCGGAGGAGGTCATGACTGAGCTCTGAGGGCGATGCCCGATAGGCTGGGAACATGACGCTTGTGCAAGGCCCTTTCGGTACCGTTCTCACGGCCATCGCCACCGCGTTCCACGCGGACGGATCGCTCGATCTGGATGGGACCAAGCGGGTCGCCAAGCACCTCGTCGCCCACGGTCACGACGGTCTGGTCGTCTCCGGCACCACCGGTGAGTCGCCCACGACGACGGTCGAGGAGGACGGTCAGATCTTCCGTGCCGTGCGCGAGGCGGTCGGCACGGACGTCAAGTTGGTTGCCGGGATCGGCACCAACGACACCCGCACCACGCTCCAGCTCGCCGCTCAGGCCGAGGCCAATGGCGCCGACGGTCTGCTGCTGGTGACGCCGTACTACTCCAAGCCCGGCCAGGCCGGGATCCTGGCGCACTTCAAGCAGGTCGCCGACGCCACCACGGCGCCGATCATGCTCTACGACGTGCCCGGTCGGACCGGCACCAAGATCTCCCTGGAGACCTACCGCGAGATCGCGACCTGGGGCCGCGTCAGCGCGGTCAAGGACGCCGCCGGCGACGTCACCCAGGCGGCGGCGCTCACCGACCTGGGCTACGCCGTCTACTCCGGTGACGACGCCCTGACCCTCGGCTTCCTGGCCTACGGCGCTGTCGGCGTCGTCTCGGTGGTCGCGCACGCGGCCGGCAACGAGATCCGCGCCATGATCGAGGCGTTCCGCGCCGGCGACCTGGCCACCGCGCAGAAGATCAACCTGCAGCTCACCCCGGCGTTCCACGCCGTGATGGGGGCCTCGAACTACGGGGCGACCACCGCGAAGGCGGCGCTCCAGCTGCTCGGTGTGCTCGACAACCGCAACGTCCGCTCGCCATTGATCGCGTTGGACGATGCCGAGTACGAGGATCTGCGTGCCGGCCTGACCCAGGCAGGTCTGCTGTGATGCCCGCCCGCGACCTCGGCGCTCCGGGGAAGCTGAAGGCCGGTGCGCTGCGGGTCACCCCACTGGGCGGACTGGGCGAGGTCGGTCGCAACATGACCGTCTTCGAGTACGACGGCCGGCTGCTGCTGCTCGACTGCGGGGTGCTCTTCCCCGAGGACCACCAGCCCGGCGTCGACCTGATCCTGCCCGACTTCGGCCCGATCCGTGACCGTCTCGACGCCGTCGAGGCGCTCGTGCTCACCCACGGCCACGAGGACCACATCGGGGCCACGCCCTACCTCCTGCGCGAGCGCCGGGACATCCCGATCGTCGGCTCCAAGCTGACCCTGGCCCTGACCGCGAGCAAGCTGCGCGAGCACCGCCTGCGCGAGACCGTGCAGCACGTGGTCAAGGAGGGCGAGCGGATCAGCTTCGGCCCGTTCGACCTCGAGTTCGTCGCGGTCAACCACTCCATCCCCGACGCCCTCGCCGTGGTCATCCGCACGCCGGCGGGGACAGTGCTCGGCACCGGTGACTTCAAGATGGACCAGCTCCCGCTGGACGGCCGGATCACGGACCTGCGCGCCTTCGCCCGGCTGGGCGAGGAGGGCGTCGACCTGTTCATGGTGGACTCCACGAACGCCGACGTCCCCGGCTTCACCCCCACCGAGCGCTCGATCGGACCGGTGCTGGACCAGGTGATCGGCAAGGCTCCGCGCCGCGTGATCGTCGCGAGCTTCTCCAGCCACGTGCACCGCGTGCAGCAGGTGATCGATGCAGCCCACAAGCACGGCCGTCGCGTCGCGCTGCTCGGACG
>NZ_JASLGR010000005.1 GCF_030150155.1 Nocardioides sp.
CGCGCCACCACCTGCTGCTGCTCGGTGCGGCTCACCGCCATCCGCGGCCGCCGGGCGGCGACGTGCTGGCGGGCCCGGTGCGCGATCCGCCGGACCGCCGCGGCGGACTTGCCGACCGCCAGGGCGATCTCGTCGTACGGCGTCTCGAACACCTCGTGCAGCACGAATACCGCCCGCTCACTGGGATCCAGGGTCTCCAGCACGGTCAGCATCGCGAACGAGACGCTCTCGGCGAGCTCGACGTCCTCGGCCACGTCGGGACTGGTCAGGAGCGGCTCGGGAAGCCACTCGCCGACGTACTCCTCGCGCCGCCGCGCCAGCGTGCGGAGCCGGTTGAGCGCCTGGCGGGTGGCGATCCGGACGAGGTAGGCGCGCGGGTCGAGCACCTCGGCCCGCGTGCCGTCGTCCAGCGCCGCCCACCGCAGCCAGGTCTCCTGCACGACGTCCTCGGCGTCGGCCGCGGAGCCGAGCATCTCGTAGGCGACGGTGAAGAGCAGGCTGCGGTGGGCCAGGAACGGGTCCTGGGCGGCGCTCATGCCCGGGAGCGTACGCCGGAGGCGCTGTCCGGCCGGGCGCTCGGCTCGGCGAGTGGCGCCAGCCCGCACGCCGCCGCGAAGCCCTCCGACTCGATGCCCAGCGCGACGTTGCCGCGGGTGGTGAGGTTGGCGAAGCCGATCACGTTCGTGAGCTCCACGACGGCAGCCGGGCCGAGCTGGCGGTGCAGGCTCTCGACCATCTCGTCGGTGACGGCGACGGGCGTGGCACTCATGGCCTCGGCGTACGCCAGGACCTCGCGCTCCAGGGGCGTGAACGCCGACGACTCGCGCCAGCGCGGGATCTCCCGCGCCTTGTCGAGGTCGAGGCCCTTGTCCCTGGCCATGAAGTAGTTGAAGTCCAGGCACCAGGTGCAGCCGATGAAGGAGGCGACCGCCATGTGCGCGAAGGACGTGAGGCTCTCCTCGCAGGCGTCCCACTTCTGCACACGCTGGCCCAGCGCCATCGTGGCGCGAAGGACAGGGACGTTGTGCCACATGACCCCGAGGGACTCGGGTACCTGGCCGAACATCCTGATGCTGAATCGCTTGACCAGCGCTCCGTAGAGGCCGGTGATCTCGGTGGAGGGAATACGTGTGGTCATGCCATCCAGACACCGCTCACCGGCCGGTTGTGACACACATGGCTGAATCAGCAAGCGCAGTGTTAGTTTGAATCGCCTCCCTATTCGACTCCCCCCTCGGAGTTCTCCCATGAAATCTCGTCTTCTCCTCGTCCTCGCGGTGCTCTCGGTGCTCGGCGCCGCGCTCGCACTCGTCCCGCCGGCCAACGCCGCGGGCAAGCTCTGGGCCTACCAGGCCAGCGCCGGAGGCACCTACGTCCGCCTCGGCGACGGCACCGTCAGCTCCGACCTGACGGCCGCCAGCACGATCAGCGGCGGCACCAACGGGGCGAAGCGCTCCAACAGCACCGCCAAGGTCGACGTGGCCAAGGGCGTCGTCAGCACCGGTGCCGTGCAGACCCGCACGGTCGCCACCAAGACCGAGAACACCACGCTGGTGCAGTCCTGGGCGCGCACCGCGAACGTCGACCTCCTCGGCGGACTGGTCACCATCGACGCGGTCACCACGACCATGCAGACGAAGGCGAACACCGCCGGCGACCTCAGCTCCTCGGCCAACACCCAGTTCGCGGGCATCCACATCGCCGGCGTGAAGCTGCCGATCAACATCCCCAAGAACTACCGGATCACGATCCCGGGCGTCGCCGACGTGCAGATGAACGCCGTGCAGCACGGGCAGGACGACTCCGGCTCCGCCACGATCGCCTGGGCGCTGAGCCTCACGCTGCTCGAGCCCCGTGAGGGCATGCCGGCCAACGTGACCATCCTGGTCAACCCGGAGACGCAGTTCCTCAGCAACGCGACCCCGTCGGCCGGCGCGGTCCTCTACGGCATGGCCTACGGCACGCAGGCCACGGCCAACGCCAGCGACCTGGCCACCATCGAGTCCAGCCCGACGGCGTTCCTGGGCACGCCCTTCGACGGCAGCCACGGCAACACCCTGACCCGCACCACGGCCACGGTGAACATCCCGGCGCTGCTGACCACCGGCGCCGTGACCACGACCAGCACCTCCGAGAAGGACACCCTGGGCAACGCGGACATCCGCAACACCAGCAAGGTGGCCGGGCTCAGCCTGCTCGGAGGCCTGATCAAGGCGACCGCCATCCACGTGATGGCGCACGGCAACGTGCAGGACGGCAAGTGGACCTCGGGGATGACGTTGTCCACGGTGGGCCTGGTGATCGCGGGCCAGAAGATCCCGATCGACGTCGGGCCGAACACGGTGATCAACGTCGCCGGCCTCGGCAAGGTGGAGATCAACGCCCGTACGCGCGACGTCGCCACCCGGACCAACGAGATCGCCGCCATCCGGATCACCCTGGGCCAGCCCAAGGCGGGCCTGAAGGTGGGCGCGGTGATCGAGGTCGGGGTCGCGGCGACCCAGATCAGCTGATCGAGCCGATCCACACCGGCGGGGGGCGGGGGGCGCTAACCGCCGGGCACCGCGGAGGCGCCGGGGTCCCAAAA
>NZ_JASLGR010000058.1 GCF_030150155.1 Nocardioides sp.
TCCCGGACTTCGACGCGATCCGGGACCGCCTCGACGCCGTCGAGGCGGTCGTGCTGACCCACGGCCACGAGGACCACATCGGCGCCGTGCCCTACCTGCTGCGCGAGCGCGGCGACATCCCGCTGATCGGATCCGGGCTCACCCTCGCGCTGGTCGAGGCGAAGCTGAAGGAGCACCGCATCAAGCCCTTCACGCTCACCGTGAAGGAGGGGCAGCGCGAGCAGGTCGGGCCCTTCGACCTCGAGTTCGTCGCGGTCAACCACTCCATCCCCGACGCTCTGGCCGTCGCCATCCGCACCCCGGCCGGCCTCGCGCTGGCCACCGGCGACTTCAAGATGGACCAGCTCCCGCTCGACGGTCGGATCACCGACCTGCGTGCGTTCGCGCGCCTGGGGGAGGAGGGCGTCGACCTCTTCCTGCCCGACTCCACCAACGCCGAGGTGCCCGGCTTCACCACGTCGGAGCGCAAGATCACCCCGGCGATCGAGCAGGTCTTCCGCGAGTCCACGCAGCGCATCATCGTGGCCTGCTTCGCCTCCCACATCCACCGCGTCCAGCAGATCCTCGACGCCGCCGCCGAGCACGGCCGCAAGGTCGGCTACGTCGGCCGCTCGATGGTGCGCAACATGCAGATCGCCGCCGAGCTGGGCTACCTGCACGTGCCCGAGGGCGTCCTGATCGAGGCCAAGAAGCTGCCCGACTACCCGCCGGAGAAGCAGGTCCTGATCTCGACCGGCTCCCAGGGTGAGCCGATGAGTGCGCTGAGCCGGATCGCGCAGCGCACCCACAACTTCGTCTTCATCGAGCCCGGCGACACGGTGCTGCTGGCCAGCAGCCTGATCCCCGGCAACGAGAACGCCGTCTACCGCGTGATCAACGGTCTGGCCCGGCTGGGCGCCAAGGTCGTGCACAAGGGCAACGCCTTGGTGCACGTCTCGGGCCACGCCAGCGCCGGTGAGCTGCTCTACTGCTACAACATCGTCAGGCCGAAGAACGTGATGCCGGTCCACGGCGAGGTGCGGCACCTGCTCGCCAACGGCGACCTGGCCCGCCAGGTCGGGATCGAGAACGTCGTGATCGCCGACGACGGCGTCGTCGTCGACGTGATCGACGGGGTCGCCCGGATCGCGGGCAAGGTCGACGTCGGCTACGTCTACGTCGACGGTCAGTCCGTCGGCGACGTCACCGAGACCGAGCTCAAGGACCGCCGCATCCTCGGCGAGGAGGGCTTCGTCTCGGTGATCCTGGTGGTCGACTCGACCAACGGCAAGGTCGTCGTCGGCCCCGAGATCAAGGCCCGGGGCAACGCCTGGGAGGACGACGCGTTCGACGAGATCGGCCGCAAGATCCTGGACTCGATCAACACGGCTCTGTCGGAGGGTGTCAACGACACCTACCAGCTGCAGCAGATCGTGCGCCGCACCATCGGCCGGTGGGTCTCCGACACCCACCGTCGTCGGCCGATGATCATTCCCGTCGTCTTGGAGGCGTAACGCGACACGCGCCGTGTGGTGCGTGTGACTGGTGGGACGATGAAATAGGTTGGACCTATGGCGACCCGTACGTCTTCCCCGACGGGTTCGCGAAGCACGGCCAAAAAGCCCGCGTCCTCGCGTCCTCGTAGTCAGGCCACCCAGAAACGCCCCGCGCCCAAGCAGGCCGCGGCGAAGCGCCCTGCCCCGCGGGCGGTGCGCACCGGGCGTGGACCCGTCGCCACCGTCTTCGTCGCGCTGGCCCGCGCGGTCGCCGCGATCTGGCTCGGCATCGCGCACGGCATCGGTGCCGTCGCGCGCTCGGTCGGCACCACCGCCCGTGACCTCGAGCCCGAGCACCGCCGCGACGGCCTCGGCCTGACCATCCTCGGGGTCGCCCTGGTCGTGGCCGCCTCGGTCTGGTTCGGCTTCGAGGGCGGGTTCCTCGGCTTCGTCAGGACCGTCGTCACCGGCTGCGTCGGCAAGGTCGGCTGGCTGGTCCCGCTGGCGCTGGTCTACACCTCGGCGCGGATCATGCGCGACCCCGTCGGCGTCGGTCCTGCGGGCCGTCAGGTCGTCGGCTGGTCGGCGCTCGGCCTCGGCGTGCTCGGCATCGTGCACATCGCCAACGGCAACCCGCAGCCCGAGAACGGCAACGCCGCCGCGCTGCAGGACGCCGGTGGCGCGATCGGCTACGTGGTCTCCGCGCTCCTGCTGGACCTGCTGCGGACGGCGTACGTCGTCGTCCCGCTGCTCCTCCTGGTCTCCTTCTTCGGCATCCTGGTGATCACGGCCACCCCGGTCTACGAGGTGCCCACCAAGCTGGCCGCCCTGCGCGACCGCATCCTCGGCCCGCGGGAGTACGTCGGCGACGACACCGAGCTGCACCCCGCGATCGACGACTCCTTCATCGACCCCGAGATGGGTCCCGACGCCTACGAGACGCCGATCGAGGAGATCGAGAAGCCCAAGCGGCGTCGCAAGAAGGACTCCAAGCTCACCATCGACGAGCTCTTCGCCGAGGATCCGTTCGAGGGCGACGACGCCTCCGGTGTCGGCACGCTGGCGCCGGTCGCGGCCGTCGCCCCGGTCGACGAGATCCCGCCGGCCCTGCGCCACGACGAGGCCTTCATCGACCCCGACCCGACCGTCAAGCGCCGCCGGACCGAGCTGGCCCCGCCGCCGATCACCGGTGCCCCGCTGCGCTCGGAGCAGCTGCCGCTGTCCGGCGACGTCGTGTACCACCTCCCGTCCGACGACGTTCTGAAGGAGGGCACGGTCGCCAAGCAGCGGTCGAAGGCCTCCGACGACATCGTGGTCCGGCTGCAGACGGTGATGAACGACTTCAACATCGACGCCGAGGTGACCGGCTACACCCGTGGGCCGACGGTCACCCGTTACGAGGTCGAGCTCGGCCAGGGCGTCAAGGTCGAGAAGATCCTCGGCGTCCAGAAGAACATCGCCTACGCCGTGGCCAGCGAGGACGTCCGGATCCTGTCCCCGATCCCCGGCAAGTCGGCGGTCGGCGTCGAGATCCCGAACACCGACAAGGAGATCGTCACCCTCGGTGACGTGCTCCGCTCGCCGGCGGCGCGCAACGCCACCCACCCGATGGTCTGCGGTCTTGGCAAGGACGTCGAGGGCGGCTTCGTGGTCGCCAACCTGGCGAAGATGCCCCACCTCCTGGTCGCCGGTGCCACCGGTGCCGGTAAGTCCTCGTTCGTGAACTCGATGATCACCTCGATCCTGATGCGGGCCACGCCCGATGAGGTCCGGATGGTCATGGTCGACCCCAAGCGCGTCGAGTTGACGGCGTACGAGGGCATTCCGCACCTGATCACCCCGATCATCACCAACCCCAAGAAGGCCGCCGAGGCCCTGCAGTGGGTCGTGCGCGAGATGGACCAGCGCTACGACGACCTGGCCAACTTCGGGTTCAAGCACATCGACGACTTCAACAAGGCCGTGCGTGCCGGCAAGGTCGAGGTACCGCTGGGAAGCGAGCGCAAGCTCGAGCCGTACCCCTACCTGCTGGTCATCGTCGACGAGCTCGCCGACCTGATGATGGTCGCCCCGCGCGACGTCGAGGACTCGGTCGTCCGGATCACCCAGCTCGCCCGTGCGGCCGGCATCCACCTGGTGCTCGCCACCCAGCGGCCCTCCGTCGACGTCGTCACCGGTCTGATCAAGGCCAACGTGCCGTCGCGACTGGCGTTCGCCACGTCCAGCCTCGCCGACTCCCGGGTCATCCTCGACCAGCCGGGTGCGGAGAAGCTGGTCGGTCAGGGTGACGCGCTCTTCCTGCCGATGGGCTCCTCCAAGCCGATCCGCGTGCAGGGCTCCTGGGTCTCCGAGGCCGAGATCAAGACCGTGGTCAACGCCTGCAAGGAGCAGCTCCAGCCGACCTACCGCGAGGACGTCACGGCGCCCGCCGGTGGGAAGAAGGAGCTCGACGACGACATCGGCGACGACCTCGAGCTGGTCGTCCAGGCGATCGAGCTGGTCGTCTCGACCCAGTTCGGCTCCACCTCGATGCTGCAGCGCAAGCTGCGGGTCGGCTTCGCGAAGGCCGGCCGACTGATGGACATCATGGAGTCCCGTGGGGTCGTCGGCCCCTCGGAAGGCTCCAAGGCACGTGACGTGCTGGTCAAGCCCGACGAACTCGACGCAGTTCTCTTCACGATTCAGGGGGAGTGATGGAGCAGATCGACATCACCCGGAACGGTCGCCTCAGTGCGGCCATCGCTGTGATCGCCGCGGCTCTGGCCGTCGCGTTCCTGGTCCGCTCCGGCGGTGCCACCGACCTCGTCATCGGGCTGATCCTGCTCGTCATCGCCGCCGCCCAGGGCTACACCGCCTGGGACGCCCGGCTGCCGCTGCTGATCGCAGACGCCCAGGGCATCCGGCTGCGGCTGGGCCGCACCTGGGCCGGCCTGCCGTGGGAGGGGCTCGACGAGGTCGAGCACCTGCCCCGCTCGGGCTGGCTGCGCGACGGCAAGCTCGTCCTGCTGCCGCGCGACGAGGAGCAGGTGCTGGCCTCGCTGGCACCGGCCGCCCGACGCCAGACCGTGCTGACCGAGAAGCTGTACGGCGCTCCGCTGGTCCTCCCACTCGGCATCACCACCCGGGTGCGGGGCGTGGTGGGCTCGCTCTCCTCGCAGCTGGCCGACCTGTCCCGGGGCGCGACCTCGATCGTGGAGATCGACCCCGATGCGGTGGACGGCACCGTCCAGAGCGTCAGCGAGCCGGTCACCGAGGCTGTTGCGGCGACTGTTGCAGCGCCGGTTGCTGCGCCGGTGGTCGAGCCGGTCGCGGTGCAGGTTGCCGAGGCGGTCGCCGAGCGCGTCACCGACCCCGTGGTCGGCCCGGTCATCACCGCCGCCCGAAGTAACGTCGGCCTCTCCGTCGAGCAGCTCTCCGAGCGCACCCGGATCCGCCCGCACATCATCAGCGCGATCGAGGGTGACGACTTCTCCGTGTGTGGCGGCGACTTCTACGCCCGGGGACACCTCCGCACCCTGGCCCGCGTGCTCGGCCTGGACGGCGCCTCGCTGGTCGGGCAGTACGACGAGCTCTACGCCGACGGCCCGGGTGCCCGGGTCTTCGAGCCCGAGCTCGCCGGCCTGACCGGCACCACCGGCGGCGCGCTGCGTACCACCAAGTCCGGTCCGAACTGGTCGGTGCTGGTCGCGGCCGTGATGTCGGTCGTGCTGCTGTGGTCGGTGGCCCGTCTCGTCTTCGACGGTGCGACCCCCGCCCCGACGCCGTCCATCGGCCTGTCCAGCGGCTCCTCGGGCACCACCAACCCGTACGGCAAGACCGCCGATGCCGTGCCGGTCGTGGTGACCGCGGCCAGCGGTGGCGCCGAGGTCGTCGTGCGTGGCGCCGGCGGCTCCGTGGTGTTCAGTGGAAGCCTCGCCTTCGGCCAGTCCAAGACGCTCAAGGCGTCCCCGCCGATCCGTGTCCAGTCCAGCGACGGATCGGTCACCGTCTCGGTCAACGGGGGCAAGGCCAGTGCTGTCGGCGAAACGGGAGTTGCGGGCCAGCGGATCTACGCTGGGACCCATGAGTGACGTCGTTGACCGTGATCTGACCGTCGCAATGGTCACCCTCGGGTGTACCAGGAACGAAGTCGACTCCGAGGAACTCGCCGGCCGCCTTGCGGCCGGCGGTTTCACGTTGGTGGCCGACCCGGCCGAGGCGGACACGGTCGTGGTCAACACCTGTGGCTTCGTCGAGCAGGCCAAGAAGGACTCCGTGGACACCCTCCTGGAGGCCGCCGATCTCAAGGAGACCGGCAAGGCCCAGGCGGTGGTCGCCGTCGGCTGCATGGCCGAGCGTTACGGCAAGGACCTGGCCGAGTCGCTGCCCGAGGCCGACGCGGTGCTGGGCTTCGACGACTACCCCGACATCGCGGCCAAGCTGCGTGCGATCGTCAACGGCGAGGCGCACCACCCGCACACCCCGTCGGACCGTCGTCTGCTGCTGCCGATCAGCCCGGTCGACCGCGACGCCGCCGCCGTCTCCACCCCCGGCTTCGACGACCTCCGGGTGCGGCTCGACGACGGTCCCTGGGCTCCGCTCAAGCTCGGCTCGGGCTGTGACCGGCGCTGCACCTTCTGCGCCATCCCGACCTTCCGTGGCTCCTCGGTCTCACGGCGCCCCTCCGACGTGCTGCACGAGGCCCAGTGGCTCGCCGGTCAGGGCGTCAAGGAGGTCTTCCTGGTGAGCGAGAACTCGACGTCGTACGGCAAGGACCTCGGTGACCTCCGGCTGCTGGAGACGCTGCTGCCCGAGCTGGCCGCGGTCGAGGGCATCGAGCGGGTCCGGGTCTCCTACCTGCAGCCTGCCGAGACCCGTCCGGGGCTGATCTCGGCGATCGCCCAGACGCCGGGTGTGGTGCCCTACTTCGACCTGAGCTTCCAGCACGCCTCCAACGCGGTGCTGCGTCGGATGAAGCGCTTCGGTGACCCCACCAGCTTCCTGTCGCTGCTGGCCGACGTGCGGGCGCTGGCCCCCGAGGCCGGCGTCCGCTCGAACTTCATCGTCGGCTTCCCGGGCGAGACCGAGGAGGACGTCGACATCCTGTGTCAGTTCCTGATCGACGCCCGTCTCGACTTCACCGGCATCTTCGCCTACTCCGACGAGGACGGCACCGAGGCCGCCGCGTTCGACGAGGCGATCAAGCTGGACGAGGACGTCATCCGGGAGCGCTACGACCGCGTCCAGGCCCTCGTCGAGGAGCTCAACGCCCAGCGCGCCGAGGAGCGCGTGGGGGAGCGCGTGGAGGTCCTGATCGAGTCCCTGGAGGCCGACGGTGCCCACGGCCGGGCCGCCCACCAGGGTCCCGACGTCGACGGTACGACGCTGGTGCTCGGGATCGACGACTCCGCCGTCGCGATCGGCCAGATCGTGGTGGCCGAGGTGGTCGGCACCGAGGGCGTCGACCTGATCGCTAAGGTGCTTGCGTGAAGCATGTCCCCAACGCCCTGACGCTGTTCCGCATCGTCATGGTGCCCTTCTTCGGCTGGGCCCTGCTGGCCCAGGACGGAGAGAACGCCTGGCTCCGCCTGCTCTCCTGGGTGCTCTTCGCGCTGGCGATGATCACCGACAAGATCGACGGCGACCTGGCGCGCAAGAACAACCTGGTCAGCAACTTCGGCAAGATCGCCGACCCGATCGCCGACAAGCTCCTCACCGGGATGGCCTTCGTCGGGCTCGCGATCCTGGGCGACATCTGGTGGTGGGTCACCATCGTGGTGCTGTGCCGCGAGTGGCTGATCACCGTCGTCCGCTTCGCGGTCGTGTCCAAGGTCGTGCTGGCAGCCGACACGCTCGGCAAGTGGAAGACCGCCGTCCAGGCGCTCGCGCTCGGTGGCCTGTGCCTGCCGCTGCGCGACCCCGACCTCTCCCAGCCCTGGCACGGTGCCGGCGAGGTGCTCTACTACTGCTTCCAGGCCGCCCTGGCCGTCGCGGTGGTGCTCACCCTGGTCTCGGGCTACCAGTTCTTCGCCGACCTGTGGCGCAAGCGCGGCTCGCTCCGGACGGCGCATTGAGATGGAGGCGGCGGCGCGTGCCGGAGAGCTCCTGCGAGCCCGTGGCCTGACATTGGCCACCGCCGAGTCACTCACCGGCGGCCAACTCGCCGCCACCTTCACCTCCGTGCCCGGAATCTCCGCCGTGTACGTCGGCGGCGCAGTGACCTACTGGACCGAGTTCAAGCAGTCGTTGCTCGGGGTCTCCGAGGAGATCGTCGATACGGTCGGCGTGGTCTCCGCGGCGTGTGCCGAGGCGATGGCCACCGGCGTGCGGGGCCTGGCGGGAGCGACGTACGCGCTGAGCACGACCGGCGTCGCGGGGCCGGATCCGCAGGAGGGCAAGCCGGTCGGGACCGTCTTCGTCGGCATCGCCGGACCCGGTGGTGTGCGGGCCGTGCAGCTGGCGCTGTCGGGCACCCGGGCCGAGATTCAAGCTCAGACCTGTGCGGCGGCTGTCGATCTTCTGATCGACGCTCTCGGCGACTGAGCGGGAATAACGGGGAGGGTCCCCGAGCGTTGTGTCAGTGTCTCGGGTAGGTTGGGCACACACGTCATGAAAGGGGTGCGCGCAGATGGTCTTGTTCCGACGCATGCTGGGTGACGTTCTCCGGGCCGCACGGATCCAGCGGGGGATGACCCTGCGGGAGCTCTCGGCCGATGCCCGGGTCTCGCTGGGCTACATCTCCGAGATCGAGCGCGGTCAGAAGGAAGCCTCCTCCGAGCTCCTCGCCTCGCTCTGTGCCGCCCTGGACGTCCCGCTCTCGGTCGTCCTGCGCGAGGTCTCCGACGCCGTCGCGGTCGAGGAGACCGCCGCCGACGTCGTCGCCTCCGCCGCCTGAGCCGGCGCTCGCGGTGCGCCACACCGAGTTCTGGGCCCGTCTCGACGAGGCCCTCGGATCGGGCTACAGCCATGTCTGGGCCGAGCAGTTCGTGATGGCCGATCTCGGCTCGCGGACCGCGCAGGAGGCCCTGGCGGCAGGGGTGCCTCCGAAGGAGGTCTGGGCCGCTGTCTGGAGTGCGTTGGGATTGCCCGCGACACTCCGGTGATCCTCCTTGGATCGAACACGTGTTCGGACTACTCTGCTTTTGTCCGTGGTCGCGTCTAGCGTCCTTCCTGATGGCAACGAAGAAGCAGATGGCGAAGACGAACAAGACCCCCAAGGGAGCAGTGAGCAGCATGGCTGGTGGAGACCGCGACAAGGCCCTTGACGCCGCACTCGCGAACATTGAGAAGCAGTTTGGCAAGGGCTCGGTGATGCGTCTGGGTGACGACAACCGCGCTCCGCTGGAAGTCATCCCGACCGGCTCGATCGCGCTCGACGTGGCGCTCGGCATCGGCGGGCTCCCGCGCGGCCGTGTGGTCGAGGTCTACGGCCCCGAGTCCTCGGGTAAGACGACGGTCGCCCTGCACGCCGTGGCCAGCGCCCAGCGCGCAGGCGGCGTGGTCGCCTTCATCGACGCCGAGCACGCGCTCGACCCGGAGTATGCCAAGGCCCTCGGTGTCGACACCGACGCCCTGCTGGTCTCCCAGCCCGACTCCGGTGAGCAGGCGCTCGAGATCGCCGACATGCTGATCCGCTCGGGCGCGCTGTCCCTGATCGTGATCGACTCCGTGGCCGCGCTCGTGCCCCGGGCCGAGATCGAGGGCGAGATGGGTGACTCCCACGTGGGTCTCCAGGCCCGCCTGATGAGCCAGGCGCTGCGGAAGATGACCGGTGCGCTGAACAACTCCGGCACCACCGCGATCTTCATCAACCAGCTGCGCGAGAAGATCGGCGTGATGTTCGGCTCGCCCGAGACCACCACCGGTGGTCGGGCCCTGAAGTTCTACTCCTCGGTCCGTCTCGACGTGCGCCGGATCGAGTCGCTCAAGGACGGCACCGACGTGGTCGGCAACCGCACCCGCGTCAAGGTCGTGAAGAACAAGGTCGCGCCGCCGTTCAAGCAGGCCGAGTTCGACATCATGTACGGCAAGGGCATCTCGCGTGAGGGCTCCCTGATCGACGTCGGCGTCGAGGCCGGCCTGATCCGCAAGGCCGGCGCCTGGTTCACCTATGAGGGTGACCAGCTCGGCCAGGGCAAGGAGAACGCCCGCACCTTCCTCCGGGACAACCCCGACCTCGCCAACGAGATCGAGCGCAAGATCCTGGAGAAGCTGGGCGTCACCGAGGTCGACGTCCCCGACGACCTCTCCGAGCTGTCGGATGAGCCGATCGGTGTCGATGACTTCTGAGACACCGGGGCCGCCGCCGAGCTGGCTCGGTGACGTCGGCCTGGGGGTCAAGGCCTGGGTCGGCGACGAGTTCGTCGCCGACCCGGGCCCCCGCACCAGCCGCGCACCCCGGGAGCGCAAGCCGAAGCCGCCGATCCCGGCCGAGGAGGTCAGGGGCGTGGCCAAGGGGATCATCCTGGAGCAGCTCGCCCTGCGCGCTCGTAGCCGCAAGGAGCTGGCCGACAAGCTCGTCGCCAAGGAGATCCCCGACGAGGTGGCCACCGAGCTTCTCGACAGGTTCGAGCAGGCCGGGTTCATCGACGACGCCGAGTTCGCTCGGATGTGGGTCGGGTCTCGTCAGCGGACCAAGAAGCTGGCCCGGCGAGCGCTGGCCCAGGAGCTACGCCTCAAGGGGATCGACGCCGAGGTGGCCCGCACGGCGCTGGACGATCTCGACCCCGCTGACGAGGAGTCGGCGGCCCGTGAGCTGGTCCAACGCAAGCTGCGGTCGATGAGTCGCCTCGACGACGTCACCAAGACCCGCCGGCTGCTCGGCATGCTGGCGCGGAAGGGCTACTCGGGGTCGATGGCGATGTCCGTGATCAAGAGCGAGATCGCGGACATGTCAGAATCGGATCTGTGACCGAGACTCAGCAGCGCGAAATCCTCACCTACGAACTGTTCGGCACGGCCGTGCGCGACATCGCGCAGCAGGTCGTCGACTCGGGCTACGAGCCGGACATCGTGCTGGCCATTGCCCGCGGTGGTCTGGGTCTGGGCATGGGGCTGGGCTACGCCCTGGACGTCAAGAACCTCTCGGCCGTCAACGTCGAGTTCTACACCGGTGTGGGGGAGACCCTCGAGGTCCCGATCATGCTCCCGCCGACCCCGCAGGCGATCGACCTGACCGGGATGAAGGTGCTGGTCACCGATGACGTCGCCGACACCGGCAAGACCCTCGAGGTCGTCCACGAGTTCCTCTCCGGCCACGTCGCCGAGGTCCGCACCGCCGTGATCTACGAGAAGCCGTGGACCGTGATCAACCCCGACTACATCTGGCGCAAGGTCGACTCCTGGATCGACTTCCCGTGGTCCTCGACCCCGCCGCTGGTCAACCGTCACGGCGGGATGGCGCACTGAGATGCACCGGGTCCCTGCCGGTCCGGTCGACCTGACGACGTACCCGACGACGGCCCCGAAGTCGGCCGGCTCGAAGAAGGACGGCGAGACCGAGCTCGCCGAGCTCGGTGAGCGCCTGCTCGACCTGCAGACCAAGCTCTTCGCCGAGGGGCGCAGCGGCAGCCACCGCTCCCTGCTGCTGGTGCTGCAGGGGATGGACACCTCGGGCAAGGGCGGCATCCTCGTCCACACCGTGGGTCTGATGGACCCCCAGGGGCTCAAGATCACCGCGTTCAAGGCCCCCTCGGCCGAGGAGCGCGCCCACGACTTCCTGTGGCGGATCGAGAAGGCAGTGCCGCCGGCGGGGTTCGTCGGCGTCTTCGACCGCTCCCACTACGAGGACGTGCTGATCCAGCGGGTGCGGTCCTTCGCCCCGGCTGACGAGATCGAACGGCGCTACGGCGCGATCAACGACTTCGAGCGTCGGCTCAGCGAGGAGGGGACCACGATCGTGAAGTGCATGCTCCACATCTCCCCGGCCGAGCAGCGTGAACGGCTCCAGGCCCGACTCGACGACCCGACGAAGTACTGGAAGTACAACCCCGGCGACGTCGACGAGCGCCAGCTGTGGGCCGAGTACCAGAAGGCCTACGAGATCGCTCTGGAGCGCACCAACACCGACGAGGCGCCGTGGCACATCGTGCCCAGCGACAACAAGTGGTACCGCAACCTCGCCGTGGCCAAGCTCCTCCTCGACGCCCTGGAGTCGATGAGCCTGGACTGGCCCGACGCCGAGTTCGACGTGGAGGCCGAGAAGGCCCGCCTCGCCGCCGACACCATCTCAGGAGACTCCGAGTGACGCTGCCCCTGGTCACGGTCACCCGCTACGTGACCCCGTTGCGCGAGGGCGGCTCGCTGCCCGGCATCGTCGAGGGCGACGACCTCGGCACCTGGGTGTGCAAGTTCCACGGCGCCGGTCAGGGACGACGCGTCCTGGTCGCCGAGGTGATCGTGGCCGGGCTGGCCCGGGCACTCGACATCCCCACCCCCGACCAGGCGGTGCTCGACCTCGATCCGGCCCTGGCACGCTACGAGGCCGACGAGGAGGTCCAGGACCTGCTCAACGCCAGTGCCGGCCTCAACCTCGGCATCGACTTCCTGCCCGGCGCCTTCGGCTTCGACGCCTCCACCGCCGTCGAGCCGGGCCTGGCGGGCCGGATCCTGTGGCTCGACGCCTTCACCGCCAACGTCGACCGGAGCTGGCGCAACCCGAACATGCTGGTCTGGAATGGCGGCATCTACGCCATCGACCACGGCGCCTCGCTCTACTTCCACCACTCCTGGCCCGGCGGGCCCGGCACCCCCGAGCGGTTCGCGGCCCAGCCGTTCGACATCTCCGAGCACGTCCTGTCCGGCTTGGTCGATCAGGCCCGCGCCGTCGACGCTGAGGCCGCGGCCACCCTCGACGACGCCACGCTGCGCTCGATCGTGGCCGACGTCCCCGACGCCTGGCTCGACGAGTACGACTGGGCTGAGGGCCCCGAGCAGGTCCGGGAGCGCTACGTCACCTTCCTGCGAGCGCGCCTGGACGGCGGCCGGCCGTGGCTGCCCGGTGGTGGCGCGTGAGCCCCTACCAGTACGTCGTGCTGCGGTGCGTCCCACGGGTGGAGCGCGAGGAGTTCCTCAACGTGGGTGTCGTGCTGCACTGCCCTGAGGCCCAGTTCCTCGGGATGGCGGCCCGCCTGGACCGGGCCCGGCTCGAGGCGTTCGCTCCCGCCACCGACCCGGTGCTGGTGGAGTCGGCGCTGGCGGCAGTCGACCTGATCTGTCAGGGCACCGCCCACGCGGAGTTCGGGGCGGGCATGCGGGCCACGGCGTACGGCCAGCGGGCCCTGGAGGACACCCCGAGCGCACGGTTCGGACTGCTCAAGGCTCCACGCTCGACGGTGCTCCAGCCCGGGCCGGTGCACGGCGGTCTGACCGCCGACCCGGCCGCCGAGCTGGAGCGACTGCTGTCGGTTCTGGTCTAGGAGGTGCTTTAGACGGGGACGAGCTCCAGGGACCCGACGGCGTAGCGCGCCAGGATCGTGCGAGCGATCTCCGGGTGGGCCCCGAGCGGGTCCGAGACCGCCACCGCGCCGGCCTCCAGGGCCAGCTCGGCGGCACGGTCGGGCAACCAGCCCGGCGCGAGGAAAAGCGAGGCCACGGCGATGTGGCGCTTGCCCTCGGCCCGGAAGGCGCGGACCGCCTCACCGGTCGCCGGCGGCGCCGAGGAGGCGTACGCCGCCACCACCGGGAGCTTGTGGTGCGAGCCCCACAGCCGGGCCAGACGCGCGACCGCCTGGTTGGCGAGCATGTCCGAGGAGCCGGCCGCGGCCAGCACCAAGGCGTCCAGCTCGCGCACCCGGTGGGCCCGCAAGGCCTCACGCAGACGGACGTCGAGGACGTTGAGCAGGGTGTTCTCCAGACCGATGATCCCGGCAGCCCGGATCGCGATCTCGGGGTGGCGCTCGGCGGCCGCGGCGATCGCGGCGGGCACGTCGACCTTGGCGTGGTAGGCCTCGCTGAGCAGCAGCGGGACGACCACGATCTCGCGGTGGCCGGCCTTGACCAGGCGGTTCACCACCGTCTCGAACGACGGCTTCGAGAGCTCCAGGAACGCCTCGACGACCGTGAGGTCGGGACGGGTGCGGCGCACCTCGTCGACCAGGGCCGTGATGGTGGCCGCATGCCGGGGATCACGGGAGCCGTGAGCCAGGGCGACCAGGGCAGGTGCTGTCATAGCAGCGAGCCTCCTTTCGAAAGGTTCAGGAGTGGATGCCGCACTCGGTCTTGCCGGTGCCGGCCCAGCGGCCACTGCGCGGGTCGTCGCCCGGCGCGACCCGGCGGGTGCACGGTGCGCAGCCGATCGACGGGTAGCCGTCGTAGGCCAGCGGGTTGACCAGCACGCCGTTCTCGGCGATGTAGCGCTCGACCTGCTGGTCGCTCCACCGCGCGATCGGGGAGACCTTCACCTTGCCGCGCTTGGCGTCCCAGCCGATCACGGGCGCGATCACCCGGTTATGGGTCTCGGCGCGACGCAGACCGGTCGCCCAGGCGTCGTACCCCGACAGCGACTCGGCCAGCGGGGTGACCTTGCGCAGCTTGCAGCACAGGTCGGGGTCGGTGCGGAAGAGGTCCTTGCCGTACTGGGCGTCCTGCTCCTCCACGCTCTGCACCGGGGCGATCGTGATCAGGTTGACGTCCAGGGTGGCCGCCACCGCGTCGCGGGTGCCGATGGTCTCGATGAAGTGGTAGCCGGTGTCGAGGAAGACGACGTCGACGCCGGGGACGACCTTCGCGGCCAGGTGCGCGAGCACCGCGTCACCCATCGAGGAGGTGATGCAGAACCGCTCGCCGAAGGTAGCGGCAGCCCACTCGATGATGTGCTCGGCCGGAGCGAGCTCCAGTTCGGCGCCCCAGTGCGAGACGATCTCGCGCAGTTCCTCGGAGCTGCGCCCGGTCGTCGTGGCACCGCGGAAGGCCCGCGCTGCGGTGGTGGCCAGGGTGCTCATCGCACGAGATCCTCATCTGCTCTGGCGACCCAGGTGGTGAAGGACTCGCCGTCGTTGCGGTCGGCGAGGTAGTTCGTCGCGAGGGTGCTGATGTAGTCGTCCAGGCCGGCGCTGGTGACCTTGTGCTGGCGCAGCTTGCGGCCGAAGTTGGCCTGCAGGCCGATCGCGCCGCCGAGGTGCACCTGGAAGCCTTCGACCTGCTCGCCGTTCTCGTCGGTGACGAGCTGGCCCTTGAGGCCGATGTCGGCGACCTGGGTGCGGGCGCACGCGTTGGGGCAGCCGTTGACGTTGACGGTGATGCCCTGCTCGCCGAAGTCGCCCACCGGGAAGCGCTGCTCCAAGGTGGTGATCAGGTCGGCGCTGCGGTTCTTCGTGTCGACGATGGCCAGCTTGCAGAACTCGATGCCGGTGCAGGCCATCGTGTTGCGTCGCCAGTTCGACGGCCGCGCCGAGAGGCCGAGCGTGTCGAGTTCCTCGACGAGAGCCTCGGCCCGGTCGGCGTCGACGCCGAGGATGACGATCTTCTGGTACGCCGTGAGGCGTGCGCCGGCAGCGTCGTACTTCTCGATCAGGTCGGCCAGGCCGACCAGCAGCGAGCCGGAGATCCGGCCGACGGTCGGGGCGACACCGACGTAGACCTTGCCGTCCTTCTGCGGGTGGACGCCGATGTGGTCGCGGTGCGCCGTCGGCGTCTCGGGGGACGGGTTGTCGAGCAGGGTGTGGCCCAGGTACTCGTTCTCCAGGACCTCGCGGAACTTGGCGCCGCCCCAGTCGGCGACGAGGAACTTCAGCCGAGCCTTGGAGCGCAGCCGGCGGTAGCCGTAGTCACGGAAGATGCCCGCGACACCGGCCCACACGTCGGGGACCTCGTCGATCGGCACCCAGACGCCGAGCTTCTCGGTCAGGTGCGGGTTGGTAGACAGGCCACCGCCGACCCAGACGTCGAAGCCGGGGCCGTGCTCGGGGTGGACCGAGGCGACGAAGGCGACGTCGTTGGTCTCGGGGGAGACGTCGTGGCTGGGGTGACCGGTCAGCGCGGTCTTGAACTTCCGCGGGAAGTTCGAGAAGCGCGGGTCGCCGATGTAGAGCCGCTTGATCTCCTCCAGGGCGGAGGTGCCGTCGATGATCTCGTCGGCGGCGACGCCGGCGACAGGGGAGCCGAGGAAGGGGCGCGGCGAGTCGCCGCAGGCCTCGACCGTGGAGAGTCCGGCCTCTTCGAGGCGCTCCCAGATCTCGGGGACGTTCTCGATCTCGATCCAGTGGTACTGGATGTTCTGCCGGTCGGTGACGTCGGCGGTGTCGCGGCCGAAGTCGCGGCCGATGGTGCCCAGGGCGCGCACCGCCTGGTGGGTCAGCAGCGCGCCGTCGGAGCGGACCCGCATCATGAAGTAGCGGTCGTCCAGCTCCTCCTCGTCGAGGGTCGCGGTCTTGCCGCCGTCGATCCCGGGCTTGCGCTGGGTGTAGAGCCCCATCCAGCGGAACCGGCCGCGCAGGTCCGAGGGGTCGATCGAGTCGAAGCCGCGCTTGGAGTAAATGTTGATGATCCGCGCCCGGACGTTCAGCGGGTCGTCGTCCTTCTTGGACTGCTCGTTCTTGTTGAGCGGCTCGGTGTAGCCGAGTGCCCATTGGCCCTCACCGCGCTTGGGGCGCGGAATCTCGGTCTTGGTGGCCGGGGTGGGCTTGTAGCGGAGGTCAGGCACAGGATCCATTGGAACCCGATCAGACGTGAGCCTTCAACTTCGCGTCTCACATCGTGAATCTTCATCCAGAATATGAGACACGGAAGGATGGACGCCGGATTGGTCGAGAAACGCCGCCGTTACTACGCTGTGACCATGGCTGACCAGAGCGCTCTGAACTCCTTGACGTCCTCCGCATATCAGCAGGCTCTCGAGGTCATCGCCTCGGTCGAGCCCCGGGTCGCCGAGGCCACCCGCGCCGAGCTCGCCGACCAGCGCGCCTCCCTGAAGCTGATCGCCTCGGAGAACTACGCCTCGCCGGCCGTGCTCCTCGCGATGGGCACCTGGTTCTCCGACAAGTACGCCGAGGGCACCGTCGGTCACCGCTTCTACGCCGGCTGCCAGAACGTCGACACCGTCGAGTCGCTGGCCGCCGAGCACGCTCGCGAGCTCTTCGGCGCCGAGTACGCCTACGTCCAGCCGCACTCCGGCATCGACGCCAACCTGACCGCCTACTGGGCGATCCTGGCCCACCGGGTCGAGGGCCCGTGGCTCAAGGACGCCGGCGTGAAGAACATGAACGACCTCTCCGAGGCCGACTGGGAGAAGCTGCGCAACGAGCTCGGCAACCAGCGCCTGCTCGGCATGTCGCTCGACGCCGGTGGTCACCTCACCCACGGCTTCCGCCCGAACATCTCCGGCAAGATGTTCCACCAGAACCAGTACGGCACCGACCCCGAGACCGGCCTGCTCGACTACGACGCCGTCGCCACGAAGGTCAAGGAGTTCAAGCCGCTCATCCTGGTCGCCGGCTACTCGGCCTACCCGCGTCGGGTGAACTTCGCCAAGATGCGCGAGATCGCCGACTCCGTGGGCGCCACCCTGATGGTCGACATGGCCCACTTCGCCGGTCTGGTCGCCGGCAAGGTGTTCACCGGCGAGGAGAACCCGGTTCCCTACGCCCACGTCGTCACCTCGACCTCGCACAAGTCGCTGCGCGGCCCGCGTGGTGGCTTCATCCTCTCCACCGAGGAGTACGCCCCCAGCGTCGACCGTGGCTGCCCGATGGTGCTCGGCGGCCCGCTCTCGCACGTGATGGCCGCCAAGGCCGTCGCCTTCGCCGAGGCCCGCCAGGACTCCTTCCAGACCTACGCCCAGAACGTGGCCGACAACGCCCAGTCGCTGGCCGAGGGCTTCAAGAAGCGCGGCATCAAGCTCGTCACCGACGGCACCGACAACCACATCGTGCTGCTCGACGTCTCGGGCCTGGGCATCACCGGTCGCCAGGCCGAGTCCGCGCTGCTCGACTCCGGCATCGTGACCAACCGCAACTCCGTCCCGGCCGACCCGAACGGTGCCTGGTACACCTCCGGCGTCCGTCTGGGCACCCCCGCCCTGACCACCCGCGGCCTGGGTGGCACCGACTTCGACTACGTGGCCGAGCTCATCGCCACGGTCCTGAAGTCCACCACCCCGGGCACCACCGCCGCCGGTGCGCCGTCCAAGGCGTCGTACAACATCGCCGACGGTGTCGCGGAGAAGACCAAGGCCGCTGCGGCCGAGCTGATGGGCAAGTTCCCGCTGTACCCGGGTCTCGACCTGAGCTGATGGTGGGTTAACTGCTGGTGAAAAGGCCCTCGGGCACGGGGTTTACCCACCTTCACCAGCAGTTACCTCATCTGGGTGGGGGGCCACAGAGCGGCTCCACGGCCAGCAGCCCCAGGGTGCCGAGCCAGACCGTAGCGACCAGCCACCCGGACTCGGCTGCCAGCGTCCCAAGGATCGCTGCGGCGAGCGCAATCGCGGGTCTGAGGAACGTCATCGGGCCGAGGATGACCGCGCTGGCCAGATAGGTCAGCCGCCATGACAACGCCCGGTAGACGATCAGGGCGCCCACGACCAGGATTGCGTACGGCGCCAGCGCCAGCAGCATCGTGCGCGCGGTGTGGCCCAGGTCGGCTCCGGTCCACCCGCCCGCGCTGAGCGCGAGGACGAGGGTCGCCGGGACCAGCGCCAGTACGCCGACCGCGGCGCCGCGACGCAGGCCCGCCCGGTCCTGGGCACGATGGTCGATCAGGCCGGTGCGGCCCAGGCTCGCCCGCAGGCCGCTGAAGACGGCGTCCAGGGCGCCGATCGTGCCGATCGCGACGGCCGCTGCGAGGTCGGCCGCGCTCATCGGCGTACGCCGACCAGGGGACGCAGCACGTCGAGCGCGCGCGGATGCCAGCGCCCGCCCTCGCGGACCGCGCAGTCGTACGCCGGCGAGCCCCGCCGAGCGGCGTCCAGCAGCACCTCGGCGGGGTGGGCGCGCAGGGCCGAGAGCACCCCGTCGTGACGCGAGACCGGCTCCCGCATCCGCGCCGCGTGGAAGATCCATGCCCCGAGCGTGGACCACAGGCAGGGCGCGATGTCCCAGTGCGCGTACGCCGCCACGCCTAGGGTCTGTGTCGCGGCCAGGAACCGCGCGATCTCGTCGGCCTCCAGATGGTGCAGGAACCCCGAGGAGATCATCACCGTCCGTGGCCCGTCGGTGACCGCGAGGCCGGGTGTGAGCGCGTCGCCGCGCAGGAACGTGCAGTCCAGACCCTCGCTGCGGGCCAGGCGGGTGGCCTCGGCGATCAGCACCGGGTTGAGGTCCACCCCGACCAGCTCCACCCCGGGCAGGTCGCCCCGGTAGGCGATCTCACGCAGCACGTGACCGGTGCCGCAGCCGACGTCGACGACCCGGACGGGGCCGGGACCCGGCGGCAGGTCGGCGATCAGGGCCGCGACCACCTCGGCGATCCGACGCCCGAGCTGGAGCTCCTCGCCGAGCCGTTGCAGCTCGGCGTGGATGCGCAGCCCGAGCGCGTCGACCTGCGGTGCGTTCAGGGTGCCGTCGGCGCTCGCCGGCAGTCGGGAGAGCAGCTGTGCGGCCCGGCGCTGCCCACGGTTCCGGGCACCGGCGACGATCTCGTGACGGCGCACCGGGAGCCGGGTGCCGTCGGCGTCGAAGGACCAGAGCAGGTCGGTGACCTCCAGGCGCCGCGACGTCATCGCCGTCCGCGGCGGCCGAGCACGCGGTCCAGCGCGGCGACGACGACGTCGACCGACTCCGCGGTGATCACCAGTGGCGGCTTGAGCTTCAGGACGTTCTTGAAGTCGCCGGTCGCCTGGACGATGACGCCCTCGTGCAGCATCGCCTCGCAGACCGCCGCGGCCAGGTCGGTGGCCGGCTCGAACGTGGCTCGATCGGTGACCAGTTCGAGGCCGAGATAGAGCCCCATCCCGTGCACGGCGCCGATCGCCTGATGGCGTTCGGCCAGCGCCGTCAGCCCGGCGTGGAACCGGTCTCCGACCACCCGGGCGTTGTCCTGCAGCCGCTCGGCCTCCATCACGTCGAGCACGGCCAGGCCGATCGCGGCCGACACCGGGGAGCCGCCCGCGGAGGAGAAGAACGACCCCTGGGCGGCGTACGAGGCGGCGATTGCGGGGGTGGTGATCACCGCGCCCAGCGGCTGGCCGTTGCCCATCGCCTTGGCGATCGTGATGATGTCGGGCGTCGCGCCTTGCTGTTCGAAGCCCCAGAAGTGGTGCCCCAGCCGGCCGTAGCCGACCTGGACCTCGTCGCTGATGCAGACCCCGCCGAGCGCCCTGACCCGCTCGAAGACCCCGGCCAGGTAGCCCTCAGGCAGCAGCACGCCGCCGCCGTTGCCGAAGAGCGGCTCCAGGATCACCCCGGCGATCTGATCCCGGTCGAGAGCGTCCAGCCGGGCATCGAGGTCGGCGAGGTACGCCGGCCCGGAGCCGGGTCCACGATGGGTGCCGCGGACCTGGTTGGGGGCGTCGATCAGCTCCACCCAGGCGGGGCGGGTCTCCAGTGCCTGCGGGTTGTCGCCGAGGGAGCTGGTGACGGCGTCCGACGCCATCGTCCAGCCGTGGTAGGCCTCCCGGGCAGCGAGGATCCGCTCGCGTCCGGTGGCGGCCCGGGCCAGCTGGAGCGCCAGGTCGACGGCCTCGGAGCCGGAGTTGACCAGGAAGACCTGGTCCAGGCCGTCGGGGGCGAGTGCGGCGAGCCGCTCGCAGAGCTCGACCGCGGCGGCGTAGTGGAACCGCGAGTTGGTGTTGAGCAGGCTCCACTGCCGGGTAGCGGCACGGGTCAGCACCGGGTGGGCGTGGCCGGTGGTGGCGACGTTGTTGACCGCGTCGATGTAGACGTTCGCGCGGGTGTCGATCAGGAACTCACGCCAGCCGCGTTCGATCTGCGGGGGAGCGGCGTAGTAGTGCTCCTGCACCGCGGCCAGGTGGGCGTCGCGGCGCTCCAGCAGCCGATCCGGGTCGGGGACCGGTGCGGCAATGTCGGTGCTGATGAACGGCGTCGGATCGGGGCAGATCCGGCGCCAGACCTCCTCGGCCCGGGCGGTGACGAACCGCGGCGGGGTGCCCGGCAGCGTGCAGCACTGCACCACCTGACCGGCGATCTCCCCGGCCAGGGAGAGGACCGGGTCGGTGCCCGGGCGATGGTGGGGCACCGCGCGGTCGAGGCGGTACTCGCCGTAGCGGGTCGCCAGCGTCGCCGGGATCCGGGTGGTCGCCTCCGGACGCAGCCAGGCGCCGTCGTCCCAGGCGGGGCTGGTGACGCCGAGGTCGACGGTACGGAACCGGTTGCCCGGCACCGGTCCGACCAGACGCGGCGCGCCGAGCGGCTGCCCGACACCCCGGATCAGCCAGGTCAGCTCCTCAGGGTCGAGGGCGAGGGCTGCGGCGAGGGCGGCCGCCTCGTCCCCGGCCCGCTCGGCGGCGTAGGCGTTGTCGGGCTCGTGCTCGGCGATGCTCGACGCGCTGGCGACCAGCACCGCCGCCCGCAGCACCACCAGCGGCCACAGTGCGGTCAGCTCGACGTCGGTGAGCTGCACCTCGGCGGCGAACGCCTCGACGCAGGCCAGCACCGCGGCGACGTCGTCGGGGGTCTTGCCGAGCAGGCTGGTCAGGGTCACCGCCAGCTCGGCGCAGCGCCAGCCAGTGGCCAGATCGCCGAAGTCGATCACGCCGGCCTCGCCGCCGGCGGTCAGCACGACGTTGTCGTCGGTGAGGTCACCGTGGATCACCTGGAGGGGCAGGTCTGCGCGGAGCGGTCGGAGTCGGCGTACGGCCTCGGCGGTGACCTCGGTGAGGTCGGGGCGCAGGGCGTCGATCACCTCCGTGGCGACCCGCAGGTCCCACTGCGAGGGGGCAGCCTCGACGATCTCCGCGAACGCGCCCAGGGCGGTGATCGTCCGCGCCGCGGTGATGCCCAGCAGCCGACACTCCTCGAGTCCGAAGACGTCGCGCTCCAGCAGCGGGGTGCCCTCGAGGTAGGTCAGGAGGTGGGTGAGGAAGCGGTGGCCGCCGACCTCGACCTCCTCGACGGTCCCGATCGGCTCCGGTGCCCTCAACCCGGCATGGATCACGGCGCGCAGGGCGGCGTGCTGGGCCTCCAGGGCGGTCCGCTCCCAGGCGGGGTTGGCGACCTTGAGCACCATCCGGTGGATGCTGTCGGGCGGCGTCAGCCTGAAGTTCCGGTCCTGGTTGGAGCCCAGCTCGACGACCTCGGTCTCGGGCGGGAACGCCCACAGCTCCCCAGCGATCCGCACCGCGTCGGCGGCGCTGACGGCCGGCCGGGGAGGGATGCTGGTCCGGTCAGGAGTCACGAGCGCATCCGCATCGACTCCAGCACCCCCGTGACGTCGATGTCGTACGTCGTCCCGTCGAGGCTGCGCAGTGTGCCGGTGTAGCGGCCGTAGAGCTGGAAGTAGTCGATCGAGGCGACCCCCATCTCGTGCCGGACGTCCTTGCGCCCGTCGGGCACGAAGATGACGTCGACGCGACCGTCGAAGGAGTTCACCAGCCACTCCTCGCCCCGGTTGACGAAGACCACGTCCGAGAGCGGCTCGCACACGCCGGGGAACCACAGGCAGGACTCCTCGGGCTCTCCGGGGAGCTCGGGGCGGTCCACCATGTTCGCGCCGATCGGGGTGCCGTCGGCGGTGCGGGTGCCGAACGTGCCCCAGACCCACTCGGTGCGGTAGGGCAGGAACGACTTGTGCTCGTCGAGGATGGCGAGGTCACGCTCGGGGTCGAAGACGATCTCGCGGTCACCGACCCGCAGGTGGCCGGCGGCAGGGAAGAGCACCTTGTGGGTGTACATCGCGCCGCCGGGCAGCCGCGAGCTGACCGAGAGCGGTGCCGAGGCCCGCGAGCCGTCCAGGACCAGCTCACCGGAGAACGCCGGGGCCTTCTTCGTCGCCGCGATGTCGATCGTCACGACGTGCTGGCCGTCGGCGGCACCGAAGTCGTAGCGCAGGTCGAACCCCGTGGCCGCCATCCGCGGGTGCGATCCCCACAGCTCCCGGGCCAGGCCGAGCGACCCGCCGCGGGCGTTGGCGGCATGCTCGTGCAGCACCCCGGAGGCCTTGTCCCGGACGTAGATCTCCGAGCTCGCCAGGTAGTGCGCGTCCTGCAGGATCATCGAGGAGTAGACCTCGGGGTGGACCATCGTCCAGCCCTGCCACTCCTTGAGCCGCAGCCACTTCCACGCCCGGGCCGGTCCACTGAACTCGTCGAGCGGGTTGGTGTCGACAGGACGCGAGGCGAGCCGCCCGAAGAGCCGCTCGCGGCCCTCCACCAGGCGCGGAATGGTCATGACATGAGCGTAGTGGGCTCAGCGGGTCGGTGTGGTGCGAGCCACAACCGCAGCCAGGTCCCCGCCCTCCAGCATCCCGAAGGTCCCCTCCATCCCGGCGCCCAGGCGCGAGGCGCAGAACAGGTCGGCGACCTCCGGCGGGGCGGACTGGACCAGCAGGGCGCCTTGCAGCAGCACCGCCATCCGCCCGGCCAGGCGGCGGGCGTTGAGCTCCATCGACTCTGGCGTGAGCGAGCCCAGCATCCGGAGCAGCTCGGCGATGGCGGCGTCCAGACGGGGGTCGGCGCCGCGGGCGCGACCGATCTCGGTGAGGTAGGCGTCGACCACCTCCGGCTCGCGGCCCAGCGCCCGGAGGACGTCGAGGGCGTTGATGTTGCCCGAGCCCTCCCAGACCGAGTTGACCGGCGCCTCGCGGTAGAGCAGCGGCATCCCCGACTCCTCGACGTAGCCGTTGCCGCCCAGGCACTCCAGGGCCTCCGCGGTCAGTGCCGGGGTGCGCTTGCAGACCCAGAACTTCGCCAGCGGCAGCGCGATCCGGCGCAGGGCCGCCTCGTGCGGGTCGTCGCGGCGGTCCACGGCGGCGGCCAGGCGCATCGCCAGCGCGGTGGCGGCCTCGGACTCGATGGCTAGGTCGGCGATCACGTTGCGCATCAACGGCTTGTCGGCCAGCAGTCCGCCGAACGCCGAGCGGTGCGCGACGTGCCACGACGCCTCGGCCACGGCCTTGCGCATCAGCGAGGCCGAACCCAGGACGCAGTCGAGGCGGGTGGCGGCGACCATCTCGATGATGGTCCGCACGCCGCGGCCCTCCTCACCCAGCCGCCAGCCGACGGTGTCGGTGAACTCCAGCTCCGAGGAGGCGTTGGACCGGTTGCCGAGCTTGTCCTTGAGTCGTACGACGTCCATCGGATTGCGTGCGCCGTCGGGCAGGACCCGGGGGACCAGGAAGCAGGTCACGCCCGCATCGGTCTGGGCCAGCACCAGGAAGACGTCGTTCATCGGCGCCGAGGTGAACCACTTGTGCCCGCTGAGGCGGTACAGCGTGCCGTCGTCGATCGGGGTCGCGGTGGTGACGTTGGCGCGGACGTCGGAGCCGCCCTGCTTCTCGGTCATGCCCATCCCGGCGAGGGCGCCGAGCTTCTGCGACGCCGGGCGCAGGCCGGGGTCGTAGTGCGTCGAGGCGAGCAGCGGGGTCCACTGTGCGGCGAGCCCGGTGTCGGCCCGCAGCGCCGGCACGGCGGCGTACGTCATCGAGATCGGGCAGCCGTGGCCCGGCTCGGTCTGGGACCAGGCGAAGAAGCCCGCCGCCCGGCGCAGGTGGGCGTGCGGAGAGCCGGACTCCCACGGCGTCGCGGCCAGGCCGTGGCCCAGGGCCCGCTCCATCAGCCAGTGCCACGACGGGTGGAAGTCGACCTCGTCGATCCGGTGCCCGTAGCGGTCGTAGGGCCGCAGCACGGGGGAGTGCGTGTTGGCCGCCATGCCCTGCTCGCGGGCCTCGGCCGACCCGGCCTCGAAGCCGAGCCCGACCAGGGAGTCGAGCACGTCGGTGTCGCCGTACCGCAGCACCGCCTCGCTCAGGGCGACGTCGCCCGTCACGGTGTTGTGGCCGGTCAGCGGGGGCGCCTGGTTGAGCGCGACCCGGAGGGCCGAGCGGTCGCCTGCGGGGGTTGGGGCACTCATGCCACTACCGTAGTGCCGTGGCGGAGGAAGAAGTCGGCGACGATGTGCAATTTCGGCTCGGTCGGTTGTCGTTGCCAGAGCACATCCGGTCGCCCTGGTGGCAGCTGACCCGACGGCTGTTGGCGGCCCTGGCGATCCTGGTGGGGACGGTCCTGATCGTCTTCCTCGATCGGCACGGCTACCGGGACTCCAACGGTGACACCATCTCGCTGCTGGACGCGATCTACTACACGACGGTCACGCTGAGCACCACCGGCTACGGCGACATCACGCCGGCCAGTGACCTGGCCCGAGCGCTCAACGCGCTCATCATCACCCCTGCCCGCATCGCCTTCCTGGTGTTGTTGATCGGCACCACCCTGGAGGTCCTAGCGACCCGGGGGCGGGAGCAGATCCGGGCGGCTCGTTGGAGGAAGAACATGGACCACCACATCGTCGTCGTCGGCTACGGGACCAAGGGCCGCAGCGCGGTGGAGACCCTGATCAGCAACGGGAAGTCGCGTGACCACATCATCGTGGTCGACCCGTCGGCGGCCGCGCTGCAGGACGCTCACACCGACGGCCTCGCCGTCGTCACCGGTGACGCCACCCGGCGCGACGTGCTCTCCAAGGCTGCCGTGGCCAACGCCGACCAGGTGATCATCACGACCAACCGTGACGACACCAACGTGCTGACCGCGCTGACGGTGCGCCAGCTCAACCCCGAGGTCTGGATCGTCGCGGCCGTGCGTGAGGAGGAGAACGTCCCGCTGATGAAGCAGTCGGGGGCGAACTCCGTGATCACCTCGGCCGACGCGGTCGGGCGCCTGCTCGGCCTGTCCTCGCTCTCGCCGACGCTCGGCACGGTGATGGAGGACCTGCTCTCGTACGGCGAGGGGCTGGAGGTCGCCGAGCGGGAGCTGCTGGTCAACGAGGTCGGCAAGCAGCCCCAGCAGCTGCCCGACCAGGTGATCGCGGTGGTCCGCGACGAGCGCGTCTTCCGCTACTTCGACCCGGTGGTCACCCAGCTGGCCCGAGGCGACCGGCTCGTCGTGGTCCGCCCGGCCAAGGAGCTGCCGTGGGCACCGCGCCCTGGCACCCACGACGAGGACTGGGCCATCGACGGCGAGGACTGAGCCGAGGCCGAGACGAAGGTGCCGAGAAATGAGTTAAGCCCCTGGCGTCTCGGGTCACCAGGGGCTTAACAAGAAGAACGTTACGGGGCGGTGAGGGCGTTGCCAAGGAATCCGCACCTGAATGATCCGTAAAGACTAGGGCGCCGGGCCGATGGTCCTGACTCAGAGGGCGAAGGACTCCCGCATCGAGTCGATCACCAGCTCCAGATCGGCGATCGTGGTCCGCGGATTGACGATCGCGAAGCGCGTGCAGACCTGGCCCCGATGCCGGGTCGGGGTGACGAAGGCGGTCCCGCTGTGGGCCAGTGAGGTGCTCCAGGCCGCGTAGTCGGCCTCGCTCCAGCCGATCCGTTCCACCACCAGGACGGTCAGGTCCGGCTCCACCAGCAGCCGCAGGTGGTCGGCCTCCTCGATCAGCGCCCGGCCGGCCCGTGCCACCGCCAGGGTGTGCTCGATCGCGTCGCGGTAGGCGTCGGTGCCGTTGACGGCGAGGGAGAACCACAGCGGCAGTCCGCGGGCCCGACGGCTCAGCTGGATCGCGAGGTCGCTGGGGTTCCACTGCACCTGGCCCGGATCAGCGTTGAGGATGTCGAGATAGCTCGCCTTCTGGGTGTGCGCGGCCCGGGCTTGCGCGGGGTCGCGGTAGAGCAGCGCGCAGCAGTCGAACGGCGCGAAGAGCCACTTGTGCGGGTCGACGATGAAGGAGTCGGCCTGGTCGATGCCGGCGTAGAGGGGCCGGGCGGTCGGGGCCGCCAGTCCGGCGCCGCCGTACGCGCCGTCGACGTGGAACCACCAGCCCTGCTCGCGGGCGACCTCGGCGATCCCGGCCAGGTCGTCGACGACGCCGAGGTTGGTGCTGCCTGCGGTGGCGACCACGGCGAAGACGCCGTCACGCTGCCCCTCGTCGGCGGTGGCGAGCCAGGCCCTGATCGCGGAGCCGGTCAGGCGGCCACGCTCGTCGCCGGGGATCTCGACCACGTCGACGTCCATCACCGACTCCAGGGCGTGCTTGACCGAGGAGTGCGTCTCGTAGGTCACCACCACCGACCAGCGCGCCGGGCGGCCGCCACGGCGGTGCTGGGCCGCCGAGCGGGCCGCGACCAGGGCCGACAGGTTGCCGTTGGTGCCGCCCTGGACGAAGACGCCGCCGGCCGTGACGGGCAGACCGGCGAGGTCGGCGATCCAGCGCAGGGCCTGGTTCTCGGCGTACACCGCGCCGCTGGCTTCGAGCCAGGAGCCGCCGAAGATCCCCGAGGCGCCGACCAGCATGTCGAAGGCAGCGGCCGCCTTCGAGGGGGCGCCGGGGATGAACGCGAGGTAGCGCGGATGGTCGACCGACAGACAGGCCGGCGCGAGCACCTCCTCCCAGAGCCGGGTCGCCTCGGTGGCGCCGAGCCCGCCGGCGGTGATGGTCTGTCCGGCGGTGGTGAGGAGCTGCTCGGGGGTGAGCGTCTCGTCGAGGGGAGCGTCCATCTCCAGACGCTCCAGGCACAGCTCAGCCAACGCCCGCGCCATCGCGCCGGTCGCCTCGTCGTAGGAGTGCATAGCGCCACACTAGGTGGGGTGTCTAGGCGCGCCGGGCGGTGACGAAGCCGAAGGCGCCCTCGGTCCGGCCGTGCACCGTGAACCCCTCCTCGCACAGCCAGCCGGTGACCTCGAGGACCGTGGCCGAGGGACCGAACAGGCCTGCAGCGCGGCCGAGCAGCAGGACCGGGCGCTGGTGCAGCGCGACCCGGGAGCGGAACCAGGTCAGCTCCAGGCGGTCCCCGGTGACCCGGGCCAGCTCGCGGACGGCGGCCTCGGGGTCGGGGAAGCAGTGCAGTCCGGTCAGGCTCAGGCACAGGTCGATCGACCGGTCCGCGAAGGGCAGGTGGGCGACGTCGGCCTGGGCGAAGGTGAGCAGGGTGTCAGCAGGCGCCGCGGTCCGCGCGGCTGCGTGCCGGGCGCGTTCCAGCATCGCCGGTGCGATGTCGGCCCCGATGTAGTGCACCGCTGAGGCATGGCCCAGCCCGCTGACCGCGAGCCCGGCGCCGCACGGCACGTCGAGCACGACCCCGCCGGGCCTGACGGCGGCGATCGAGGCGATCGCGTCGTCGAGCCCGGCGAGGTCGGTGCCCAGCGTCAGCCGGGAGAGCGGGCGCGTGAGGCGTGGGTGCGCCATCGCTGCCGAGTAGATCCCCGCCCACGGGTGATCACGTCGCCAGGTGTCGCTCACCGAACCTCTCGAAGTCGGGCCCACCCCTCCACGGTACGTCGCGTCAGTGGCCTGCGGTGGGCTTCTTCGAGATCAGCGAGTACGCCGAGACCAGGGCCCACGTGCCCTCCAGTAGCAGGAAGCCCCACTGGTGGCCGTGGAGGGCGTCTGCGGCCAGCACACCCGACCCGATCAGGTTGAGCCAGATGTAGAGCAGCGACGACGGCGTCATCCGGCCGAGCTGGACCAGGATGAAGGGGATCAGGACGAGCAGCGAACCGCCGATCTGGATCACGGAACCGAGGGACATGACATCTCCTGTGCACGTCGTCTTCGCAGGCCGGGTACGACGTTCCTCGTCCGGGACGGTGCGGAGAGCACCGTGACCCAGCGAGCCTAGGCCGCGGGGTGCTGGTGGGCAAAGCGGGGACGGCGTACGGTGGAGAGAGATCGCACATGACGCGGCGTCCGGCTCTGCCGGGGCCGTCGCCCCGCAGCAGCCTTCCTCATCTTGAAGGGCGGAAGAGTCATGGTTCTCCTCACGACCGCGGTCGTCCAGGCCTCCACGGCGGTGGCCGATGCCGGGGGCCTGGTGGCCACGGTGATCGTCATCGTCGGCATGGTGCTGGCGGTCGCTCTGTTCGAGCGGCGCCGGGCGCGGCACATCGAGCACGACCTGCACGACATGGCGATCGACCGTCATGTCGAGCCGATCCATCTCCACCAGCGTCCGCCGACGCGGCTACGTCGCCGTCTGCCCTGAACCGGGATGGCAGCATGGGGGCGTGAGCACCCACGCTGAGCACCACTCCGACGGGCACGCCGGCCACGATCATGGCATCGCCGCCGACGCCGACCGTCGGCTGCTGGTCGCCGCGCTCGTCCTCCTCGTCGTCTTCATGGTCGGCGAGGTCGTCGTCGCGCTGGTGACCGGCTCGCTCGCGCTGCTCTCCGACGCGGGGCACATGTTCTCCGACGCCGGAGCGATCGCGGTAGCGCTGTGGGCGATGCGGCTCGCGGCCCGCCCCGCGTCGGGTCCGTGGACCTTCGGCTGGAAGCGGGCGGAGATCCTCTCCGCGCTGGCCAACGGGGTGACCCTGCTGGTCTTCGCGGCGTTGATCGCCTTCGAGGCCGTACGTCGTCTCGTGACCGACTCCGTCTCCGTGGAGGGTGGCCCGGTGCTGGTGGTCGCGCTCGTCGGCATCGCCGTCAACGTCGTCGCGACGTGGCTGCTGGCCAAGGCCAACCGCTCCAGCCTCAACATCGAGGGTGCCTACCAGCACATCCTCACCGACCTGTACGGCTTCGTCGGCACCGCTGTGGCAGCCATCGTCATCCTGACCACCGGCTGGGCGCCGGCCGACGCGATCGCCTCCCTGGTGGTGGCGGCGCTGATGGTGCATGCCGGGCGCAGCCTGGTCGCGTCCTCGGTGCGGGTGCTGATGGAGGTCGCTCCGGCCGACCTGGCACTGGAGGAGATCCGTGACCACCTGCGCGAGGTGCCGCGCGTGGTCGACGTCCACGACCTGCACGTGTGGAGCGTCGCCTCGGACCTGCCGACCCTGTCGGCGCACCTGGTAGTCGAGGAGGGCTGCTTCCACGACGGCCAGGCCGCCGGCATCCTCGACCAGGTCCAGGAGTGCCTGCGCGGCCACTTCGACCTGGAGCACTCCACGTTCCAGATCGAGCCGGCCACCCATGCCGAGCATGAGCACGCCCTGCACGACTGAGGCGACTGCGATGGAGGTGAGTCGCGAGCGCTTCGAGGAGCTCGTCGCCGATGCGCTGGACACGATCCCCGACGAGCTCGCCCGGCTGGTCAGCAACCTGGTGGTGCTCGTCGAGGAGGAGCCGCCGGCGGGGGAGCCCGACGACCTGCTCGGCCTCTACGACGGGGTCGCGCTGACCGAGCGTGACGGCGGCTACGCCGGCATCCTGCCCGACCGCATCTTCATCTTCCGTGGTCCGCTGCTGGACTTCTGCCAGAGCGAGGAGGAGCTGGTCCGGGAGGTGCGGATCACCGTCGTGCACGAGGTGGCGCACCACTTCGGGATCGGTGAGGAGACCCTGCATCGGCTCGGCTGGGGCTGAGTCGGGCGGACCGTGGGCCTGCTCGGCTCAGGCCAGGTGCGGGCGCTGCTCCATCGAGTCCAGCAGGTGCTCGACCTGGCGGAAGGTGTCGGAGCTGTAGGCCCCGATGCTGCGCTCGGCGACCAGGGCGTTGCGCATCGCGTCGAGGTAGCGCTGCTGCAGGACGGCGAGCTGGTCCCGGTTGGCCTTGGTCGACTGGGTGCCGGCGGTGAGGCGGGGGATGACCCGCTCCTTCATCGCCTTGATCACCAGCGGGTCGATCGGCTCGCCGTCGATGTCCTGCTCGGCCAGCGGGCCGAGCTCGTCAATCGCCTCCTCGCCGATGCTGCGCATCAGGGCGGCCAGGGAGCTGCGCTTCTCCTGGGCGGTGGCCATCCGCAGGTCCAGGCGGGAGATCAGGGCGGGCAGGGTGAGTCCGAAGATCACCAGGGTCACCAGGGCGACGAAGAAGGCTGCCACCACGACGGTGGCGCGGTGGGGTGCGTCGGCCGGGATGGTCTGGGCGGCCGCGACCGTGACGACGCCGCGCATCCCCGCCCAGCCGAGCACCAGGTAGCCGCGGGCGGTGAGCGGCTCGCGCTGCTCGAAGTCCATGTCGGCCCGGCCCCGGGCCAGCCGGCGGCGGGCCCATTCGACCCGGTTGATCTCGCGGGTGTCGGCGGGCTCCAGGGCGTCCAGGTGCTCCTCGAACGCGGCATAGCGGGCGCGGGTCTCGGCGTACCGATTCCCTGGGGTGAAGCGGGCGCGCAGGGCCGGCCACGCCAATCCGAGCATCCGCAGGCCGATCAGCATCGCGACCACGATCGCGACCAGGCCGATCAGCTCCGAGGTCGAGGCGTCCTTCTGGGCGGTGGTGATCATGTCGGAGAGCTGGTAGCCCACCAGCAGGAAGACGGCGCTCTCCAGGATGAAGTTGATCGTCGTCCAGTTGGTCGACTGGGTGTGCCGGTCGCGGGCGCTGAGCCGCTTGCTGCCCAGCGAGCCGCTGACGATGCCGGCCGCGACGACGGCGAGCACGCCGGAGGAGTGCACCTCCTCGGCGGGGAAGTAGGCCAGGAACGGGACCGCGAACGAGATCGTGGTGTTGAGCACCGGGTCGTCGAGCCGCTCGCGCAGCAGCACGCTCAGGTATCCGATCACGACGCCGATCACCAGGGCGCCGAGGACGGCCCAGCCGAAGTCGACGACGGTGTGGCCGAAGCTGAACGCACTGGTCGCCGAGAGGCCGGCGACGGCGGTGCGCAGCATCACCAGGGCCGATGCGTCGTTGACCAGGCTCTCGCCCTCCAGCACCGACATCAGGCGCGGCGGCAGGCCGACGCGGTGGCCGATCGCGGTCGCGGCGACGGCGTCGGTCGGGCTCACCACCGCACCGAGCGCGACCCCGAGGGCGAACGGGATGCCGGGGTAGACCAGGTGGACGACGAAGCCGATCAGCAGCGCGGAGATGATCACCATCCCGACCGAGAGCCAGCCGATCAGGGTGAGGTTGCGGCGCAGGTCGTGTACCGGCAGCTGGACCGCTGAGGCGTAGAGCAGCGGTGGCAGTACGCCGGCCAGGATCAGCTCCGGCTCGAGGTGGATGGCCGGGGTGCCGGGCACGTAGCTCGCCCCGACGCCGAGGGCGACGAGCAGGAGCGGTGTCGCGATGTTGGTCCGCCGCGCGAAGACCGAGGCGGCGATCATGATGCCCAGGGCAGCGGCGGCGATGAACAGGAATTCGCGCTCCATAGCCTCGATCTTTTCATGGACGCCCTGGCCCACCGGGACCCGGCGATGCGGCTCCCACCCGGCAATGAACATAGAATACCTATGTGAATGCGTCGCCTCGGATCGTGCCGGTACTGGTCTATGCAGCGTTGTCGACCGCGATCGTCTCCTCGCTCGGCATGCTGTTGGTGCCCTCGATCGCCGACGGCATGGACGTCTCGGTGAGCACCGCCCAGTGGATGCTCACCATCAACCTGCTCGCCGGAGCGGTCGCCACCCCGGTGATGGGGCGGCTCAGCGACGGCCCGCACCAGAAGCGGCTGCTGCTGGTCTCGCTGGTGATCGTGCTCGCCGGCTGCATCATCGCCGCCCTGGCGCCCACGTTCTGGGTCTTCCTGCTCGGCCGGGCGATGCAGGGGCTGACCTACGGGATCGTCTCGGTGACGATCTCGCTGGCCCGGCGCTACGTCGCCCCGGCCCACCGCCAGAGCGCGATCTCCAGCCTCTCGGTCACCGTCGCCTCCGGCATCGGCGTCGGCTACCCGCTGACCGGCGTGATCTCGGGGACCACCAGCTACCGGGCCGCGTTCTGGTTCGCAGCCCTCTTCGTCGTGACGGCCATCGTCGTGGTCGTGCGCGGCATCCCGACCGACGACCCCGACGCCGCCCCGCAGCACCCCTTCGACCTGCCCGGCGCGAGTCTGCTCGGGATCGGCCTTGGTGCGCTGCTGCTGGGGCTGAGCGAGGGGGAGCACTGGGGCTGGGGCTCGGTCACCTTCGCTGCCGTGATGGTCGGCGCGATCGTCGTACTCGCGGCGTGGGTGGCCCTGGAGCTGCGCAGCACCCATCCGCTGATCAACCTGCGGGTGATGTCACGCCCGGACGTCGTGCTGGCCAACAGCACGGCGATCGCGCTCGGGGGAGCGCTCTACATCGGCCTCTCGGTCGGCAGTCTGGTCGCCCAGGCCCCGGCCTCGACCGGCTACGGCCTGGCGATGCCGGTGCTGTGGGCAGGCTTCGTGATCGCGCCGCTGTCGATCGGCAGCTTCGCCGCCAACCGGATCGTGCGCCGGCTCTCGGCCCGGATCGACCTGGCCACCCTGCTCCCGATCGGGGCCGGGCTGATGACGGTCGCCGCCGCGCTGCTCTGGCTCGCGCACAGCCACCTGATCGAGCTGCTGGTCGGGATGTTGCTCTTCGGCTTCGGGATGGGCTCCAGCTATGCGGCGATGCCGGCACTGATCGCCCGCTCGGTCGCGGCCGAGGAGCTGGGCAGCTCCGTGAGCTTCAACCAGGTGCTGCGTACGGTCGGCAGCTCCTTCGGTACGGCGATCTCCGCGGCCGTCCTGGCAGCCCATGCCGGTCCGCTCGGCGAGCCGACGGATGCCGGCATCGACGGCACCTTCGCCGTCAGTGCCGGGGTGTGCGTGCTGATCTTCGCGGTGCTGGCGGCCCACACCGTGGTGAGCCGCCGCGCCGAGGTCAGCGTGCGGTCAGGATCAGCGGTCCGTCAGCAGTGATCGCGACGGTGTGCTCCATATGGGCGCCGCGCGAGCCGTCGGTGGACTTGATCGTCCAGCCGTCGGGGTCGATGAAGATCTCGTCGGTGGTGTGCAGGAACCACGGCTCGATCGCGATCACCAGGCCGGGCTCGAGCTTGTAGCCGCGACCGGGCTTGCCGGCGTTGGCGATGTGCGGCTCGCCGTGCATGGTGCGGCCGACGCCGTGACCACCGAACTGCGTGTTCACCTTGAGGCCGTTGCGCTTGGCGACGACCTCGATCGCGTGGCTGATGTCGCCGACCCGGTTGCCGACCTTCGCCGCGGCGATGCCGGCCTCCAGGGCCTGGGTGGTGACGTCGATCAGCTGCAGGTCCTTCGGGTCGGCGTTGCCGACCACGACGGACAGGGCGGAGTCGGAGACCCAGCCGTCGACACTGGCGGCGAAGTCGACGCTGAGCAGGTCGCCGTCGGCCAGGGTGTAGTCGTGCGGCAGGCCGTGCAGCACAGCGTCGTTGACGCTGGTGCACAGCACGTAGCCGAACGGCATCGCGCCGAAGCTCGGGTGGTAGTCGATGTAGCACGACTCCGCGCCACGGTCCTTGATCATCTGGTGCGCCAGGGCGTCGAGCTCGAGCAGGTTGACGCCGACGGCGGCCTTCTCCTTCAGCGCCGTCAGGACGTCGGCGACGAAGCGGCCAGCGGGCTTCATCTGTTCCAGCTGGGTGGGCGTACGCAGTTCGATCACGACCCCAGCCTACGTTCTAGGCTAGGCCGGTGGCGCGATGGACCCCTGGACGACGACGGAGCGCTCTGGCAGTGCTGGCACTGGTCCTGGCGACCATCACCACGACGCTGAGCGTCACCGGTGCCGAGGCTCGCCCCACGCCGACGCGGTTGTACGCCGACGCCGCGACCGTCCAGGTCCCGGCGAGTGGTCCGTACGCCGCCTGGCGCACGGTCCCGCAGGCGTGGTGGCTGACCGAGTCGCTCTCCACCGCCACGGTGCGCTCGACGGTGGCGGCCTACCTGGACCGGGCGGCAGCGGCCAAGGCCCGTCCGGTGCTGGTGCTCTACGCCATCCCCGGGCGCGACTGTGGCTCGTACTCCTCGGGTGGCTTCGCCGACGCGGCCGGCTACCGGGGCTGGATCGCGCAGGTCGCCGCCGCCCTCCAGGGCTCCTCGGCCCTGGTGGTGGTCGAGCCCGACGCGCTCGCCTCGGCGGGGAAGTGCGGCGGCTCCGGGCGGATCTCGCTGCTGCGCTGGGCCACCCGCAAGCTCGCTCGCAGCGGCGCCTGGATCTACCTCGACGCCGGCCACAGCAACTGGGAGAAGTCGACGGTGATGGTCTCCCGGCTGCGCGCGGCGGGGGTGCGGTGGGCACGCGGGGTGAGCCTCAACGTCTCCAACTACCGGTCCACGGCGGCCGAGAAGCGCTTCGGGGCGAGCGTGGTGCGCGGCCTGCGCGCCCGGGGGCTCAAGGGCAAGCGGTTCGTGATCGACACCTCGCGCAACGGTGCCATGCCCCGTTCCTCGGAGTGGTGCAACCCGACCTGGGCCCGACTCGGTGCCCGGCCGCGGCTGGTGCGTCACCGGGGTGCGCTGGACGGCTTCCTCTGGGTCAAGCACCCCGGCGAGTCCGACGGCACCTGCAACGGTGGCCCGGAGGCGGGGCGCTGGAGCGACCTGCTGGCCTCGCGCCTGGTCGCCTGACTTCCGGGTTCGCCACCCTCGACTTCCGGGTTCGCCACCCTCGACTTCCGGGTTACTCACCGTCGAGATCCGGGTTCGCCACCTCCGCCGGGCTCGGCATCGCAGCCCCGGCGTGCGCGACGGTGAAGGCGGCGTTCGCTGCCGCACGGTCCAGCACCCGCTCCCAGGCCGGGGCGTCCAGCAGCGCGAGGTCGGTGCCGGCCACGGCGTGCAGCAGCCCGGCCATGAACGAGTCCCCGGCGCCGATGGTGTCCACGACCGTGGTGCGGTGCGCCGGACGGCGTACGTCGAGGGCGGACGTGATGGCCAGACACCCGTCCCCACCGAGGGTGACGACGACCGCACTCGCCCCGAGGCTCAGCAGATGGGCGGCGGACTCGTGCGGGGCCAGGCCGGGCCAGAGTGCGGCGAGGTCCTCGTCGGAGGCCTTCACCAGATCGGCCGTCGCAGCCAGCGCCTCCACCCGAGCCCGTACGTCGTCACCGGCGCCGGTCAGGGCCGGGCGCAGGTTCACGTCGTAGCTCACCAACGCCGCACCGCGGGCCGCCCCGGCCAGGTCGCGCACCCGACCCCAGTCCTCGCCGAGGATCGCGGAGACCGAGCCGACGTGGAGGACGGCGACGTCGCAGAGCCTGTCGATCTCGGCGGTGGTCAGGGGCGGCAGTGCGAAGGCGAGGTCGAACTCGTAGGTCGCCGACCCGTCGGCCGCCAGCGTCGCGAGCGCCGTCGAGGTCCGCCCGCTCGGGGTCGTGGAGACATCGAGGATCACCCCGGCGCCCTGGAGGTGGTCGCGGAGCAGGGCGCCCGCGGCATCCTCCCCGAGCTGGGTGAGGAAGGTGGTCGGGTGGCCGAGCCGGGCCAGGCCGAGGGCGACGTTGGCGGGGCTGCCACCGGGTGTCTCGCGCAGCGTGCCCTCGGCACGACGTACCCGGTCGACGACGGCCTCGCCGACGACCGTGATGGCAGCAGGAAATCGGTCGCCGGGGGAGGTCATGGAGCCTAGGGTAGGGACGTGCTGGAGATCGCGCGCAGGACCAAACGGATGCCGCCACCGCAGCACGTGCTGTGGGCCGATCTGATGGAGCCGGCGCGGACCGGCAGCCGAGTGTGGCTGGAGCTGCGCCCGGGGGAGGTTCGGCCCCGGGTGCTGGAGTCCAGCGAGCCCGAGCTGGTGGTCTGGTCGACGTTGTGGGAGGACCGGCCCGAGGATCAGATCCGGCTCGACCTGAGGCCGTGGCGGGACGAGACCTCTCTCGGCTTCACCCTGCTCAGTCCTGAGCAGATCGAGGACGAGGTGGCCAGGAGGGGACTGGCGTACCGGATCAACCAGCTGCTCTACGCCGAGTTGCGCTACACCTACGGCCAGTAGCGCGTCGCGCCGCCCAGCGCCGGCCGGATTGTTCGCAAATGATAAGAACCGCCGACAGTCTCACGCCAGCGACACAAGAATTTGTTGCTCATCCTCAGGCAGACTCGAGCTGTGACTGTCACCGAGCACATCGCCACGAGTCCGATCTCGCACCTGACGCGCGAGGACATCGAGGAGATCGGCCGCCGCCTCGATGCGATCCGCGCCGAGGTGATGGAGTCGCGGGGCGCTGCGGACGCGGCGTACATCCGGCGCATCATCACGATCCAGCGCAACCTGGAGCTCGGCAGTCGCGCGGTGCTGCTGGGCAGCATCCTGCCGCCGCTGTGGCTGCTCGGCACCGCCGGCCTGAGCGTGTCGAAGATCCTGTCCAACATGGAGATCGGCCACAACATCCTGCACGGCCAGTGGGACTGGATGCGTGACCCGAAGATCCACTCCTCGACGTGGGAGTGGGACAACGCGTCCACCGCCGAGAGCTGGAAGCACAGCCACAACCAGGTGCACCACACCTACACCAACATCATCGGCAAGGACAACGACCTCGGCTACGGCATCATGCGGGTCGACGACGGTCAGAAGTGGTACCCGATGTACCTCGTCCAGCCGCTGCTCAACTTCGTCAACATGCTGGTCTTCGAGTACGGCATCGCCGCCTACGACCTCGAGCTCGGCCGCAACCTGCGCATCCCGAAGGAGCAGCGCTCCGAGGAGTTCCGCGAGGGGGTGCGCCAGACCCTGGCGAAGATGCGGACCCAGGCGCTGCGTGACTACGTGCTGCACCCGTTGCTGTCAGGGCCCTCAGCGGTGCCGACGCTGCTGGCCAACGTCACCGCCAACGTGGTCCGCAACGTGTGGACCCACTCGGTGATCATGTGTGGACACTTCCCCGAGGGAGTCGCGGCGTACGACGTCGCCGAGCTGCCCACCGAGGAGACCCGCGGTGACTGGTACGTCCGCCAGATGCTCGGCTCGGCCAACATCTCCGGGTCCAAGCTGATGCACCTGATGACCGGCAACCTGTCGTTCCAGATCGAGCACCACCTCTGGCCCGACCTGCCCTCCAACCGGTACGCCGAGGTCGCGCCCAAGGTCCGCGAGCTCTTCGAGCAGTACGCCCTCGACTACCACTCCGCCTCGCTGCCCGCGCAGGTCTACAGCGCCTGGCACAAGATCGTGCGGCTCTCGCTGCCGAACAACTGGATGGCCACGACCACGAAGAAGAACCTGCCCTCGCAGCTCAAGCTGCTCTACGGCATGGCCCGCGGTGGGCGGGCGACGCGGAAGAAGCTGCAGGCGAAGCTGGACGCGAAGGCGGCCCAGGCGCGCCTCTGAGCGGATCCGCTGACAGGGGAAACCCTGGAACCGAGGCATGGCGCGAGCCACGGTGAACCCATGACCACCACACCCACCTCGCCCCTCGGGCCGATCGACGACCAGCTCACCCAACGCCTCCTGCACCAGCGGATCATCGTGCTGGGCCAGGAGGTCGACGATGCCATCGCGCACCGGCTCTGCGCTGCGTTGCTGCTGCTCAGCGCCGAGGACCCTCACCGCGACATCAGCCTGTACATCAACTCACCGGGCGGCTCCGTCTCGGCGGGCCTGGCCGTCTTCGACACCATGCGGCTGATCCCGAACGACGTCTCCACCCTCGGGATGGGGCTGGCCGCCAGCATGGGCCAGTTCCTGCTCACCGCCGGGACGCCCGGCAAGCGCTTCGTGCTGCCGCACGCCGAGGTGCTGCTGCACCAGGGCTCGGCCGGGATCGGCGGTACGGCGATCGACGTCGAGATCCAGGCGGCGCGGCTGGAGCGGATGAAGGACCTGATGATGCGCCTGACCGCGGAGCACAGCGGCCAGTCGTTCGAGACCGTCGAGCGCGATGCCCGACGGGACAAGTGGTTCACCGCGACCGAGGCGGTGGACTACGGGCTGGCCGACGCCGTGCTGGCCGACCTGGCGTCGGTGACACCCGGCGGCGCCGAGATGGTGACCGGAGGGTTCCGATGAGCAGCTACGCGGTCCCGTCGGTGGTGGAGCGGACCAGGACGGGGGAGCGCGTCACCGACATCTACAGTCGTCTGCTCACTGATCGGATCATCTACCTCGGCACCGAGATCGACGACGGTGTCGCCAACGTCGTGATCGCCCAGCTGCTCTACCTGGAGTCGGAGTCGCCCGGCACCGAGATCGGCCTCTACCTGAACTCGCCGGGTGGATCGGTCACCGCGATGCTCGGCATCTACGACACGATGCAGTTCATCCAGGCTCCGGTCGCGACCACCTGTATCGGCCAGGCAGCGTCGAGTGCGGCGGTGCTGCTGGCCGGGGGCGCGCCGGGCCGGCGTACGGTCCTGCCACGCGCCCGGGTCGTGCTGCACCAGCCCTCGGGCGGGGGACAGGGGACGCTCCCGGATCTCGCGTTGCAGGCCAAGGAGATCGTTCGGCTGCGCGCGGAGGTCGAGGAGGTGCTCGCCCGGCACACCGGGCAGAGTGTCGAACGGCTGCGCGCCGACACGGAACGGGACCTGATCCTCACCGCTTCCGAGGCGGTTGCCTACGGGCTGGCCGATGCGGTCCTGGAGGGTCGGACGGCCTAGGCCGCCAGGCAGACCGGTCCGCTCAGGCTCTGGTCCTCCAGTCGACGGGTCACCCGCCGGGTGAGGTCGACGAGGCCGAGTCCGAGCGCGCCGGAGACTGCCTCCAGCACCTCGGAGCTGGCCTCCTTGCGGCCGCGCTCCACCTCGGACAGGTGCTGCGGCGACACCCCGGCACGCCCGGCGACGTCGGCCAGCGTCCGTTCCTGGAGCCGTCGCTCGTCGCGCAGTACGCCGCCCACGGCCTCGCGCCACAACGGCGCGGCCTCGACCACCGCCGGTCGGGGCCGGGCCGGGAACGCGATCACTTCGCCCATGCCTTGACGCTACGTCGATCGGAGCAGGGGGGCGAGGGGTGTTCGCACGGGGCGAACGTTCACCAGCCGTGCTCGCGCCACTACTCCGAGTGCGGTAGCTCTGTTCCCGGCGTGGTGTGGCGAAGGGCCGCGGCGTCGTCGTACATCTCGGACCGCAATCGACTGAGCTCCCGGTTGACTCGGTCGACGTCGCCTGCCGAGACGGTGTGGCCGTTCAGGGGTGTGATCACCAGGTCGTTGAAACTGCCCATGCCGCCGTACGCGCTGAGCAGGCGGTCGAGACCGTGGGCGTCGTGAGCGGCCAGTTCATTGAGCACCGTTGCCATCCACTGACCCCAGTGGTCCTCGCCGACCTGTCCGAGCACGGTGCAGGTGCGCTCGACGTTTGCGAGCAGCCGACCAGACCGTTTGTTCGCCTCGCGCTCAGTCCTGCGCAGGCCGAAGCGCCAGGTCACCATCCGCGCTCGCGCCACTCCTCCAGGTGCGGCCGCTCGGCGCCCAAAGTCGAGTCGTTGCCGTGCCCGGGGTAGAACCAGGTGTCGTCGCCCAGCCGGTCGAATATCCGGGTGGAGACGTCGTCGATCAGCTGGACGAAGGCGTCGGCGTCGCCGAAGGTGTTGCCGACACCGCCGGGAAAGAGCGAGTCGCCGGTGAAGAGGTGGCCGCCGCCGGCGGGGTCGGCATAGAACAGGGCGACCGAGCCGGGGGTGTGGCCGCGGATCGCGATCACGTCGAGCACGATCTCACCGAAGCGGACCTGGTCCCCGTCGGAGAGACGGCGGGTGACGGTGACGCCCGTCTTCTCCTCGATCGCGTCGGCGTCGGGCTCGCCAGCGAGCACTGCAGCACCGGTCGCGGCGACCACGTCGGCCAGGGCGCGGTGGTGGTCCCAGTGCTGGTGCGTGGTGATCACCGACTCCACGCCTGCCTCGCCGATCAGTGCCAGCAGCACCGGGGCGTCGTCGGCGGCGTCGATCAGCACCTGGGTGCCGGTCGCGCGGCAGCGGAGCAGGTAGCAGTTGTTCGACATTTTCTCATCGACGGCGACCTTGGTGATGATCAGAGCGGGAAGCTCGCGGGTGTCAGCAGGGCCGCCGGGGGTCACCGATCCGGTGTAGGTCATGGCGCCGATGATAGCGAGGCCCCACCGTGCCGGTGCTACGCTGTGGAACACATGTTCGAAGGGATTCAGGTGGCAGATCAGATCGTGATCCGGGGTGCCCGGGAGCACAACCTCAAGGATGTCTCGCTCGACCTGCCGCGCGATGCGCTCATCGTCTTCACCGGCCTGTCGGGCTCGGGCAAGTCGAGCCTTGCCTTCGACACCATCTTCGCCGAGGGCCAGCGTCGCTATGTCGAGTCGCTGTCGGCGTACGCCCGCCAGTTCCTCGGTCAGATGGACAAGCCCGACGTCGACTTCATCGAGGGGCTCAGCCCCGCGGTCTCGATCGACCAGAAGTCGACCTCGAAGAACCCGCGTTCGACCGTGGGCACCATCACCGAGGTCTACGACTACCTCCGCCTGCTCTTCGCTCGCGCCGGCCGGGCGCACTGCCCGACCTGTGGCGCCCCGATCGAGCGGCAGAGCCCGCAGCAGATCGTGGACCGGCTGCTGGCCCTGGAGGAGGGCCGCCGCTTCCAGGTGCTCGCCCCGGTGGTCCGTGGCCGCAAGGGGGAGTTCGTCGACCTCTTCGCCCAGCTCCAGTCCGACGGCTACACCCGGGTCCGGATCGACGGCGAGACCCACACCCTCGACGACCTGCCCAAGCTCAACAAGCAGCAGAAGCACACCGTCGAGGTCGTGATCGACCGGCTCGCGGTCAAGGCGTCGAGCAAGCGCCGTCTGACCGACTCGGTCGAGACCGCCCTGGTGCTCACCGGCGGCCTGGTCGTGGTCGACTTCGTTGACACCGGCGAGCAGATGAAGTTCTCCGAGAAGATGGCGTGCCCCAACGACCACGCCATCGACACCGACGACCTCGAGCCGCGCTCGTTCTCGTTCAACAGCCCGTTCGGCGCCTGCCCGGCCTGCAGTGGCCTGGGCACCCGGATGGAGGTCGACCCCGAGCTGGTCGTGCCCAACCCGGAGGCGACGCTGGCCGACGGCGCCATCCAGCCGTGGAGCCACGCCCATATCGCCGACTACTTCCTGCGCCTGCTCGGCGCCCTCGGCGACGAGCTCGGCTTCGACATCGACACCCCGTGGCAGGACCTCACCCCCGAGGTGCAGAAGATCGTCCTGGACGGGCACCCGCGCAAGGTGCACGTCATCACCGTCAACCGTTACGGACGCCAGCGCGCGTACGACGCGGAGTTCGAGGGCGTGCGCTCCTACGTCGAGCGCCGCCACCGTGAGGCCGAGTCCGACACCAGCCGGGAGCGGTTTGAGGGCTTCATGCGTGAGGTCCCGTGCCCGACCTGTGGCGGCAGCCGACTCAAGCCGGTCTCGATGGCCGTCACCCTCGGTGAGCGGGCCCACGGCGGGCTCAACATCGCCGAGATCTGTGCGCTGCCGATCTACGAGGCCAGCGCCTGGCTCAACGAGGTCACCCTCACCGAGCGCGAGGCCCAGATCGCCGAGCGGGTGCTCAAGGAGATCCAGGAGCGCCTGCAGTTCCTGCTCGACGTCGGTCTGGACTACCTCTCCCTGGACCGGCCCTCGGGGTCGCTGTCCGGTGGCGAGGCCCAGCGGATCCGGCTCGCCACCCAGATCGGTGCCGGCCTGGTCGGCGTGCTCTACGTCCTCGACGAGCCCAGCATCGGCCTGCACCAGCGCGACAACGCCCGCCTGATCGAGACGCTGGTCCGGCTCAAGGAGCTGGGCAACACCCTGATCGTCGTCGAGCACGACGAGGACACCATCCGGGTCGCCGACTGGGTGGTCGACATCGGCCCCGGCGCCGGTGAGCACGGCGGTCACGTGGTGCACGCCGGCACCGTGGAGGAGCTCTACCGCAACGAGGCCTCGATGACCGGCCAGTACCTCGCCGGCAAGCGCCAGATCCCCGTGCCCGACCAGCGTCGCCCGCTCACTCCGGGCCGCGAGCTGAAGGTGCTCGGCGCCAAGGAGAACAACCTCAAGAACATCGACGTCGCCTTCCCGCTCGGGGTCTTCCTCGCCGTCACCGGCGTCTCGGGCTCGGGCAAGTCGACCCTGGTCAACGACATCCTCTACACGGCGCTGGCCAAGGAGCTCTTCCGCAACCGCACCATCCCGGGTCGTCACCGGACCATCACCGGCCTGGAGCACGTCGACAAGGTGATCCATGTCGACCAGAGTCCGATCGGTCGTACGCCGCGCTCCAACCCGGCGACGTACACGGGTCTGTTCGACCACGTCCGCAAGCTGTTCGCCTCCACGCCGGAGGCGAAGGTGCGCGGCTACCAGCAGGGCCGGTTCTCGTTCAACGTCAAGGGCGGCCGCTGCGAGGCGTGCGCCGGTGACGGCACGATCAAGATCGAGATGAACTTCCTGCCCGACGTCTACGTCCCCTGCGAGGTCTGCTCGGGGATGCGCTACAACCGCGAGACGCTCGAGGTCCGCTACAAGGGCAAGAACATCGGCGAGGTGCTCGACATGCCGATCGCGGAGGCGGTCGAGTTCTTCGCCGCCGTGCCCGCGATCGCCCGCCACCTGAAGACCCTCGTCGAGGTCGGCCTGGGCTACGTCAGGCTCGGCCAGCCGGCCACCACGCTGTCCGGTGGGGAGGCCCAGCGGGTCAAGCTCGCCAGCGAGCTGCAGAAGCGGTCGACCGGTCGCACCATCTACGTGCTCGACGAGCCCACCACGGGTCTGCACTTCGAGGACATCCGCAAGCTGCTCGGCGTGCTCAACACCCTGGTGGACAAGGGCAACACCGTGCTCGTGATCGAGCACAACCTCGACGTGATCAAGACCGCCGACTGGATCATCGACATGGGGCCCGAGGGTGGCAACAAGGGCGGTACTGTCGTCGCTGAGGGCACGCCCGAGACGATCGCCGCCTGCGCGGAGAGTCACACCGGACGGTTCCTCGCCCCGCTCTTGAAACCATGAGGATGATGCAGGAATGAACCTCAATCGCCGAAGCGCCATCGCCGCAGGTCTCGCGGTGCCCCTGGTCGCCGCCTGCGGTAGTAACGACACCGCCACCGACCCGGCCGCGAGCAGCACGCCGTCGGGCACCACGTCGCCGTCCTCGGCGACCAGCAGCGGCCGCCCGGTCGCTGCCCCGCTGGTCGCCACCGCCGACATCGAGGTCGGCGGCGGCAAGATCTTCGCCACCGAGAAGGTCGTCGTCACCCAGCCGACCGAGGGCGAGTTCAAGGCCTTCGACGCGGTCTGCACGCACCAGCAGTGCCTGGTCTCCAAGGTCCAGGACAAGCAGATCGTGTGCACCTGCCACTTCAGCAAGTTCTCCATCTCCGATGGCTCGGTCGAGTCGGGACCGGCGAAGTCCCCGCTCTCGGCCTTCCCGATCACCGTCGACAACGGCGAGATCTACCTGTCGTGATCCGTCGCGGTCACGGGCGGCGAGGTCAGGCCGTGGTGTGGCTGCTCGCCGGGCTCTTCGCGGCGGTCGTGTTCGTCGGCCTGTGGGTCCTTGTCGCGGCGGTGCTCCTGCCCTGGTGGTGACCTCCTCGCCGCTAGACTGACGGGGTGTCGGACCCCCGTACGTATCGCCCGAAGTCGGGGGAGATTCCCACCCAGCCCGGGGTCTACAAGTTCCGCGACCCCCAGGGCCGCGTGATCTACGTCGGCAAGGCGAAGAACCTCCGCGCCCGGCTCTCGAACTACTTCCAGGACCTGGCCAACCTGCACCCGCGCACCGCGACGATGGTCACCACCGCCGCGAGCGTCGAGTGGACGGTGGTCAACACCGAGGTCGAGGCGCTCCAGCTGGAGTGGACCTGGATCAAGGAGTTCGACCCGCGGTTCAACGTGATGTTCCGCGACGACAAGTCCTATCCGTGGCTGGCCGTCACCGTCGGCGACGAGATCCCGCGGGTGATGGTGGGCCGCGGCGCCAAGCGCAAGGGCACCAAGTACTTCGGGCCCTACTCCCACGCCTGGGCGATCCGCGAGACGGTCGACGCCCTGCTGCGGGTCTTCCCGATGCGTTCGTGCAGCAACGGCGTCTTCAAGCGCAGCCAGCAGGTCGGCAGGCCGTGCCTGCTCGGCTACATCGACAAGTGCAGTGCACCGTGCGTGGGCAACATCAGCCCCGAGGACCACCGCGAGATCGTCAACGACTTCTGCGACTTCGTCGCCGGCCGCACCACCACCATCCAGCGCCGGCTGCAGCGCGAGATGCTCGCCGCCAGCGAGGAGCTCGAGTTCGAGCGCGCCGCCCGGCTGCGTGACGACCTCGCCGCGATCGACCGAGCACTGGAGAAGCAGGCCGTCGTCCTGGGCGACGGCGCCGATGCCGACGTGATCGCGCTGGCCGAGGACCCGCTCGAGGTCGCCTTCCAGATCTTCCACGTCCGCGGCGGCCGGATCCGCGGCCAGCGAGGCTGGGTCGCCGACCGGGTCGAGGAGGGCGACACCGACACCCTGGTCGAGGACTTCCTCCTCCAGCTGTACGGCGGCACCGACGCCGATGAGCGCGAAGCGATCCCGCGCGAGATCCTGGTGCCGACGCTGCCGGCCGACGTCGAGGCCGTCGAGGAGCTGCTCAGCGAGATCCGCGGCGCCCGCGTCACCGTCAAGGTGCCGCAGCGCGGCGACAAGCGCACCCTGCTGGAGACGGTCGAACGCAACGCCAAGCAGGGCCTGATCCTGCACAAGACCCGGCGTGCCTCCGACCTCACCACCCGGTCCAAGGCGATGGAGGAGATCGAGCAGGCCCTCGATCTGCCCGACGCCCCGCTGCGGATGGAGTGCTACGACATCTCGCACCTCCAGGGCACCGAGATCGTCGCCTCGATGGTCGTCTTCGAGGACGGACTGGCCCGCAAGTCGGAGTACCGCCGCTTCATCATCAAGGGTCAGGACGGTTCCGACGACGTCCGGGCCATGCACGAGGTGATCACCCGCCGGTTCAAGCGGCTCCTCGACGACCAGGCCAACGCCACCGAGATCGACCCCGACACCGGACGCCCCGGGAAGTTCGCCTACTCGCCGGGGCTGGTCGTCGTCGACGGTGGCGCGCCCCAGGTCGCCGCCGCGGTGCGAGCGCTGGACGAGCTCGGCATCGACGACGTCCCGGTCTGCGGACTGGCCAAGCGCCTGGAGGAGGTCTGGGTGCCCGGCGAGGAGGACCCGGTGATCCTGCCGCGCAACTCCGAGGGGCTCTACCTGCTCCAGCGGCTGCGCGACGAGGCGCACCGCTTCGCCATCACCCACCACCGCAACCGGCGCTCGAAATCGATGGTCGAGTCACTCCTCGACGACGTCTCGGGGCTGGGGGAGGTGCGGCGCAAGACGCTGCTCAAGCACTTCGGCTCCCTGAAGAAGCTGCGCGCCGCCACGGTGGAGCAGATCGCGGAGGTCCCCGGCATCGGGCCGGTGATCGCGGCTGCGATCAAGGACGCCGTCGACAAGAATGGACCGGGGATGGTCGTGAACACGGCCACCGGTGAAGTACAGGAGGGCACATGAGCGAGACGACGCCGAGCTCGGGTGAGCTGGTCATCGTCACCGGCATGACCGGGGCGGGCCGCAGCACCGCGGCCAAGGAGCTGGAGGACCTCGGCTACTTCGTGGTCGACAACCTGCCACCCTCGCTGCTGCCCGAGGTGATCCGGCTGGTCGATCGCAGTCGCGGGGTCCACCAGCGGGTCGCCGTCGTGATCGACGTACGCACGGGGTCGTTCTTCGAGGAGCTGCGCGACGAGCTCGGCCGGGGCCTGCTGGGTCGACGTACGACGATGGTCTTCCTCGACGCCAGCGACGAGGTGCTCGTCCGCCGGCAGGAGGCCGCGCGCCGACCGCACCCGCTCCAGGGCGCCGACCGGCTGCTCGACGGCCTGGTCCGTGAGCGTGCCGCCCTGGCCGACCTGCGCTCGATGGCCGAGCTCGTGATCGACACGTCCTCCCTCAACGTGCACCAGCTCACCGACCGGATCGCCGACGCGTTCGGCACCGACGACTCCACCCGGCTCAAGGTCTCCGTGGTCAGCTTCGGGTTCAAGTACGGCATCCCGATCGACGCCGACTTCGTCGCCGACATGCGTTTCCTGCCGAACCCGTTCTGGGTGCCCGAGCTGCGCAACGGCAACGGCAGGGACAACCCGGCGGTGGCCGACTACGTCTATGCGGCCCCCGGCGCGGCGCAGTTCCTGGACGGCTACGTGCCGGTCCTCGAAGGCGTCGCCGAGGGCTATGTCCGTGAGGGCAAGCGGTTCATGCGGGTCGCGATCGGCTGCACCGGCGGCAAGCACCGCTCGGTCGCGATGGCCGAGGAGATCGTACGACGGCTCAGCGCGGCCGGACTGCGGGCACGAGCCATCCACCGGGACCTCGGACGTGAGTGACGACCGCGCCCAGGGCGTCGTGGCGTTCGGGGGCGGTCACGGTCTGCACGCCACGCTGTCGGCCCTGCGGCTGCTCGTGGACGACCTGACGGTCGACGACCTCACCGCCGTCGTGACGGTGGCCGACAACGGGGGCTCCTCGGGGCGGCTCCGGCAGGAGTTCGACGTGCTCCCGCCCGGCGACCTGCGGATGGCGCTGGCGGCACTGTGCGGCAAGGACGACTGGGGACAGACCTGGGCCCAGGTGATGCAGCACCGCTTCGCCGGCGACGGCGAGATGAACGGCCACAGCCTCGGCAACCTGCTCATCGTCGGTCTGTGGGAGCTGCTCGGGGACCACGTCAGCGCCCTGGACTGGGTCGGCCGGCTGCTCGGCGCCAAGGGCCGCGTGCTCCCGATGGCCCTGGAGCCGATGGAGATCACCGCCCAGGTCCGCGGCCTCGACGCCGCCGACCCGAACCTGCTCACCACCGTCCGCGGGCAGGTGCAGGTCGCGACCACCGGGGGAGTGATCGACTCGATCGCCCTGGAGCCGGTCGATCCTCCGGCAGCGCCGGAGGCGCTGGCCGCGATCGCTGAGGCTGACTGGGTGGTGCTGGGCCCGGGCTCCTGGTTCACCTCGGTGATCCCGCACCTGCTGGTGCCCGCGCTGCACGACGCCCTGGTCGCCACCGACGCCCGGGTGGCGGTCGTGCTCAACCTCGACGAGCAGGCCGGGGAGACGCCCGGCTTCGGCCCGGCCGACCATCTCGCGGTGCTGCTGGAGCACTCACCCGAGCTCAACGTCGACACCGTGATCGCCGACGTCTCGGCCGTCGGCGACGATCTGGACGAGCTGCGCGAGGCGGTCGAGGCAGCGGGCGCGACCCTGCTGCTGACCGACGTGGCCGTCGGCGACGGCACCGCGCATCACGATCCGATCAAGTTGGCCTCTGCGTTTCGGGGGTTGTTGACTCACGTGGAATCATCGACGACATGGCGATGACGGCACAGGTGAAGGCAGAGCTTGCGGCCACCCAGGTCACCAAGACCTGCTGCCGCAAGGCCGAGGTGGCCTCGATCCTGCGTTTCGCCGGGGGACTGCACATCGTCAACGGTCGGATCGTGATCGAGGCCGAGGTCGACACCGGTGCTGCGGCCCGACGGCTCAAGGGGAACATCGCCGACGTCTACGGCCATGCCGCCGAGGTGACCGTGGTGCAGAGCAACGGCCTGCGCAAGGGCAGTCGCTACATCGTGCGGGTGACCCGCGACGGTGAGGCGTTCGCCCGCCAGACCGGTCTGCTCGACCAGCGCAACCGACCCGTCCGCGGCCTCCCCCCGGCGGTCATCGCCGGTGGTGTCTGCGACGCCGAGTCGGCCTGGCGTGGGGCCTTCCTCGCGCACGGCTCGCTCACCGAGCCCGGACGCTCGTCCTCCCTGGAGGTGACCTGCCCCGGTTCGGAGGCGGCACTCGCCCTGGTCGGCGTCGCCCGTCGACTGGGCATCCAGGCCAAGGCCCGCGAGGTCCGCGGCGTGGACCGGGTCGTGATCCGTGACGGTGACGCGATCGGCGTACTGCTGACGCGGCTGGGTGCGCACGAGACCCTGCTCGCCTGGGAGGAGCGCCGCCTGCGGCGCGAGGTCCGGGCCACCGCCAACCGGCTGGCGAACTTCGACGACGCCAACCTGCGCCGCTCGGCCCGCGCGGCCGTCGCCGCCGGAGCCCGCGTGGAGCGGGCCCTGGAGATCCTCGCCGACGAGGTCCCCGACCACCTGCGCCAGGCCGGATCGCTGCGTCTGGAGCACAAGCAGGCCTCCCTGGAGGAGCTCGGGCAGCTGCACGATCCGGTGCTCACCAAGGACGCGATCGCGGGCCGGATCCGGCGTCTGCTGGCGATGGCGGACAAGCGCGCCGAGGACCTGGGGATCCCCGACACCGAGGCGTCGCTGACCCCCGACATGCTCGTCGACGACTGACGAGTCCTACGTCACACTGGTTGGATCGCTCCAACACGAGACGGTGCCTCCCCGGACGGCCGAGCGCTGGTCCGGGGCCGGTAGGGTCTGCGTGTCCGTTCCAACTAGCAGGAGCTCATTGCTGTGACTGTTCGCGTAGGTATCAACGGCTTCGGCCGCATTGGTCGTAACTTCTTCCGGGCCGTGCGCCAGTCCGGCCTCGACATCGAGATCGTGGCCGTGAACGACCTCTCCGACAACGCCGTTCTCGCGCACCTGCTCAAGTACGACTCGATCCTGGGTGTGCTCGACGCTGACGTGACCGCCACCGACGGCGAGATCAAGGTCGGCGACCAGGTGATCAAGGCGTTCGCCGAGCGCGACCCCGCCAACCTGCCCTGGTCCTCGGTCGGCGTCGACGTCGTCGTCGAGTCCACCGGCTTCTTCACCGACGCCACCAAGGCCCGCGCCCACATCGACAACGGTGGCGCCAAGAAGGTCATCATCTCCGCGCCGGCCTCCAACGAGGACGCCACCATCGTGATGGGCGTCAACGAGGGCATCTACGACCCGGCCGCGCACTCGGTGATCTCCAACGCGTCGTGCACCACCAACTGCCTCGGCCCGATCGCCAAGGCCCTGCACGAGGGTCTGGGCATCGAGAAGGGTCTGATGACGACGGTGCACGCGTACACCGCCGACCAGAACCTGCAGGACAACATCCACAAGGACCTGCGTCGCGCCCGTGCCGCCGCGATCAACATCGTCCCCACCTCGACCGGTGCCGCCAAGGCCATCGGCCTGGTCCTGCCCGAGCTCAAGGGCAAGCTCGACGGCTACGCGCTGCGCGTTCCCACCCCGACCGGCTCGCTGACCGACCTCTCCTTCGAGGCCTCGCGCGAGACCACCGTCGAGGAGGTCAACGCGATCGTCAAGGCGGCCGCCGACGGCAAGATCCTGAAGTACTCCACGGACCCGATCGTCTCCTCCGACATCGTGACCGACTCGGCCTCGTCGATCTTCGACGCCCCGCTCACCAAGGTGATCGGCAACCAGGTCAAGGTCGCGTCGTGGTACGACAACGAGTGGGGCTACTCCAACCGCCTCGCCGACCTGATCGACTACATCGGCAAGACCCTCTGATTCATGGGGGAGTACGCCGGACTTGGTGAGGTCGCCGGCAAGCGCGTTCTGGTGCGCAGCGACCTCAATGTCCCTCTGAAGAACGGTGTCATCGGTGATGACGGCCGGATCCGGGCCTCGGTGCCGACGATCAAGGCGCTGGCTGACGCCGGTGCCCGCGTGATCGTCACCGCGCACCTGGGCCGTCCTGACGGGGCGCCGGATCCGGCGTACTCCCTCGCTCCGGTGGCAGCCCGTCTGGGCGAGCTGCTGGGCGCCGACGTCGCCTTCGCCACCGACACCGTCGGTGACTCCGCGAAGGCCGTCGTGGCGGGCCTGGCCGACGGCCAGGTCGCCCTGCTGGAGAACGTCCGCTTCAACGCGGGCGAGACCTCCAAGGACGAGACCGTCCGCGGTGCGTTCGCCGACCAGCTCGCTGGGCTGGCCGACGCGTTCGTCTCCGACGGCTTCGGTGTCGTGCACCGCAAGCAGGCGTCGGTGTACGACGTCGCGCTGCGGCTCCCGCACGCTGCCGGTTCCCTGGTCGGGGCCGAGATCGACGTCCTGCGTCGGCTCACCGACAACCCGGAGCGGCCGTACGCGGTCGTCCTGGGCGGATCGAAGGTCTCCGACAAACTCGGCGTGATCGACAACCTGCTGGAGAAGGCCGACACCCTGCTCATCGGCGGCGGCATGGTCTTCACCTTCCTCAAGGCCCAAGGTCACGAGGTCGGCAAGAGCCTCCTGGAGGAGGACCAGATCCCGACCGTGCTGTCCTACCTGGAGCGCGCGAAGGCCAGCGGCGTCGAGATCGTCCTGCCGACCGACATCGTCGTCGCCGACTCCTTCGGCGACGAGGCCTCGGCGCGCGTCGTGCCCGCCGACCAGATCCCGGCCGACGCGCTCGGCCTGGACATCGGTCCGGTGTCGGGCGAGGCGTTCGCTGCGGCGATCCGCGCCTCCAAGACGGTCTTCTGGAACGGCCCGATGGGGGTCTTCGAGCAGCCTGCCTTCGCCGAGGGCACCCGTGCCGTCGCGCAGGCGCTGACGGAGGTCTCCGGGCTCTCCGTCGTCGGTGGCGGCGACTCGGCGGCAGCGGTGCGTGCGCTCGGCTTCGCCGATGACCAGTTCGGTCACATCTCCACCGGTGGCGGTGCCTCCCTGGAGTACCTCGAGGGCAAGGAACTGCCCGGCGTCACGGTTCTGGAGGCGTGAAGATGGCCAAGCAGCCGAAGAAGGCCGGTCGCGTCCCGCTGATGGCGGGCAACTGGAAGATGAACCTCAACCACGCCGAGGCCGTCGTGCTGGTGCAGAAGCTCGCGTGGACGCTGTCGGACAAGAAGCACGACTACGACCTCGCCGAGGTCGTCGTGGTGCCGCCGTTCACCGACCTGCGCTCGGTCCAGACCCTGGTCGACGGTGACCGGCTCTCGATTCGGTACGGCGCCCAGGACGTCTCGGTGCACGAGTCCGGTGCCTACACTGGCGAGGTGTCGGCGGGGATGCTGAGCAAGCTCGGCTGCTCCTACGTCGTGGTCGGGCACTCCGAGCGTCGTGAGTTCCACGGCGAGGACGACGCCCTGGTGAACAAGAAGGCGCACGTCGCCCTCGCTGCGGGCATGACGCCGATCGTCTGCGTCGGCGAGCCGCTCGCGGTTCGTCAGGCCGGCGAGCACGTGGCGCACTGCACCACGCAGGTCGCCGGCGGGCTGGCCGGGTTCACCGCGGAGCAGGTCGCCGAGCTCGTCGTGGCCTACGAGCCCGTCTGGGCGATCGGCACCGGCGAGGTCGCCACCCCCGAGGATGCTCAGGAGGTCGCGAGCGCGATTCGTGAGCAGATTCGCTCGACCTTCGGCGATCTCGCTGCCGACGGCGTGCGCGTCCTCTACGGTGGTTCGGTGAAGTCGAGCAACGTGGCCTCGATCATGGCTCAGGCCGATGTCGACGGTGCGCTGGTCGGCGGTGCCAGCCTCCAGGCTGACGAGTTCGGAGCAATCTGCCGTTACTACGCCATGCCTGTCCTCTGATCGATCGTTAGTGACGTAGGATTCCGAATCGTGCTTGAACTGCTCTTCACCATCATCCTGATCGCCAGCAGTGTGCTGATGATCCTGTTGGTCCTGCTCCACAAGGGGCGGGGCGGCGGCCTCTCCGACATGTTCGGTGGCGGTGTCTCCAGCTCGCTGGGTGGCTCCTCGATCGCGGAGCGCAACCTGGACCGGCTGACCATTGGCATCGGCACGATCTGGTTCGCCTGTGTCATCGCCCTCGGCCTCCTGAAGGCCTACTGATGGCCGGCGGCGGCAACGCGATCCGGGGCAGCCGGGTCGGCGCTGGCCCGATGGGCGAGGCGGAGCGCGGCGACGCGGCTCCGCGCAAGGCGATCACCTACCACTGCGCGAACGAGCACCGCTCGGTCATCACCTTCGCGGTCGAGGCGGCGACGCCGGACTCGTGGGACTGCCCGAAGTGCGGCCTCCCGGCCGGTCTCGACTCCGACAACGCTCCGGCGGCGCCGAAGATCGAGCCCTACAAGACGCACCTCGCGTACGTGAAGGAGCGTCGTAGCGACGCCGAGGCGGCCGACATCCTCGAAGAGGCCATCCAGCTGCTCCGTTCGCGGCGCAAGTCGGGCGACATCATCTTCTGAGGCCCTGCGGCTCGTAGCACCTTCCAAGAACCTCATCATCGTGGCACTGCCTCGACGATGAGGTTCTTGGCGTAGTGGAACCCTCCGCGGGCGGTCGTGACGCGGTTCGCGCAGGTGATCAGCACCAGGCGCCGTGCCACGCGTTGGAGGAAGGGATCCCGTGACAGACGGTCCCGATCCACCCGCGAGATCGCGCTGATCCGCCAGGTTGTCGTGCGCGACCCGATGGTGGTGGTGATGTTCTGGCCGACGCGAGCGCGCAGCAGCCGGTGGAAGGCCCCCGGGCGGTCGTGGTTGTCCGAGACGTGCCCGACCAGCACGGTGGTGCCGGCGACGTCGTCCAGAGCCGCACCACGCCGCCAGAGTCCGGCGGTGGAGATCGCGTGCGGAGGTGTCAGGGTCGCGCCCCGGAAGTCGACCCGCGAGATGGTGGCATCCAGCCCCAGAGCGGGAGCTGTCACACGCGTCCGGGCTATCCGATCCCGGGCGCCGTCGGTCCCGTTGGACTCTCCACCCGAGGCGACGGCCGGATGACGGGGGAGCCGTGGCACCGGCGGACTGACGAGCGAGGTCTCGGGCACGATCCCCAGGGTGGTCCACCCGGTGCCGAGGGAGTATGCCGTGGGGAGCAGGCGCTCTCGATAGCCGTAGCAGCCGCCCCGAGCGGCCCGGGTGGCGCCGACGGTGACCGTGCTGTCGCCCGACAGGCTCAGCCGTCCGGCAGTGAGCAGCGGAGCACCACTCCACCTCGCACCCCGGCAGGTCGACGACGCGTCGGCGCGGACCGGGCCGAGCAACTGCCACTCAAGCACGACCGGCGGCGCGCCGCGCTCGCCCGACGTGCCAGAGACCACGACGCGGTCGGTCACGGTGGCTCCGGCGTTGGCGCGCTGCAGGTTGACCGCCGTCGAGACGCGGGGACGGGCGGGCACGAACGCGACCGACGCCACGGTGTGCAGGCTTGCAGGAGCGGCCGCCGTCGCGACACGTTGGCGGTGGGCGTGCTGCGGGGTGAAGATCCGAAACTGCGGGGAGGGGAGCCCGGACACCGCCACGGTCGCCGTGATCGTGACAGGCCCCGTGGGCTGCACGCTGAGCGAGAGCCCGGCGGTCGACGTCACGCCAGTCCAGCTGGTGTGGCCGTCGCTGAAGGTGCCGCCGGTCAGCGTGATCGTGGTGGCGAGACCGGGCACCCAGGCGCCGGTGCCCGAACGCACGCCGATGCCGGACAGGTCGGTGCGCGAGAGCGCCGGTGCTGCCATCTGGTAGCCGCCCGCCGGGGGTGCGTTGCGCTTCGCGTCGGAGAGCAGGCTCTGGTGCAGCGCCGCGACCCGGCGACCGATCCGTGGGCTCTCGCGGCGCATGCGGCGCAGATGCTCTCGCACGGCCCGGGGGTGACTGTTGAGCCGCTCACCGACCGCCCACCACAGCGCGGCGGCCAGTGCTGCATCACGGCGGGCCGGAGTCAGACAGACCGAGGTCAGGTAGCCGATCGTCGGATCGGTCTGGAGTCGGGAGTGGGGCGTCGTCGTGGGCCAACGCCACGCCTTGCCGGTGTCGAGGCAGATGCCCCAGGTGCCGTCGGGCAGCCGTGCCACGCCCAGGGCGGCGCCGTTGCGAGCGACGTACCCGGAGAAGCCATGGTCCGGGGGCGTCCCCGGACCGATGACCGCCGCTCGAGCGGGCCCGATCAGCAATGCGGTGAGGCTGAGGATCAGCGTGAGGATGAACAGGCGCGCGCCCAGCAGAAGTCGTCTCATGGCGCAGAACCTTCGCCGTTGTCCGGGCGTCGATCCCGGCCCGCTGCCGAGCCTGGGGACAGAGGTTGTGGCCGCCGTAGTGGACGGGGCAGGGCAGCGTGTGGGGCTGGTGACGCGTTAGTACCCGATGGAGTAAAGAAAATCGCCACTCGATGGATCAACGAGCACGAGGACCTGCGAATCGATGGTGCTGGGCCCGTCGTCGGTTCTCTCCAATGCCGCCTTCCCCAGGAGGGGCATGGGGGCTGAGGCATAGGTCAGGACCCAGGTCAGGCGCTTGTCGATGGCCGGATCAATCCGAGAGGGTTTGGTGGGGTCGGCTTCCAGTTCCGTCCCGTAGTTCGCCGTCGTGACCGTGGCCAGAGTTGCCGTGTCCGCAACCAGATCGGCAGGAAAGCCGAGGTTTGATCTGGCCACCTCATCGGCCGCCTTGGCGGAGATAGCCACCTTGAGTTCAGCGACCTGCTCGTCGGTGGTTGCCACCGGCGTCATGCTGATGCCGTGGTCACTGACTGCCTCGATGACTTGGTCGGGAACCGAAGTGGTTTCCAGTTTGCCTTGCGTTACAGGGGTGCTCGATGCACTCTTCTCGGCGTCGACATTTGCGGAAGATGAAGGCGCCGGAGTTTCTGTGGAGAGGTCCGCATTTCCGATTTCGGAACTGTGGGCATCAGCTACCGATATAGTTGTCAGCCCTGCGATGCATGCGACAGCGATGGCCGCTATTGTTGCTCTGTTACTCTTCTTCATTTCGTTCCCCTTAGAGCGGATTGGTCCAGATGTCGACGAAAAGTCCGCCGGAGTCTGCGTTGCCAAGATTGTGGTGATACCGGGTGCTTCCGGTTTCAGCAAATGCCAGATTGCTGAAGAAGTCCAGGCTGCCGTCGGACGCGACCTTATAGATATGACCGAATGTCGTGTGGTCACTTGAGGTGCCCGGAACATCGGATTCCGTGTGCATCGTTTCTCCGCCAAATTGACCGCCCCACGCGCTCGCCCAGTAGTTGCGAACGTCGTAATTCACGGTGTCGAGGTTGGTACTCCCGACTGTCATGTGGATTCGGTTGTCGGACGGGCGCAGCGCGGACGAGTACGTGTGGACGGTCGTGCCTGGCGATCCGGTGATGACGGTTGTTACTCCACTGCAGGTTGGTCTGCAACTCTGGGTGTATTGCGACATGTAATGAAAGCCGTGGGTGAAAGTTGAGTTGACAGCGCCAACGTCCACATATCCTGATTGAGCCCAGTGATAAGGCTGGTCTGGCGTGACCATGGCCCAGGCGGTGCTAAAGCTCGGGCTGCCGCCTGAGGGGCTGCAAAGCGCGGGGTCGTTCGTCTCGATGTTTGCCTGGACGCCGTAAACCGCACCCCGATAGGCAGACATTCCGACGTCGAAGTAGTTCGATGCTGTTCCGCAGGATGCGCTGGCCGCAACTGGGACTCGGGCCAATTCCTTGACGCTTGGACTGGAACATGTTTCAACCTTGCCTGTCTAGTGGCCGCCTGTCAAGGTTTTGTCAATTCCTTGGAGAATCCTGCTCTGGTGGTCTAGCGCTGTTTCCGAGGCAGCGCCGTATACGTGCGATTGGTCGCCGGGCGGCGTTAACGGTGAAGTATCAGCCAGGTCAGCCCCGCTGCAGCGGAGAAGGAGAGCGTCGAGGCGGCTAGGACGACCCGGGTGTTCAGATCGCGTCGGGGCGCGTGGCCGTCGGACAGGTTTTCCAGAACTGCGGCGAAGGTGCCCGGTGAGGCCGGGCGTTCAGCGGGCCGCAACGCGAGTGCTGAGGAGAGATACCGGTCGACCGCCGCGCCCGCACCGGTGGCCGGCGGACGGTCTGACGCAGTCCGGCCCAACGCCGACGCGAAGGGCAACCGGCCGGTGAGGAACTCATACGTCATCACGCCCAGCGAATACACGTCGCTACGACCGTCCAGCGGCTGCCCGAGTGCCTGCTCGGGGGCCATGAAGGAGGGAGTTCCGGTCACGACGGTGTAGCCACTGGCCTCGGCCAGACGCTTCGCGCTGCCCAGGTCGCTGACGTGGACGCCGCCGTCGGCGTCGAGCAGCAGGTTCGCGGGTTTCACGTCCCGGTGCAGCACCCCTGCGTCGTGCAGCGCTTGGACCGCCCGGGCTGCCTCCGCGGCGAGGTGCAGTGCGCGCGACGGCGTACGGTCCGAGGCGATGGCGTCGTTCAGGGTGCCGCCGGGCAGGAAGTCCATCACGAAGTAGGGCCGGTCGCCCGACTCCCCGATGTCGTGCACCCGGACCACCCGGGGGTCGCGGATCTGGCGCAGGATCCGGGCCTCGTCGAGGAACCGCTCGCGGACGTCGGCATGGTGCGCCCAGTTGTCGGCGAGCACCTTGACCGCGACCTCGACGTCGAGATCGTCGTCGTAGGCACGCCACACCGTCGCGAACGCACCGACCCCGATCACGGAGTCGAGCCGGTAGCGTCCCAGGTGCTGCATGGGTCCAGTATCGCGAGGAGGCGGCGTGCAGATCGACCAGACACAGCTCGACGCGGCCCGAACCGGCGACGCCGAGGCCCTGGACGCCCTGCTGCGGGCCGTGGAGCCGCTGGTGCTACGCAGGTGCGCCCGCGTGCTGCCGTTCCGCCCAGACGCCGAGGAGGCGGCCCAGGAGGCGCTCCTGACGATCGCCTCGCGCCTGCAGCAGTACGCCGGCACCGGGTCGTTCGAGGGCTGGGTCGGGACCATCGCCACCAACCAGGCCCGGATGACGTACCGCTCCCTGCGACGGCGCGCCGACGAGCAGGGCTGGGAAGAGATGGCCGAGCACCCGGACCCGGCCCGGGTCAGCGTCATCGCCGGCAGCCGGGTGGACCTGCTCGAGGCGCTCGACGAGCTGGAGCGCCACCACCCTGAGGCCGTCGAGGCGTTCGTGCTGCGCGACCTCGGCGCCCAGCCCTACGCCGAGATCGCCGACGTCCTCGGTGCCCCGCTCGGCACGGTCAAGGCGAGGATCCACACCGCACGGCGCTTCCTGCGTGAGCGGCTCGGTGAAGAACCTGGTGAAGAAAGTCAGTGATCACCGGCAACCTCCCGGCCCGCGCCTGCATCTGACAAGGTGAGGCCACCACCGTGGGGCCCGGAGAGGACACCATGAAGAGCAGCATCGCAGCAGGCATCGTCGGTCTCAGCCTGGTGGCCGGCGTCGGGGTCGCCTACGCCGTCGACACGGTCCAGGGCACCGGGAACGGCACCACCACGACACCCACGCGCACGCCCAGCGCCCAGCCCACGCCGACGCTGGCCGGTCCGATCACCCCGGGTGCGGTGGCGCCGGTGCGGGCGGGGATGAGCATCGCCGACGCGGTGGCGACGGGCTACGTCGAGCGCGACACCGGCAGGGGAGCGGTCTGCGTCGGGGACTTCTACCGCTGGAGCGCCCCGAACACCGCAGGCCTCGATCTGGTCACCAGCGGAGGCACGATCTCGGCGATCGGGATCCACTCCTCGCGCTACCGGACCGCCGACGGTGTCGGGGTCGGCAGCCGACTCTCCGAGATCAGGGCGGCCTACCCGAGCGGGCGGATCAAGGTCACCAGCGACTACGGACAGCCCGGCATCCTGGTGCACGAGGGCGACAAGTGGCTCGGATTCCTCTTCGGGGACGCCACCTCGGCCACCCTCAACACGAGCTCGATGGTCACCTTCGCCGAGGTCAGCCAGGGCGCACGCCCCGGGCTGCTGCGCGACGGCTGCTGAGACGAGCCGCCGCGCAGCAGGCTGCTCAGAGCTGCGAGGCGGCCTCGCGGTCGAGGAACCAGATGGTCTCGTCCTGACCGGTGACGCCGGCGGCGGGGATCTCGTGCTTGTCAGCACCCCCGAGCGCCTGGGCGACGGCACCGGACTTGGCCTCGCCGGAGACCAGGAACCAGATCGACGCACCGCGGCGCAGGGCCGGGTAGGTCAGCGTGATCCGCTCCGGCGGGGGCTTGGGGGAGCCCGTCACCCCGACGGCGAGCGCCGACTCCTCGTCCAGCTGGGCGAAGCCCGGGAAGAGCGACGCGATGTGGCCGTCGGGGCCCACGCCGAGCATCAGGATGTCGAAGCGGGACGGCACGCTGGCGGCGTACGACGACGCGCCCTCGTCCACGGAGGTGGCGGCCTCCGTGGAGGCCATCTCGTGGATCCGGTGCGCCGGGACGCCGACCTCGTCGAGGAAGGCGGCCCGGGCCTGGCCGACGTTGCGGTCGGCCGAGTCGGCGGCGACGAAGCGCTCGTCGCCGAACCAGAAGTCCACCGCACCCCAGTCGATCCCGGAGTCGTCGGCGAGCCGGGCGATCTCGCGGTGGATCGCCTCGGCGATGGTGCCGCCGGTCAGGCAGACCTGCGGCACGTCGCCGGCGGCCTGGAGGTCGGCGACCCGGTTGACGAACTCACCCGCCACCGCGGTGGCGAGCTGGGTGGCGTCCGCGTGGACCTCCACCCGGGCGGAGGTGTCAGGGGAGGTCATGACGCTGCTTTCGGTAGTACTCGATCAGGGCACGCGTGGAGCCGTCCTGGGCCGCGATCACGCTCTCGTCCCCGCCGACGGCCGGGCTGAGCTGGAGCGCGAGCTGCTTGCCCAGCTCCACCCCCCACTGGTCGAAGCTGTCGATGCCCCACACGATGCCCTGGACGAACGTCAGGTGCTCGTACAGGGCGATCAGCTGACCCAGCACGCTCGGGGTGAGCTGCGGGGCCATGATCGACGTGGTGGGCCGGTTCCCGGTGAAGACCCGCGCGGGCACGATGTGCTCCGGCGTGCCCTCGGCCCGGACCTCGTCGGCGGTCTTGCCGAACGCCAGTGCCCGGGTCTGGGCGAAGAAGTTCGCCAGGAACAGCTCGTGCACGTCGGCCGGACCGTCGGCGCCGCCCTCGTCGACCAGGGGGTAGGACGGGTTGGCGAACGCGATGAAGTCGGCCGGGATCAGCCGGGTGCCCTGGTGGATCAGCTGGTAGAACGCGTGCTGGCCGTTGGTGCCGGGCTCGCCCCAGAAGATCTCGCCGGTGGTGGAGGTCACCGAGGTGCCGTCCCACCGCACGCCCTTGCCGTTGGACTCCATCGTGAGCTGCTGCAGGTACGCCGGGAAGCGGTGCAGCAGCTGCGCGTAGGGCAGCACGGCGTGGGTCTGGGCGTCCAGGAAGTTCGAGTACCACACGTTGAGCAGGCCCATCAGGACCGGCACGTTGGACTCCAGCGGAGCCTCGACGAAGTGGGTGTCGATCGCGTGGAACCCGGCCAGGAACTCCTCGAACGCCTCGGGCCCGATCGCAAGCACCAACGACGTACCGATGGCGGAGTCGACCGAGTAGCGGCCGCCGACCCAGTCCCAGAACCCGAACGCGTTGGCCGGGTCGATCCCGAACGCGGCGACCTTGTCCAGGGCCGTCGAGACGGCGACGAAGTGCTTCGCTACCGCCGCAGCGGCATCGACGTCGCCACCGAGCTGCTCGAGCAGCCAGGCTCGGCACAGCCGGGCGTTGGTGAGCGTCTCCAGGGTCCCGAAGGTCTTGGAGGAGACCACGAAGAGGGTGGTCTCGGGGTCGAGACCGGCCAGCTTCGTGGCCACGTCGGTCGGGTCGATGTTGGAGATGAAGCGGCAGGTCAGACCGGCCTGGCGATACGGCGCGAGCGCCTCGTAGGCCATCACCGGACCGAGGTCGGAGCCACCGATCCCGATGTTGACCACGGTCGCGATCGGGCGCCCGGTGACGCCGGTCCACTCACCCGAGCGGACCTTGCGAGCGAAGGCGTAGATCCGCTCCAGCACCTCGTGCACGTCCGGGACAACGTCGTGGCCGTCCAGGACGACTTCGGCGCCGGCCGGCTGGCGCAGCGCGGTGTGGAGGACGGCACGGTCCTCGGTGACGTTGATCCGCTCACCCGAGAACATCGCATCGCGACGCGCCTCGAGGTTCACCTCGGCGGCGAGGTCGAGCAGCGCCTTCCAGATCTCGGGGGTGACCAGGTTCTTCGACAGGTCGACGTAGAGGTCACCGGCGGTGAGGGAGGACCGACGGACCCACTCCTCGTCCGCGAGCGCCGAGCGAAGATCCGGAGAGAATCGCTCGGCGATCGCGGACAGGCGTGCCCAGGCGTCGGTCGTGCTTGCGTCGATCGGCAGCGGCTGGGTCATCGGGACTCCTAGGCCTGGCGCAGCGCGTCGGCCACGGTCTGCTGGAGATCACTCCAGGAGACCTTGAACTTGTCGACGCCCTCGTCCTCCAGCAGCGTGAAGACGTCGTCGAGGTCGATCCCGACGGCGACCAGCTGGTCGAAGACGGCCTGGGCCTGCGCGGCCTTGCCGGAGACCTCGTCGCCGGTCACGGTGCCGTGGTCGGCGAAGGCCATCATGGTCTTCTCCGGCATCGTGTTGACGGTGTCGGCGACCACCAGGTCGGCGACGTAGAGGGTGTCGGCGTAGTCGGGGTTCTTCACCCCGGTGGAGGCCCACAGCGGACGCTGGGCGTTCGCCCCGGCACCCGCCAGCGCCTGCCAGCGCTCGGTGGCGTGGACCGCCTCGAAGGCGGCGTAGGCCAGGCGGGCGTTGGCCACCGCGGCCTGGCCGCGCAGCGCGAGCGCCTCGGGAGTGCCGATCGCGTCGAGCCGCTTGTCGATCTCGGTGTCGACACGGGAGACGAAGAACGAGGCGACCGAACGGATCGTGGACAGGTCGATCCCGGCGGCCTGGGCCTTCTCCAGGCCGGCCAGGTAGGCGTCCATCACGGCCTGGTAGCGCTCGGTGGAGAAGATCAGGGTGACGTTGACGCTGATCCCGGCACCGATCACCTCGGTGATCGCGGGCAGGCCCTCGATCGTGGCCGGGATCTTGATCAGGGCGTTCGGCCGGTCGACGGAGGCCCACAGGGCCTTGGCCGAGGCGATCGTCGCCTCGGTGTCGTTGGCCAGGGTGGGCTCGACCTCGATCGAGACCCGTCCGTCGTCCTTGGTCGCGGCGGCGACCGGCGCGAAGATGTCACAGGCGTCGCGGACGTCGTTGGTGGTGAGCGCGAAGATCACCTCGTCGACGTCTTTGCCCTCGGCGGCCAGCCCGCTGATCAGGGCGGCGTAGGAGGCACCGCCGCCGATCGCGGCCTGGAAGATCGAGGGGTTGGTGGTGACACCGGTGACCGAGTTGTCGGCGATCATCTGCGCCAGGTTGCCCGACTCGATCCGCTCCCGGGACAGGTCGTCGAGCCAGATCGAGACGCCGGCGTCGGCGAGGGCCTTGAGGTTGGTGTTGACAGTCACTTGCGTACCTCCGAAAGGGTTGCATGGGCAGCGGAGACCACGGCGTCAGCGGTGAAGCCGAACTCCTGGAAGAGAGTCCCGGCACTGGCCGAGGCGCCGAAGTGGTCGATGGAGATGATCTGGCCGGCGTCGCCGACGAACTCGCGCCAGCCCTGCTTGACGCCCGCCTCGATCGAGACACGGGCCTTGACGCTGGGCGGGAGGACCTCGTCGCGGTAGGACTGCGGCTGCTCCTCGAACCACTCCACACAGGGCATCGAGACGACCCGGGCACCGATGCCCTCGGCAGCCAGGGTCTCACGCGCCGTGACGGCGTACTGGACCTCGGAGCCGGTGGCGAGCAGGACCACGTCGACGGAGTCGGTCGGGGTGTCGAGCAGCACGTAGCCGCCCTGGGCGACGCCCTCCACGCCGGCGAAGCCGTCGGCGCCGCGGGGGAAGGTGGGCAGGTTCTGCCGGCTCAGGATGAGCGCCGTCGGGCGATCGGTGTGGCGCAGCGCCTGGAGCCACGCGGCGGCGGTCTCGTTGGCGTCGGCGGGACGGACGATGTCGATGCCGGGCATCGCGCGCAGCGACGCCAGGTGCTCGATGGGCTGGTGGGTCGGGCCGTCCTCACCCAGGCCGATGGAGTCGTGCGTCCAGACGTAGATCACCGGGATCTTCGACAGCGCCGCGACGCGGACGGCACCGCGCATGTAGTCCGAGAAGGTGAAGAACGTGCCACCGAAGACACGGGTGTTGCCGTGCACCTGGATGCCGTTCATGATCGCGCCCATGCCGTGCTCGCGGATGCCGAAGTGCAGCACGCGGCCCGCCAGCGGGTCGCCGTTCCACTCGTGGGTGGAGCGCTCGAACGGCACGAAACTCGGCACGCCGGCGATGGTGGTGTTGTTCGAGCCGGCCAGGTCGGCCGAGCCGCCCCACAGCTCGGGCATCAAGGGAGCGATCGCGTTGATCACCTTGCCCGAGGCGGCGCGGGAGGCCAGGCCCTTCGCGTCGGCCTCGAAGACCGGCAGGGCGTCCTCGATGCCCTCAGGCAGCGCCAGCTCGCTGGTGCGCGCCAGCAGGGCATCCAGCTCGGGGTGGGCGACCTTCCAGGCCTCGTACTGCTCGGTCCAGGCAGCCTCGTAGGCGGCGCCACGCGCGACCAGCTCGCGGGTGTGGGCGAGCACGTCGGCGGGGACCTCGAAGTGCTGCTCGGGGTCGAACCCGAGGATCTGCTTGGTGAGCTTGATCTCCTCGGCGCCCAGGGCCGAGCCGTGGGCGGCCTCGGTGCCCTGAGCGTTCGGGGCGGGCCAGGCGATGATCGTCTTGAGCACGATCAGGCTGGGCTTGTCGCTGACGGCGTTCGCGGCGGTGATCGCCTCGTACAGCGCCGGGACGTCCTCCTCGTAGTGGGTGCCGCCGTGGGTCCAGTCGACCTCGTGGATGTCCCAGCCGTACGCCGCGTAGCGGGCCGCGACATCCTCGGTGAAGGCGATGTTGGTGTCGCCCTCGATGGAGATCCGGTTGCTGTCGTAGATGACGGTGAGGTTGCCGAGGTTCTGGGTGCCGGCGATCGAGGAGGCCTCGCCGCTGACGCCTTCCTGCAGGTCGCCGTCACCGGCGAGGCAGTAGATGTGGTGGTCGAAGAGGCTCTGGCCCTCGGGGGCGGTCGCGTCGAACATGCCGCGCTGGCGACGGGCCGCCATCGCCATGCCGACAGCATTCGCGACGCCCTGGCCGAGCGGGCCGGTGGTCACCTCGACGCCCTTGGTGTGGCCGTACTCCGGGTGACCCGGGGTCAGGCTGCCCCAGGTGCGCAGCGCCTTGATGTCGTCGAGCTCGAGGCCGAAGCCACCGAGGAAGAGCTGGTTGTACAGCGTGATCGAGCTGTGCCCGATGGAGAGCACGAAACGGTCCCGGTTGATCCAGGTGGGATCGGCAGGGTTGTGCCGCATCACCTTCTGGAAGAGGAGATACGCCGCGGGCGCCAGGCTCATGGCGGTACCGGGGTGACCGTTACCGACTTGTTGCACAGCGTCCATGGCGAGGACACGCACGGTGTCGACCGCCTTCTTGTCAAGGTCAGTCCACTCGAGCGGGGGGATGGTCGTCACGGGGTTCCTTCCGGTTGTCCAACGGCAACTCTGAGCCTACTCACCTTCGGGTCTAGACTCACCCCGTGACCTACGTTGAAGAAGGAGTGAACTCCTCGCTGTCTTCAGGTCAACCCTCTGGAGCGGGCGCCACGGACGTGGATGCGCAGGCTGCCGGACCGGCCACATGGCGCGACGTCGTCGCGGCGTACGTCGGCCTGACCAAGCCCCGCGTCATTGAGTTGCTTCTCCTGACCACCGTGCCCGTGATGTTCTTCGCCGCCCGCGGTGTGCCGGGGCTCTGGCTGGTCGTCGCCACCGTGGTCGGCGGCACGCTCTCGGCCGGGTCCGCCTCGGTCTTCAACTGCGTGTACGACCGCGACATCGACGAGCAGATGCGCCGGACCCGCCGTCGGGCGCTGCCGCGACACATCGTCTCGGCCCAGTCGGCACTGGTCTTCGGTGCCGTCCTGGCCGTGATCTCGACGGTCGTGCTGTGGCTGTGGGTGAACCCGCTGTCGGCGATCCTCTCGGTGACCGCGAACGCGTTCTACGTCTTCATCTACACGATGCTGCTCAAGCGCCGCACGGCGCAGAACATCGTGTGGGGCGGGATCGCCGGCTGCTTCCCGACCCTGATCGGGTGGACGGCCGTGACGAACTCGCTGGACTGGGCGCCGGTCGTGCTCTTCATGGTGGTGTTCTTCTGGACCCCGCCGCACACCTGGGCGCTGGCGCTGCGCTACCGCGAGGACTACGCGAACGTCGACGTGCCGATGCTGCCTGTGGTCAAGCCGGCCCGGGTCGTGGTGCGCCAGATCGTCCTCTACTCGTGGGTGATGGTCGCCACGTCGCTGCTGTTCTGGCCGGTGGCCGACACGGGCGTCTTCTACGTCGTGGTCGCCCTGGTGCTCGGCGGTGTCTTCCTGGTCGAGGCGCACAAGCTCGCCCGTCGGGCCCGCGACACCGAGGACCTCTCCCTGATCCGCCCGATGCGCCTGTTCCACAACTCCAACCTGTACCTCTCGCTGCTGATGGTGGCCGTCGCGCTGGACCCGCTGATCTCGCGCTGATCGATCACCTCCGCAACGCACGAACGCCCCCGAGACTCCTCTCGGGGGCGTTCGTGCGTCGGTACGTCGTGGGCGGATCAGTCCACCTGGCCGGACTGGCCGGAGTGGACCGGCTGCGCGGTGCGGGCCGCGTGGAACACCCACGCCGCGGCGGCCGCGGTCAGACCGGCACCGAGCATGTGGAAGCCGACCAGCACGGTGGGCAGGTCGGTGAAGTACTGGATCCACCCGATCGCGCCCTGGCCCAGCTCGACGCAGAACAGGGCGAGGGCCGCCGTACAGGCGTCGGTGCGCCACACCAGCGCCAGGATGCCGATGGTCAGGCCGATCAGCAGGCAGACCAGGTCGGCGTGCACCTGGCTCAGCTCGAGGGTGGACAGTCCGTTGCGCGGTGCGTCGGCGTCACCGGCGTGCGGACCCGCACCGGTGACGACGGTGCCGGCGTAGAGCACGGCGGCGGTGGTGGCAGCCAGGGCGATGGTGAGGGCCTTGATCGGCGTGGTGGCGGTGACCACGCGGCCGGCGGGCTGGTAGATCCGCCACAGCAGCAGCACCGCGAAGGAGACGATCACCAGCGAGGCGACCATGTGCAGCGAGACGATCCAGGGGTTGAGGTCGGCCAGCACCGTGATGCCGCCGATCACGGCCTGGGCCGGGATGCCGCAGGCGATCGCGACGGTGAGCCGGCGGTGGGTGGTGCGCCAGGCGGCGACCACGGTGGCGATCGCGATCGCGACCAGCACCCAGGTCAGCATCCGGTTGGCGAACTCGATGATCGAGTGGTGGTTGAGCTCGGCGTGCGGGGTGAAGTCCTCGCCGTTGCACCGCGGCCAGGTGTCGCACCCGAGCCCCGATCCGGTGAGGCGGACGACGCCGCCGGTCACGATGATCCCGATGTTGGCGATCAGGGTCGCCCACGCCAGCGGGCGGAGGTACTTCTGCACTGCTGCACTCATTCCCATGTGAAGGTCTTGGCGGTCAGCGCTGCTCCGAGCGCCGCCCACACGGCAAGGACGCCGAGCTCGCCCCACGCCACAGTCTGATCCAGGAAGGTCTCCCGCATCGCTTCGCCGAGGGCTCCTGAGGGCAGGAAGTGCGTCACAGCACCGAACCCGCCGTACGTGTGCGCCGGGAGTACGACAGCACCACCGGCCATCAGCAGCAGGTAGACCAGGTTCGCCACGGCCAACGTCGCCTCGGCCCGCAGCGCCCCGGCGATGAACAGGCCGAGGGCGGCGAAGGCGGCGGTGCCCAGGATGATCGCCAGCAGGAAGCCGATGAAGCCGGGCTTGGGCGACCAGCCGAGCAGCTGCCCGACGCCGCCGATGATGAAGAGCTGCAGGATCTCCACCGCGACCAGCGCGACGATCTTCCCGGTCAGCAGGCCGAGCCGGGACAGCGGTGAGGCGCCGAGTCGCTTGATCACGCCGTAGCGCCGCTCGAAGCCGGTCGCGATCGCGAGTGCGGTGAACGAGGTCGACATGATCGCCAGCGCGAGCACGCCAGGGACGAAGATGTCGACCAGCGGGTGGTCTTCCTTGAGGTTGAGGTGTTGGCCGCCCTTGACCCCGCCGATCAGGATGATCACGGGGATCACGACGGCGACCATCAGCTGCTCGCCGTTGCGCAGCATCAGCCGGGCCTCCATCGAGGCCTGGGTGAGGACCTGACGCAGCAGGGGAGCCCCGCCGGGACGTGGGGTGAACGTGCCCGCGCTCATCGGGCCCCTCCTTCCAGGCCGTGGCCGGTGATCTCGAGGAACACGTCCTCCAAGGTGCGGGAACCGAAGGTCATCGACTCCACCGCGACGTCGTGACGGCGGCCCCACTCGGCGACCACCGCCCGGATGTCGGCCTCCGCGGTCGTCGACAGCTCCTGGTCGACGACGAGCTGGATCGTGGCCGAGGAGCCGCGGGTGAGCTCTTCGGGCGTGCCCGAGGCGACCAGGCGACCGTGGTCGATGATGTGGACCTGGTCGGCCAGGTGCTCGGCCTCCTCCAGGTAGTGCGTGGTCAGGACGACGGTCACGCCGTCCTCGCGCAGCTCGCGCAGCAGCTCCCAGGTGGTACGCCGGGCGGCCGGGTCCATGCCCGCCGTCGGCTCGTCGACGAAGACCAGCTCGGGGCGGCCCACGATCGCCATCGCGAGCCCCAGCCGTTGCTGCTGACCACCCGAGAGCCGCCGGTACGGCGTCTTGCCGCACTCGTGCAGCCCGAGCCGGTCGGCCAGCATCGCGATGTCGAGCGGATGGGCGTGCAGCCGCGAGATGTGGCGCAGCATCTCCATCGCCGTCGCTCCCGACCAGGCGCCCTGGCCCTGGAGCATCACGCCGATCCGGGGGAGCAGCTCGCGGCGCTGGGTCTGCGGATCCAGGCCCAGGACACGCACACTCCCGCCCTGGGGGATGCGATATCCCTCACACGTCTCCAGGGTGGTGGTCTTCCCGGCACCGTTGGGGCCGAGAACGGCGGTGATCGACCCGGTCTCCACGGTCAGGCTCAGGCCCTGGACGGCGTGCTTGTCGCCGTACGTCATCACGAGGGAGTCGACCACGACAGCAGGCTCAGGCACCGGAACAGTCTAAGGAGGGGCCCTCCGGTGACCGGGTTAGGCTCCCCTTCGTTGAACGACGCCGCGAATAAGAGCACACTTATGTTGTGAAAATCGACGAGGCAGGAACGAGGCGCCGTGTGGCGCGCTCTCTGCTCGTCGACGGCCCGTCCACGGCGGCAGTGCTCGCTGAGCGCCTGGACCTGACGCCGGCGGCAGTGCGACGCCACCTCGACCACCTGGTGGCCGAGGGTGCGGCTGAGCCGCGCGAGCCCCGCGCGACCGATCGGGGACGGGGGCGGCCGGCCAAGGCCTTCGCCCTCACCGACACCGGCCGTGAGGGATTCGAGCAGACGTACGACGATCTCGCAGCCCAGGCGCTGCGCTGGATCGCCCAGACCGCGGGTGACGCCGGCATCAAGGCGTTCGCCCAGAAGCGGGCGAGCTTCATCGCCGACCGCTTCGAGTCGGTCAGCCTGGGCAACCCCGGCCTGTCCCGTGCCGAGGTGCTCGCGCAGATCTTCTCCGATGAGGGCTATGCCGCGTCGGTGCGGGAATTGCCGGTGGTGGGGGAGCAGTTGTGTCAACAGCACTGCCCCGTGTCCCACGTCGCGCACGAGTTCCCGCAGCTGTGCGAGGCCGAGACTGAGGCGATCAGCCAGGTCCTCGGCACCCACGTCCAGCGTCTCGCCACGATCGCCCACGGCGATGGGGTCTGCACCACGTGCATCCCGAACCCGCAACAGTCTTCCGACAAGAAAGTGCAGGTCACGTCATGACCTCGGTTGATAACCGGATTGAAGAGCTCAACCCCGAACTCGAGGGCATCGGGCGCTACGAGTTCGGCTGGGCGGACAAGAACGACGTCGGCGCCAACGCCAAGCGTGGCCTCAACGAGGACGTCGTCCGCGACATCAGCTCGAAGAAGTCCGAGCCGCAGTGGATGCTCGACCTGCGGATGAAGGGCCTCAAGCTCTTCGACCGCAAGCCGATGCCGACGTGGGGCTCGGACCTGTCGGGGATCGACTTCGACAACATCAAGTACTTCGTCCGCTCCACCGAGAAGCAGGCGACCTCATGGGAGGAGCTCCCCGAGGACATCAAGAACACCTACGACAAGCTCGGCATCCCGGAGGCGGAGAAGCAGCGCCTCGTGGCCGGTGTCGCCGCGCAGTACGAGTCCGAGGTCGTCTACCACCAGATCCGTGAGGACCTGGAGGAGAAGGGCGTCATCTTCGTCGACACCGACACCGCGCTGCGTGAGCACGAGGAGATCTTCAAGGAGCACTTCGCCACCGTCATCCCGGTCGGCGACAACAAGTTCTCCGCGCTGAACACCTCGGTGTGGTCCGGCGGCTCCTTCATCTACGTGCCCAAGGGCGTCCACGTCGACATCCCGCTCCAGGCCTACTTCCGGATCAACACCGAGAACATGGGCCAGTTCGAGCGGACGCTGATCATCGCCGACGAGGGCTCCTACATCCACTACGTCGAGGGCTGCACGGCGCCGATCTACTCCTCCGACTCGCTGCACTCCGCGGTCGTGGAGATCATCGTGAAGAAGGGCGCTCGCTGCCGCTATACGACCATCCAGAACTGGTCGAACAACGTCTACAACCTCGTGACCAAGCGGGCCACCTGTGAGGCCGGCGCGACCATGGAGTGGGTCGACGGCAACATCGGCTCGAAGGTGACCATGAAGTACCCCGCGGTCTACCTGCTCGGCGAGCACGCCAAGGGCGAGACGCTGTCGATCGCCTTCGCGGGCGAGGGCCAGCACCAGGACGCCGG
>NZ_JASLGR010000011.1 GCF_030150155.1 Nocardioides sp.
CCTGAGTCCGGAGAGGCCACCATCTCACCACGGCCGTGGTGGGCGATGCCGGCCCCACACAAACTGGGTCATGCGTTCGTGGAGTTGCTTTCGCGGATCCCGATGGACCGGCTACCGGTCCACGGCACCACTGCGGCGACCCTGTTCATCACCGTCTCCCTGGACCACCTGCGGTCCGGGCTGGGCGCTGCGATCGTGCAGGCCCCTACCGGCGAAGACCTGATCAGTGCCACCGAGGCACGGCGTCTGGCGTGCACCCACGACCTGATCCCCGCAGTCCTCGGGACGAAAGGGGAGGTCCTTGACCTGGGGCGCCGCACCCGGCTCTTCAGCCCCGCCCAGGTGCGGGCACTACGGCTACGACATACGTCCTGCCAGGGCCAGGGCTGCACCAGGCCCGCGTCCTACTGCGAAGCCCACCACGACGCCGGCTGGCTTACCGGCGGCCCCACCGACCTGGCCAACGCCCTCCTGCTCTGCAACAGGTGTCACCACCACGCCCACGACCCCACCACGACCTACCAGGTCACCGCCGACGGCACCGTCGCCTTCTCCCGGAAGGACCCCGCATGGACGCACTGAGGCTAGGCCAGCAGCACCCAGGCGCCGACGACCTGACCAGCCCACGCCGTGTCCTCGAAGGTCCGGTCGTGCACCCGCGGATCAGGATCGAGCACGTCCAGCGTGCCCAGGTCGTCCAGGGTCGCAACGCCGGCCTTGATCAACGCCTCCTTGCGGGCCCACAGCCGACTGCGGGCCCGGTCGTCCCCGGCGTGCGAGCGCTCCCGGCCGGTCAGCGCCCGATCCGGCACCCGCCCGATCTGCTGTACGTCGATCCCGCACGGTCGCGACGCGGCCATCGCAGCCACGAACCGGTGCGAGTGGCTCAGGCTGACGTGGAGATCCTCGCGGCCCGGCACGTACGGCGCGCCGTGGTCGGTCCCGCCGCAGCCCGCGCACCGCTGGGCGAACGCGACCGGCTCCCCGGCCAGCTCCGCCAGACAGGCGCGGGCGAGCTCGTGGGCGAAGACGTAGGCAGCGCGCGCCTCGGCGGTGCGATGGCGGGCGAACCGCTCCCGTTCCCAGGCCTCGAGCCCGGCGGCCCAGGTCGGGAGATGCGAGGGCCCCGCCTCCTGGGTCTGGGCGACCCAGGACGGCGGGACCTCGTCGAAGCGGATGACCGGCGGTTTCACGCCTCACATGGTGCCAGCCACGGCTCCAGCAGCCGCGCCAGCATCTCCCCCACCTCGGCACGGCGGACCAGCTCGCCGTGCCCACAGGGCACGTCGAACCGGCCCAGATCGCCTGCGACCAGCGGGTCCCACCCGGCAGGGTCGACCCAGGTCTCGGGGCGGGGCGCGGTGGCCACGACCAGGGTCGCCGAGCCGGCCAGGACGCCCGGTGACGGCGTACGGACGAGGCGGGCGGCCTCCAGCACTGACGCGATGCAGCCGTCGATCACCTTCTCCGGGAGCGAGGCCAGGGCACTGCCGGACTCGCGCAGGGCCTGCGCGACCCGGTCGCGGGTGAGCACGGTGCCCTCGGGAACCGACGCCGCGCCGAGGCGGAGCAGCCCGAGCAGGGCGTCGGCCTCGGTCGGCTCGGGCAGCCCCTGCCACTGGTCGGACGGGTAGGCGTCGAGCAGCACGACCTCGCCGACCTGCTGGCCCGCGGCCCGGGCCAGGGTCGCTACGGCGTGGGCGGCCATCCCGCCCAGGGACCAGCCCGCGACGTGGAAGGCCCCGTCCCCGACGACGGAGCGGATCGTCACCCACTGCCGGGCGGCGAGCGCGGTCAGGGATTCGACCGGCTCCGGGGAGCCGTCGGCCAGGCCGGGCGCCTGGACGGTGAGGACCGGCAGGTCCCGCGGCAGGTGGCGCAGCAGCCCCGCGTAGCACCACCCCAGCCCACCGGCCGGCGGGAGCAGCACCAGCGGCGCCACCCCGGCACGGCCGGGCCGCAGCGTGAGCAGGTCGTCGAACCCGGACCCGGTCCCGGCGGCAGCCCCGGGCCGCAGCGCCGACTCCACCAGCACCGCGAGGTCGGCAGGGCTCGGCGCAGCGAAGACGCTGGCGAGCTCCAGGTCGATCCCCCACTCCTCCTCGATCGCAGCCAGCAGCGCCAGCACCGCCAGCGAGTCACCACCGAGCTCGAAGAAGTCGTCGTCACGGCCGACCGACGCCACCTCCAGGCACTGCCCGATCAACGCCGCGAGGCGTTCCTCGACCAGGCTCTGCGGCGGTACGCCACCCCCCTCCGACTCCCCCGCGTCGGTGGCCGGGGTGCGGGCCGCGAGCGTCCGTCGATCGGCCTTGCCGCTGGTCCCGACCGGGATCTCGGGCACCGGGATCCACCGTGTCGGCACCCACGCCGCGGGCAGCGTCGCAGCCACCGCCGTCTTGAGTACGGCCAGGTCGACGTCCCCGTGCAACCAGCAGACCAGCCGGTCGGCGATCACCCCGGCGACGGCACCCTCGACGCCGGGCTGGGCGGAGACGACCGCCTCGATCTCGCCGAGCTCGACGCGCTGACCGCGGACCTTGACCTGGTCGTCGGTGCGCCCGAGGTAGCGCAGCGCCCCGTCGAACCGCCACGCGGCCAGGTCGCCGGTGCGATAGAGCCGACCGAACGGCGTGGAGACGAACCGCTCGGCGGTCAGGTCGTCGCGACCGACGTACCCGTGAGCGAGCTGGACGCCGCCGAGCCAGAGCTCGCCGACGGCACCGACCGGCAGGGGCCGCAGGTCGGCATCGAGGACGAAGCAGGTCGTGTTCCAGATCGGTACGCCGATCGGCACCACCTCGTCGTCGGGCGTGCTGCGCCACACCGTGACGTCCACGGCGGCCTCGGTGGGGCCGTACAGGTTGACCGGCGCGGTGCCCAGCCACTGCACCGCCCCGGCGACCAGGTCCGGGGTGAGTGCCTCACCCGACGTGACCAGGTGCCGCAGCCCCCGTCCGGCCGCAGCCGAGGCGGCGACCGTCTCACGGGCCAGCCGGTCGCCCAGGAACGCGCGCAGCATCGAGGGCACGAAGTGCGCCACCGCGATCCCGTCGAGCAGCCGGGCCAGCGCCCGCGGATCGCGGTGCGCGCCGGGCGGAGCGATCTCGACGCAGGCACCGACCTGAAGCGGCCAGAACAGCTCCCAGACCGAGACGTCGAAGGAGATCGGGGTCTTGTGCAGCACCCGGTCGCCCACGCTCAACGGCAGCTCGTGCTGCATCCAGGCCAGCCGGTTGTCGATCGCCCGGTGGCCGACCAGGACCCCCTTGGGCCGCCCGGTCGAGCCGGAGGTGAAGAGTAGGTAGGCACTGGCATCGACGTCGTCGAAGACCCCGCTCCACGGCCCCGCGTCCAGGCCGGCGGCGACGAACCGCTCGACGTCGTCGACCAGGACGGTGACGGCGGCGTCGGCCAGCATCATCGCGGTCCGCTCCTCGGGCAGGTCCGGGTCGATCGGCAGATACACCGCCCCGAGCAGGATCACGGCGTGCAGCGCCTCATAGAGCGCGAACGAGCGTTCGAGGCGTACGCCGACCACGTCCCCGGCCCGCACCCCCGCCGCCACCAGCCCGCCGGCGATCAGGCGTGCCCGGGCGTCGAGGTCGGCATAGGTGCGGCTCGCACCGTCGCAGCGCAGGGCGACCGCGTCGGGGTAGGCCGCCACCGCGTCGGCGAAGCGGCGCCCCAGGGTCGCCACGTCGCGCTCGTGCGCGGTGGCGTTGAAGGTCTCGGTGACGAGCCGGTGCTCGGCCTCGTCGATCAGGCTCAGGTCGGCGATCGCGGTCTCCGGCTCGGCGGCGGCCCACCGGCCCAGCCAGGTGACCAGCCGCGGCAGGTGCGCCTCGACCTCGGCGCGCGGGTAGAGCGCCGGGTTGGCGTCGACCTCCAGGCGCACCGCACGGCCCCGTCCGGGCACCCCTCGCAGACCGACGGTGACGTCCTCGACCGGTCCCGCGGTGAGGTTGCGGACCACCCCGGTCACCTCGCCCAGCCGTAGCTCCAGGTCGAACGGGATCACGTTGACCTGCGCCCCGAAGAGCTGACCGCGGCCACCCAGACGTCGGGCCAGGTCCTCCTGACGGGTGAACGGCGCGGTCCTGATCGCGGCCTGCTCGGCGGCGGTGGCAGCCAGCGCCTCAGCGACGGTGCCCTGGCCGGGGACGGTGATCGGCACGACGTTCATCGCGGTGCAGACCGTCCGAGCCGCCGGCAGCGCACCGACCCCGGGCACGATCCGGTTCATCAGCGGCAGCCCGATCCGGATGGCGGGCTGGGAGGTCATCCGCGCCAGGTAGGCCCCGACCGCGGTGGTGAACAGGTCGGCCCACGGCACCCCCAGCCGCTTCGCGCCGGAGACCAGGGCCTGCTGCACCGCCGCGGGTACGTCGATCGCGGTCCGCACCGCTGCCGGGGCGGGCGCCGCGGCGTGACCGGCCAGGGACGCCGGCCCCTCGTAGCTCGCCAGCCGCTCCTCCCACACGTCGCCCGCACGGAGCGTCGCGGCGACCTCGGCGTCAGCAGCCACCAGCTCGGCCAGCGTCACGGTGCTGAGCGGCTTCGGGGCGCCCCCGACGTGCTCGGCCACCCGGCGGAGCAGCTGCTGGACGCCGTACCCGTCGAGCAGGACGTGGTGGGCAGCATGGACCAGCCAGTCCACCTCGGGCAGACGCACCAGCACCGCCCGCATCGTCTCACCGCCGCTCAGGTCGAGGGGGCGGGCCAGCAGCGTCGCGATCGTCTCCTCGGCCTCGGCCGGGCCGGCGACCTCGGTCACCTCCAGCCGTACGCCGGCCGAGGGCCGCACCCGCTGGACGGGGCCGTCGACGCGCAGCGCGAACTCGGCCCGGAGCTGTTCGAACTCGTCGTACGCCGCCAGCAGCGCGGCCTCCAGCCGAGCCGGCTCGATCCGCCCGTCGAGCTCGACCACCTCGGCGGTGGTGTAGCACGGGTTGGTCGGGTCGAGCTGGTGGGCGAAGAAGAGCCCCCGCTGTGCCGAGGTCAAGGGCACCCAGTCGTGCTGCTCCACGATCAGACGGCCACCGTCGACGCGTCGCGCAGGAACGTCAGGCTCGCCGAGCGGGCGAACTCCCCGAAGTCGACGTCCACACCGATCTCGGCCAGCGCGTCGAGGAGGTCGAAGGCGCGGATCGAGTCCAGGCCCAGCTCGAAGAGGTCCGCGCCGGGATCGGCGTACGCCGCCTCGACGACGTCGGCGGGCAGGAGCTCGTCCAGGGAGCGACGCAGCACCCCCTCGAAGCCCTCGGCCTCGCCCACCTCCGGCTCGGACTCGGCCTCGAACGCCGCCAGCACCTCGGCCGTGGTGGCGACCACACCCATGCAGCTGGCGACCTGGGCCAGGGCCCGCTCGTGCGCCTCGGCGGAGAAGTCGGCCACCGCGTCGGCCAGCACGAACGGCCGGACCTCACGCTGGAAGGCGTCGAACGCGGTCGCCGTGACCCCGATGTGGGCGTAGACGCCGGTGATCACCAGCTGGTCGCGGCCCGCCGCGGCGAGCCGGTCAGCCAGGTCGGAGTGGGCGAAGGCGCTGTAGCGGTGCTTGACCAGGACGGTGTCGCCCTCGGCCGGCGCCACCTCGGGCACGATCGTGGTGTGCTCGGCGATCGGCTGCATCCCCGGACCCCACAGCTCGCCCTGGAGACCACGCACGATCTCGCTCGGCTCGCCGGTCTGCGCGGTGTAGAACACCGGGACACCGGCGGCCCGGGCCGCGCTCAGCAGCGCGGCGGTGTTGGCCAGCGCCGCGCTCATCACCGGGGTTCCGGGGGCGAAGGGGCGCAGGAAGTAGTGCTGCAGGTCGTGCACCAGCACCGCAGCGCGCGACGGGTCGAAGCGCCACGGCGCCTTCGACTCGGGCAGCGTGGTCGGGACGGCGTAGTCGACGAGGTCGGGCAGGGTCATCGGGAGGCTCCAGTGGCGAGGTCGGTGACGAGCAGTCGGCGGAGTTCGCGTCGGCTGTTCTTGCCGACGTGGGTGGCGGGGAAGGTGTCGAGCACGACGACGTCGTCGGGGCTCTTGTGGCTGGCCAGGCCGGCGGCGGCGAGGTGGGCCCGCAGGTCCGGCGGCACAGCGCCGGGCTCGAGCCGGACGACGAGGGCGATCCGCTCCCCCAGATACGGGTCGGGTACGCCGACCGCGACCGCGTCCAGCACCGCGGGGTGCGCCAGGGCGAGCCCTTCGAGCTCGTCGGTGGCGATCTTCTCCCCCGCCCTGTTGATCTGGTCCTTGTCCCGGCCGGTCACGATCAGGTGCCCGCTGGGCAGCTGCCGGACCAGGTCGCCGGTGCGGTAGAAGCCCTCGGCGGTGAAGGAGTCGGCGTCGGCCTGCGGGGAGCCGTAGTAGCCCCGGATCGTGTACGGCCCCCGGGTGAGCAGGGAGCCCTCGGTCCCGACCGGCACCGCACGGTCCTCGGCGTCGACCACACGGATCTCGTCGAAGGCGCTGATCGGGCGGCCCTGGGTGGTCGTGATCAAGTCGGCGGAGTCGTCCAGCCGGGTGTAGTTGACCAGCCCCTCGGCCATGCCGAAGACCTGCTGCAGCCCGGCACCGAGGACGGGGCCGACCTCGGCCGCGACGGTGTCGGCCAGCCGGGCGCCGCCGACCTGGATCAGCTCCAGGCTCGACACGTCGGGGCGGCGCCGCTTGGCCGCCGAGATCCAGGCCTGGGCCAGTGGCGGCACCAGCGATGCCATCGTGACCCGCTCGGCCTCGATCAGCCGGAACGCGGTGCCGGGGCTGGGGTCGCGGGCCAGCACCACGGTGCCGCCGGCGTGCAGCACTCCGAGCACGCCCGGTGAGCTCATCGCGAAGTTGTGCGCCGCGGGCAGGCAGACCAGCATCACGGTCTCGGCGGTGACGCCGCAGATCTCGACGCTGGCCCGGACCGAGTACAGGTAGTCGTCGGCGGTACGCGGGATCAGCTTCGAGATCCCGGTGGTGCCGCCCGAGAGCTGCAGGAAGCCGACCTCGTGGGCGGCGCGGCCGGCGTCGGCGCTCAGCGCCTCTGGGGCGACAGCGACATCGCCGCCTGCCTCCTCCCCGACCAGCGGCGCCCACTCAGCCACGTCGACCAGCACCGGCGGCTCCCCGGCCAGGCGGGCAGCGGTAGCCGCATGGACGCCTGCCCAGTCGGCCCCGCCCGGCTCGGTGGCGACCACCAGCGCAGCGGCGTCGGCGATCTCGCAGAACTGGCTCAGCTCCAGCTCGCGGTGGGTCGGCAGCCCGAAGATCGGCAGCGCCCCGAGCCGGAACAGTCCGAGCACCACGGCGACGAACTCACCGATGTTGGGCAGCGCCACCACGACCCGGTCGCCGGGCTCGACCCCGACCGCGCGCAGTCGGGCCGCGGCCTGGGAGGCGGCGGTGCCGAGATCGGCGTACGACCAACGGATCGGCTCGCCGGTGGCCGAGGTCGCCACCACGGCTCGACGCTCGGCGAACTGCGTGGTCCTGCCGGTGACGAAGTCGGCGAAGGTCTCGCCGGTCCACAGGCCGGCGTCGCGGTACTGCTGGGCGGTGTCGGCGGGGATGGACCGCACCTGGTGCATCGGGGACCTCATGCCAGCCCCACCACCCGCAGCATCGTGGCCAGCTTGGCGCCGGTCTCGACCACCTCGGCGCTCGGCACGGAGCCTTCGACGATGCCGGCTCCGGCGAAGAGCCTGAAGGTCTCCTCGTGCAGCACCCCGGCCCGGATGGCCAGCGCGAACTCGCCGTCGCCGTGGGCGTCGACCCAGCCGACCGCCCCGGTCAGCGGGCCCCGGGAGTCGCGTTCGATCTCGGCGATCGCGGCCAGCGCGGCCGCGGACGGGACCCCACCCATCGCGGGCGTGGGGTGCAGCAGGAGCGCCAGGTCGAGGGCGGAGAGTCCGGTGTCACCCAGGGTGGCCTCGATCGGGGTGGCCAGGTGCCACAGCGTGTCGGTGGAGACCAGCACCGGTTCGGCCGGAGCGGCGGTCTGCTCGGCGACGTCGGCCAGCGCACCGACGATCTGGTCGACCACGTAGCGGTGCTCGGCCAGGTCCTTGGTGGAGCGCTGCAGCTGGGCGGAGCGCTCGGCGTCCTCACGCGGGTCGTCGACGCGGGGCAGCGAGCCGGCCAGCGGCAGGCTCTCGACCCGGGTGCCCCGGCGCCGCACCAGCAGCTCCGGGCTGGCCCCGAGCAGGGTGCCGTGCGGGGTCGGCACCGAGAAGACGTAGCGTCCCGGCCGGGTGGCCAGCAGCCGCGCGAGCAGCTCCTCGGGCTCCCAGGCCGGGGTCGAGGTGATCCGCAGGCCGCGGCCCAGCACCACCTTGTCCAGCTCGCCGCGCTCGATCCGCTCCAGGGCGTCGGCGACGCGGATGGCGTACGTCGACGCGGACGGCTCCTCCTCGACGCGATGGCTGCGGGCGCGGTCGGTGACCTTCGGCACCACGGTGTCACTGCGGCGGACCCGGTGCGCGATCGCCGGCTCGTCAGGTGAGAACGGCAGCACCACGACGGCACGCTCGGTGCCTCGCAGGGTGGGCACGATCTCGGCCGGCGGACCGCTGGCGAGGATCTCGCCACTGAAGGTCTCCTCGCCGTTGGCCAGGAGCACGGTGGTGCCGGCGTACTGGGTGAGGCTGGTCAGGCCTGCCTCGAGGAGCTCGGTCACAGCGACGCACCTCCATCGACGAAGAGCTGCTGCAGGGTGACGTGGCGGGCGGCGTCGGAGAGCAGGAAGAGCGCCACCTCGGCGACGTCGTCGGGGTCGGCGATCCGGCCCAGCGGGATGCCGACGCGGTACTCCGCGGGGGTGCCGCCCAGAGCGGCGGCGCGGCCGACCTCGGCGTCGGGCCACAGGTCGCGCTGCATCGCAGTGTCGGTCGAGCCGGGCTCGACGACGTTGCAGCGGATGCCGCGGGCGGCCAGCTCCAGGCCGGCGCAGCGGGCCAGGGCCGAGGTGGCGGCCTTGGAGGCGGCGTAGGCGAGCATCCCGGTGCGCGGCACCCGGGCCGCGTTGGAGCTGATCACGACGACGGCACCGCCGTCGACCAGGGCGGGGGCACCGTGCTGGAGCAGGTGCAGGACGCCGGTGGTGTTGACCGCGAGGTGGCGCTCCCAGGAGGCGGCGGTGACCTCGGCGAGTCCCCCGGGCTCGAGGATCCCCGCGGCCGAGACCAGTCCGGCGAGCGGCCCGAGGGCAGCGGTGGTGGCGTCGAGGGCGGCGGCCATCGCGGCCGCGTCGCTGACGTCGACGGTGTGCGTGACCACGTCGGCGGCGCCCTCCGCGCGGGCACGACGGGCGACGTCGGAGAGGGCGGTGGGGTTGAGGTCGAAGAGAGCGACGCTCCGGCCCTGCATAGCGAGGCGAAGTACGATCGCTCGGCCGATCCCGGAGGCGGCGCCCGTCACGAGGACGGGCCGTGACTCGGTCGAATGAATCATATGATGATGGTAAGGGAAGGCTTACCTACAGGGATAGCCCCCTCCCCTGACACACTGATGTCCTCTGCCTGCCCGAAGGAGTCTCATGGCCCTCCCCGACCGTCCCGCCAAGCCTCAGCACCTGCTCACCGTGGTCAGCAGCGAGCGTGTCAGCCCCCACATGGTGCGGCTCACGTTCAGCGCCGACACGATCAGCGAGTTCCCTGACGACGGCATCACCGACCGCTACCTCAAGCTGATCTTCATCGACCCCAGCCTGGGGCTCACCCCGCCGTACGACGTCCGTGCACTGCGCGCCGAGCTGCCGGCCGACCAGGCGCCGCGGGTGCGGACCTACTCCGTGCGCGCGGTCGACCGCGCCGCGGGAACTCTCGCCGTGGACTTCGTGATCCACGGCGACGAGGGCCTCGCCGGCCCGTGGGCGGCCGCGGCCCAGCCCGGCGACGTCATCTCGGCCACCGGCCCCGGTGGCGCCTACGGCCCCTCGGCCCAGGCGCCGTTCCACCTCTTCGTCGGCGACCTGTCGGCACTGCCGGCGATCTCGGCCGCGCTTGAGCGGGTCCGGCCCGGTACGCCGGGTCTGGCCCTGATCGAGATCCACGACCCGGTCGACGAGATCGACCTCTCCGGCGCCCACAGCGTCGAGGTGCGGTGGCTGCTCAACACCGACACCGCCGACGTCGACTTCCTGGCCCGCGCCGCCGCCGAGGCGCAGTGGCCCGCCGATGCGCAGGTCTTCGCCCACGGCGAGCGCGGCGCGATCAAGGCCGTCCGGGCGGTCATGCGCGAGCGCGAGATCCCGCGTGAGGCTCTCTCCATCTCGGCGTACTGGGCGCTCGGCCGTGCCGAGGACGCCTTCCAGGCCGAGAAGCGCGAGCCGATCGGCAAGATCGACTGACCGTCAGGCCTCACCACCCACAACGCGAACCGGGGGAAGATCACGACACAGTCGTGTTCTTCCCCCGGTTCGCTGGTGGTGGCTACGTTGCCTGGCTCAGTCCTGGCCGCCGTACGGCACGCCGAGCTCCGCGAGCTTGGCGCGGCCGCCGTCGAGGGCGGTCAGCACCCAGACACCGTCGTTGGTGAGGGCGAAGGCGTGCTCGAAGTGAGCCGCCCAGGAGCCGTCGTTGGTCTTGACGGTCCAGTCGTCGTCGAGCTCGTGGGTCTCCTTGGTGCCCAAGGTGACCATCGGCTCACAGCACAGCGCGATGCCGCGCTGCAGCTTCGGACCGCGTCCCGGCTTGCCGTAGTTCGGCACGTCGGGGTCCATGTGCATCTCGGTGCCGATCCCGTGCCCGAAGTAGTCCTCCAGGATGCCGTAGCGCTCTCCCCCGGGCTGGGCCCGGATGTAGCTCTCCACCGCATGGGAGATGTCGGTGACCCGACCGCCGAGCCGAGCCGCGGCGATGCCGGCCCACATCGACTCCTCGGTGACCCGCATCAGCTCGGTGACCTCGTCGGTGACGGGGCCGACCGGGACGGTGATGGCGGAGTCGCCGTGCCAGCCCTCCACGATCGCGCCGCAGTCGATGGAGATCACGTCTCCCTCGACCAGCGGTACGTCGCCGGGGATGCCGTGCACGACCGCGTCGTTGACCGACGTGCAGATCGTGGCAGGGAATCCGTAGTACCCGAGGAAGTTCGGCGTGGCGCCTCGCGAGCGGATCGAGTCCTCCGCGATGGCGTCGAGCTCCTTCGGCGTGACCCCGGGGCGCACCGAGGACCGCAGCAGCTCGAGGGTCTCCCCCACCACCAGACCAGCTCGCCGCATCAGGGCGAGCTGGTCAGGCGACTTGAGCTGAACCCGACCGAACATCAGGCCGTGCGCTGGGCGAGCGCGCCGAGGACGCGCTCGGTGACCTCGGCGACCTCGCCGAGACCGTCGACCTCCACCACGAGGCCACGGCTGCCGTAGACCTCGATCAGCGGAGCGGTCTGCTCGGCGTAGACCTCCTGGCGGTGCCGGATGACCTCTTCGGTGTCGTCGGCGCGACCCTCGGTCTGGGCCCGGGCGAGCAGGCGCTCGACCACGGAGTCGCGGTCGACCGTCAGGCACAGGACGGCGTCCAGCTGGTGGCCGGCCGGAGCCAGCATCCCGTCGAGCTCCTCGACCTGGGCCAAGGTGCGCGGGTAGCCGTCGAGGAGGAAGCCCTCTGCGGCGTCGGCGTGCGTCAGACGGTCGGCGACCATCGAGTTCGTCACGGCGTCGGGCACGTACTCGCCCTTGTCCATGAACTTCTTGGCCTCCAGCCCGAGCGGCGTCCCCGCGGACACGTTGGCCCGGAAGATGTCACCGGTCGAGATCGCCGGAATGCCGTAGCGCTCGGCGATGAACTTCGCCTGAGTGCCCTTGCCGGCCCCAGGGGGGCCCATGATGATCAGCCTCATCAGTGGAGGAATCCTTCGTAGTTGCGTTGCTGTAGCTGGCTCTCGATCTGCTTCACCGTGTCTAGTGCAACGCCGACCATGATGAGGATCGACGTACCACCGAACGGGAAGTTGCTGTTGGCATTGATCAGGGCCAGCGCGATCAGCGGGATCAGCGCGATCAGACCGAGGTAGAGCGCGCCCGGGAGGGTGATGCGGGACAGGACGTAGGACAGGTAGTCCTCGGTCGGCTTGCCCGCACGGATACCGGGAATGAAGCCGCCGTACTTCTTCATGTTGTCCGCCACTTCCTTCGGGTTGAAGGTGATGGAGACATAGAAATAGGTGAAGAAGACGATCAGGAGGAAGAACGCCGCCATGTAAAGCGGGTGGTCACCCTTCACGAAGTAGGTGTTGATCCAGTCGACCCAGGCCGGAGGGTTCTTGTTGCCGGACTGGAACTGGGCCGCCATCGCCGGCAGATAGAGCAGCGAGGACGCGAAGATCACCGGGATGACACCGGCCTGGTTGACCTTCAGAGGAATGTACGTCGAGGAGCCGCCGAACATCTTGCGGCCCACCATGCGACGGGCGTACTGCACCGGGATCCGGCGCTGCGCCTGCTCGATGAAGATGACAGCCGCGACCAGCGCCAGACCGATCGCCAGCACGATGCAGAACGTCCACCAGCCGTGCTGCTGCTTGGTCGCCCACATGGTCGACGGGAAGGTCGCGATGACCTGGGTGAAGATCAGGATCGACATGCCGTTGCCGATGCCACGCTCCGTGATCTGCTCACCGAGCCACATGATCACCGCGGTGCCGGCGGTCATCGTCACGACCATCACCAGGAAGGTGCCAGTGCCGTTGTCGTAGAGCAGATCCTTGTTGCACTGCAGCAGGTTGCCCGAGCGGGCCAGCGCCACGATGCCGGTCGCCTGGAGCAGCGCGAGGCCGAGCGTCAGGTACCGGGTGTACTGCGTGATCTTCGCCTGACCGGACTGGCCCTCCTCCTTGAGCCGCTCCAGTCGCGGAATCACCACGACGAGCAGCTGGAGAATGATGCTGGCCGTGATGTACGGCATGATCCCCAGCGCGAAGATCGTCAGCTGAAGCAGGGCTCCACCAGAGAAGAGATTGACCAGGTTGTACAGCCCGGCCCCCGACCCTTCCTTGGTGAGATTGATGCAGGACTCGACGTTGCCGACATTCACGCCCGGGGCGGGGATCTGGGAGCCCGCCCGGAAGATCACGATGATCAACAACACGAAAAGCAACTTGCGACGCAGGTCCGGGGTTCGGAAGGCGTTCGCGAACGCGCCTAGCACGTGGGGTCCTCTTCTCGACAGTGGAGCAAGCCAATGGGGCAGAAAGTCGCCCGGGGCAGCCTAACAGGGCCAGGGAAGCAAGAACGCGGCCAGGGTGCCCGTACGACGAATGGTGTCTACCATGCGCTGGGCGGCCCTGACCGCGTTCTTGATGAAACAGTTACCTCAGGAGAGGGTGATCGAGCCGCCAGCGGCCTCGATCTTCTCCTTGGCCGAAGCCGAGGCGGCGTCGACGGTGAGATCGATCTTCACCGTGATCTCGCCGGTGCCGAGAACCTTGACGACCTCGTTCTTGCGAACCAGGCCCTTGGCCACGAGGTCGGACACAGCAACGGTGCCACCCTCGGGGAAGGCCTCGCTGAGGCGGTCGAGGTTGATGACCTGGAAGGTCACCTTGAAGGGGTTCTTGAAGCCCTTGAGCTTGGGCAGACGCATGTGAATCGGCATCTGGCCACCCTCGAAGGCGACGGGAACCTGGTAGCGGGCCTTCGTACCCTTGGTACCGCGACCAGCGGTCTTACCCTTGGATCCCTCACCACGACCCACACGGGTCTTGGCGGTCTTGGAACCCGGGGCGGGGCGAAGGTGGTGGAGCTTCAGCGGGCTGTTGTCACCCATGATCAGTCGACCTCCTCGACCGTCACCAGGTGACGGACGGTGTTGACCATGCCACGGATCTCCGGGCGGTCTTCCTTGATGACCACGTCGCCGATCCGCTTGAGACCGAGCGTACGCAGGGTCTCGCGCTGGTTCTGCTTGAGACCGACGAGGCCCTTGTTCTGGCGAACCTTGAGCTGAGCCATTACGCGCTCACCTCGGCCTTGTCGGCGGCCGGAGCCGCAGCAGCCTCGGCGGCAGCAGCCTCACGGGCCTTGAGCAGAGCCGCCGGGGCGACCTCCTCGACCGTGAGACCACGACGCGAGGCCACGGCCTCGGGCTGCTCGAGCTGACGCAGCGCCTCGACCGTCGCGTGGACGATGTTGATCTGGTTGGACGAACCGAGCGACTTGCTCAGCACGTCGTGGATGCCGACGCACTCCAGGACCGCGCGCACCGGACCACCGGCGATCACACCGGTACCGGGAGCGGCGGGACGGAGCAGGACGACGCCAGCAGCCTTCTCACCCTGGACCGGGTGAGGGATGGTGCCGCCGATACGCGGGACGCGGAAGAAGTGCTTCTTGGCCTCTTCAACACCCTTGGCGATCGCGGCCGGCACCTCCTTCGCCTTGCCGTAGCCGACGCCGACCATGCCGTCGCCGTCACCGACGATCACGAGGGCGGTGAAGCTGAAGCGACGACCACCCTTCACGACCTTGGCGACACGGTTGATCGCGACGACGCGCTCGATGTAGGTGCTCTTCTCGGCCTGGCCTCCACGACGATCGTCGCGACCACGGCCGCGACCGTCGCGGCGGTCGCCGCGCTGGGGAGCGGTTGCGCTCATCAGACTAATCCTCTTTCCCGATCAGAACTGGAGGCCGCCCTCGCGGGCGCCATCAGCCAGGGCCGCAACGCGACCGGTGTACTTGTTGCCGGCGCGGTCGAAGACGACACCGTCGATACCAGCGGCCTTGGCGCGCTCGGCAACGAGCTGGCCGACCGTCTTCGCCTTGGCCGTCTTGTCACCGTCGTTGGCACGCAGATCGGCCTCGAGGGTGGACGCGGACACCAGGGTCTTGCCGACCAGGTCGTCGACGACCTGAGCGGTGATGTGCTTGGCCGAACGGGTGACGACCAGGCGCGGACGCTCGGCAGTACCGGAGACCTTCTTGCGGCCACGGACCTGGCGCTTGAGGCGCGCCTTGACCCGAGCAGCGGTGTGCTTGTTGTTGGACAGCGAGATGGCCATCGTCACTTACCAGCCTTTCCGACCTTGCGGCGGACGTTCTCGCCGGCGTAGCGAACACCCTTGCCCTTGTAGGGCTCGGGCTTGCGCAGCTTGCGGATGTTGGCCGCGACCTCGCCGACCTGCTGCTTGTCGATGCCGACGACACCGAGCTTGGTCGGGCCCTCGACGGTGAAGGTGATGCCCTCGGGGGCGTCGAAGATGATCGGGTGGCTGTAGCCGAGCTGGAACTCCAGCTGGGTCGGGCCCTTGGACAGGACACGGTAACCAACGCCGACGATCTCGAGCTTCTTCTCGTAACCCTCGGTGACACCGACGACCATGTTGCTGATCAGGGTGCGCGAGAGGCCGTGAAGAGCCTTCGAGGTGCGCTCGTCGTCGGGACGCTTGACGTCCAGGACGCCCTCGCCCTTCTCGACGGTGATGGGCTCGGCCACGACGTGCGTCAGCGAGCCCTTGGGGCCCTTGACGGTCACGCTCTGACCATCGATCTGAACGTCCACGTTGCCCGGGACCGGGACGGGAAGCTTGCCAATACGAGACATGTCTTCTTCTCCTTCCCGATTACCAGACGTAGGCGAGGACTTCGCCGCCCACGCCCTTCTGGTTGGCCTGACGGTCGGTCAGCAGGCCCTGGCTCGTGGAGATGATCGCCACGCCGAGGCCACCGAGCACGCGCGGGAGACCCGAGTGCTTGGCGTACACCCGGAGACCGGGCTTGCTGATGCGGCGCACACCGGCGAGCGAGCGCTCACGGTTGCGGCCGTACTTGAGGGTGATGGTGAGGGTCTTGGAGACCTCGCCCTCACCGGGCTCCTGCACCTCGAACGAGGAGATGTAGCCCTCCTGCTTGAGGATCTCGGCGACGCCCTGCTTGATCTTGCTGTGCGGCATCGACACCGAGTCGTGGTACGCCTGATTGGCGTTACGCAGACGCGTGAGCATGTCTGCGATGGGGTCAGTCATCGTCATGATGTGTTCTTTCTCGAAGTGGTTTCGCGTCGCACGAAGGCGTCCGCGACCTGCTTTGACTAGTTGGTGGCTGTCACCAGCTGGACTTGGTCACGCCGGGGAGTTCGCCACGGTGGGCCATCTCACGCAGGCAGATACGGCACAGGCCGAACTTCCGGAAGACGGCCTTCGGGCGGCCACACCGCTGGCAGCGGGTGTAGGCGCGAACGGCGTACTTCGGCTTGCGCGCGGCCTTGACCTTGAGCGCGGTCTTCGCCATGTCAGTTCTCCTTGAACGGGAAGCCGAGCGCCTTGAGCAGCGCGCGACCCTGGTCGTCGTTGGTGGCCGTGGTCACCAGGGTGATGTCCATACCGCGCGAGCGGTCGATCTTGTCCTGGTCGATCTCGTGGAACATGACCTGCTCGGTCAGACCGAAGGTGTAGTTGCCGCGGCCGTCGAACTGGTTGCCGTTGAGACCACGGAAGTCCCGGATACGCGGCAGGGCGAGCGACAGGAGGCGGTCGAGGAACTCCCACATCCGGTCACCACGGAGCGTGACGTGGGCGCCGATCGGCATGCCCTCGCGCAGCTTGAACTGAGCGATCGACTTCTTCGCCTTGTTCACCAGCGGCTTCTGGCCGGTGATCGCGGTGAGGTCCTTGATCGCGCCCTCGATGAGCTTCGAGTCGCGAGCAGCCTCGCCGACACCCATGTTGACGACGATCTTGGTGAGGCCGGGGATCTGCATCACGTTCGGGATCTCGAACTGCTGCTGCAGAGCCGGAGCGATCTCACTGCGGTAGCGAGCCTTCAGGCGCGGCTGGGTAGCGGTCTCAGTCATGTCAGATCTCCTTGCCGCTCTTGCGCGAGATGCGCACGCTGCGCTCGGCCGAGTACGTCGACCCGTCGGGGCGACGCTTGGTCACCGCGTCGCGACGGAAGCCGATGCGAACCGGCTTGCCGTCCTCGAGCAGCTGAACGTTCGAGACGTGGATCGGGGCCTCGGAGGCAATGATCCCGCCCTGGGTCTGCTGACCCGCGGCGTTCTGACCCGACTTGAGGTGACGCTTGATCAGGTTGACACCCTCGACGACCACGCGGTCCTCGTCACGAAGAACGCGGATGACCTTGCCCTCAGCGCCCTTGTCCTTGCCGGCGAGAACCTTGACGGTGTCACCGGTCTTGATGTTGAAGGACTTGCCCACAGACATCACAGCACCTCCGGGGCCAGGGAAATGATCTTCATGAACTTCTTGTCGCGCAGCTCGCGACCCACCGGGCCGAAGATGCGGGTACCACGGGGCTCGCCGTCGTTCTTGAGGATGACAGCCGCGTTCTCGTCGAAGCGGATGTACGAGCCGTCTGGACGACGACGCTCCTTGACGGTCCGCACGATGACGGCCTTGACGACGTCGCCCTTCTTGACGTTGCCGCCGGGGATCGCGTCCTTGACAGTGGCGACGATGACGTCACCGATGCCGGCGTAGCGACGACCAGAGCCACCGAGAACGCGGATGCAGAGGACTTCCTTGGCACCCGTGTTGTCGGCGACCTTCAGTCGCGACTCCTGCTGAATCATGGATAACTCCTTGTCGAGCTGGTTCTCTCACCGCAACTGGGGCGGCAGAGCCTGGCCGAACTTCGAATGGTTGGTCTCCGTACAAACGCCGGGGAACGTCTTAGTCTCCCCGGCGTGTGCACAGAAGGTCAATTTGGCGAACGCCCAGGCCCCCTCCCCGAAGGGAAGAGGGCCTGAACGCACGCTCGGGCGACACGGGCTATGCCCGTGCCGCCCTGAGCTCACTTGGCCTTTTCGATGATCTCGATCAGGCGCCAGCGCTTCGTCGCCGACAGCGGGCGGGTCTCCATGACCAGCACGCGGTCGCCGATGCCGGCGCTGTTCTGCTCGTCGTGCGCCTTGAGCTTGCTCGTGCGACGCATGACCTTGCCGTAGAGCGGGTGCTTCACGCGGTCCTCGACAGCAACGACGATGGTCTTCTCCATCTTGTCGCTGACGACGAGGCCCTCACGCACCTTGCGGCTGTTGCGCTCTTCAGTCTGCTCAGTGGTCTCAGCCATGATCAGGCCTCCTCGTTGGTGCTGGCGCCCGGAGCGGTCCGAATGCCGAGCTCACGCTCACGCACCACGGTGTAGATCCGAGCAATGTCCTTCTTGACCGTCCGAAGGCGGCCGTGGCCTTCCAGCTGGCCGGTGGCCGCCTGGAAGCGGAGGTTGAAGAGCTCCTCCTTGGACTCGCGGAGCTTCGCCTCGAGGTCCACATCGTTGAGCTCGTCGAGCTCGATCGCGGTGATCTGGTCTGCCATCAGAACTCACCAGCCTCTCGCGTGATGAAACGGCACTTCATGGGGAGCTTGTGGATCGCGCGGCGCATGGCCTCGCGGGCCACGTCCTCGGAGACACCGGAGAGCTCGAACATGACACGGCCGGGCTTGACGTTGGCGACCCACCACTCGGGCGAACCCTTACCGGAACCCATGCGGGTCTCGGCGGGCTTCTTGGTCAGCGGGCGGTCCGGGAAGATGTTGATCCAGACCTTTCCACCACGCTTGATGTGACGGGTCATCGCGATACGAGCCGACTCGATCTGTCGGTTGGTCACGTAGTGACCCTCGATCGCCTGGATGCCGAAGTCACCGAAGGCGAGCGAGGTGCCGCCCTTGGCAGCGCCATCCCGCTTGGGGTGGTGCTGCTTACGGTGCTTGAGCCGACGGGGCATCAGCATGGTCTCAGCCCTCCTGGGTCTCAGACGGAGCGGCCTCGGCCACGGGAGCCTCCACGGCGGGAGCCTCAGCGGCCGGAGCCTCGGTGCGAGCGCCACGCGAGCCACGGCTCGGACGGTCGCCACCACGGGCGGGACGGCCGCTGCGGCCGGGGACACCGGCACGGGCAGCCTGCTGGGCCTGGCGCTCGGCACGCGTGCCGGCAACCTCACCCTTGTAGATCCAGACCTTCACGCCGATGCGACCGAAGGTGGTGCGAGCCTCGTAGAAGCCGTAATCGATGTCGGCACGCAGCGTGTGCAGCGGAACGCGACCCTCACGGTAGAACTCGGTACGCGACATCTCGGCGCCGTTGAGACGGCCGGAGCACTGGATACGGATGCCCTTGGCACCCGAGCGCATCGTCGTCTGCATGGCCTTGCGCATGGCACGGCGGAACTGCACACGACCGGAGAGCTGCTCGGCAACACCCTGGGCGACCAGCTGAGCGTCGACCTCGGGGTTCTTGACCTCGAGGATGTTCAGCTGGACCTGCTTGCCGGTAAGCTTCTCGAGCTCGCCGCGGATGCGGTCGGCCTCGGCGCCACGGCGACCGATGACGATGCCCGGGCGGGCCGTGTGGATGTCCACACGGACACGGTCACGGGTGCGCTCGATCTCGACGCGGGCGATGCCGGCGCGCTCCATGCCCTTGGACAGGAGCTTGCGGATCGCAACGTCCTCGCCCACGTAGGACTTGTAGAGCTTGTCGGCGTACCAACGCGACTTGTGGTCGGTCGAGATGCCGAGGCGGAAGCCGTTCGGGTTGATCTTCTGACCCATTGCTTACTTACCTGCCTTCTTCGCGGCGACCACGTCGGCCGGCTGGACGGCCAGCGTGATGTGGCTGGTGCGCTTGTTGATCCGAGTCGCACGGCCCTGGGCCCGGGGGCGCCAGCGCTTCATGGTCGGACCCTCGTCCACCATCGCGACCGAGACGACCAGGTCGCCACGGTTGAGACCCTCAGTGGTCTCGGCGTTGGCAACAGCGCTCTCCAGGACCTTGTACACGGTCTCGGAGGCCGCCTGCGGCGCGAAGGCCAGCAGGGACAGAGCCTCGTCGACCTGCAGGCCGCGGACCATGTCCACGACGCGGCGGGCCTTGAGCGGCGTGATCCGCACGAAGCGGGCGCTGGCGAAGGAGCCGGGCTCCTCGCCGAGGACGGAAAGGCGCCGTGCGGAGACGGAACGACGATCGGTGGTGCTCATCGACGCTTCCCCTTTCGGTCTTCCTTGACGTGACCCTTGTAGGTACGGGTCGGTGCGAACTCGCCGAGCTTGTGGCCGACCATGGAGTCGACGACGAAGACCGGCACGTGCTTGCGACCGTCGTGCACCGCGATCGTGTGTCCGATGAAGGACGGCAGGATCATGGAGCGGCGCGACCAGGTCTTGATGACGTTCTGGGTGCCCTTCTCGTTCTCGGCGTCCACCTTCTTGACGAGGTGGCCGTCGACGAAGGGGCCCTTCTTCAGGCTGCGAGGCATTGGACTACTCCCCTATCAACGCTTGTTCTTGCCGGACTTGCGGCGACGGATGATGAGGGCGTCGGATGCCTTGCGGCGGCGCGTGCGGCCCTCCGGCTTGCCCCACGGGGAGACGGGGTGACGTCCACCGGACGTCTTACCCTCACCACCACCGTGCGGGTGGTCGACCGGGTTCATGACCACACCACGGACGGTCGGGCGAACGCCCTTCCACCGCATGCGGCCGGCCTTGCCCCAGTTGATGTTCGACTGCTCGGCGTTGCCGACCTCGCCGATCGTGGCGCGGCAGCGCACGTCGACGTACCGCATCTCGCCCGAAGGCAGACGCAGCGTCGCGCGGCTACCCTCACGGGCGACCAGCTGAGCCGAGTTACCGGCCGAGCGAGCCATCTTGGCGCCACCACCGGGACGCAGCTCGATCGCGTGGATCGTGCTACCGACCGGGATGTTGCGCAGCGGCAGGTTGTTGCCGACCTTGATGTCAGCAGTCGGGCCCGCCTCGACGGTCATGCCCTGCTTGAGGTCCTTCGGCGCAACGATGTAGCGCTTCTCGCCGTCCGCGTAGTGCAGCAGCGCGATGCGAGCGGTGCGGTTCGGGTCGTACTCGATGTGAGCGACCTTGGCCGGCACGCCGTCCTTGTCGTAACGCTTGAAGTCGATCACGCGGTAGGCACGCTTGTGACCGCCACCCTTGTGACGGGTGGTGATGCGACCCTGGTTGTTGCGACCACCGGTCTTGGAGAGCGGGCGAACCAGCGACTTCTCCGGGGTGGTGCGGGTGATCTCGACGAAGTCGGCCACCGAGGAGCCACGACGGCCCGGGGTAGTCGGCTTGTACTTGCGAATAGCCATTGTTCGATCAGTCCTTACTCAGACCCGGTCAGGCGACCGGACCCCCGAAGATGTCGATGCGGTGACCCTCGGCGAGCGACACGATGGCGCGCTTGGTGTCCTTGCGCTTGCCCAGACCGAACTTGGTGCGACGCACCTTGCCGTTCCGGTTGATCGTGTTCACCGAGGTGACCTTGACGTTGAACACCTTCTCGACCGCGATCTTGATCTCGGTCTTGTTGGCGTCAGGGTGCACCAGGAAGGTGTACTTGTTCTGGTCGAGCAGGCCGTAGCTCTTCTCAGAGACGACCGGCGCGAGCAGGATGTCGCGGTGGTCCTTGTGCAGGGTGCTCACTTGGCAATCTCCTTCTTGGAAGCGACGAGCGCCTCGAAAGCAGCCTTGGTGAAGACCACGTCGTCCGAAGCCAGCACGTCGTACGCGTTGAGCTGGTCGACAGCGATGAGGTGAACCTCGGGCGCGTTACGCAGCGACAGCCACGTGACGTTGTCCTCGCGGTCCAGGACGACCAGGTACTTGGCGCGCTCGGTGAGCGAGCGGAGACCGGCGAGAGCGTCCTTGGTGGACGGCTTCTCGGCGACGCCGAAGCCCTCGACGACGTGGATCCGACCGTGCGCGGCGCGGTCCGACAGGGAACCGAGGAGCGCGGCGGCGATCATCTTCTTGGGGGTGCGCTGCGAGTAGTCACGCGGCTGCGGACCGTGGACGATGCCACCGCCGGCGAACTGCGGCGCGCGGGTCGAGCCCTGGCGGGCGCGGCCGGTGCCCTTCTGCTTGTAGGGCTTGCGACCACCACCGCGCACGTCGGCGCGGGTCTTGGTGGCGTGCGTGCCCTGACGAGCGGCAGCCTGCTGAGCGACCACAACCTGGTGGATCAGCGGAACGTTGACAACCTGGCCGAAGATCTCGGCAGGCAGGTCGACCTTGACAGTCTTGAGAGCCATGGTCACTTCTCCGTCTTCTTCGCGGCGGAGCGGAGAACCAGAAGGCTGCCCTTGGGGCCGGGAACGGCGCCCTTGACCAGGATCAGGCCCTTCTCCGCGTCGACGGCGTGCACGGTGAGGTTCTGGGTGGTGACGGTGTCAGTACCCATGTGACCTGCCATGCGGACGCCCTTGAACACGCGACCGGGGGTGGCGCACGCGCCGATGGAACCGGGCTTGCGGTGGTTACGGTGAGCACCGTGCGACGCCGAGACACCGGCGAAGCCGTGACGCTTCATCGTTCCAGCGAAACCCTTACCCTTCGACGTGCCGGTGACGTCGATGACGTCGCCCTCGGCGAAGGTGTCCACAGCGAGCTCCTGGCCCACGGTGTAGGACGCGGCGTCAGCGGTGCGAATCTCGACCACGTGACGGCGCGGCGTGGTGCCTGCCTTGGCGAACTGGCCAGCGGCGGGCTTGGTCACCTTGCGGCTCGCGATCTCGCCGAAGCCGACCTGGATGGCGTTGTAGCCATCGGTCTCGGGCTGGCGGATCTGCGTGACCACGTTGGTGGAGGCGACAACGACGGTCACCGGGATGACCTTGTTGTTCTCGTCCCAGACCTGGGTCATGCCCAGCTTGGTGCCGAGGAGGCCCTTCACATTGCGCTCGAAAGTCATTGGAGGTCCTCCTTACTCAGAGCTTGATCTCGATGTCGACACCGGCCGGAAGGTCGAGGCGCATCAGAGAGTCAACGGTCTTGGGGGTGGGGTCGATGATGTCGATGAGGCGCTTGTGCGTGCGCATCTCGAAGTGCTCGCGCGAGTCCTTGTACTTGTGGGGCGAGCGAATGACGCAGTAGACGTTCTTCTCGGTCGGGAGCGGCACGGGGCCGGCGACCTTGGCACCCGTACGGGTGACGGTGTCCACAATCTTTCGCGCCGAGGTGTCGATCACCTCGTGGTCATAGGCCTTGAGCCTGATGCGGATCTTCTGTCCCGCCATCTGTCTCTCTCGTCCTTCTTCAGTCGCAGTTCCGACCCCCGCGGTCGGGCGTGTCGCCACTATTTGCGTCACGAACCGGGGCTCATCACTGCTTGGTTTGGGTTAAAACCTGCCAGGGGACTGACAGATTGAATCGGGTCTCCGTATCGATGCGGACACACCTGACCACCGATACACGACTGGAGCTCACGAGGAGCCCAGGAGACGCAATTCAGTAGTCAATTTGTAGCCGCACCCCGGCAAACCCAGCCGAAGCAACTTGGTTAGTCTGCCATCGGCCACGGGGGTACACCAAATCGTGGTCATGGGAGTCTGCGCCACGCCCATCGGGCCTGGAATCGACTCGCCTCCGACCACGGTTCTCGGACAACATGAGGCCGTGCCACCTGCTGTCGAACTCCCGTCGCGGCCTATCGTACGACGTCGCCTGCACCGTGCCGTACCGGTGGCCGCCGTCACGCTGCTGGCCCTCGTCGCCGCGGCCGGGTTCCGCTCCTCCACCGGTGCCCTGCTGGAGCCCTTGGAGACCGAGTTCGGCTGGACGCGGGCCACCACCTCCGGCGCGGTCTCCCTCAACCTGATCGTCTACGGCCTCACCGCCCCGTTCGCGGCCGCTCTGATGGGCCGCTTCGGGATGCGCCGGGTGGTGGCCGCCTCCCTCGTCCTGACGGCCCTCGGCTCGGGCCTCACCACGGTGATGACCCAGGCCTGGCAGCTGTGGCTGCTGTGGGGGTTCGCGGTAGGGGTGGGCACCGGGTCGCTGGCCCTGGTCTTCGGCGCGATCGTGGCCAACCGCTGGTTCACCTCCCACCGCGGCCTGGTCACCGGCGTGTTCTCGGCGGCCGGCTCCACCGGACAGCTCGTCTTCCTCCCGGCGATCGCCGCGCTGGCCGACGGGCCGGGCTGGCGCTGGGCGGCCGGCCTGATCGCGGTCTTCGCACTGGCGCTGGCACCGATCGTCTGGCTGGTGCTGCGCGACTCCCCCGGTGACGTCGGCGTGACGCCGTACGGCGCCGCGGCGGGCACCCCGGTCGTGGTCCCGCCCCGGGTGCGCGGAGCGGCGGCCCTGGCGGTGCGCACCCTCCTCGCCGTCTCCCGGCAGTGGACGTTCTGGGCGCTCTTCGCCAGCTTCTGGGTCTGCGGCTGGTCGACCAACGGTCTGATCGGCACCCACTTCATCGCCGCAGCGCACGACCACGGGATGGCCCAGACCACCTCGGCGTCGCTGCTGGCCCTGATCGGCATCTTCGACATCGCCGGCACGATCGCCTCGGGCTGGCTCACCGACCGGATCGACCCACGCCTGCTGCTGTGCTGCTACTACCTGCTGCGTGGGCTGTCCCTGCTCTGGGTCGACCGGCTGCTGGGTGACTCGGTCCACCCCAGCCTGTTCCTCTTCATCGTCTTCTACGGCCTGGACTGGGTGGCGACCGTCCCGCCGACGGTGGCGCTGTGCCGGACCCACTTCGGCCTGGAGCGCTCGGGCATCGTGTTCGGCTGGATCTTCGCCGCGCACATGGTCGGAGCGGGCATCGCGGCCAGCTTCGCGGGGTGGACCCGCGACACCACCGGCAGCTATCTGACCGCCTGGATCACCGCCGGCGTCGCGTGCCTGGTGGCCGCCGTGATCTGCCTGCTGATCCCGCGTGTGACGCCGACCACCGATTCGGAGGGCCTGGGGACCCCGGGTTAGCGTCGTCGGATGTTCGCGACGAAGAAGGTCCTCTCCTCGACCACCCTCCGCCTCGCTGCACTCGCGTCGGCACTGGCGGTGGTCGTTCCTCTCACCCCGGCACCAGCCCACGCGTACGCCTGCGGAAGGGTCTCGGGCTGCACCTCCTTCGAGCTCGTCTCGGCCGGCGCCAGCTACAACTGGTACCCCGTCGCCGTGCGCTACGAGTTCAAGGGCGGCCGCACCGCGCCCCGTCAGTGGAAGCTCAGCGGTGCCGGCAAGCAGTACCAGCAGAACGGCATGCTCACCCTCGTGGCCGCCGCCGGGCGCCACACCACCCCGCTCGCCTCGACCTGGTCCGACGTGCACCACACCAAGGGCCGCTGGGAGTCCCGGATGCGGACCAAGCAGTACGGCGGCGGCTCGGCCTACCGGGTCCAGCTCGCCCTGATCCCGGCGAAGCGCTCCGAGCGCCACTGTGGCGCCCAGGACATCACGTTCCTCGACTACACCCCCGCCAAGCGCAGCACCGCCAAGGTCGCGGCCAACACGCTGCCGGCGGCCTCCTACACCTACAGCAAGAAGCTCAGCCGCAAGGTCGGCGGCGACGAGTGGCACGTCTTCGGCGTCGAGGTCACCGCCAAGCACATCGCCTGGTTCATGGACGCGCACCTGGTCGCGATCGAGAAGCGCCCCGCGGCCCTGTCCGGCGTCGACCTCAAGATGCAGGCCCGACTCGTCCCCACCGCCGGCAAGCGGATGGAGAAGACCCGGCTGCAGCTCGACTGGGCCCGCTACTGGACCATGAAGAAGAAGGGCAAGACCCTCGGCAAGGCGGCACGGCCCGTTCGGGCCATTAACAAGGCGGCCTGCTGACCGGTACCGTTCCGGCGTGATTCCTCCATTTCGGGTACTCGCCCTCTCCGCTGCCCTCGCCCTCGGGGCCGGCCTGCTCACCACCGCGCCGGCCACGGCAGCGGCCGGGAGCTGCGGCCGCGCCGCCGGCTGCACGAAGTTCGAGCTGATCCACGCCGGGTCGACGTACGGCTGGTGGCCCGAGGCACGCCGCTACGAGTTCAAGAGCCGTGACGGGGTCGTCCCGCCCGCGGTCTGGCAGCACAGCGGCAAGACCGCGGTGTGGGGCGCCGGCTCGGTCGGCACCGGCACGCTGCTGACCAAGCTCGAGCCCGACAGCGGCGACGCGTTCACCAACTGGCGCGAGGGCTGGGTCAACGGACGCTGGGAGGTGCGGTTCCGCTCCATCTCGCAGCGCGACCCGGGGGTCAACTCGATCAAGCTCAAGGCGGCCGACGGCACCGTGACCACGGTCCCGGCCACCGACTACAAGGTCCGCCTGGAGCTGGTGCCGTCCGGGACGGTCGACCAGCGCTGCTCCCCGACGAGCGTCCTGATGGCGGGCTACGACCCGGCCAACCGGCGTACGGCCGCGATCGGCGTCACCGCCACGGACGGCTCCTATGCCGGGACCGTGACGCCGTGGTCCCAGGTCGGCGACCTGGACAGCAAGCGGCACTGGGCCGGACCGGTCAACTCCAAGAAGTCGGCGTGGCACGTGTGGGCCGTCGAGCTCAAGCCGACGGTGATCACCTGGTTCATGGACGGCAAGGTCGTACGCCGGGCACCGCGTCCCGTCTCCACCCGGGCCACGGCGTTCAGCTTCCGCGAGGGGCTGCTGGGCTCCACCAACCCGGCGGTGCACACCGCCTACACGTCGACGCAGATCGACTGGGCGCGCTACTGGACCCTGAAGCGCACCACCAAGAAGAAGCGGCTGCTCAAGCAGCTGCGCACCGCTCCCCTGCTGGCCCGCACCACGGCCACCACGATCGGGCCGTGCTGAGGCACCGCTGAGGCCCAGCCTCGCCCCACGCACACCGAAGGGCCGGGACCCGCCCTGATCCGTCCTCGGACGGACAGCGGGTCCCGGCCCTTCGCGTCGTGCTAGAGCCTGACCAGGTCGAAGTCGGCGATGTCGCGGCCCTCGGCGAGGCCCCGACGCTCGAACTTCGTCAGCGGGCGGTCCACCCAGCGCTCGACCCGGCCGCCGCGCAGCGTGTCCTCGGTGGCGAGCACCTCGTCCATGTGCTCGGCGTAGTCGGCCCAGTCGGTGGCGAGCCGCCAGTGGCCGCCCGGGATCAGGCGGGAGGAGGCCACCGAGACGAACGGCTGGTTGACCAGGCGGCGCTTGTGGTGGCGCTTCTTGTGCCACGGGTCGGGGAAGAGCGTCCACAGCTCGGTGACGCTGGCCTCGGGGATCAGGTGGGACATCGACCAGGCGGCGTCCACCGTGCACAGCCGCAGGTTGGTCAGACCGGCCACCTCGGCGCGGTGCAGGGTGTCGGCGACACCGGGCAGCCAGACCTCGAAGGCCAGCACGTTGAGCTCAGGATGCGCGGCGGCGTACGACGCGCACGTCTCCCCCACCCCCGAGCCGATCTCGATCACCAGCGGTGCCTCGCGACCGAACCAGCGCGAGCCCACGTCGATGGGGCGCTCGGTCTCGGCGATCGCGTCGACCTCGTCGGGGCCGATCACCCAGCCGCCGGCCAGGCGGTCCCAGGCGTCGGCCTGCCGCGCGGTGAAGCGGCTGCCACGACGCGCGTAGGAGAGGATCTCGCGCAGCGGCCGTCCGTCCTCCGACAGCCGGACGTCGGGCCGTGCCTCGGGGCTCTTGCCCTTCATCTCTTCAGCGCGGGAGCGGGCGAGCCTGCCGTGCTTGTCGTGGGAGTCGTGGGAGTCGTTCATCGTCCCCCATTGTCCCGGTCAGGGCGAGCGGTGACGAAATGCAGAAACGCCCCGAGCCGAGGCTCGGGGCGTTCTGAGTGAATCAGGTGCGGCTCACGCCGCGTGAATCACTTGGTGATCGAAGAGATCACTCGATCGGCTCGCACGGACGAGCAAGCTCGCCGTGCTCACGCTCACTTCGTGATCTTGGTGACGCGACCAGCGCCGACCGTGCGGCCACCCTCACGGATGGCGAAGCGCAGACCCTCGTCCATGGCGATGGGCTGGATGAGCTCGACGGCCATCTCAGTGTTGTCGCCAGGCATGACCATCTCGGTGCCCTCGGGAAGGGTCACAACGCCGGTCACGTCAGTCGTACGGAAGTAGAACTGCGGACGGTAGTTGTTGAAGAACGGCGTGTGACGGCCGCCCTCCTCCTTCGAGAGGATGTAGACCGAAGCCTCGAAGTTGGTGTGCGGGGTCGTCGTGCCGGGCTTGATCACGACCATGCCGCGCTCAACGTCCTCGCGCTTCGTGCCACGGAGGAGCAGACCGACGTTCTCGCCAGCCTGGCCCTCGTCGAGCAGCTTGCGGAACATCTCGACGCCGGTGACGGTCGACTTCTGCGAGGTCTCGCGGATGCCGACGATCTCGACCTCTTCGCCGACCTTGACGATGCCGCGCTCGATACGACCGGTGATGACGGTGCCACGACCGGTGATCGTGAAGACGTCCTCAACGGGCATCAGGAACGGCTTGTCGGTGTCACGAGCCGGGGTCGGGATGTAGTCGTCGACGGCCTGCATGAGCTCGAGGACCGACTTGCCCCACTTCTCGTCACCCTGGAGGGCCGGGAAGGCGGCAACGCGGACGACCGGAATGTCGTCGCCGGGGAACTCGTACTCGTTGAGGAGCTCGCGCACCTCCATCTCGACGAGCTCGATGAGCTCGTCGTCGTCGACCATGTCGCACTTGTTCAGAGCAACGACCAGGGCCGGCACGCCAACCTGGCGAGCGAGCAGCACGTGCTCACGCGTCTGGGGCATCGGGCCGTCGGTGGCGGCGACGACGAGGATCGCACCGTCCATCTGGGCCGCACCGGTGATCATGTTCTTGATGTAGTCCGCGTGACCGGGGCAGTCAACGTGGGCGTAGTGACGACCCTCGGTCTGGTACTCGACGTGCGCGATCGAGATCGTGATGCCGCGCTGACGCTCCTCCGGAGCCTTGTCGATCTCGTCGAAAGGCGTGAAGGGGTTGATCTCCGGGTAAGCGTCGTGCAGAACCTTGGTGATAGCCGCGGTCAGCGTCGTCTTACCGTGGTCGATGTGACCGATGGTGCCGATGTTGACGTGCGGCTTGGTCCGCTCGAACTTCGCCTTAGCCACTGTGGGCTCCTCCTGTGTGGGTTTCTTACTTGACTCGTACTAAAGGGTGATGCCGCAGGCTCCCAGGGACAAATCCCCGGGGCGAGATTACTCGCCGCGAGCCTTCTTGATGATCTCGTCGGCGACGTTCGTGGGAACCTCGGCGTACGAGTCAAACTCCATCGAGTACGAAGCCTGGCCGGAGGTCTTGGACCTCAGGTCGCCAACGTACCCGAACATCTCGGAAAGCGGCACAAGGGCGGAGACGACGAGGTCGCCGTGGTTCTCCTCCTGTGCCCGGATCTGGCCACGGCGGGAGTTGATGTCGCCGATCACGGTGCCGAGGTAGTCCTCGGGGGTCGTGACCTCAACGGCGAACATCGGCTCCAGCAGGACCGGCTTGGCCTGGCGGGCGGCCTCCTTGAAGGCCTGGTTGCCGGCGATCTTGAACGCGAGCTCGGACGAGTCGACGTCGTGGTACGCGCCGTCCTCGAGGGTGAACTTCACGTCGACCATCGGGTAGCCGGCGAGGACACCGAACTGCATGGCCTCCTGGCCGCCGTTGTCGACGGACGGGATGTACTCACGCGGAACGCGACCACCGGTGACGGCGTTCACGAACTCGTAGCCAGCGCCCAGACCGGTCTCGGGGTCGAGGTTCGGCTCGACCGAGATGACGACCTTGGCGAACTGACCCGAACCACCGGTCTGCTTCTTGTGGGTGTAGCTGTGGTTCGCGACCTTCTGGCGGATGGTCTCGCGGTAGGCGACCTGCGGCTTGCCGACGGTGGCCTCGACGCGGAACTCGCGCTTCATCCGGTCGACGAGGATCTCCAGGTGGAGCTCGCCCATACCGGCGATGATGGTCTGGCCGGTCTCCTCGTCGGTCTTGACGACGAAGGTCGGGTCCTCCTCGGACAGACGCTGGATCGCGACGCCGAGCTTCTCCTGGTCGGACTTCGTCTTCGGCTCGATGGCGACCTCGATCACCGGGGCCGGGAACGTCATCGACTCGAGCACGACCGGAGCCGACGGGTCGGACAGGGTGTGACCGGTCTTGGTGTCCTTCAGACCCATGACGGCCACGATCTGGCCGGCGCCGACCGACGCGATCTCCTCACGCTTGTTGGCGTGCATCTGGTAGACCTTGCCGATGCGCTCCTTGCGACCGTTGGTCGCGTTGAGCACGGTCGAGCCGGCCTCCAGCTTGCCGGAGTACACGCGGACGTAGATCAGCTTGCCCAGGTGCGGGTCGGTCGCGATCTTGAACGCGAGCGCGGCGAGGGGCTCCTCGTCGGAGGGCTGGCGGGTGATCTCGACGTCCTCGTGGTTCGGCTTGTGGCCGACGATGGAGTCGATGTCCATCGGCGAGGGCAGGTAGTCGACGACGGCGTCGAGCAGGGGCTGGATGCCCTTGTTCTTGAACGCGGTGCCGGTGAGGATCGGGTTGAGGTCGCCCGCGAGGGTCGCGCGGCGGATCGCAGCCTTGAGGGTGGGAACGTCGAAGACGTCGCCCTCCTCGAGGTAGGTCTCCATCGTCGCGTCGTCGGCCTCGGAGAGGGTCTCGACGAGCTTCTCGCGCCACTCGGCGGCCTTGTCGGCCATGTCGGCGGGGATCTCCTCGACGACGTAGTCCTCGCCGGTCTTGGTCTCGCCGCGCCACACCTTGGCGTTCATCTCGACCAGGTCGACGATGCCGATGAAGTCACCCTCGGCGCCGATCGGGAGCTGAAGCACGAGCGGGGTCGCGTTGAGCTTGCTGATGATGGTGCCGAGCACGCGGTAGAAGTCGGCACCGGTGCGGTCGAGCTTGTTGATGAAGCACATCCGCGGGACGCCGTACTTGTTGGCCTGGCGCCACACGGTCATCGACTGGGGCTCCACACCGGCGACACCGTCGAAGACGGCGACGGCGCCGTCGAGGACACGGAGCGAACGCTCGACCTCGACGGTGAAGTCGACGTGCCCGGGGGTGTCGATGATGTTGATCTGGTGCTTCTTCCACCAGCAGGTCGTCGCGGCCGACGTGATCGTGATGCCGCGCTCCTGCTCCTGCTCCATCCAGTCCATGGTGGCCGCACCCTCGTGGACCTCACCGATCTTGTAGGAGATACCGGTGTAGAACAGGATGCGCTCGGTGGTGGTGGTCTTACCGGCATCGATGTGCGCCATGATGCCGATGTTGCGGACCGTCTTGAGGTCCGTGGTGATGTCGACAGCCACTGTCTTTAAGTTCCTTAGGACTGGGAGAAGTGTGGTCTGGTGGCGAGTACGCCGGCCAGCGGATTGCGCCGGCCGGCGTACTCAGGAAGTCACCAGCGGTAGTGAGCGAAGGCCTTGTTGGACTCGGCCATCTTGTGAGTGTCCTCGCGCTTCTTCACAGCGGCACCCAGGCCGTTGCTCGCGTCGAGGATCTCGTTCATCAGACGCTCGGCCATCGTCTTCTCACGACGGTCGGCGGCGTAGCCGACGAGCCAGCGCAGCGCGAGCGTGGTGCCACGCGTGCCCTTGACCTCGATCGGGACCTGGTAGGTCGCGCCACCGACACGGCGGGACTTGACCTCGATGGCCGGCTTGACGTTGTCCATGGCGCGCTTGAGCGTCAGGACCGGGTCAGTGCCGGTCTTCTCCTTGCAGCCCTCGAGCGCGGCGTACACGATGCGCTGAGCAACCTGCTTCTTGCCGTCCTTCAGGACCTTGGAGACGAGCTGCGTGACGAGCTGCGAACCGTAGACCGGGTCGACGTCGATCGGACGCTTAGGAGCGGGACCCTTGCGAGGCATGTCACTTCTCCTTCTTCGCGCCGTAGCGCGAACGGGCCTGCTTGCGGTTCTTCACACCCTGGGTGTCAAGCGTGCCGCGAATGATCTTGTAACGAACACCGGGGAGGTCCTTCACACGACCGCCGCGGACGAGCACGATGGAGTGCTCCTGAAGGTTGTGACCAACGCCGGGGATGTAAGCGGTGACCTCGACGCCGGAGCTCAGGCGCACACGGGCGACCTTACGCAGGGCGGAGTTCGGCTTCTTCGGCGTGGTGGTGTAGACGCGGGTGCAGACGCCACGGCGCTGCGGGGACCCCTTCAGGGCAGGCGTCTTGGTCTTGGACGCCTTGTCCTGGCGGCCCTTGCGGACCAGCTGCTGAATAGTGGGCACCGGGTGGTTCCCTTCCTGTCATGCTCTCTCTCCGCGACACCATGTCCCGGAGGTACCCCATGCTCGCGCGGTGCAACGCCTAGAGAGAGCGGCGTCGTACGGACATGAGGGATGGCCTGGTCGTCCCAGACACGAACACTGAGGCTACCTGCGGGCCGGTGAGGGGGTCAAAACCTCGCGGAGACCTGCTATGGAGCCGGCTCGCGCGCGGGCGTAGAGCACGATCGCGAGGAGGGCCCCCAGCCCGGTCAGCGCTCCGCCCAGCCACAACGTCCAGCGGGCGCCGTACTCGGCACCGATCCAGCCGATGATCGGCGCGCCGATCGGCGTACCTCCCTGGACGACGGTCATGTACAGGGCCATCACGCGTCCGCGCAGCGCCGGCTCTGCCTCCAGCTGCATGGTGCCGTTGGCGCTGTTGAGCAGGGTCAGGGTGCAGAACCCGATCACCGGGGAGAAGCAGGCGAAGAGCCAGTACGTCGGCAGCGAGCCGGCGATGACGCAGGCGACGGCGAACCCGACGGCCGCCACGGCGAGCAGCCGCAGCCGGATCCGGGTGCGGCGCGCCGCCATCAGGGCACCGGCCAGGGAGCCGATCGCGAGGGTCGAGCCGAGGATGCCGTACTCCCCCGCGCCCTTGCCGAAGACCTCGGTCGCCATCAGGGCGCTGGTGATCTGGAAGTTCATCCCGAAGGTGCCGGCGAAGAAGACCAGGATCAGGACGAAGACCATCTTCGGCTGCCCGCCGACGTAGCGGACCGCGTCCAGCAACGCGCCCTTGCCCAGCACCCGTGGCTTCGGGGTGTGCAGCAGGCGCTGGTCCATCCGGCGCAGCTGGATGATGACGGCGAGGTAGGAGACGGCGTTGATCGCGAAGACCCAGCCGGTGGCGGCCTGGCCGCTCCCCCAGGCCGCGATCAGCAGACCGGCCAGGGACGGACCGAGCAGCCGGGCGGCGTTGAACGAGGCCGAGTTGAGGCCGACCGCGTTGGTCAGGTCGTCACGGTCGACCATCTCCGAGACGAAGGTCTGTCGGGCCGGCGCGTCGAACGCCGCTCCGACACCCAGGCCGAAGGCGCAGACGTAGACCAGGGCGAGCGAGGAGTGACCCGTGATCGCGGCGACGGCCGAGATCAGGGAGAAGACACCCATGAACGCCTGGGTGAACTGCAGCAGGGTCCGCTTGGAGTAGCGGTCGGAGACCACGCCGGCGAACGGCGTGAGCAGCAGCACCGGCAGGAACTGCAGGCCGGTGGTGATCCCGACCGCCTGGCCGCCGCCGTGCAGCGGCATCAGGACCAGCCAGTCCTGGGCCACCCGCATCATCCAGGTCCCGGTATTGGAGACGATCGACCCCGCCAGGTACAGGCGGTAGTTCGGATTGCGCAGGGCTCTGAAAGTCGGACTCACCAGTGAGGCAGAACACCGCGATCGCGGTGGTTATTCCGGCCGAGCCGAGAAGTTCAAAGGTTCTCGATGGACTTCTCGCCCGAGGCGAACCGGCGGCAGCACTCCCAGCCGATCAGGCCGATGCCGACCCCGGCCAGGCTCGCCCACAGCCACCACTGCCGGCCCGCGTCGGCCAGTCGGCCGGCGAAGGGCAGCATCCCGATGAACAGCACGGCCGCCACCACGGAGCCGACGCCGAAGAAGCGCACCCCGTCCAGTGGCCGGCCACGCATCAGAAGGACTCGAGCAGGTCGAGGGTCAGGTCGTCGACGACGGGCTCGGCGACCGGGACGGGCTCGTGCTTGCGCGCCAGCCGGACCTCGGAGTGCGCACCGCAGCCGTGGGCGAAGGCGACCACCCGGCCATCGTCGTTGGCGTCGCGGTTCGCGCACACGCCGAAGCTGGCCGACAGCGAGCCCGCCAGCCGGACCAGGAAGCCGCAACTGCTGCACGGGTGCGGAGCCGACTGGGCCAGCGGGGTGGCCGGGCCCCCGGTGCCGTTCCACCAGCGCTGCACGGTCTGGTCCAGACCCTCGACACCGAGGGTGCGGACCCGGCCGAGGCCGAGGTCGGTCGCCACCTGGCGGATCTGGGACTTGGCGTCGGCGTCAAGCGGGTCGTCACCGAAGGCGTACGTCGGCACCAGGCGGGGGTCGTCGTCGGCCACGGGCAGCAGGTCGCCGGGCGAGAGGTCACCGGGCTGGATCCGGTCACGGTAGGGCACCCACTCGGGCGCGATGATCGCGTCCAGACCGGGAAGCAGCACGACCTCGTCGATCGTCGGCGCCGCCTCGTCGAGCACGACCAGGGTCACGGCCCAGTGCCAGCCGACGTACCCCGGCTTCGTCGCGGCGAAGTAGTGCGTCGCCACGGGAGCGGCCTCGACGCCCCCTTCGGCGGAGTAGCCGAGCCACTCGCCCACCCCGACCTCGGCGGCCAGGGCCGACCGAGCCGCGTCCACGTGCTGGGCGGGCGCGTCGGTAGCAAGGGGGGTCTCAGACATGAGGTCATCATCGCTGATCGGGCAGCGTGCTGTCAGGTCGGGCCCCGATGTGTTGCAAAGATAGGGGGGTGAGCGACAACGCAAGCGGTCCCGGGCACGGCGAGCACGACGGGATCGACGGCCAGCCCGCGGCGCGGGTCGCCGGCTCGGTCGCGCGCGGCACCGCCGCTGCCGCCCGAGGTGTCGGTCGCTTCTCCCGGTTCGCGTTCCTCCAGGCCCGGCGGGCCGCCTCCGCCCAGGGCGCCGAGGCGTCGGGGCTGTCCCGGCTGATCGAGATGCACGCCTTCAACACCGCCGCCGACGCGGCGGTGGCGATCTCGCTGGCCGGCTCGCTGTTCTTCCAGATGCCCGGCTCAGGCGGCTCGTCGTCGCGGGAGTCGGTGGCGCTCTTCCTCGGCCTCACCATGCTGCCGTTCGCCGTGGTCGCCCCACTGCTCGGGCCGTTCCTGGACCGGGTCGCGCACGGCCGGCGCTGGGCGATCGGCGCCACGATGGCGATCCGGGCGTTCCTGTGCTGGATCCTGGCCGGCGCGCTGGTGCATCAGACCGCGGCGATGTTCCCCGCGGCGCTGGGCATCCTGGTCGCCTCCAAGGCGTACGGCGTCACCAAGGCCGCTGCGGTGCCGCGACTGGTCCCCGAGGGGATCACCCTGGTCAAGGCCAATGCGCGGGTCGCGATGGCGGGGATCGTCGGGGTCTGCGTCTCGGCCCCGATCGCCGGACTCGCCTCACTGGCGGGGCCGCAGTGGGTGCTGCGCTGGGCGTTCGTGCTCTTCATCGGCGCCACCGTGCTCTCGATCCGCCTGCCCGGCGGGGTCGACTCCAACCACGGCGAGGGCACCATCACGTTCCGCAAGGACGGCACGAAGCCCCGCAACGGCACCATCCGGATGCAGCTGCCGGCCGCCGTGTTCTACGCGATGCGGGCCAACTGCGCGCCGAAGTTCCTCTACGGCTTCCTGCTGATGTTCTTCGCGTTCCTGCTCCAGGAGCACCCGATCGGCGGCTGGAGCTCGACCCTGCTGATCGGCCTGGTCGCCGGGGCCGCCGGGACCGGGAACTTCCTCGGCGTCACCGCGGCCTCCCTGCTCAAGCAGATCCCGCCGGTGGTGACGGTCTCGGCGGTGATGCTGGCCGACGTCATCGTGACGGCGCTGACGCTGTTCTTCTACTCGGTGCCGATGCTGGCCGTGCTCGGCCTGATGACCGGCCTGGGCGCGTCGCTGGCGAAGTTCTCACTGGACTCCTCGATCCAGCGCTTCGTGCCCGGCTCGGTGCAGACCGCTGCCTTCGGCATCTCCGACACCGCCCTGCAGACCGCCTGGGTGGCGGGCGGCTTCGTCGGGATCCTGGTGCCGCTCAACGCTCAGGTGGGCCTGACGGCGGCCACCGTGGCGCTGGCGGTCTGGGTCTTCTTCACCCTCGCCAGTCGCCCCGGTGCCCGCCGACTCAAGGCCGATCTGCCGATCGGCGAGTGAGGCTCAGCCTCCAGGCTCAGAGCTCGAACTCGTCGGCCAGCGCCCGCAGGGCGGGGCTGACCTTCTTGCCCAGGTCGCGGGTCGGGCCACGGCCGTGGCGGTAGCCCTCGCGGATGTCCTCCAGGAGCGTGATCACGTTCTCCACGATCAGCTCCATCTCCTCGGGCTTGCGGCGCTTGGCGGCGGCGACGTTGCGGGAGACCGAGGCCGGGGCGTCGAGGATGCGGACCTGGAGGGCCTGCTCACCGCGACGTCCCTGAGCGATGCCGAACTCGACCCGGGTGCCCGGCTTGAGGGTCTTGGCGACCCCCGCGGGGAGCGCGTCGGCGTGGACGTAGACGTCCTCGCCGCCCTCCTGGGACAGGAACCCGAACCCCTTCTCAGCGTCGAACCACTTCACCTTGCCAGTGGGCACCGGACGACCTCTTCTTGTACTTGCTGGTGCGCGGCGTACGCGCTCGGACATGCCCCGGCTCGTCGCCGGAACGACAGAGCCTAGCCCAGGGGCCTGACAGCCCCATGACAGGCTCAGCGCAGGTGGTCGGCCAGCCAGTCGGGGAACTCCACGAGCGAGTCGAGCACCACGTCGGTGCCGGCATCGAGCAGCTCGGCGCGGGTGCAGCCGCCGGTCAGGACGCTGACGCTGGTGGCCTGGGCGGCCAGTGCTCCCTCCACGTCGTGGACGTGGTCACCGACGTAGACGCTGGCCCCCTGGGCCCGCAGCACGTCGGCCTTGCCCGCACCCCAGACCCAGCCCTGGAGGTGGTCGATGTCGAAGCCGAGGTGGTCGACGTGAAGCTGGGCGTTGGGCTGGTACTTGCCGGTCGCGATGATCACCCGGCCGCCGCGGTCCCGTACCGCCGCCATCGCGTCGTAGGCGCCGGGCAGTGCCGGCACGCTGGTGATCGCGTGGGTCGGGTAGAGCGCCCGGAACCGGTCGGTGACGCGGTCCATGTCGGCGGCCTCGACGTACGGCGCCAGCATCAGGTCGATCGGAGGACCGAGCCGCTTGACCAGCTCCTCGGCCGGCAGGTCGACGCCGATCTCGGTGCCGAGGGCACGGAGCACGTCGGCGAAGCCGGGTGCGGTGTCGATCAGCGTCATGTCGAGATCGAATCCCACCACCAGCCGATCCATGTTGCTCACAGCGTCGATCCTACGGCGGCGCGCCACACGGTTCGTCCAACCATCCCCCGTCCTCACCAGGGTGCCGATAGGGTCCGCACGTGGCCACATCAGACAGCTCCCCGTGGAAAGTCATCCGCGAGACGGTGATCCTGCTCGTCGTCGCCCTGGTGCTGGCGATCGGGGTCAAGACCTTCTTCGTGCAGGCCTTCTACATCCCGTCGGGCTCGATGGAGCCCGGGCTCCAGATCAACGACCGGATCCTGGTCGAGAAGCCGTCGTACTGGTTCGGTCATCCGCAGCGCGGTGACATCGTGGTCTTCAACGACCCCGGCGACTGGCTGACCGCCTCCGACGACAGCTCCAAGGGGTTCCTCTCCTCGGCGCTGGAGAAGATCGGCCTGTACCCCAGCGGCGGGCACCTGGTGAAGCGCGTGATCGGCGTCGGTGGCGACACCATCGTCTGCTGCGACAAGCAGGGCCGGATCTCGGTCAACGGCACGCCCTTGGACGAGGACAGCTTCATCGCCCCACAACAGTCGTGCGACGGACCGATGGCCGGGTGTCAGACCGGCTGGAAGGCGGTCGTCCCGAAGGACAAGCTCTTCGTGATGGGCGACAACCGGTCCAACTCCGCCGACAGCTCCGCGCATCTGTGCGGTGCGACCTCACCGACGACCTGCGATCCGAACGACGCGTACGTCGACGAGAAGCTGGTCGTGGGCCGTGTGATCAGCCTGGTCTGGCCGCTGAAACGGTTCAAGATCGAGCATCGGCCCGACATCTTCGCCGACATCGCGAAGCCGACCAGCAACTAGGCGGCTTCACGCCCGCCGCCATGACGAACGGCCGCTCCCCCGGTGAGGGGAGCGGCCGTTCGGCGTCTGCGGTGGTGCGAGTCAGCGGACCCGGATGGTGAGGCCGTCGCCCAGGTCGATCAGGGCGCCACTGGCGAGCACGACCGGCACGCCGGCACGCAGCTCCTCGGGACGCTGGCCGGGCTGGACCACGAGGGTGCCGTTGGTGGAGCCGAGGTCGGTGACCACGGCCTTGCCGGCGTCCTCCCCGGTGCCGGGGCGGACCTCGGCGTGGGTGGAGGAGATCTCCGAGTGCGGGCTCGGCACGGTGACCACGAAGGGCTGATCGTCGGCCGGGAAGCGTCCGGCGTCGGGGTTGCGCCCGATCACGATCAGCCCGGCGACGTCGATCTCGGCGCCGTGGGAGAACGTCAGGTGGGCCGGCTGGGCCTTCGGCGGCGCCGGCGGGGCCGCGGGGGCCGCCGCCTCGGGGCGCTCGGGGCGCTCCGGGGTCCACGACGGCGGCGGCGACGTCGGGCCGGCCAGCGGGGCGTCGATCGCCGCCTGCTCGTCGGTGACGGCATCGTCGTCGTCCGGGGCGTCGGCACCGAACGCGTCGTCGACCTGGTCGAGACCGGCACCGGCGGCGGGCGCCTCGGTCACGGCAGGGGCCTCGGCGGCCGGGTCGTAGGCGGCGAAGATGTCGGTCGGGAGGTCGTCCTGGTCGAGGTCGACGGCCGGCGGCTCGGTGGGCGCAGCGGCGTACGACGGCTCCTGGACGGGCGCGACCGGCTCGGCGACCTCCTCGGGAACGGCGGTCCCGAACGGAGCCTCGGGCTCCTCCGGTCCAACAGCGTCCTCGTCGGCAGGGTCAGCAGTGTCAGTGGCGTCGGCGGCGTCGGCCACGTCGTCGTGGCCGTGCAGCGGGCCGTCTAGGAAGTCCGGAACGGCAGGGGCCACCGGCGGGACGGCGACGACGGGCGGGACCGGCACCGGGATCGGGGCGGCGGGCACCGGCGGGGCCAGCGGCGCGGGCGGCACCGGCGGGGCGGAGACGACCGGCGCCACCGGGGCGATCGGGGCGACGGGAGCCAACTGCACGACCGGCGCGAGCGGCGCGGCGGTGGCCGGGGTCTCCAGGGAGCCCAGCCGGACCAGACCGTCGGTGACAGCGAGCTGCGGGCCGTCGGCCTCCTCCCCCGGCAGGCTGATCGCGAAGTCGCGGGCCTCCACGGTGCGCTCGGCCCACATCGCGCCGGGGTCGGCGGCGACCCGGAGCTGACCCTGGTCGGTCTCGAAGGTGGCGGCGGCCTCGCCGCGCACCAGCACCCGTACGGAGCCGGCGGCGCCGGCCAGCAGGACGAAGCCAGGCAGGGCGGACAGGCCGCCGGCTACGAGGGCGTCGAGGACGGTGTCGAAACCGGCGCCGTCGTCGATCAGTGCCCAGAGCGCACCGGCGCGGGCCTTCTCGGTTCCGGGCAGCAGCACCGTGGCGTTCTCGCCGACGATTCCCAGCCAGGATCCAGGCCGATAGGTGAGAGTCCGATCAGTCACCAGGCCATCCCATCACATCCGGGGTCGCTACCGTTGGACGGATGAGCAGCCGATCGCCCTCGCCGCACGGGTTCCGCTCGCTCGCCGACCAGTTCAGGACCTGGGACGACGAGCACCTGGGCCGGCTGCTGCATGCCCGCAGCGACCTGTGCTCCCCCGCCCCGCAGGACTCCGCTCACCTCGCCTCCCGGGCCTCGACGCGCTCCAGCGCCGGCCGGGCACTGGACGGGCTGACCCACTTCGAGCTGGCCCTGGTCGGCGCCGTGATGACCGCCCAGCCGGTCGAGCCCGGCTCCCTGGAGGCCCGGGGCGAGGCGGTCGCGACGGCGCTGGCGACCCTGGCCGAGCGCGCCCTGATCTGGCACTCCAGCGGTGGCCTGCGGGTGGTCTCGGGCGTCTCGGAGGTGCTCACCCCCGGCACCTTCCCGACCTCGACGTCGCCCGAGCCGCCCGCGCTGCCGCACACCGAGCGCGGCGCCGACCTGGTGGACCGTGCCGCGGCCGGTGCCGCCTTCGAGGCCGTACGCCGTGCCGAGCTGCTCCTGGACACCTGGAGCACCCACCCGGCCCCCGGCCTGCGTGGCGGCGGGCTCGGTGTCCGCGAGCTGCGCTCGCTGGCGGCCCGGCTCCAGGTCGAGGAGTCCGAGGCCGCCCTGGTCGCCGAGATCGTGGTGACCGCCGGCCTGGCCACCTCGGCCGCCGACGCCGAGGGCAACCCGACCTGGATGCCGACCGACGCCTACGACCGCTGGCTGGACGCCTCGATCGCCGAGCGCTGGATCGCCCTGGCGCGGGCCTGGTGGACCACCGACCGGGCGCCGGGGCTGGTCGGGAGCCGCGACGCGGGCGGGAAGCCGGTCAACGCGCTCGTCCCCGACCTGGTCTCCCGGGACCTGACCGAGACCCGTCAGATGGCGATCGAGGCGCTGGCCGGACTGGCGCCGGGCTCGGTGCTGGCCGCCACCACCGGGCCGCCGGCCCTGGTCGCCCACCTGGCCTGGATCCGCCCGCGACGTTCCCGGGAGCGGACGCAGCAGGTGATCTGGACCCTGGCCGAGGCAGGGTTCCTCGGCCTCACCGGACTCGACGGCGTCACGTCGTACGGCAGGAGTCTGTTGGCCGGCGACCACGACGCGGCGACCGAGCGGCTGGCGGCGCTGCTGCCCGCCCCGGTCGACCACGTGCTACTCCAGGCCGACCTGACCGCGGTCGCGCCGGGGCCGCTGGAGCCCGCTCTCGCACGCCAGCTCGCCCTGGTCGGGGCGGTCGAGTCACGGGGCGGCGCGACCGTCTACCGGTTCTCGGGCTCCTCCATCCGGGCCGCGCTCGACGCCGGCTGGAGCGCGGCGGAGATCCACGCGTTCCTGGCCGGTGTCTCCCGTACGCCGGTCCCGCAGCCGCTCAGCTACCTGGTCGACGACACTGCGCGGACGTACGGCTCGATCCGGGTCGGTCATGCCGAGGCGTTCCTCCGCTCCGACGACGAGCAGGCGCTGGTGGCGCTCACCCACCATCCGATGGCCGAGAGCCTGGGGCTGCGCCAGATCGCTCCGACGGTGCTGATCTCGACGGTCCCGCTCGACGTGCTGCTCCCCCGGCTGCGCGAGGCCGGTGCCTCCCCGGTGGTCGAGGGCCTCGACGGCACGATCCACGTCACTCGGCCCGACGTGCACCGGGCACGCACCCCGCAGGCGCGGCGCAAGGGCGCGGTGGCCCAGGTCAAGGAGGCCGCCCGGGTGCCGGCGGTGATCGCCGCGATCCGGGCGGGCGACGAGGCGGCCTCGGCGCGGCCACGGCGCGAGGGGCCGCTCACCCCGGCCGACGCCCTGGGCGAGCTGCGCGACGCGATCGATGCCGGCGACTCGGTCGTGCTGACCTATGTGGACAACCACGGTACCCTGACCGACCGGGTCGTCGTGCCGCAGCGGGTGACCGAGGGGAAGCTGGTCGCCTACGACCAGCGCACCGACGAGGACCGGTCGTTCGCGGTGCACCGGATCCGCGACGTCCGGCGGGTCTGAGTCGGACGAGGCTGGTCAGTCCCGGCCGGGCTCGGCGGCGATCAGGTGCAGCCGGTCGCCGCGGTACTCGTACTGGTTCATCGCGTCCAGGCGCGGCGAGTAGGCGTGCAGCGAGAGCGCCGGGGTGTCGGCGGCATTGCGCACCCGATGGACGTGCCCGGCGGCATAGGCCCGGGCGTCGCCGACCTCGAAGTCGGTCAGCTGGAGCCCGCCGTCGACGTCGTACTCGACCAGGGAGCCCTCCAGCACGGTGTAGGCCCCGGTCGCGGTGCCGTGGTCGTGGTAGCCGGTCTCGGCGCCTGGTGCCCAGGCGATCAGCCAGACCTCGAGGTCGTCGGCGCGCTGGAGCAGCAGGAAGGTGCGCCCCTGCGCGGGGGCGTCGAGGAGGTGCCGCAGGGCGGGATCGCGGGCGTAGTCGCGGACGGCTTCGAGGAGCGGGAGGACGGTGAGGGTGGACATGACGCAATACTACAGTGACTTGGTTGACTTTCTAGCCTTATGGTCGAGATCCGGATCACGCTGGCCCCGACTCGTAGACTTGCGGCCGTGGATGGACCGTTGATCGTGCAGTCAGACAAGACCCTGCTGCTCGAGGTGGACCACCCCGGAGCCCGCGAGGCCCGCAAGGCGATCGCCCCGTTCGCCGAGCTGGAGCGCTCGCCCGAGCACATCCACACCTACCGGCTCACCCCGCTGGGACTGTGGAACGCCCGCGCCGCCGGCCACGACGCCGAGCAGGTGATCGACGCGCTGCTGGCGCACTCACGCTACGCGGTGCCGCACTCGCTGCTGGTCGACATCGCCGAGACGATGGCGCGCTACGGCAGGCTGCGCCTGGAGAAGCACCCGGTGCACGGCCTGGTGCTGGCCTCCTCGGACCGCGCGGTCCTCGAGGAGGTGGTGCGCTCGAAGAAGATCGCCGGGATGATCGGCGCCCGCGTCGACGACGACGTCCTGGAGGCCGAGGGCGCCGTCATCGTGCACGGCTCCGAGCGCGGCAACCTCAAGCAGGCGCTGCTCAAGCTCGGCTGGCCGGCCGAGGACTATGCCGGGTACGTCGACGGCGAGGCGCACCCGATCGCGCTGCGGCCCGACGGCTGGGAGCTGCGGCCCTACCAGGCCGAGGCGGCGGAGTCGTTCTGGCACGGCGGCTCCGGGGTCGTCGTACTGCCCTGCGGTGCCGGCAAGACGATCGTGGGTGCCGCCGCGATGGCGCACGCGCAGGCCACCACCCTGATCCTGGTGACCAACACCGTCTCGGCGCGGCAGTGGAAGGACGAGCTGGTCCGGCGCACCTCCCTGACCGAGGACGAGATCGGCGAGTACTCGGGCACCACCAAGGAGATCCGCCCCGTCACGATCGCGACCTATCAGGTCCTCACCCTCAAGCGGAAGGGCGTCTTCCCGCACCTGGAGCTGCTCGACGCCCGCGACTGGGGCCTGATCGTGTACGACGAGGTCCACCTGCTGCCCGCGCCGATCTTCAGGATGACCGCCGACCTGCAGGCCCGCCGCCGGATCGGCCTGACCGCCACCCTGGTGCGCGAGGACGGCCGCGAGGGCGACGTCTTCTCCTTGATCGGCCCGAAGCGGTACGACGCCCCCTGGAAGGACATCGAGGCGCAAGGCTGGATCGCGCCCGCCGACTGCGTCGAGGTCCGCGTCACGCTGCCCTCGGCGGAGCGGATGGTCTATGCCGTGGCGGAGCCCGAGGAGCGGTATCGCCTCGCCTCCTGCACGCATCACAAGATCGACGTCGTCAGGACCCTGCTCGCCCAGCACGTCGGCCAACCGACCTTGGTGATCGGCCAGTACCTCGACCAGCTGCACGAGCTGGCCGACTCCCTGGACGCCCCCGTGATCTCCGGCGAGACCCCGGTCAAGGAGCGCCAGCGCCTCTTCGACGCCTTCCGCTCGGGTGAGATCTCGCTCCTGGTGGTCTCCAAGGTCGCGAACTTCTCCATCGACCTCCCCTCGGCCGAGGTGGCGATCCAGGTCTCAGGCTCGTACGGCTCGCGGCAGGAGGAGGCCCAGCGCCTGGGCCGCCTGCTGCGCCCCGGCCCTCCCCTGCCTGATGGCTCGCGGAAAGTCGCGCACTTCTACACCGTGGTCTCCCGCGACACCGTCGACGCCGACTTCGCCCAGAACCGGCAGCGGTTCCTGGCCGAGCAGGGGTATGCGTACCGGATCGTCGACGCTGATGATCTGGACCGCTCCCGGGAGCACTAGGAGGGCGTGCCCCCGGGGCTGACTTCCCCTGCCGTCCCGGCGGTGAGCTGTTCCGACGTACGGGCCATAACTCGGAATATCTCGCGTGCTATTCCGAGTTAGCAGGGCCGACCGAATCGAGGGCGATGACGTCGACCCGAGCCGTGGACACGTCCCCTTCGCCCCATCGGCTCACTCGGCGCGCGTGAGCACGTCCAGGAACTCATGGTTGACGAAGAGGCGTTCCCGACCGACCTTGAGGTCGCTCAGGAGCCCCACCCCAACCAGGGCGTGAAGCCAGGTCGACGCGGTCTGCCGTGACACGGCGCAGCGCTCGACGACAGCGCTGATCCGGCAGTAGGGCTGCTCGAAGAGGACGTCGAGGAACTGCCCGTCACGCCCGCCGGGTGTGGCTGCTCTGACCCGCTCCGCAATGTCGTCCTGGCACTCACGGATCGCGTTGATCTTCCGCGTCGTCGACTCCGCCGACTCCCTCACGACCTCGAGCATGTACAGGACCCACGCGGTCCACGCGCCCTCGGCCGTCACGGCTCGCAGGAGACGGTAGTAGTCGTTCTTGCGAGCGATGATCGCCCGGGAGAGGTAGAGGATCGGCTCATCGAGCAGCCCGGCTTCGATGAGCATCACGATGTTGATGACCCGGCCGGTACGACCATTGCCGTCATGGAACGGGTGGATCGCCTCGAACTGGTAGTGAGCGACCGCCATCCGCACCAACGGGTCCAGGTCGTCGTGCGCATGCAGGACCGTTCCCACTCCGAGAGCTTCTCCCGAATGACGTCTGCCCCTTCCGGCGGCGCGTAGATGATCTGCCCAGTCGCCGGGTTCGCGATCCGCGTGCCCGGCACCGCGCGAACCTCCACCTCCCGACCTTGCAGCTGCGAGCAGATCGCCGCGGCGGTCGAGGCGATGAGTGGACGCGTCCGAATGAAGTCGACCCCAGCGAAGAGTGCACTGCGGTAGCGAAGAGCCTCCTTCGTGGCGTGGTCACCGCTCCCCGACTCGACATGCTTGAACAGCTCGTCGGCCGTCGTGACGATGTTCTCGATCTCCGAGCTCGCTTGGGCCTCGAGCAGGGTGACGGCATGAATCAAGACATTCGGGTTCGGAAGCAGCCGTCCCGCCTGCGCCAGTGTGGCCAGGGCCGCCCGTGCCTCGACGGTCGCCTTGAGGACGACCTTCGGCTCAAGGTCGATCCCGGCCGGCGGCAGCGCCGGCAGGTCGTTGTAGGGAACATCCGGCTGCCAGATCACGTGTCACCTCCTCTAACGCATCCGAGGGATACGTTAAAATTTATCGCGAAACTTAACATTTCAAGAACATGTCCCGTTCCTGCACCCATCATCGGCGACACGCCGAACACCTCGGCGTGTCCCCCGCACCAGCCGCACGAACGGCGGCGACAGCGGCGTACTGCCGCAGCGCGGCTAGGCTTGTGGACCATGTCGGAGAGCTTTGACGAGGACTTCGCCCGCCGCCTGGGCCAGATCGCCGACAGCGTCGCCGGGCTCAGCGAGGACGAGGCCGTCCAGGTGCTCGACCTGCGGCTCAAGCGGGCCCAGCTGACCGGCGCCGCGCGGCATCGACTCAGCCTCGCCCAGGCCCGGGGGACGTTGGCGCGGGCGCTGGGTGCCGAGGCCGAGGCGGAGGTGCTGACCTCCCTGGAGCAGATGGTCACCACGATCGCCGAGACGGCGCCGGCCGACATGCCGCCGCTCGGGGCCGCAGCGCCGCTGATGGACGCCACCGCCGCCAGCTTCGACGTGGACCTCGCCACCGACGTGGCACGCCTGCTCGACCGGCACCGCGACAACGCGATCACGGTCCTGGGCCTGATCGCCCAGGCCACGACCAGCGGCAACACCGCACTGGTCAGCGCGCTCGACGCCCTGCTCGAGCACGACCTCGAAGCACTCAGCGAGCTCGAAGGGCGCTGACTCACAGCCGGGTCACCGTGAGCTGAGCCGCGAACCCACCGACCTCGGCGATCGGCAGCCACGCGTCGAGGCAGGCCTCGCACAACAGCGACCGGTGCACCTCGATCGGACAGTCGACCTCCAGACAGCGCAGCATCACCCGGTACGTCGCCGGCCGCGGACACCTCCCACTCTCGGTCCCCACGCTGTGCCGGCAGGCGCAGCGCGACGCCTGCGGACTCGCCGGTGCGGGCTCGGGGCGGACAGGCAGGGCAGGTGCTGACATCGGGGCCTCCTGGAGGATCGGGCCTCGACCTTCCCCCGCCCTGACCGCCGCCGCCAGCACCCCGGCTCCGACGGTGGATAACTCTCACCCGGGCCGTGTGCTGTGGACGGAAGATGGTCCGGATCCACCTCGCGGCGGCACATGAATAACCGGTCGTACAACCCCTTTTCTCCTGCCTAGGGTCGTCCACCGTGCCCACACCCGTGGGCACCTCTCCTGAGAGGACAGACCAGAGGACACCACGATGCAGAAGATCACGCCGACGCTCATGAACTGGGCGTCGATCCTTGAGGACACCACCCGCGAGCAGGCGATGCGGACGGCGAGCATGCCGTTCGTCTTCCCGCACGTCGCGCTGATGCCCGACGCCCACCTCGGCCTGGGTGCCACCGTCGGATCGGTGATCCCGACCCTCGGTGCGATCATCCCGGCCGCGGTCGGGGTGGACATCGGCTGCGGCATGATCGCGGTCCGCACGCAGTTCCACCGCGACCAGCTTCCGGCCGACCGGGCGCCGCTGCGCCAGGCCATCGAGCGGGCGGTCCCGCTCTCGGCCGGCGCCGCGAACCGGACCATCAGCCGCGACCACACCCACACCCGGCTGAACCAGCTCACCGCGCAGGCGCAGGCCGCCGGCTTCGACCCCGGCCACTACGCGAGGAAGTGGGAGCTCCAGCTGGGCACGCTCGGCTCGGGCAACCACTTCATCGAGGTCACCGCCGACGAGACCGGTCAGGTCTGGCTGTTCCTGCACTCGGGCTCGCGGGGCGTGGGCAACCGGATCGCGCAGCACCACATCAAGGTCGCCGCCGACCTGTGCCGGCGCTGGTGGATCACGCTGCCGGACAAGGACCTCGCCTACCTGGTCGAGGGCACAGCGGAGTTCGACGCCTACATCGCCCAGATGCGGTGGGCGCAGCACTACGCGCTGCTCAACCGTGAGGAGATGATGGACCGGGTGGTGCGCCAGTTCGCCGAGTGGATGGGACTGGGCGGTGCCGACGACGTCGCGCGGCTCGAGGAGATCAACTGCCACCACAACTACACCGAGTCCGAGGAGCACTTCGGGCGCCAGGTGTGGCTCTCGCGCAAGGGTGCGATCAATGCCGAGTCCGGTCGGGCCGGGCTCATCCCCGGGTCGATGGGCACGGCGTCGTACGTCGTCACGGGCCGCGGCAACCCGGTAGCCCTCCACTCCGCACCCCACGGTGCCGGGCGGGCGTTCTCCCGGTCCGCGGCGCGGCGGCAGTTCAGTGCCGACGACCTGCGCACCGCGATGGCGGGGATCGAGTACCGCGACACCGATGCGTTCATCGACGAGATCCCGGCGGCGTACAAGGACATCGACCAGGTGATGGCCGACGCCGCCGACCTGGTCGAGGTCCGGCACACGCTCCGCCAGCTGGTCAACGTCAAGGGCGACTGAGTCAGGGGCGGGTTCGGCCTGCGGGCCGGATCCGCCCCCTTCTGCGCCCAGGCGGCGGCCTGATGTGGCAGGGTCATGCCCACCACCCACGCCGTACTCCATCTCGGGAGGACCCCCATGCCGGACGGCCGCCTGCTCGCCCTGGTCACGACCGCATCGGTGCTGGTCGGCGCAGCCGCCGCCAGCGTCGTGTTCCTGGTCACCGACGACGACTCCCACGCGTCGGCGTCGACCACCCACTCCACGGCCGCCCCGGCGTCAGCGGATCTGTGCCAGGAGTCGTGGGGGCACCAGCAGATCGCGACGCCCTTCACCGCGACCGGGACCACGCCCGGCACCACCGCCACCTGGCGCGCTGCCTCGGCGTACGGCCGCGGGTGCGCCCAAGCGCCCCACCAGGGCTCCTTCGACCACGAGCCGCAGCCCTCGACCACTGCCGGCTAGGCCGCGGGCTCCGAGGCCGGCTGTCCGGACGGTGAAAGTTCGCTGCACGGCGAGGGGGTGAACCGCTACGTTGCTCACCATCTCACCCGAGAGCGATCGCGCCGAGAAGGAGCAACGATGAGCGACGAGCAGGTCATGTACACGCTGGACCCCGACGAGGAGGTCAAGCACTGGTACAACATCGTCGCCGACTTCCCGACCCCGCCGCCGCCTCCGCTGCACCCGGGCACGCACGAGCCGGTCGGTCCCGACGACCTGGCGCCGCTGTTCCCGATCGAGCTGATCATGCAGGAGGTCACCACCGACCGGTACGTGGAGATCCCCGAGGAGGTGCTCGCGGTCTACCGCCAGTACCGCCCCAGCCCGCTCTACCGCGCCCGCACGTGGGAGAAGAAGCTCGGCACCCCGGCGCGGATCTACTACAAGTACGAGGGCGTCTCCCCGGCCGGCTCGCACAAGGTCAACACCGCGGTCCCGCAGGTCTACTACAACTCCCTGCACGGCATCCGCCGCCTCACCACCGAGACCGGCGCCGGGCAGTGGGGCACCGCCTTGTCCTATGCCACCAGCCTGTACGGCGTCGAGTGCGAGGTCTGGCAGGTCGGCCACTCCTACGACACCAAGCCGCAGCGCCGCACCCTGATCGAGGTCTTCGGCGGGAAGGTGCACCGCTCCCCCAGCCAGAACACCGAGGCCGGCCGCGCCTTCCCCGAGGGGCACCCGGGCTCGCTCGGCATCGCGATCTCGGAGGCTGTCGAGGTCGCCGCGCAGTCCGAGGACACCAAGTACGCCCTGGGCTCGGTGCTCAACCACGTGCTGCTGCACCAGACCGTGATCGGCGAGGAGGCCCTCAAGCAGCTGGCCAAGGCCGGCGAGAGCAAGGTCGACGTGGTCTTCGGCTGTGCCGGCGGCGGATCGAACTTCGCCGGGATGACGTTCCCGTTCCTGCGCGAGAACCTCACCAACGGTGCCGGCACCCGGATCGTCGCCGTCGAGCCGACCTCGTGCCCGACCCTGACCCGGGGCGAGTTCCGCTACGACTTCGGTGACACCGCGGGGATGACCCCGCTGATGAAGATGTACACCCTGGGTCACGACTTCGTGCCGTCCCCGATCCACGCCGGCGGGCTGCGCTACCACGGCATGGCGCCGCTGGTCTCGCACGCGGTGCACGAGGGCTACATCGAGGCGATGGCGCTGCCGCAGAACGAGTGCTTCGAGGCCGGGGTAGAGTTCGCCCGCACCCAGGGCATCGTCCCAGCACCTGAGTCGAGCCACGCCTTGGCCGCGGCCCGCGCCGAGGCACTGGCGTGCAAGGAGACCGGCGAGGAGAAGGTGATCGTGGTCGGCCTGTCGGGTCACGGCCTGCTCGAGCTCGGCGCGTACGCCGAGTTCCTGGCCGGCAACCTGACCGACGACGCGCTCTCGGAGGGCGACCTGCAGGCCGCCCTGGCCACGGTCCCGGAGATCGACGGCTGAGCCCAGCGTCGTACGAACGCCTCGACGACCCCACCACGGCGGGATCATCGACGCCGGAGGTCCACCTTCCGGCGTCGACACCCCCACTGTGGTGGGGTTGTCGGCATCGGACGTGACCCACGACATAGTCACACGTTCGCATCGTGGCCGATGCGGCACAGTGTCGGTGCACCGCCCTAAACTTGGTGCATGGCTGAGAAGGCGCTCCTGCTCGAGAACATCCACTCCGTTGCCGTCGAGACCCTCGAACGTGCCGGATTCGACGTGGAGCTGAAGAGTGCCTCGATGTCCGAGGAGGAGCTGATCGCCAACCTCCCCGGCGTCACCCTGCTCGGGATCCGGTCGAACACGCACATCACCGCGCGTGTCCTGGACAACGCTCCGGACCTGCGCGCCGTGGGCTGCTTCTGCATCGGCACCAACCAGGTCGACCTGGCCGCCGCCTCCGAGCGTGGCGTGGCCGTCTTCAACGCGCCGTACTCCAACACCCGCAGCGTCGTCGAGCTCGTGATCGCCGAGATCATCAGCCTGGCCCGCCGCCTGCCGGAGAAGACCGCCAAGATGCACGACGGCGTCTGGGACAAGTCGGCCAAGGGCAGCCACGAGGTCCGCGGGCGCACGCTCGGCATCGTCGGCTACGGCAACATCGGCACCCAGCTGTCGAACCTCGCCGAGGCCCTCGGCCTGAACGTGATCTTCTTCGACATCGCCGACCGCCTCCGGCACGGCAACGCCCGCCGGATGCCCAGCCTGGACGCGCTCCTGGCCGAGGCCGACGTCGTCACCCTGCACGTCGACGGCCGCCCCGGCAACGCCGGCATCTTCGGTGACGAGCAGTTCCGGAAGATGAAGCCGCGCTCGATCTTCATCAACGCCGCCCGCGGCATGGTGGTCGACACCGAGTCGCTGCGCGAGCACATCCTCTCGGGCCACATCGCCGGTGCCGCCCTGGACGTCTTCCCGATCGAGCCCAAGGCCCAGGGCGACGAGTTCCAGAGCCCGCTGCGCGGCCTGGACAACGTCATCCTGACCCCGCACGTGGGTGGTTCGACGATGGAGGCCCAGGAGGAGATCGGCTACTTCGTCGCGAACAAGCTCAAGAACTTCCAGCGCGAAGGCTCCACCGCCCTGTCGGTGAACCTCCCCGCCGTCCAGCCGCCGGCGCTGGCCGAGGGCAGCCGGCTCGGCTTCCTGCACGTCAACGTGCCCGGCGTACTGGCCGACGTCAACAACCTCCTCGCAGCCGAGGGCGCCAACATCACCGGTCAGTACCTCGCCACCCGGGGCGAGCAGGGGTACGTCGTCACGGACCTGGCCGGGGAGCTGAGCGAGGCCGGTCTGGCCAAGCTGGAGGCGTCCCCGCACACGCTCTGGTTGCGTCGCTACGCGATCTGAGGTTGGGTAGCGCGGCATGGAGTTGCCTCAACATTGGCCGTTGGCTGACGCCGACGGACTCCGCGACGAGCTGATCGCGGCCTACGACGCCCCCGGGCGGGATTTCCACGACACCCACCACCTGCGGGCCGTGCTCGACCGGCTCGTCGTGCTGGCCAGCAACGGGACCCCGTTCGCACCGCTCCCGGTGACCCTCGCGGCCTGGTTCCACGACAGCCGCTACGACGGCGAGCGCGACTCCGAGGAGCGTGCCGCCGCGTGGGCCCGGGAGGCACTCGCGCCGCACCTGCCCCCCGAGGAGCTCGACGAGGTGGCCCGCCTGGTGCTGCTCACCGAGACCCACGTCGCCGAGCCCGACGACCTCAACGGGGCGGCCCTGTCCGACGCCGACCTCGGCGTCCTGGCGGGCACCACCGAGGAGTACGCCGACTACCTGGCGTGCGTGCGCCGCGAGTTCGGCTACCTCGAGGACGAGCAGTTCCACACCGGTCGCACCCACCTGATCGAGAAGCTCCTCCACCGGCCGGCGATCTTCCAGACCGCGCACGCGCACACCCACTGGGAGGCGCCCGCACGGACCAACCTGGCCGAGGAGCTGGCCTCGATGGGCGTGCGTCAATAACGATTCGTGCAAACCTGGGCCGGGGAGGACAATCGACCCAGTGGGTTTCGCAACGTATGCCGAGGTTCTGAAGGAGCCGATCATCCGGCGTACGGTCCTGCTGGGTCTGGTCATCCGGATCCCGTTGTGGGCCGCGAACATCGTTCTGACACTGCACGTCGTCGACCACCTGCACCGTTCCTACGCGATGGCCGGCATCGTCGGCATGGTGGTCTCGGGCTGCCTGGCCGCCAGCGGTCCGCTGCGCGGTCGCAAGCTCGACCGCAAGGGGCTGCGCGCCACCCTGGCACCGTCGCTGGTGATCTGCACGGCGGTGTGGTGCATCGCGCCGTGGCTCGGGTTCTGGCCGCTGGCGGTGCTGGCCGGGTTCGCTGCCCTCTTCACCGTGCCGACCTTCCCGATCATCCGTCAGGTGCTGATCAGCCACGTCTCGCCCGAGCACCGCGTCACCGCGCTCTCGATCGACTCCGTGGCGGTCGAGATCAGCTTCCTGATCGGGCCGATCCTGGGCGTCCTGGCCGCCACCCTGCTGCCGACCCCGATCGCGCTGATGATCTGCCAGCTCGCCGTGCTGGCCGGCGCCGCGACGCTGTGGATCGTCAACCCGCCGCTGCACCGGGAGAAGCCCGAGCACGCCGGGCACGTGCCGGTGCGGTCGTGGCTGGGGCCCGCTGCTGCCGCCGTACTCGGCATGACCCTGATCTGCACCGTGACCCTCACCGCAGCGGACCTGGCCACCGTGGCGGCGCTGCGGGACTGGGACCGCAAGGGCGACATCGGCTGGGTGCTCGGCCTGTGGGGCGCCGGATCGGGCGTCGGTGGGCTGCTGTACGGCGCCGCCAAGCGGCCCCCGGGCGCCTCGACGCTGCTGCTCCTGCTGGCCGGCACCACCGCGCTGGTGGCCCTGGCACCGAACTTCTGGACGTTCGTCGTCCTCCTGATCCTCACCGGCGTCTTCTGCGCGCCCACGATCACCGCGACCGTCGACGCGCTCTCGCGGATGGTCCCGGCCTCGATCCGTGGTGAGGCGATGGGCTGGCACGGCTCCGCACTGACCTTCGGCAGTGCCGCCGGAGCCCCGGTCATCGGCCTGCTGATCGACCACGGTGGCTGGTCGGCGGGGATGGGCTACACCGGCGTCGGCGCCGTCGTGGTCGCCCTGCTCGCACTGTTGGTGATGAACCGCTTCCGGGCCCGGGCCCAGGCCGCCACCGTCCGTGCCGCCTGAGGCGGGGGCGAACCCGGATCTCGGCGGTGGCGAACCCGGATCTCGGCGGTGGCGAACCCGGATCTCGGCGGTGGTGAACCCGGATCTCGGCGGTGGTGAACCCGGATCTCGGCTAGAAGACGTTGAGCGGGCGGAACTGCACCGAGAGCCGGGGTCCAGCCTTGGCAACCTTGGGCACCGCGTGTTCCCAGGTGCGCTGACAGCTGCCGCCCATCACCAGCAGGTCGCCGTGGCCCATCTCGAAGGAGATCGTGTCGCCGCCGCCCCGCGGGCGTAGCGCCAGCCGGCGCGGGTCGCCTAGGGAGACGATCGCCACCATGGTGTCGTGGGTGCGGCCGCGGCCGATGGTGTCGCCGTGCCAGGCCACCGAATCACGACCGTCGCGGTAGTAGCAGCAGCCCGCCGTGGCGAACCGCTCCCCCAGCTCCGGGGCGTAGTGGTCGCTCAACGCCTCGCGTGCCTCGGCCAGGCCGGGGTGCGGCAGGTCGTCGCCGACCAGATAGGTGTGCACCAGCCGCGGTACGTCGACCACGCGGTCGTACATCTGGCGGCGTTCGGAGCGCCACGGAACCCCGGCGACCATCGCGTCGAAGATCGCGTCGGCCTCGGGCAGCCATCCCGCCGCCACGTCCACCCACGCCCCCGAGCGCAGTGGGGTGCGGGTGATCCGGTCGAGGCCGAACTCGTGCCCGGCCGGGGCGAACAGCGAACCCTGGAAGTCCATGCCACCACACTAGATCATGTGTTCGAATATGCGCGGAGGTGCGCTAAATACTGGGGGTGACTAGTCCCGCCGGAGGATGGATTCTGGCCACGCGACCCCACCGCCTCCCCCTATTCTGATCCGCATGGACCAACCAGTGGCCGGACGGGGCCGCTCACTGAAGCACGAGACGATCCGTGAGTACGTTCGAACGCTCGTCGCCCACGAGGCCCCCGGCTCCCCCGCGCCCTCCGAGCGCGAGCTGGTCCATCGCTTCGGCGTCGCCCGGATGACCGTCCGGCAGGCACTGGACGCCCTGGTGGTCGAGGGCCTGCTGGAGCGGATCCCCGGCCGCGGCACCTTCGTCGCCCGCCCCCGACGACGTACGACGCCGGTGCTCTCCTTCTCCGAGGAGATGGCGCGCCGCTCCCGGACCGCACAGTCCCGGACGCTCGCGGCCCGCCTGGAGGGCGCCAGCGAGTCCGTCGCCAAGGCGCTCGGGATCTCCGAGGGCGACGCGGTGATCTACTGGCGGCGGATGCGCGGCTCGGCCAACCGGCCGCACTGCATCGTCGACACCTGGCTCAACGAGGTGCTGCTGCCGGGCTTCCTGCTCACCGCGCTGCCGCCCAGCCTGTACGAGGACCTCGCCACCCGCGGCCTGCGACCGACCTGGGCCGAGGACATCATCGGCACCGGCCCGGCCCAGGCCGACGAGCCGTCACTGCTCGAGGTGGCCCACGAGTCGCTGCTGATCCGCGGGCAGCGTCGCGCGTTCGCCGGGGAGTCGATCGTGGAGGTCAGCCGCTCGGCGTGGCGCCCCGACGCCTTCCAGCTACGGCTCCAGCTCGGCACCGCCGACTGAGCCCTGCCTCGACGCCTCAGAACTGCACGGTCGGAGCGGCGCGCTGCGCGTCCGGCGCCTGGTAGAACTGCCGCGCCGACACCTTCGCCAGGCCGGTGAAGAACATCCACGGGATGGTGGCGACCAGCTTGTTCAGCCTCGAGACGGCGTCGTTGTAGTACGTCCGCGCGAACGCGATCTGGTTCTCGGTCTCGGCCAGCTGCTTCTGCAGGTCCAGGAAGTTCTGGTTGGCCTTGAGGTCTGGGTAGGCCTCCACCGCGATGTTGAGCTTGCCCAGCGCGCCCTGGAGCTGGGCGTCGGCCGCAGCCTTGGCCGGTACGTCGCTGCCGGCCGCAGCCGCCTGGACCCCGGCCCGAGCCCGGGTGACCTCCTCCAGCACCTCACGCTCATGGGACGCGTAGCCCTTGACCGTCTCGACCAGGTTCGGGATCAGCTCGGCGCGCCGGGTCAGCTGTACGTCGATCCCGCCGAGCGCCTCCTGGGCACCGATGTCGGTCGAGCGCAGCTTGTTGAACCCGATGATCACGAAGCCCACCAGGGCGAGGATCACAACGACGATGATGATCGCGATCAGCATGTCGGCATCCTCGCATTCACCACGAGCCGCCGCCACCCCCGCCGCCGCCACCGCCGCCGCTGAACCCACCGCCACCGGAGGACGAGCTCTGCGTCGCCGAGTACGACGCGATCGCGCTGTTCACGGTGCTGTCGAAGTCGGCGACCAGGCTGGAGGTCAGGTCGCCCGAGGACATCAGACCGGCGGCGTAGTAGCCGCCGAAGTACGTCGGCACGGGCGGCTCCGAGCCGGTCTCGACGCGGTACTTCTCGGCCCACTCGCGGGCACAGTCGAAGGCGACGGCCCAGGGGATGTAGGCGGTGTAGAGGTCGGTGCGTCCGGAGAACTCGAAGCGGTCCTTGCTCGACGGCGTCGACAGCACCCGACGGAAGCCGCCCAGCTGGGACCAGAGCTCGCGTCCGCTGCGGGTCCGCCGCGTGCCGGCACCGGTCGCGGCCATCGAGACACCGAAGATCGCGAACGCGCCCGGGATCACCCCGAGCAGCGTCATTCCGAACGGGTTGAACAGCACGTTGAGCACCAGCAGCGCCAGGCCGCCGAAGACGGCGACCATGCCGATCCCGTCGAAGCCGGTCTTGGACAGGTAGCCGCCCTCGAGCGCCCACAGCTTCACCGCGCTCTTGAACGCGGCCAGCTCGGACTGGAGCCGCTTGCCCGACTCCACGTCGCGCTTGCCGGCGGTGAAGGTGCCCTCGCCGGCCAGTCGCCGGGCCGAGATCGCGGCCAGGTCGTCCTTCTCCGCCGGGGTCTGTCCCGGAGCCAGAGTCCACCCCTCGCTGCTGCGCTCCAGGGCCACGGTGCCCCGCTGGGCGCCGTCCAGCAGCGTGGCGATGTAGGCCTGGCGCGGGATCGTCTCCCGCAGCAGGTAGGCGCCCTGAGCCGGATCCAGGCCCGCCGGGGGCGCGTAGACCAGCGGGAAGGGCGGCTCCTTCTCCCGGGCCTTCGAGCCCAGCCAGGCCCCGAGCAGGGCACCGGCCACGCCGAGCAGGACGACCAGGCCGACCAGCCAGACGTGGGTGCCCAGCACGCGGTCCCAGCGGATCGTCCAGGGCAGGTGTCCGCCCTCGGGCGGCGTGGCCATCGCCAGCGTCGTCATCAGGGTGACCGGGGTGCGGGCCGCGAGCGAGTCGAGGTGGAGGGCGAGGGTGGTGGTGCCGGCACCGGACGCCGTACAGGGTGCGCCAGCGGTGCCGTTGCCGGTGATGCAGCGCACCGTCGGGGCCGCGGCGACCGGGAGGTGCACGGTGACGTCGACGTTCGACATCTGCTGCTGCCAGCCGCCGGACACGACGTTCCAGTAGAACGTGCTCTGCCCGCCTGCGGCCTTCAGCAGCACCCCGGGGATGGTGTAGCGGATCACGTAGCGGTGCGTGCCCTGGGACAGGTACCGGTCAGGGTCGCCGATCTGTACGACGAGGTAGCGGGCGCCGTCCTCGTGGTGCGTGCTCCAGGCGGCACGGACCCCGTCCTGGGTGACGCTGAGGTCGCGCGGCGTACGCCGGGCGTGCGGGGCGTTCGGGTCGAGCCGATCGAAGAACCGGAAGAGGCCGTGCCGGTCACCGGTGGTGACATCGAGGTCGATCGTCTCCACCGCGGAGAGGTCGCCGGCCTTGGTGAGCGTGAACTGGGCGTCGTACCGACTGATGCTGGTCGGCTCGGCCACGGAGCTCGAGGAGGACGTGGACGCGCTCCAGAAGAGCGCAGGGGCCAGGATCAGCCCCGCCATCACCACGATCCCGAGGACGTAGAGGACGAAGCGGTTCACGCGAGTGAGCCTAACGGCCCCGCACGCGCCGAGGGCCTGATCCGTGCGGATCAGGCCCTCGGTGACTCTGCGTCAGGTCAGGTGGCTACGCGATGCGCAGCGCTCACGCTGCTCAGAAGTCCATGCCACCCATGCCACCGGTCGGGTCGCCCATCGGGGCGGCCTTCTCCGGCTTGTCGGCGATGACGGCCTCGGTGGTGAGGAAGAGCGCGGCGATGGACGCAGCGTTCTGCAGCGCCGAGCGCGTCACCTTGGCGGGGTCGATGATGCCGTTGGCCAGCAGGTCGACGTACTCGCCGGTCGCGGCGTTGAGGCCCTGACCGGTCGGCAGCGAGGCGACCTTCTCCGCCACGACGCCACCCTCGAGACCGGCGTTGACCGCGATCTGCTTGAGCGGAGCCGAGATGGCGGCCTTGACGATCGAGGCACCGGTGGCCTCGTCGCCCTCGAGCTCGAGCTTCTCGAAGACGGCAGCGCCGGCCTGGACCAGAGCGACACCACCACCGGGGAGGATGCCCTCCTCGACCGCAGCCTTGGCGTTGCGGACGGCGTCCTCGATGCGGTGCTTGCGCTCCTTGAGCTCGACCTCGGTGGCAGCGCCGACCTTGATCACGGCGACGCCGCCGGCGAGCTTGGCGAGGCGCTCCTGGAGCTTCTCGCGGTCGTAGTCGGAGTCCGACTTCTCGATCTCGGCGCGGATCTGGTTGACCCGACCCTCGATCTGAGCCTGGTCGCCGGCACCCTCGACGATGGTGGTCTCGTCCTTGGTGATGACGACCTTGCGGGCCTGGCCCAGCAGCGACAGGTCGGCGGTGTCGAGCTTGAGCCCGACCTCCTCGGAGATGACCTGACCACCGGTGAGGATGGCGATGTCCTGGAGCATGGCCTTGCGGCGGTCGCCGAAGCCCGGAGCCTTGACGGCGACGGACTTGAACGTGCCCTTGATCTTGTTGACGACCAGGGTCGAGAGAGCCTCGCCGTCGGTGTCCTCGGCGATGATGACCAGCGGCTTGCCGGACTGGATGACCTTCTCCAGCAGCGGGAGGACGTCCTTGACCGAGCTGATCTTCTGGTTCGCGATCAGGATGTAGGCGTCCTCGAGGACGGCCTCCATGCGCTCGGGGTCGGTGACGAAGTACGCCGAGATGTAGCCCTTGTCGAAGCGCATGCCCTCGGTGAGCTCGAGGTCCAGGCCGAAGGTGTTGGACTCCTCGACCGTGATCACGCCCTCCTTGCCGACCTTGTCCATCGCCTCGGCGATGAGCTCGCCGACGGTGGTGTCAGCGGCGGAGATGGACGCGGTGGCCGCGATCTCCTCCTTGGTCTCGATCTCCTTGGCGTTCTCCAGGAGCTGGCTCGAGATGGCGTCGACGGCCTTCTCGATGCCCTTCTTGAGACCCATCGGGTTGGCGCCGGCGGCGACGTTGCGCAGACCCTCGCGGACGAGAGCCTGGGCCAGCACGGTGGCGGTGGTGGTGCCGTCACCAGCGACGTCGTCGGTCTTCTTGGCGACCTCCTTGACGAGCTCGGCACCGATCTTCTCGTAGGGGTCCTCGAGCTCGATCTCCTTGGCGATGGAGACACCATCGTTGGTGATCGTGGGGGCGCCCCACTTCTTCTCGAGCACCACGTTGCGGCCCTTCGGGCCCAGGGTGACCTTGACGGCGTCGGCGAGGGTGTTCATGCCCCGCTCGAGGCCGCGGCGGGCCTCCTCGTTGAAGGCAATCAGCTTAGGCATTGCGCTCGGCATCCTTCGTGGATCGAAGTTCATGAGTTGTCACTCTCACGGCGAGAGTGCCAGCTTCATGTTTAGCACTCGGCACCTGAGAGTGCAAGGCAGATGGGGCGGGAGCATGGTGCCCGAAGGGCACCTCGTCGCGCTCCCCCAGCGCCGCGAGCACCGAGGGCACCAACGCCTCGGCGGTACGCCGATAGCCGAGCTCGCTCGGGTGGAAGTGGTCGATCGAGAACATGTCGTCGGGGTTGGTGACGAAGAACGGCCCGACCACCTCGGCCAGCGAGACCACGTGGGCACCGGCCGCCAGGGCCGCGTCCCGTTGGGCGGCGGCCAGCTGGCGCGAGGCGCGACCGGCCAGGCTGCGCAGCGGGTCGGGCAGCGGACGCAGCGCGCCGAGGTCGGGGCAGGTGCCGACCACGACCGGGCAGCCGCGGCCACGCAGGTCGTCGATCACCCGGGTGAGCGCCTCGACCGACTCGGCGACCGGGATCCGGTGGGTGACGTCGTTGCCGCCGACCACGACGACGGCGACGTCGGGCACCTCGCTCGGGGCCAGCCGGGCGAGCTGCTGCTCGGGGAGCATCCAGGTCTCGGCCCCGACCTTGGCCAGCGTGGTCAGCCGGACGGGGCGGTCCAGGCGGTCACCGATCTCCTTGGCCAGCCGAGCACCGAGCGTGCCCTTGGCCCGGCCGGCGCCCAGGCCGGCAGCGATCGAGTCGCCGATCAGGACCAGCTCGATGGGCTCCCCGCGATCGGCGTACCGACGGCGGTAGACCTTGTCCGCGACCAGCGCGGTCTCCCCCAACGGCTTGCCGATGGTGGCGCGGGCCTGGGCCGCCTGATGCTTGAGCAGGGCGACGAACCCGACGGCGCCGAGCGCCCCGAGCCCGCCCAGGGCCGCAGCCCCGGCTCCCAGTCCGATCAGGCGTCGCTGCGTACGGTCCATGCCTCCTGGGTATCCCAGCAGGCTGAACCGCTCCCGAACGTGATGTGAACTCGCGCCCGGCCGTTGCCGATCCGCGGAATCATTGACGCGCGCGGCTCCAAGGAGCCGCCACGAAGGCGGCCTTGGAGCGAAGCGGCCGTCGAGTG
>NZ_JASLGR010000028.1 GCF_030150155.1 Nocardioides sp.
GGCACCCCGAGATCCGTAGGGGCGAAGCCGGCGCACGAAAGAGACGCGCACCTGGTCGGGTGTGTGACGTGTGCGAGCCGCCCCGAGGAGGTGTCCGCTGATGAGTCAGGTGAGCGAGCTGGTCCACCCGATCCTGGGTGCGGTGTGGTCGGCGAACGGGGCTGTGGCAGGGGTGGCCGAGGTCGACCCGATGTTCATGCGTGATGAGGACCAGGTCACTGCCTTGCACGAGGTGTTGGCGTTGGAGGCCCGCACCGCGGAGTTGAAGGCCCGTCTCCTGACGGCCCTGGACCGTGCGGGCAGGGTCGATGAGGGTGCTGGGGAACGGGATCTGGGGTTCTGGCTGGCTCACCAGGCACGGGCCGGGATCCGTGATGCCCGCCGCGAGATCGGGTTCGCTCACGCCTTGGAGGCCCATCCGGTGACCGGTAGCGCGTTGCGGGCCGGGACGATCTCGGCAGCACAGGCCACGGTGGTGATGGAGGCCGTGGAGGCTTTGCCTGCTGATCTCCCGGCCGGGTTGGTGGCCGATCTGCAGGCACTGGATCGTGGTGGTGCTGATGTTGCTGCTCGTGCTGAGGCGCGGCTGGTGGCTGATGCAGCCCAGTTCGGTCCAGCACAGTTGAGGGTGCTGGGGCGCCGGATCCTGGAGGTCGTGGCGCCGGAGATCGCAGACGAGGCCGAGGCCCGCAAGCTGGAAGCCGCTGAGCGTCGTGGCCGGGCCCGGATCCGCTTGACGGTGCGGCGGGTCGGAGACGGCACGTCGATGATCAGCGGCCGCCTGCCTGACCTGGCGGCGAACCACCTGCTGCCGATGCTGGACTCGTTGGTCAACCCACGACGGACGCCGGCGTGGGCCGCCCCGGGCGAGCCCGGGGACGGGAGCGCGGGCGAGGGGGCCGAAGCCGGGGACCGGAGCATCGCCCCGAAGCCGTGGTGGGCGATGCCGGCGCCGTACAAGCTGGGGCATGCGTTCGTGGAGCTGCTCTCGCGGATCCCGACCGACCTGCTGCCCGTACACGGCTCGACGCCGGCGACTCTCTTCATCACGGCGACCCTGGAGCAGTTGCGGACCGGACTCGGTGCCGCGATCGTCCAGGGGCCGCGGGGCGAGGATCTGATCAGCGTCGCTGAGGCCCGACGCCTGGCCTGCACCAGCAACCTGATCCCCGCGGTGCTCGGCACCGGGGGCGAAGTCCTCGATCTGGGGCGCACGACGCGCTTGTTCACCGCGGCGCAGGTCAAGGCGCTGCGACTGCGTTACCGACACTGCCAGGGCCAGGGCTGCACCAGACCGGCCTCACACTGCGAGGCGCACCATCACCGCAGCTGGCTCGATGGCGGACCGACCGACCTGGCCAACGCCGTGTTGCTCTGCAACCGGTGTCACCACCGTGCCCACGACCCGCGCCTGACCTACGAGGTCATGCCCGAGGGTGCGGTCGTCTTCACCGCCCGTGGCAGTCCACCATGACCCGGAGACGGCCGACGCCCGGCCGGGAGACCCGGCCGGGCGTCGGAGGTGGAGCGGGGGAGCGGTGCGGCTCAGAGCTGCTCAATCCCGGTCGTGTCGAGCTTGGCGACCGAGTAGGCCGAGTAGGTCTGGTACGGCGAGCGGTCGGCGAAGTGCGGCACCAGCTGCTCGTCGAACTGCTCCAGGGTGAACTCGCCGGTCGGCGAGGTGAACTTCTGCTCCACCACCGGGGCGGCCATCAGCGCGACCATGTCGCCGTACACCACGAAGACCTGGCCCGAGACCTTCTGGGCGGCCGGCGAGGCCAGCCAGGAGACGAACGTGCCGACCCGCTCGGGGGCGAGGATGTCGAGACCGCCGGTCTCCTCGGCGTTGTGGTCGGCGTCGAAGACCTTCTCGGTCATCGCGGTGCGCGCCCGCGGGCAGATCACGTTGGCGGTGACACCGTACCGGGTCAGGCCCTGGTGCGCCGAGAGGGTCAGCGCGGTGATGCCCGCCTTGGCCGCGGAGTAGTTCGGCTGCCCGGCCGAGCCGAACAGGAACGCCTCGGAGGCGGTGTTGATCAGGCGCCCGTAGATCGGGCCGCCCTCGGCCTTCGACTTGGCCTTCCAGTACGTCGCTGCAGCGCGGGAGAGGACGGCGTGGCCCTTGAGGTGCACCGCGATGACCGCGTCCCACTGCTCCTCGGTCATGTTGAACAGCAGGGTGTCGCGGATGACGCCGGCGTTGTTGACCACGATGTCGAGGCTGCCGAAGGAGTCCACCGCGGCCTCGACCAGCTGGTCGCCGAGCGCCCACTGGGAGACGTCGCCCTTGACCGCCACGGCACCCACGCCCAGGGCCTTGATCTCCTCGACCACCGTGTCAGCGGCGGGCCCCATGTCGTTGACGACCACGTTGGCGCCCGCGGCGGCCAGGGAGAGAGCCTCGGCCCGTCCCAGCCCGGCGCCGGCGCCTGTCACGATCGCGGTGCGGCCTGCCAACTGCGTGCTGCTCATCTGTGCTCCCTAACGTCGGGGGTGTGGTCTGAAGCGGGCCGTTCCGACGTGGATCGGCCACACTCGGCACGGTAGATCGCGTTCTCGTTCCGTCGCTCCGCGCGGTCCGACTGGATGGGACGTGTTCCACATTCGGTCCTCGGCGCTCCTACGCTGCCCAGACCATTCCACTCCCACCTTCCAGGAGCCACCCGATGCCTGAGGCCGTGATCGTCGATGCGGTGCGTACCCCCGTCGGCCGCCGAAACGGGGCGCTGTCCAGCCTCCACCCGGCGGAACTGTTGGGCCTGACCCAGCGTGGCCTGATCGAGCGCGTCGGGGTGGACCCGGCCAGCATCGCCCAGGTCGTCGGTGGCTGTGTCACCCAGGCGGGGGAGCAGTCCAACAACGTCACCCGCAACGCCTGGCTGCGTGCCGGCCTGCCCTACACCACCGCCTGCACCTCGATCGACTGCGCCTGCGGCTCCTCGCAGCAGGCAGTCCACCTGGTCGCCGGTCTGATCGCCTCGGGCGCGATCGACGCCGGCATCGGCTGTGGCGTGGAGTCGATGAGCCGCGTCTTCCTCGGCGCAGCACTGGCTCCGGGTACGGGCTACCCGTACCTGGAGGAGTGGAACCTCGACCTGCCCGACCAGTTCACCGCCGCCGAGCGGATCGCGCAGCGCCGTGGCATCACCCGCGCCGACGCCGACGCGCTCGGCCTGGCCTCCCAGCACAAGGCCGCCGCCGCGTGGGCCGAGAACCGCTTCGAGGGCCAGATCCTGCCCGTCACCGTCGAGGGCACCGTGGTCGACCGCGACCAGGGTCTGCGTGAGACCACCGCCGAGGCGCTGGCCGGCCTCAAGCCCGTGATCGAGGGCGGCATCCACACCGCCGGCAACTCGTCCCAGATCTCCGACGGCGCCGCCGCCGTGCTGCTGATGAGCCGCGAGCGCGCCGAGGCCGAGGGTCTGCGCCCCCGCGCCCGGATCGTCGTGTCCGGGATGGTCGGCTCCGAGCCGCACTACCACCTCGACGGCCCGGTCGACGCGACCCGGCACGTGCTGGCCAAGGCCGGCATGACGATGGCCGACATCGACCTGGTCGAGATCAACGAGGCGTTCGCCTCCGTCGTGCTGTCGTGGGCCCAGGTGCACAACGCCGACATGGACAAGGTCAACGTCAACGGTGGTGCGATCGCGCTGGGCCACGCCGTCGGCTCCACCGGTGCCCGCCTGATCACCCAGGCCGTCAACGAGCTCGAGCGTCGCGACGCCTCCACCGCCCTGGTCACCATGTGCGCCGGCGGTGCCCACGCCACGGCCACCATCATCGAACGGATCTGAGCATGCCCCGACCGACCAGCACCGGAACCCTCGGCCTCGGCCAGGACCACGTCGACCTGCGTGACGCCGTCCGCACCCTGGTGGCGCGCCACATCGGCGACACCGTCGTCCGTGCCGCCGTCGACGCCACCACCGAGGCGCGCCCGCCGTTCTGGGGTGAGCTCGCCGAGCAGGGCCTGCTCGGCCTGCACCTGCCCGAGGAGCTCGGCGGCGCCGGCTTCACCCTGCTCGAGACCGCGGTGGTCACCGAGGAGCTCGGCCGCTCGATGGCCCCGGGCCCGTTCCTGCCCACCGTGATCACCTCGGCCGCGCTCGCCGCGGCCGGCCACGACGCACTCGTCGAGGGCCTCGCCGACGGCTCCCTGATCGCCGCCGTCGCCCTCGAGCCCGGCACCCTGACCGGCACCCGCTCGGCCGACGGCGCGTTGTCCGTCACCGGTACGTCGGTCCCGGCCCTGGGTGCCTGCCTCGCCGACGTCGCCCTCGTCCCGGTCCGGGTCCAGGGCGAGGCCGAGGTGGCCTGGGTGATCCTCGGTGCCGACCAGTTCGACGTGCCCGCCGAGCCCGCCCCCAGCCACGACCTGACTCGCCGGCTCGCCCCGATCACCGTCGACACCACCGTGGCCGCCGCCGACGTGCTCACCCTCGACCCGCTGCTGCCGCGCGAGATCGCCGCCACCCTGATCGCCGCCGAGGCCTCGGGCCTGGCCGACTGGGCCACCTGGACCGCCGCCGAGTATGCCCGCGTCCGCGAGCAGTTCGGTCGCCCGATCGGACAGTTCCAGGGCGTCAAGCACCGCGTCGCCTGGATGCTCGGCGTCGCCGAGCAGGCCCGGGTCTGCGCCTGGGACGCCGCCCGCGCCTGGGAGGACGGCCCCAGCGCCGAGGCCTCCTTCGCTGCCGCCGTCGCCGCCGTGCTCAGCGTCGACGCCGCGTTCCGCACCGCCAAGGACTGCATCAACACCCTCGGCGGGATCGGCTACACCTGGGAGCACGACGCCAACCTCTACCTGCGCCGGGCCCACACCCTGCGGCTCCTCCTCGGCGCCGCCTCGGTGTGGCAGCGCCGGGTCGCCGAGCTCGCGCTCGACGGCACCCGTCGCGAGCTCAGTGTCGACCTGCCCGAGTCCGCGGAGCGGATCCGTGCCGACGTACGCGCTGAGCTGGCGCCGGCCCTGGAGCTGCCCGCTGCCGAGCAGGTCACCTACCTGGCCGAGCACGGCTACACCTCGCCCCACCTGCCCGCACCGTGGGGCAAGGGGGCCGATGCGGTCACCCAGTTGGTGATCGCCGAAGAGCTCGCTGCTGCTGGGCTGACGCCGCACGACATGGTCATCGGCAACTGGGTGGTGCCGACGCTGATCGAGCATGGCGACGACGCCCAGCAGCAGCGTTTCGTCCCGCCGAGCCTGGCCGGAGGACTGGTCTGGTGCCAGCTCTTCTCCGAGCCCGGCGCCGGCTCCGACCTGGCCGGGCTCAGCACCCGCGCCGAGAAGGTCGACGGCGGCTGGAAGATCAACGGCCAGAAGGTCTGGACCTCGCTGGCCCGCGACGCCGACTACGGCATCCTGCTGGCACGCACCGACGCCGGCGTGGCCAAGCACAAGGGCCTGTCCTACTTCGTGCTCGACATGACCACGCCCGGGATCGACATCCGTCCGCTGCGCGAGCTGACCGGTGAGGCGCTGTTCAACGAGGTCTTCCTGGACAACGTGATCATCCCCGACGAGTGCCTGGTCGGGCAGCCCGGCGACGGTTGGAAGCTCGCCCGCACCACCCTGGCCAACGAGCGGGTCTCGATGACGAAGGGCTCCTCGCTCGGCCCCGGCGGCGAGACGCTGCTCGAGCTCGCTGCCGAGGACGCCGGCGGTGACGGCGGTCGGACCACCCGACTCGGTCGGGCGCTGGCCGAGGCGCACGCCGTCGGCCTCTTCGACCTGCGCAGCGCGCTGCGCAAGGTCAGCGGCGCCCAGCCCGGTGCCGAGTCCAGCGTGGCCAAGCTGCTCTCCGTGGCGCACCTGCAGGAGCTGTGGGAGACCGCCGTGGAGTGGAGCGGTACGTCGGCGGCGTACGGCGTCCCGCAGCGGCGCACGCCGATGTGGAACTTCCTCTCCACCCGTAACCTGTCCATCGCCGGCGGCACCACCGACGTCCAGCTCAACATCATCGCCGAGCGGATCCTGGGCCTGCCCCGCGACGCCGAGCCGGCCCCGTCCACCAAGGCCTGAGGAGACCCGATGCCGATCAACCTCGAGGCGGCCCTGAGTGCCCCGCCTGCGACCCGCGAGATCGCCTGGACGCAGCGCGACGCGCTGCTCTACCACCTCTCCCTGGGGGCGGGCCGACCCGTCGCGGGGAAGGAGTTCGACCCCGAGCTGCGCTGGACCTACGAGCGCGACCTGCAGGTGCTGCCGACCTTCGCCGCCGTCGCCGGTGGTGGGATCTCCGCAGGGGACCGGCCCGCCGCCGGGCTGCACCTGCCCGGGATCGAGGTCGACCTCTACAAACTGCTCCACTCCGGTCAGGAGGTCACCGTCCACCGGCCCCTGCCCGCCGCCGGCACCGCCACGGTGACGACCCGGGTCGCTCACCTGTGGGACAAGGGTAAGGCCGCGGTGATCGTGCTCGAGCACAGCGCCGTCTCGCCCGAGGGCGAGCCGCTGTGGACCAACGTGATGCAGATCTGGGCCCGCGGCGAGGGCGGCTTCGGCGGCGAGGCCGGCCCCGAGGAGACCTGGGTGCGCCCTGAGCGTGAGCCCGACCTCGTGATCGATGCCCCCACCGGGGCCGACCAGGCCCTGCTCTACCGCCTCAACGGCGACCTCAACCCGCTGCACGTGGACCCCGAGTTCGCGGCCAAGGTCGGGATGGATGCCCCGATCCTGCACGGTCTGGCCAGCTACGGCATCGTCGCCAAGGCGCTCGTCGACGGAGCCCTCGACGGCGACGCCGCGCGCCTGGAGTCGTTCGCGGTGCGCTTCGCCGGCACCCTGCTGCCGGGGGAGACGCTGCGCACCTCGGTGTGGCGCGAGGACGGCGAGCTGCGGTTCGTGGCGACCTGCCCGGAGCGGTCCGGGGCCGTCGTACTGTCGCACGGGACCGCGCAGGTGTCGGCGTGAGCGGGCGCGAGGAGCGCTCCGGCCACGCCACCCCCGCCCGGCCCTCGGCACTGTCGGCGACGCCGCGCAACGTCGGGGTCGACGCCGCCGTGGCCGCCGCCCGGCGGGTGGTCTCGGCGCTGCTGCACGCCGGTGACGGCTCGGCCGCGGAGATGTCGGAGGTCGCCGCCCAGCTCAACGAGGTCGCCGCGGCCCTGGAGAACGCGGCGCCCACCCGCGAGGAGCGCCTGGTCGACATGTGGTCGGGCGAGGGCTACACCAGGCACGACCCGGTGACGGGGCCGGAGAACGCGGTCGCGCCGCCGCTGCTGCTCGACGGGCTGGCCGACGGCTCCATCGAGGGCCGGGTCACGCTCGGGCTGCCCTATCAGGGGCCGCCCGGATGCGTGCACGGTGGCATCTCGGCGCTGCTGCTGGACCACACCCTCGGCGTGGCCAACGCCTGGGCGGGGGACTCCGGCATGACCGGCACGCTGACGCTGCGCTACCACCGGCCCACGCCGCTCTTCGTCGAGCTGACCGTCCGCGCCCGGCAGGAGAAGGTCGACGGCCGCAAGATCACCACCACCGGCGAGATCGTCGCCGACGGGGAGGTCTGCGTCTCGGCCGAGGGGCTGTTCATCAACAAGTTCGTCGAGCGGCCGCGCTGAGGTCGATCCTGCGCGAGCGCTCTGTGCGCGTACGACGAGGCGTCCCGGGTCACCCCGGGGCGCCTCGTCGGCGTTCGGGGTGGTGAAGGCGGATCTGGGTGGTGGTGAACCCGGAAGTGGGTGGTGGTGAACCCGGATCTCGGCGGGACCACTACGGTGTGACCTGTCTCACTCAGCGGGGTGGGATCGAGCGGTACGGGCCCACTCAGCGGAGGATGTTCCGGTGGACGACGTACGTCCACCCCCGAGTCGCGCAGCAGGAAGCAGGGACCACGTGCCACGCCTAGCCGAGGATCGGCCGCCCGCCACCCCCGTGTCGGCGGAGCAGAAGGACCGCTACCAGCGGATCCTGCGCGCGGCCGCGCGTCATGGTGCCGACAAGGGCCTGGAGCGGGTCCAGATGCACGACGTCGCCCGTGACGCCGGGGTGGCGATCGCGACGCTGTACCGCTACTTCCCATCCAAGACGCACCTGTTCACGGCCCTGATGCAGTCCCAGGTCAGCCGGCTCGGTGACGGCCCGCCCGTGCACCGCCCCGGCGAGGCCCCCGAGGAGGGCGTGAGCCGGCTGTTGGTCCGTGCGGGCCGTGAGCTGCTCAAGACCCCGTTGCTGGCCCACGCGATGGTCCAGTCCAACAACTCCACCCTCGCCACCGCCCCCCACAGCGGCGTCGACAGCCTCTTCCGCGAGCAGCTCATCGCCGCCAGCGGGCTCGAGGAGCCGACCGACTACGAGATCCGCCTCTTGCTGCTGCTGGAGCAGGCCTGGTACGGCCTCGTGATGGCAGCCCTCAACCAGGGGGAGTGGACCAGCCCGACGCAGTTCGCCGCCGACACCGACCTGATGTGTCGGCTGCTGCTGCGAGGCCTGGCCGAGGCTCCCTAGCCGCCGACTTCCGGGTTCGCCACGCCCGAGATCCGGGTTCGCCACGCGCGAGTTCCGGGTTGCCCACCGGCGCCCTTCTCCGCTGCCCCGACGCCGTACCGTCGAGCTCGGAAACGACGACGCACCGCCCGGCCGAGGCCAGGCGGTGCGTCAGTGCGTTGCTCTGTGGTGAACCCGGAAGTCGACGGTGGTGAACCCGGAAGTCGACGGTGGTGAACCCGGAATTCGGCTAGAGGGCGACCTCGCGACGGATCACCTTGCCGGTGGCGTTGCGTGGCAGCGGGTCGGTCGCGACCCGCCAGTGGCTGGGCACCTTGAAGTAGGCCAGCGAGCCGGCCATGTACTCGCGCAGCCGCTCCTCCAGACCCTCGCGGACCGCGTCGGAGGCGGGCACGACGACCGCGGCGACCTCCTGGCCCAGGTCGGTGTGGTCCAGGCCGATGACGACGCACTCGGCGACCTCGGGGTGCTCGGCGAGCACGCCCTCGACCTCGGCCGGGTAGACGTTCTCGCCTCCGCGGATGATCAGGTCCGAACGGCGGCTGCTCAGGCTGATCCGGCCCTGCTCGTCGCGGGTGCCGAGGTCGCCGGTGTGCAGCCAGCGGCCCTCGCGGATCGTGCTCGCGGTCGCCGTCGGGTTGCCCCAGTAGCCCAGCATGTTGAATGCGCTGCTCACGCAGATCTCGCCCTCGACGCCGTCGGGCACCGGGTTGCCGAGCGAGTCGCGGATCTCCATCTCGACGCCGATGATCGGCGCCCCGAGGGTGCCGGGCGCCTCGGCCAGGTCCATCGGGCTGGCGACCGCGACGGCGGTACAGGTCTCGGTCAGGCCGTAGCTGTCCACCATCGAGGAGGTGAACGGCAGGCCCTCGCGCAGGCGCTTCTTCAGCTGCGGCGAGGACGGCGCGGAGGCGAGCGCGAACGCGGTCAGCGACGAGGTGTCGTACGCCGACAGGTCCTCGTCCAGCAGACGGCTCGCCATCGTCGGCACCGCACCCCAGTTCGTCACCCGCTCGGTCTCGATCAGCCGCATGATCGGGTCCACGGCGAAGCCGCCGAGGTGCAGGGCGACCTTCGACCCGGTGGCCAGGCGCGGCACGACCAGGTTGTGCAGGCTCGCGATGTGGAACAGCGGCGTGGCCAGCAGGTAGGCCCGGTCACGCGGGTCGGTCGGGTCGCCGAACGCGCCCAGCAGCGCGTCGTTGAACCGGTGGTACTCGACCACCGCGAGCAGGTTGCGGTGGGAGTGGGTGGCGCCCTTGGGGCGACCCGAGGTGCCCGAGGTGTAGAGGATGACGGCGGGGTCGTCCTCGGCGACGTCGGCCGTGGGAAGCGGCGCACCGGGGTGGGCCGTCGCCAGCCGGCGTACGTCGGCCAGGGTGATGACCGGGACACCGGCCTCGCTCAACAGCGCCAGCCGGCGCTCGTCGGCGATGACGAGCCTCGGCTCGGCCAACTCCAGGCCGTGCTTGATCTCGGCCGGAGACCACCAGGCGTTGAACCCGACCGCGATCGCCCCGATGGAGGTGATCGCCCAGAAGGCGACGATCCACTCGGGCAGGTTCGCAGCGGCGATGGCGACCCGGTCGCCCTTGACGATGCCGAACTCCTCGCGCAGCGCCGTGGCGAACGAGGCGACCATGTCGGCGTGCTCGGCGAAGCTGATCTGCTCCTCGAGGGTGGCGATGTAGGTGCGGTCGCCGTGCTGCACCGAGTCGGCGAGCAGCTCGTGCAGCGCCCGGCGGCGGTTCGCGAAGAGGGTGACGGGGGCGCCGAGGACGTCCTCGCGGACGAGCTCGAACGGAGCGCCGGGGGCGGTCAGACCCTCGACGATCTGGCGTGCGGCGAGGCGAGGATCGACGGACGTGCTCATGGGGTGCTCCTGCAGGCGACGGCGGGAAATCGGACCGGTTGGCGAGCGAGTTTCGCAGGGTGTGACGGGTGCCACAGTAGACGTACCAATGAGCGGGACTGAGAGCGAATCGGACGACCGGGTGGTCTGTCCGAGCACGGGTCCCGGTGACTGGGATCAGGCTCACGAGTGACCGGGGTCACACCCATGCTCCTGCTTGCAGGTCACAGACGCCTCTCGGGCCGTCCCATCGGGAGGGGCAGGCGTCGATCCGGCCCATGCCCCACCCACTCCGCGAGAGCGGACAGTGAGAAGGAGTACCACCAGATGAGCAACCTCAGGAGCATGCGCGGTGTCGGTCTCGGCACCGTCGCCGTCGTGCTGGCGCTGACCGCCAGCGCGTGTGGCTCGAGCCGGTCCGGCAGCGACGGGACCGCGACGAGCGGCAACAGCGCCTCCACGACGGCCACGACCACCAAGTTCGGGGACCTCGACTCGCCGTGCGGGAGCGGCGACGCGAAGGGCGCCACCGCACAGGGCGTCACCGACACCTCGATCACCATCGGCTACGGCGACGACCGCGGCTTCGCTGCGGCCCCGGGCCTCAACCAGGAGATGGGCGACGCCGTCAAGGCGATGATCGACTGGTGCAACAAGCAGGGCGGCATCAACGGTCGCAAGATCGTCGGTGACCAGTACGACGCTGCGATGACCAACGCCGCGGCCGTCATGCAGAAGGCCTGCAAGAAGGACTTCATGCTCGTCGGTGAGGGCTTCGCCTACGACGAGGCTGCTGAGCAGTTCCGCGTCGGCTGCGACCTGCCGGCCGTCGCCGGCTTCACGATCGGCCCGAACTCGACCATGGGTCCCAACAAGTGGGACGCCGTGCCGCGGCCGATCGACAACTACAACGGCTCGCTGCTCGCCTCCGACATGGAGGTCTACCCGGAGGTCAAGCAGAGCCTGGGCTCGCTCGGCTCCACCTCGCCGGCGATCCAGCAGGGCGTCACGACCGCGCTGACCGTGGCCAAGGCTGTCGGCGGCACGACCACCGACTGCGGTGTCACGCTGAGCCAGGACGGCGAGGCCAACTACGTGCCGTTCGCCGAGAAGTTCAAGAAGTGCGACGCCAAGGCCGTCTGGTTCTCCTCCAGCCCCAGCCCGATCGCGTTCGGCCTCCTCGAGGCCATGCAGCGGGTCAAGGCCGACAAGAAGCTCGCCTTCGAGTCGACCTGGTACACCGAGGCCGTCGCCCAGTGGAACGCCAAGTCCAAGGCCGCTGACGGCATGATCTCGGCGATGGTCTTCCAGCCGCTGGAGAACGCCGACATCGTCCCGGCCGTCAAGGACTACGTGGACATCACCACCGCCGCCGGTGCCAAGCAGTCCCTGCTCGGCATCCAGTCGACGTCGGCCTTCCTGCTCTGGGCCACGGTCGCCAAGGACTGCGGTGCGGACCTGACCCGCGAGTGCATGGAGAAGGGTCTCTCCGCCGTGCACAAGTGGACCGGTGGCGGCCTGCACGCCCCGACCGACCCGGGCAGCAACATGCCCACCGACTGCGCGCTGGTCGTCCAGCTCACCGGTGGCGAGTACAAGCAGGTCTTCCCGACCACTCGTGGCGAGTTCAACTGCGACGAGAAGAACATCGTGAAGATCGACCCCGCCACGGTGGGCGTCAAGCTCAACGCGGACCGCATCTCGACCGCGTTCCTGAAGAAGTAAGTCCCTCGGGCCGAGGTCGGCCGGGTCTGAGCACCCGGTCGGCCTCGGCTGAGCCCGATCCCCTCCGAGGCGACTCCCTGAGGAGAACCCCGTATGACCCTCTTTCTGACCTTCACGGTGCTGGGCCTGGTGCTCGGTGCGGTGTACGCCATCGCCGCGTCCGGCCTCGTCCTGACGTACACCACCTCTGGCATCTTCAACTTCGCCCACGGCGCGCAGGCCATGATCGGCGCGTTCGTCTACTACCAGCTCCACGTGAGCTGGGGTATCCCGACGCTGATCAGCGTCATCCTCGTGCTGTTCGTGCTCGGCCCGCTGATGGGCTTCGGTCTGCACCGCTTCATCATGGGCGGCCTGCGTGACACCGCCGAGGTGACGAAGATCGTCGTCACCGTCGCCATCCTGCTCGGGTTCGTCTCCCTGTCGCAGTGGGCCTGGGACCCGTCCGAGGCCCGCATCACCGAGATGTTCTTCGGTGTCGACAGCTACCTCTCCATCGGTGGCGTCACCATCCGCTACCACGAGCTGCTCTGCCTGGTCGCCGCTGCGGCGATCGCGATCGGCCTGCGGATCCTCTTCACCCGCTCCCGGATGGGCGTCCTGATGCGGGCGACCGTCGACGACCCGGACCTGCTGCGCCTCAACGGCCACGACCCGGAGAAGGTCGCCGCCCTGTCCTGGGCGCTCGGCTCCATGCTCGCCGTCCTGGCCGGCATCCTGATCACCCCGATCGCCGGTGGTGCGCTGGAGGCCAACGCGCTCACCCTGCTCGTGATCGACGCCTTCGCCGCGGCGCTCTTCGGCCGCCTGCGTTCCATCCCGCGCACCTTCTTCGGCGCCATCGTGCTCGGCCTGGCCAGCACCTACCTGGTCGCCTACGCCCCCAGTGGCTGGACCTGGATCACCAACCTGCGCGACGCGCTGCCGATGATCATCCTGTTCATCGTGCTGATCGTGCTGCCGCACGACCGCCTGCGCGGTGCCGCGGTCCGCTCCCGGGAGCGCTACGAGGTCCCGACCGTGCGCAACGCCGCGCTGTGGGCGGCGTTCATGGTGGTCGCCACCGTGGCCTACCGCCAGCTGATCGACGACTCCAGCGTCGGCACCCTGATCCTGGGCCTCTCCTTCGCGGTGATCGCCCTGTCCCTGACCCTGCTCACCGGGTACGCCGGTGAGATGAACCTCGCCCCGATCGCGTTCGGTGCGATCGCCACCATCGTGGCCTTCCACACCGGCATCAGCGGTTCGGGCCTGGACGCCCGGATGAACCTGTTCGGCCTGATCTGCGGCGTCATCGCCGCGGCCCTGACCGGTGCCCTGGTGGCGCTGCCGGCACTGCGCCTGCGCGGCCTCTACCTGGCCCTGGCCACGCTCGCGTTCGGCTCCATCGTCTCCTCGATGGTGCTGCGCGAGACGCAGCCCCGGAACTGGTTCGGGCACACCTTCGCGATCTTCCCCAACGGCAACATGATCGTGTCGCCGCTCAAGATCGGCCCGATCGACTTCGGCAACCAGAACACCTTCCTGTACGCCGTGGCGACCGTCTTCGCCGTGGTCGGCGTCGGTGTGGTGGCGCTGCGCAACTCCGGCTACGGCCGTCGTCTGGCAGCGATGAAGGACTCGCCGGCCGCCAGCGCGATGCTCGGCCAGCGCCTGATCCTGCTCAAGCTGTCGGTCTTCATGATCTCGACCGCGATCGCGGGCCTGGGCGGCATCTTCATGTCGATGGCGCTCAGCTCGGTCACCTCCGACCACTTCGTGTACAGCCTCAGCCTCTCGCTGGTGATGCTGACCGTGGTCGGCGGCATCGGCTACGTCAGCGGCGCCCTCTTCGGCGGCCTGCTCGCCGGTGGCGGCTTCACCCTGATCGTGGGCACGTTCAACGACCTGTCGATCTCGCACCCCACCCAGGCCACCACGCTGGGCATCCTGTCCCACCTGTTCCTGGTGGCCACGGCGCTGGTCGGGATCGGGGTGGCCCGCAACCCCAGCGGCACCCTGGCCGAGATCTTCCACAACCAGCGCACCCTGGCCAAGGCCCCCGAGATCCGGTACGGCGGCATCGCCCTCACCATCGTGCTCTACGTGCTGGCCTACGTCGGCGTGATCGGCACCTGGACGTTCTCCATCGCGGTCCTGGTGCTGTGGATGGCTCTGCCGTTCATCGGCAAGGCGCTGCGTCCGGAGAAGCTGCTCTCGGAGGAGGAGAAGGCGGCCCGTGCCGCGACCCCCGCCGAGCTGGTCGGCATCGACACGCCGTACCCCGACGGCCTGGGCGAGCAGCTGGACCGCGAGCTCGGCCTGACCCTCGGCGCCGACGCCGAGCCTGCCCGGCCCACCGGTTGGGTCGGCCGGCGTCGCAAGGACACCGATTCCACCACGAAGGGAGCGACCCATGTTCCAGCCTGAGCTGCGCGGCGAACCCCTGCTGCGGACCGACGAGGTCGTGGTGCGCTTCGGCGGCAACACCGCCGTCGACCACGTCAGCATCGACATCCACGCCGGTGAGGTCACCGGACTGATCGGACCCAACGGCGCCGGCAAGACCACGCTGTACAACTGCATCACCGGGATGCAGCGGATCGACTCGGGCCGGATCGTCTTCGACGGCGAGGAGATCACCGGACACTCCTCGGGCAAGCGCGCCCGGATGGGGATGGCCCGCACGTTCCAGCGCCTGGAGCTCTTCCTCTCGCTGAGCGTGCGCGACAACATCCGGGTCGCCGGTGACATCGTCAAGGCCAACACCCGTCGCCGGTTCGACCTCGAGGCCGAGACCGACCGGGTGATGGAGCTGACCGGGCTCACCGACGTGGCGCACCTGGACGTCTCCGACATCCCGACCGGCCGCGCCCGCGTGGTCGAGGTGGCTCGTGCCCTGATGACCGCACCGCGGCTGCTGCTGCTCGACGAGCCCGCCTCGGGTCAGACCGAGCAGGAGACCGAGCGGTTCGCCGAGATGCTGCGTGGCCTGGCCGACGACGGCCTGGCCGTCTGCCTGGTCGAGCACGACCTGCCGCTGGTGATGGGGCTGTGCTCCCAGATCCACGTCCTGGACCACGGGGTCAGGATCGCCTCGGGCACGCCCGCCGAGATCCAGGCCTCCACCGCGGTCATCGAGGCCTACATCGGATCGGAGGTGGTCGCATGACCACCGCGTCCCAGACGCAGACCGACGCCCACGACGCTGGAGCCGAGGTCGAGGCCCCGGCCGTCGAGCTGGTCGGTGCGCGGGCGGCGTACGGCGCCATCGAGGTGCTCAAGGGGGTCGACCTGACCCTCCCGGCCGGCAAGGTCGTGGCACTGCTCGGCCCCAACGGCGGTGGCAAGACCACCACGATGAAGCTGATCACGGGCCTGATGCCGCTGACCTCCGGGGAGCTGCGGCTCTCGGGGCGCAACGTCACCGGGATCGGCGCCACCGAGGTCAGCAAGCTCGGGGTCTGCTCGATCCCCGAGGGCCGCGGCGTCTTCGCCAACCTGACCGTCCGGGAGAACCTCTGGGTCGCCACCGGCACCGGCACCAAGCTCGAGGCGATCGAGGAGGCGGCCTACACCCGCTTCCCCAAGCTCGGGCAGCGTCGCAACCAGCTGGCCGGCTCCATGTCGGGCGGCGAGCAGCAGATGCTGGCGCTCTCGCGGGCGCTGGGTACCGATCCGGCGGTGCTGCTGCTGGACGAGCTGTCGATGGGCCTCGCGCCCATGATCGTCTCGGAGATGTACGACATCGTGGGCCAGCTGGCCACCGAGGGCATCTCCATCCTCGTCGCGGAGCAGTTCGCCCGCGTCGTGCTTCCGATCGCCGACTCCGCCGCGCTGATGCTCGGCGGACGGGTGATCAAGGTCGGGGAACCGGCCGCCATCGAAGAAGAACTCTCCACCACCTACCTGGGAGGCTGACCATGATCACCGACGAGCGCCGCGCACAGTTCCACCAGCAAGTCGCCGACCACCGCCTCAAGGTGGACGGTGCCCGTTCCGACAAGGCTCTGCGGATCCTCGGCATCGTGCTGATGTTCGGTGGCGTGATCGGGATGTTCGTGGAGTACAACTCCTCGCTGTCCCAGTCCGACATGCGTGACATCACCTCGAGCCAGATCCTGGCGCTGGCCTTCCTCGGCCTGACCATCGTGGGTGCCGCGTTCTACCTGGCCACCGCGATCGCCCGCACGCTGCGGCTGTGGCTGCTGCGCCAGCTGGTCGAGGGCCAGGCCCAGACCGACCAGATCGCTGCGGCCCTGCGCGAGCGGGTCTGAGGAGACTGACGTGGATGCCACCGCGCTCGCAGCCGCGATCAGTGCCGGCGACCTGACTGCTCGGGACGCGGTCGAACGGTCGATCGCCACGATCGAGCAGCACAACCCGGCGCTGGGTGCGGTGGTCCACACCCGCTTCGACGAGGCTCTGGCCGAGGTCGAGGCGGGGCTGCCGGATGGCCCGCTGCACGGCGTGCCGGTCCTGATCAAGGACCTGCACGCCGACGTGGCGGGCCTTCCGTCGACCGGGGGAAGTCGGCTCTTCGCCGACCACGTCCCCGAGCACGACTCGGAGCTGGTGCGCCGCTACAAGGCCGCCGGGATGGTCGTGCTGGGCACCACCAACGTGCCCGAGTTCGGCCTCAACGCCTCCACCGAGGGGGCGCTCTACGGTCCGTGCCGCAACCCGCGGGCCCTGGACCACTCCACCGGCGGCTCCAGCGGCGGCTCGGCCGTCGCGGTCGCCACCGGGATGGTGCCGGTCGCCTCGGCCAGCGACGGCGGTGGCTCGATCCGCATCCCCGGATCGATGAACGGACTCTTCGGACTCAAACCCGGGCGTGGGCGGATCAGCCCAGCGCCGTACCCGACCCTGCTGGCGGGTCCGGTGAGCGTGCAGCACGCGTTGACCACGACGGTCCGCGACTCCGCGCTCCTCTTCGACATCACCCACGGCTCGCTGCCCGGCGACGCCTTCGGTGCCCCGACCCCGACCCGCTCCTTCGTCGAGCAGGTCGCCTCCGGTCCGGGTCGCCGACTGCGGATCGGCCTCGCGCTGGCCCCGGGCGACGGCGACGTGGCCGCTCCCGAGGTCGCCGCGGTCGTACGCCGAGCAGCCGACCTGCTCTCCGACCTCGGGCACGAGGTCGTCGAGACCACGATGGACTACCGGCTCGAGGATGCTCGTGCCGGTGGGGGAGTCCTGATGGGGGCCGGCATGGTCGCCGACGTCCAGGACCGGCTCGCCGCGCTCGGCCGCGAGCTGCGCGACGACGACGTCGAGGTCTTCACCCGCACCCTCTTCGACCACTACTCCGCGACCCTGACCGGGATGGACGTCTACCGCGCGATGTGCACCGCCCAGCGGGTCGGCTGGCAGCTGGGCCACCAGCTGCGTGGCTCGGCCGGCGAGGGCGCCGGCGGCGTCGAGGCTGGCGGACTGGACCTCTTCCTCACCCCGACCCTGGCCGAGCCGGTGCCGCCGCTGGGGCTGCTGGACACCAGCCGTCCGGAGTCGATCTGGCAGCACGCCAGCCGGTACTCGGCCTTCACCAGCGTCTTCAACTTCACCGGCCAGCCGGCCGTCACGGTGCCGTTCGGCACCGACTCCGACGGTCTGCCGATCGGGATCCAGCTCGCCGCCGACCTCGGCGGGGAGGGGCTGCTGCTCGCGGTCGCGGGCCAGATCGAGGCGGCGGCACCGTGGCCGCTGCGGGCGCCGGGCTACTGAGCGCGACGCCGGGAGCGACGTAGTTCGACGGTGGCTCTCGGTGGTCGGGATCACCGCCCCCGGGGCGCCGCGCGGGACGGCAGGATCCGATTCGTTGTGATCTGAGCCGACTGTGATGAGGAGTCCCATGGATCTGCGGGAGACCCCGGCCCACCAAGAACTGCGTGCGGAGTTGCGAAGCTACTTCGCGGGCCTGCTGAGCGACGACGAGCGTCGCGAGGTCGGCGAGGTCGGAGCCGGCGGGCCCCGCTTCCGTGAGGTCGTGAAGATGATGGGCCGCGACGGGTGGCTCGGCATCGGCTGGCCGAAGGAGTACGGCGGCCGCGGGATGTCTGCTGAGGAGCAGTTCATCTTCTACGACGAGATCCAGCGCGCCGGGGTGCCGTTCCCGCTCGTCACGATCAACACCGTGGGCCCCACGCTGATGCAGTTCGGCAGCGAGGAGCAGAAGAAGAAGTACCTGCCGGGCATGCTGACCGGCGACATCGTCTTCGCGATCGGCTACACCGAGTCCGGTGCCGGCACCGACCTGGCGTCGCTGCAGACCCGCGCGGTGGCCGACGGCGACGACTTCGTGGTCAACGGCTCGAAGATCTTCACCACCGGCGGCAACACCGCCGACTACGTCTGGCTGGCCTGCCGGACCGACCCCGAGGCGCCCAAGCACAAGGGCATCTCCATCCTGATCGTGCCGTGCGATGACCCGGGCTTCTCCTGGAGCCAGATCCGCTCGGTCGGCGGGATCCACCCCACCGCGACGTACTACCAGGACATCCGGGTGCCGGCGTCCGAGGTGGTCGGTGAGCTGAACGGTGGCTGGAGCCTGATCACCGCCCAGCTCAACCACGAGCGGGTCGCGCTGGCCGCCCTCGGCGGCCGGATGATCCAGCTCTGGGAGCAGACCCTGGAGTGGGCCAAGGGCAACGGCGTGATCGACAAGCCGTGGGTGCGTCAGGAGTTCGCCCGGACGCACGCCAAGCTCGAGGCGATGCGCCTGATGAACTGGAAGCTGGCCGCCGCGGTGGGGGACCACACCCTGCGCGGGGAGCAGGCCGGTGCCGCGAAGGCGTACGGCACCGAGACCCACATCGACCTGCAGCGCACCCTGTTCCAGATCCTGGGTGCCGCGGGCCGGATCCGGCCCAACTCCCACGCCGCCGTGCTGCACGGCCAGGTGGAGCAGCTCTCCCGCCAGGGCCTGGTCAACACGTTCGGTGGTGGGGTCAACGAGGTCCTGCGCGACATGATCGCGACGATGGGCCTGGGCATGCCCCGGAGCAAGAGGTGAGTGCGGCGATGAGCGAGCAGAACACGACGTCGTACGACGACCGCCTGGCCGCCTTCGTCGGCCGCGTGCTCAACGAGAGGACGCCGGGCGCCGACCCGGTCAACGTGCCGATGATCCGGCACTGGGTCGAGGCGATGGACCTGTCCAACCCGGTCCACCTCGACGCCGACGCGGCCCGCGAGAGCGGCCGCGACGACGTGGTCGCCCCGGCCTCGATGATCCAGGCCTGGACGATGCGCGGCTACGCCAAGACGGTGCGCCCCAGCGCCGAGGCAGGCTCGGGTGCCGGCTTCGCCGAGCTGGTCGACCTGCTCGCCGAGGGCGGTTACACCTCGGTGGTCGCCACCGACTCCGAGTTCGACTTCGTCCGCGAGGTCGTGCCCGGCGACGAGATCACCGTGGAGGAGGTCGTCGACGCGATCGGCCCGGAGAAGGAGACCGGTCTGGGCACCGGCCGCTTCGTCACCACGATCAAGACCTACCGTGACGCCGCGGGCGAGACGGTCGCCACCCAGCGCTGGCGCACACTGCGGTTCAAGCCGCGGGAGAAGGCAGCGGAGAAGGCGCCGGAGCGTGCGCTGCGCCCGCGGCCCGCCCTCAACCTGGACAACCGGTTCTGGTTCGACGCCGCCCTGGAGCACCGCCTGGTGATCCAGCGCTGCGCCTCGTGCCAGACCCTGCGTCACCCGGTCGGCCCGCAGTGCCCGCACTGCCAGTCCTTCGAGTGGGACACGATCGACGCCTCGGGTGCGGCCACGCTGTACTCGTTCACGGTGGCGCACCACCCCAAGCACCCGGCCTTCGACTACCCGCTGGTGATCGCCGTCGTGGAGCTCGCCGAGGGCACCCGCCTGATCGCCAACCTCGCCGGGATCGCTCCCGAGGAGGCCCGGATCGGCATGGACCTCCAGCTCGACTGGCTCGACGCCGACCCTGAGCTGACCCTCCCGGTCTTCCGGGCCGCCCCTGCCGCACCGCACGCCGCATCCCCTGCCGTCCAGGAGGAGAACTGATGGACTTCAACCTCGATGAGGACCTCCAGGCCCTGGGTGGCCTGGCACTCGAGATCCTCGACGACCTCGCCGACACCGACCGCGTCCGCGCGGTGGAAGCGAGCGAGAGCCGGGTGGACGACACCCTGTGGGCAGCACTGGCCCAGGCCGGTCTGCTCGCGCTGACCGTGCCCGAGGAGTACGACGGCGCCGGGCTGGGCCTGGACGCGCTCGCGGTGCTGCTGGAGGAGCAGGGCCGCCACGTGGCGGCCGTCCCGCTCTGGTCGGCCGCCGTGGCCGCCGAGGCCGTGGCCCGGTTCGGCACCGCCGAGCAGAAGGCTGCCCTGCTGCCCGGTGTCGCCTCGGGCGAGAGCCGGATCGCGCTGGCCCTGGAGGAGTACGAGGGCGCCGAGCCCGAGGCTCCGCTGACCCGTGCCGTCGCCGCGGGCGAGGGCTACACCCTGACCGGGGTCAAGGCCGTCGTGCCGACCCTGGCCGGTGCCGACCAGATCCTGGTCTCGGCCACCACCGACGCCGGTGCCGGGCTCTTCCTGGTCACCCTCACCGACGGTGCCGCTCCCGGCCTGAGCGCGACCCTGTCCGACACCACCATGTATGACCTCGCCGGTGAGCTCGTGCTCGACGCCACCCCGGCCGTCGCCGTGGGTGAGCCCGGCGGCGCCGTGCTGCCGGTGACCCTGCGGGTCGCGGCGATCGCGCTCTCGGCGCTCCAGATCGGGGTCGCCGACGGGGCGCTGGCGCTGGCAGCGTCGTACCTCACCACGCGCGAGCAGTTCGGGCGTCCGCTGGGCACGTTCCAGGCGGTGCAGCACCAGCTGGCCGACTGCTGGATCGACATCGACGCGATGCGGGTCACGCTGTGGCAGGCGATCAGCAACGACGCCGAGGACCTGCTCGGCACCGACCCGCTGCGCGCTGCCGAGCGGGCCGGCTGGGTGGCGAAGTGGTGGGCCGACAAGGCCGGCCTCGACGTCGTCCACCGCGCCCAGCACGTGCACGGCGGGATGGGCGTGGACACCGACTACCCGGTGCACCGTCACTTCCTGTGGGGCAAGCAGATCTCCTCGACCCTGGGCGGCTCCTGCGCCGCGCTGGCCGGTCTGGGTGAGCTCCTGGCCACGACGGAGGTGCGCTCGTGAGCACCACCCGCACTCCGGCTCAGGTGAGCGTGGGGGAGACCCTGCCCGAGCTCGCCATCGAGATCACGCGCACCCTGATCGTCGCCACGGCGATCGCGAGCCGTGACTACCAGGACGTCCACCACGACCCGACGCTGGCCAACGAGCGCGGCTCGAAGGACATCTTCATGAACATCCTCACCAGCAACGGCCTGGTGGAGAAGTACGTCGCCGAGTGGGCCGGTCCGGCCGCGGTGGTGAAGAAGATCAAGATCCGTCTGGGCGCCCCGAACTACCCCGGCGACACGATGACGATGACCGGCTCGGTCGCCGCCGTCGAGGGACGGCTGGTCAGCGTCGAGGTGACCGGGGCCAACAGCCTCGGTTCGCACGCCTCGGGGACCGTCGTCGTCGAGCTGCCGGAGTTGCCCACGACCGCTACGTCCGAGGAGGCCTGATGGCTACGAAGTCCCTGGCCGGATCCGCCGCGATCGTCGGCATCGGCGCCACCGAGTTCTCCAAGGCCTCGGGCCGCAGCGAGCTCCAGCTCGCTTGCGAGGCGGTCACCGCCGCGATCGCCGACGCGGGCCTCAAGCCCTCCGACGTCGACGGGATGGTGACCTTCACCGCCGAGACCAGCTCGGAGAACCACGTCGCCCGCAACGTCGGCATCGGCGAGCTGACCTTCTTCTCCCGGGTCGGCCACGGTGGTGGCGCGGCGGCCGGCACGGTGGCGCACGCCGTCGCCGCGATCGAGGCCGGCCTGGCCTCGGTGGTGGTCTGCTGGCGCGCGTTCAACGAGCGCTCGGGTGAGCGCTACGGCCTGGGCCAGTCGAACCGTGCGATGGACGAGAGCGCCGACCGGGCGGCGTACTCCTGGATGACCCCGTTCGGCCTGTCCACGCCGGCCCAGTGGGTCGCGATGAACGCGCAGCGCTACCTGCACGAGTACGGCGGCTCCACCGAGGACTTCGGTCGGATCGCGGTCATCGACCGGGCGCATGCGGCCACCAACCCGAAGGCCTACTTCTACGAGCGCCCGATCACGCTGGCCGACCACCAGGCCTCGCGCTGGATCACCGAGCCGCTGCGGCTGCTGGACTGCTGCCAGGAGACCGACGGCGGCCAGGCGCTGGTCGTGGTCTCGGCCGAGCGTGCCAAGGACCTGCCGAACAAGCCCGCCTGGATCCTGGGCGCGGCCCAGGGCGAGGGCGCGGACCAGATGATGATGACGTCGTACTACCGGCCCTCGATCACGGGGCTGCCGGAGATGGCGGTCGTCGGGCGTCAGCTGTGGGCCCAGAGCGGGCTCACCGCCGACGACATGCAGGCAGCGATCCTGTACGACCACTTCACCCCGTTCGTGCTGCCGCAGCTCGAGGAGCTCGGCTTCTGCGGTCGCGGTGAGGCCCGGCACTTCATCGCCGACGGTCACCTCGACCCGGGTGGGCGGATCCCGCTCAACACCCACGGCGGTCAGCTCGGTGAGGCCTACCTGCACGGCATGAACGGCATCGCCGAGGCGGTCCGTCTGGTGCGTGGGACGTCGGTCAACCAGCCGGCCTCGCTGACCAACGTGGTCGTCACCGCGGGCACCGGCGTGCCCACCAGTGGGCTGGTGCTCTCGGCGAACTCCTGACACCGACGGGGGCGGCGCGCCAGGATGCGGCTATGACCGTGACCGCGCCCGACCCTGACTCCCTCGCAGCCACCGTTGCCCTCGCGCAACGGTGGCTGCCGGCATTTCTGGAGGGGCGGCGCGCTGACGACGACGTCTACGCCGCGGTGGTGACCACCTGGCACAACATCGGCGAGCGCGAGGTGGAGATCCAGCGCACCCCCTCGCGCACCCGGCACAACGACTCCGGCGCCGACCTGCGGGTCGTCGATCCCCGGCTCCGGGTCTTCGACGGCGGCTGGGTCTTCCAGGGGACCACGGTGGGCACCTCGGCGGCGGGTGTGGCGGTGCGGGTGCCGGTCTGCCTCGTGGTCACCGTCGAGCAGGGCCGGATCGTGCGCTTCGAGGAGTACGCCGACTCCGCAGCGACCCGGGACCTGGCCGGGCTCCCGCAGAACGGGAACTGAGTACCACGTTCGGTCCACTGGGTGGAACGGCCGAAGCGACGGCAGCACATTTGACCGGTAAATTCCTCACTCTGTGACATAGGTCACAGGAGTGGCTGTCCGAGGGATGGGAGAAGGGCTCGCGTGCGGGCCGGCCTCGGCACCATGAAACACCGCAGGCATCGACTGGGCGACCCCCAGTCACGCCCGCGGACGACGCCGCGCATCTGAGCGGGGTCGTCCTCGACACGGAAAATCGACACGATCGAACACAAAAGGAGTCCGATTCGATGGCGCTGCGCAAGGTCCTGGTGGCAAACCGCGGAGAGATCGCGATTCGCGCGTTCCGGGCGGCTTACGAGCTGGGGGCGAAGACCGTCGCGGTCTTCCCGTATGAGGATCGCAACTCCGAGCACCGGCTCAAGGCCGACGAGGCCTATCAGATCGGGGAGGCCGGCCACCCGGTGCGCGCCTACCTGGATCCCGAGCTGATCGTCGCCACGGCGGTCAAGGCGGGTGCCGATGCGGTCTACCCGGGCTACGGCTTCCTGAGTGAGAACCCGGCCCTGGCCGAGGCCTGCGCCGCGGCCGGCATCACCTTCGTCGGGCCGAGCGCCGAGGTGCTCACCCTGACCGGCAACAAGGCCCGCGCCATCGCCGCGGCCAAGGCGGCCGGGGTGCCGACCCTGGCCTCGGTGGAGCCCTCGACCGACGTCGAGGCCCTGATCGCCGCCTGCGACGCGCTGCCCTTCCCGCTCTTCGTCAAGGCCGTGGCCGGTGGCGGCGGGCGCGGCATGCGCCGCGTCGATGCTCCGGGCGAGAACAACGACGCGCTGCGCGAGGCGATCGAGACCTGCATGCGCGAGGCCGAGGGCGCCTTCGGTGACCCGACCGTCTTCGTCGAGCAGGCGGTGGTGGACCCGCGCCACATCGAGGTCCAGATCCTCGCCGATGGTGAGGGCAACGTCATCCACCTCTACGAGCGCGACTGCTCGGTCCAGCGCCGCCACCAGAAGGTCGTCGAGATCGCTCCGGCGCCCAACCTCGACCCGGCGATCCGTGACCGGATGTGTGCCGACGCCGTCTCGTTCGCGAAGCAGATCGGCTACTCCTGCGCCGGCACCGTCGAGTTCCTGCTCGACCCCGCCGGCAACTACGTCTTCATCGAGATGAACCCCCGCATCCAGGTCGAGCTCACCGTGACCGAGGAGGTCACCGACGTCGACCTGGTCCAGGCCCAGATGCGGATCGCGGCAGGGGAGACCCTGGCCGACCTCGGTCTGTCCCAGGAGTCGATCCAGGTCCGGGGTGCGGCGCTGCAGTGCCGGATCACGACCGAGGACCCGGCCAACGGCTTCCGGCCCGACACCGGCGTGATCACCACCTACCGTTCCGCAGGTGGTGCGGGCGTCCGCCTCGACGGTGGCACGACGTACACCGGTGCCGAGGTCAGTGCCCACTTCGACTCGATGCTGACCAAGCTCACCTGCCGTGGTCGCACCTTCGACAAGGCCGTGGACCGCGCCCGCCGTGCGCTCGCGGAGTTCCGTATCCGCGGGGTCTCCACGAACATCCCGTTCCTCCAGGCGGTCCTGGACGACCCGGACTTCCGTCGCGGCGGCGCCACCACCTCGTTCATCGAGACCCACCCGCAGCTGCTCACCGCGCGGCACTCGGCCGACCGCGGCACCCGGCTGCTGACCTTCCTCGCCGACGTCACCGTGAACCAGCCGTACGGCGCCCGCCCGGCCGTGGCCGACCCGGCGCTGCGTCTGCCGGCGATCGACCTGGCCGCCGAGCCGCGTCCGGGCTCGCGGCAGCGACTGCTCGAGGTCGGGCCCGAGGCGTTCGCCGCCGAGCTGCGCGCCCAGACCCGGGTCGGGGTCACCGACACCACGTTCCGTGACGCCCACCAGTCGCTGCTGGCGACCCGGGTGCGGACCAAGGACCTGCTCGGCGTGGCCGGGCACGTGGCCCGGATGACCCCGGAGCTGCTCTCGATGGAGGTCTGGGGCGGTGCCACCTACGACGTCGCGCTGCGCTTCCTGAGCGAGGACCCGTGGGAGCGGTTGGCCAAGATCCGTGCCGCGGTGCCCAACATCGCGCTGCAGATGCTGCTGCGTGGGCGCAACACGGTCGGCTACACGCCGTACCCGACCGAGGTCACCGACGCGTTCGTCGCCGAGGCGGCCGCGACCGGGATCGACATCTTCCGGATCTTCGATGCGCTCAACGACGTCGAGCAGATGCGTCCGGCGATCCAGGCGGTCCGGGCCACCGGCACCGCGGTGGCCGAGGTGGCGCTGTGCTACACCGGCGACCTGTCGGATCCCGACGAGACGCTGTACACCCTGGACTACTACCTCGATCTGGCCCAGCAGATCGTCGACGCCGGCGCTCACATCATCGCGATCAAGGACATGGCGGGCCTGCTGCGCGCTCCGGCCGCGCGCACCCTGGTCACGGCCCTGCGTGACCGGTTCGATCTGCCGGTCCACCTGCACACCCACGACACCCCCGGTGGTCAGCTCGCCACCCTGACCGCTGCGATCGAGGCCGGGGTCGACGCCGTCGACGCCGCCTCGGGTGCGGTCGCGGGCACCACCTCGCAGCCGTCGCTGGCCTCGCTGGTGGCCGCCACCGACCACACCGCGCGCGAGACCGGCCTGGACCTCAGGGCCGTCGGCGACCTGGAGCCCTACTGGGAGTCGGTGCGTCGGGTCTACGCCCCGTTCGAGTCGGGCCTGCCGGCCCCGACCGGCCGGGTCTACACCCACGAGATCCCCGGTGGTCAGCTCTCCAACCTGCGCCAGCAGGCCAAGGCGCTGGGCGTGGGCGACCGGTTCGAGGCCGTCGAGGACATGTACGCCGCCGCCAACCGGATCCTGGGACGCGTGCCCAAGGTGACCCCGTCGAGCAAGGTGATCGGCGACCTCGCCCTGCACCTGGTGGCGGTCGGTGCCGACCCGGCCGAGTTCGAGGCCTACCCCGGTCGCTTCGACATCCCCGACTCCGTCGTCGGCTTCCTCTCCGGTGAGCTCGGCACGCCTCCGGGTGGCTGGCCCGAGCCGTTCCGGACCAAGGCCCTGGCGGGTCGCACCGCCCGGGTGCTGGAGACCGAGCTGAGCGCCGAGCAGTCCGCCGCCCTGGCGGCCGACCCGCGGATGACCCTCAACGAGCTGCTCTTCCCGGCGCCGACCCGTGAGTTCAAGGAGGCGCAGTCCACCTGGGGCAAGGTCGCGGTGCTCGACACCCTCGACTACCTCTACGGCCTGCAGCCGGGTGAGGAGCACGAGGTCACGCTGGAGGAGGGCAAGGTCCTGCTCCTCGGGGTGGTCTCCATCGGCCCCGCCGACGAGCGCGGCTTCCGCACCGTGATGTGCACGATCAACGGCCAGCTCCGGCCGATCGCGGTGCGTGACCGCTCCATCACCCCCGAGGCCCCGGCCGCGGAGAAGGCCGACCCGGCCCAGGCCGGCCACGTGGCCGCGCCGTTCGGCGGCTCGGTGACCCCGTCGGCCAAGGTCGGCGACCTGGTCTCGGCCGGTGACGTGGTGGCGACCATCGAGGCGATGAAGATGGAGGCCTCCATCACCGCGCCGATCGACGGTCGGGTCGAGCGGGTCGCGCTGGCCGGCACCTCGCCGGTCGACGGCGGCGACCTGGTGCTGGTGATCACGCCGGCCTGATCCGGCCGACTCGCCCCCGGGCGAGGACCAGACAGGTCACAGACAGGTCAGAGACAGAGACGGGGCCCGATCCGCAGTGCGGATCGGGCCCCGTTCGTGGGTCGCCGTCGTGGCGATCACACAGCGAGGCCGGCTCAGTGCCTGGCGCCCCGGGGGAAGGAATCGTCGGAGCCGGCCCAGGTCGAGGGCGGGTCGCTGCTGGGGAACGACTCGCGTCCGACCTCGTCGAGGAAGTCGTCGGCGGTGGTCATGGTCGGGTCGAGGTCGAACTCGTAGGCCGGCGGGTAGAGCAGGGTCTCGGTGCCGTCCGATCCCGCAGCCGGCGGCCTCAGGTCGGTCCAGCCGTCGGTGGAGGTGGCACGGGCCTCCTTGACCTGCTGGACGCGGTCGGAGACGAACCGGACCCCGACGCCGGTGGCGTGCTTGATCTCGGCGACGGCCTGCGTGCGCGGGCGGCTGCCGAGGTAGTAGCCGACGACGGCTCCGGCGGCGAAGGCCCAGGTGGTGGTGCGCATCTGTCTCACCTCATGCGGGTTCGGGGATCGATGGACATGTCACTGAACTGCTCCTCGTCGCTGTGCAGGCGCTCGGTGTCGACGGTCTCGTCGTGCTCGACATGCTTGCCGTGGTGGACCGCATGTGGGGCTGACGGGACCTCCCGGACGTGACGGGAGTGGTCGGTGTGACGGTTCGCGCGGTGCGCCTCGACGTACCACGCGAGGAGGAAGCACGCGGCCAGGATGACCGCGATCACGAGGATGATCATCACTGTGCTGGACATGTCTCCACTGTTCTCCAGCGCCTGCGGAGCGACAAGGCGCCGGGGGAGATGTGACCCCGATGGGTGAGTCATTTCGCCCTGTCTCTCACCCCTGAGGGTGAGGCTGCTCGCTCAGCGATCCGGGCCGGAGAAACCGTGCTGGAGGGCCCACGCCACCGCCTGGCCGCGACTGCCCGCCCCGATCTTGCGGTAGAGCTCGCGGATGTGGCTCTTGAGGGTGTTCTCGCTCAGATGGAGCCGCTCGGCGATCTCGTGGTTGGACAGCCCCTGGGCGATCAGGGCGGCCACGTCGACCTGGCGCGGCGTCAGCTGATGCCGTACGCCGAGCCGCTCGGGCTGCTCGGGCAGGGGACGCCCGAACGCGGTCCGCTCGATCGCCGTGACCATCTCGGGGGCGCGGACCGACATCGAGATCCACGCCTCGCACCCCATCGCCAGCGCCCGCGAGCGCAGGTCGGGGCGCATGTCCCGGCTCAGCACCAGCACCTTGGCCGCGGTCCGGTGCAGCAGGTGGTCCAGCTCGTCCTCGCCGGTGCCCTCGGCGTCGTGCAGGCCGAGGGTGTCGTAGACGATCACGTCGACCCCGACGGCCCGCGAGCGGGTGCCGGACAGGGCGGTCACGACCACCCGGTCGGGGTAGTCGGCGAGCATGGCGACCAGGCCCCGTGCCACCACCTCCTGGGGCGTCACGATGGCAACCCGCAGTGGCACCCCCGAACGGCTCACCCCCTCACCTTAGGGCCGCGCGGCCACCGCGTGGGGGAGGATGGGGCCATGACGTACATCCCCGCTCACGACCGCTACGACTCGATGCCCTACCGGCGGGTGGGACGCAGCGGCCTGGTGCTCCCGGCGATCAGTCTCGGGCTGTGGCACAACTTCGGCGACGACGTCGCCTTCGACCGCCAGGCCCAGATCCTCCAGACCGCCTTCGACGCGGGCATCACGCACTTCGACCTGGCCAACAACTACGGCCCGCCGGCCGGGTCGGCCGAGGAGAACTTCGGCCGCCATCTGCGCAAGAGCTTCGCCGGGCTGCGCGACGAGCTGGTGATCTCCTCCAAGGCCGGCTGGGACATGTGGCCCGGCCCGTACGGCGACATCAGCGGCTCGCGCAAGTACCTGATCTCCAGCCTCGACCAGTCCCTGGAGCGGATGGGTCTGGACTACGTCGACATCTTCTACCACCACCGTCCCGACCCGAACACGCCGCTGGAGGAGACGATGGGGGCGCTGCACTCCATCGTGGAGTCCGGCAAGGCGCTGTACGTCGGGATCTCGTCCTACTCCGCCGACCTCACCCGGAAGGCGCAGGCCCTGCTGGCCGACCTCGGCACCCCGCTGCTGATCCACCAGCCGTCGTACTCGATGCTCAACCGCTGGGTGGAGACCGACGGCCTGCTCGACACCCTGGGCGACCTGGGCACCGGCTGCATCGCGTTCTCGCCGCTGGCCCAGGGGATGCTGACCAACAAGTACCTCGGCGGCATCCCCGACGGCTCGCGCGCCAGCCAGGACAAGTCGCTGTCGACCGACCTGCTCACCCCGACCGCCCTGGAGCACATCCGGGCGCTCAACGACCTCGCCTCCGAGCGCGGCCAGTCCCTGGCCCAGATGGCGCTGGCCTGGGCGCTGCGCAACGACGCCGTCTCCTCGGTGCTGGTCGGTGCCAGCAGCGCGGCCCAGCTGAGCGACAGCCTGGGTGCGCTGACCAACCTCGCGTTCACCGACGAGGAGCTGGCCAGGATCGACACCCACGCCGTCGAGAGCGGCATCGACCTGTGGAGCGGCGCGCGCGAGTCCGGCGACGCCTGACGTGAGGCGGCCTCCGGCGTAGGGTGGGCACCCCCTGCACCGGAGGCCCCATGCCGATCACCGAGGTCGCCACCGACCGCGACGCCCTCACCCTGACCGTCGTCGCCGACTACGACGTGCCGGTGGCCCGGCTCTGGGACGGGTACGTCGACCCGCGCCAGCTCGAACGCTTCTGGGGCACCCCGGACTGGCCGGCCACGTTCCTGCGCCACGACGCCGCTGCGGGCGGACGCAGCGACTACGTGATGACCGGGAACCTCGGCCAGGTCTCCCGGGGCCTGTGGGAGTGGCTCAGCGTCGACCCCGGCGTCGGCTTCGTGGTCCGTGACGGCTTCGCGCTCGCCGACGGCAGCCCCAACCTGGACCTGCCCACCGCACGGATGGAGTTCTCCTTCGAGAGCCGCGGCTCCGGCTCCCGGCTCCGGGTCAGGAGCCACCTCGCCTCGGCCGAGGAGCTCGACAGCCTGGTCGAGCTCGGCATGATCGACGGCCTCCGTGCCGCGATGGGCCAGATCGACGGGGTGCTGGCCCTGCCGGTGCCCAGCACGCCCGAGGACGAGGTGCTGTCCCAGACCCTGACCGAGACCCAGATCCGGGTCTCACGGGTGCTGCGCTCGACCGTGGAGCAGGTCTGGGAGGCCCACCACGACTCGTCCCTGATGCGGACCTGGCTGCTCGGCCCGGAGGGCTGGACGATGCCGGTGTGCCAGATCGCCACCGACGTGGGGGAGGGCTACCAGTACGAGTGGGAGCCGATCGACCCGACCTCGGCGCAGGTCCGGTTCGGCTTCGTCGGCACCCTGGTCGAGGAGGAGGCGCCGTACCGCTCGGTCACCACCGAGGCGATGATCGGCCTGGAGGGCCCGGCCACCCTCAACGAGATGACCCTGACCGCTCTGGAGCACGGCACCCTGCTGAGCCTGGTGATCACCTACCCGTCGGAGCAGCTGCGCGACATCGTGCTCCAGACCGGGATGACGGAGGGGATGGAGGCCTCCTACCGCCGCCTCGATCAGCTCTTCTGATCGCGCACACCGAAGGTGAGCGCGATGTCCCAGGGCAGGATGCCCCAGCCCGGGACGGCGTCGGCGAGGTAGTACGGCGCCATGTCGAGCGCCCCGGCCGAGGCCGGGGCGCTGATCGAGACCACGTCCGAGCCCGGGGTGAGGTGCTCGGACCACAGGTCGCTCTGCGCCGGCGGCGGGCAGACCTCGACGGTGGAGAGCTGACGGCCCTCCTCGTCGACGTGCAGCGCGAAGAAGGCGTACGGCACGTCGGGGGCGTCGGTGCCGCCGAGCTCGACGACGAGGAACTCGAAGGTCTCGGCGACGTGGCGCAGCGCCTGGTTGATCGCGCGGACGAACTCCTGCGGCGCCTCGGCCCGCGGGGAGACCGAGCCGCTGACGGGGCTCAGCCGGACCCGGGAGCCGCTGGGCAGCACCAGGGCCGGGCTCGCCGGGTCGCTCTCGTCGAGCTCGGCGACCTCACGGAACCGTCCCGGGCCCCGCTCGACCCGGGTCAGCATCCCGGTGCCCTGCACCGCGGCGAGGATGCCGTCGTTGTCCATGTGCCACAGCCGGGTGCCCTCGGCGGACCAGGTCCGCAGCAGGCCTCCGACGGCGAGGCCGAGCTGGACGGTGGTGGTCGCGGCGGGAGTGGTGGCAGCCATGAGGTGACGGTATCGCGGCAGGGGTGAGGGCACCGAGCGGGCGCTCAGGCCGTGACCGCGTCCTCGACGCTCGGCTCGACGCCGACCAGCTCGTCACGCAGCACGCACAGCGCGTCGATCTCGGCGCAGAACCGGTGCGTGGACTCACCGACCCGGACGTCGTCGAAGTAGTGGTGGCGCATCGCGGCCCGGGCGATCCGGTGCTCGTCGTGGGCCAGCCGGTCGGCGAGCAGGTCGGGCAGCGAGCCGATCGAGTCCACGTCGATCACGTCGGCGGCCCGGCTCACCGGCACCTCCCGGCGCAGGGTGTCGGCGTCGTGGTGCCGGTCGGTGATCAGGATCGGCTTGTCGGTGCGCAGGTAGAGCCAGTCCAGACCGACCGAGGAGACGTCGGTGATCATCGCGTCGCAGCGACCCATCAGCGCCAGGATGTCGCCCTCGACGACGGCGGTGTGGCCGGCGGCGGGGTCGGCCTGGGCGGCCTCGGCGATCAGGTCGAGCAGCAGCCGGTGGCCCTCGGCGATCCGCGGGGTCAGCGAGGTGGCCACCTTGGGGTGCGGCTTGTAGACCAGCCGGACGTCGGGCTGGGCCAGCACCGCCCGCACGATCTGCTCACCGAAGGCGTCGACCGAGCTGTAGTCGTTGTAGTCGGCGTCGCCCTCCCAGGTCGGCGCGTAGAGCACCGTGGTGCGCTCGGACTCGGCGATCTGCGGCTCGGGCTGGAGGTCGAGCTGCGGGCGCCCGATCCGGACCAGCTTGGTGCTGTCGAAGGCGATCAGGCCGCGCTCGATCCGCTGCGCGGCCGCCTCGCCGGCGACGAAGACCCGGTCGTAGGCCTTCGCGTTGTTGGAGACCATCGACTGCTTGTCGGACTCGCCGTGGTTGATGTGGACGTGCAGCATCCGGCTGTCGATCAGGGACTGGAAGTTGCGCATCGAGTTGTTGCAGTAGACCGCGACCTTCGCGTCGAGCTCGGGCAGGAGCTCGTGCATCTGGTCGAACTCGGGGGCGCACAGCACCGGAAGCCCGGTCAGCTCACGGGTCAGGTCGGCGGTCTCGGGGTCGCGGGTCAGGATGCCCACGGGGTGGGTCTCGTCGAGGATCTCGAGCACCGGAAGCCACTGCTTCAACTGATAGAGACGGGTCGGATCGTCGCCGAAATAGGCGAGGACGTCGACCTCGGGACGGCCCGGAACGGAAGCGATGTCGGAAGGGAAGGGGGCCTCAAGCACTGAGGGATCGTAGGTGGCCAATGTTTCGGCCAGGCACCCGGGTCGGCGCCGTTACCAATCAGTAATCTGGAGCCATGACAGAGGCGACCCACGGGACCCCGAACGAGGCCATCGACGAGGCCACCAGGTTCTGGGAGGACAAGTACGGCGAGAAGGCCCAGATCTGGTCCGGGAAGGTCAATCAGGCGGTCTCGGTGACCCTGGACGGGATCGCTCCGGGGACCGCGCTGGACCTGGGCTGCGGCGAGGGCGGGGACTCGGTCTGGCTCGCCCGCCACGGCTGGACGGTGACCGGCGTCGACCTCTCCGCGACGGCGATCGCCCGCGCCCGTGCCGAGGCCGAGCGCCTGGGGTTCGCCATCGACTTCCGCACCGTCGACCTGGCCCAGTGGCAGCCGGAGACGGCGTACGACCTGGTCAGCGCCGCCTTCCTGCACTCGCCGGTGGCCTTCGGTCGCACCGCCGCCCTGCAGCGTGCCGCCGCTGCTGTCGCCCCCGGCGGGCACCTGCTGGTGGTGGGCCATGCCGCACCGCCGCCGTGGTCGACGTTCCACCAGCACGACCACACCCACGAGGCCGATCCTGACCAGGAGCTGATCGGTGCCGCCGAGCAGGTACGTCGCCTCGACCTCGATCCGACGCAGTGGGAGATCCTCGTCGCCGAGGACCGCGCTCGGGGCGTGCACGACGCCGAGGGGAACCCGGCGGTGCTCGAGGACGCCGTGGTGCTCGCCCGACGACGGTGAACCCGCCGCGGGGTGGGATGATGCAGCCGGACCGACACTGGACCGTAACTGACTGGGTGCCTCAACCCAAGGAGAGAACATGCGATTGACCCGAGCCATCGCTGCCGTCGCCACCACCGTGGCCGTGGTGGCCCTGTCCGCTTGTGGGAGCGGCAGCGACACCAGCACCAAGGCCTCCGGCCAGGAGTCCACGACGTCGAGCGCTCTGAAGACGATGGTGAGCGGCAAGCTCACCATCGCCACCGGCGAGCCGGCGTACTCCCCGTGGGTGGAGGACAACAAGCCGGAGTCGGGCAAGGGCTTCGAGTCCGCCGTGGCCTACGCGGTGGCCGCCAAGCTCGGGTTCTCCGCCGACCAGGTGGTGTGGAAGCGGACCACCTTCGACGCCGCGATCGCGCCGGGCCCGAAGGACTTCGACCTCAACCTGCAGCAGTTCACCATCTCCGACAAGCGTCGCAACGCCGTGGACTTCTCCACGCCGTACTACACGACGCCGACCGCGATCGTCTCGATCAAGGGCAACAAGGGCGCCGACGCCACCACCCTGGCCGGCCTCAAGGACTCCCTGCTCGGCGGCGCCGTGGGCACCACCTCGCTGGACACCGCGCAGGCCGAGATCGACCCGAAGCAGAAGATCCAGAACTTCAACAGCGTCCAGGACAGCGTCGCCGCGCTCAAGGCCGGCCAGGTCGACGCGCTCGCCGTCGACCTGCCGACCGCGCTCTACCTGGCGGCGGCCGAGCTCGACAACGGCGTCGTCGTGGGTCAGCTCTCCGGCACCGACGGGGGCGACCAGTTCGGCATCGTGCTGGCCAAGGGCTCTGACCTCACCGCCGCGGTGAGCAAGGTCGTCGACGCCCTCCAGGCTGACGGCACGCTCACCGAGCTGGCCAAGAAGTGGCTCACCGACTCGGCTGGCGCCCCGGTCCTGAAGTGACCTCACCCGTCACCACGACGGTCTCGACCGTCGAGCTCGAGCGGCGCCGCTACCGGACCCGGCAGCGGCGCCGCTCGGTGCTGATCAGCCTGCTCAGCACCCTCGTCTTCGCCGCGGTCGCCGCCGTCGCGATCATCAACAGCCCCGGCTGGCACGAGGTCCGGCACTCGTTCTTCGACGTCAAGTACGGCTGGGACGTGCTGCCCGACGTGCTGCGCGGGCTGTGGCTCAACATCCGGGTCCTGGTCGTGGCCGTGATCGCCGTGGGCATCGTCGGCTCGGTGGTCGCGATCGCCCGCACCACCCGCGGTGCCGTGCTCGCCCCGGTGCGCTTCCTGGCGGCGGCCTACACCGACCTCTTCCGCGGCATCCCGCTCCTGATCGTGCTCTACCTGGTCGGCTTCGGCGTCCCCGGCCTCGGCCTGACCGGCCGGGTGCCGTCGTACGTCTGGGGGACGATCGCGCTGGTGATCACCTACGGCGCGTACGTCGCCGAGGTGCTCCGTGCCGGGATCGAGGCGGTGCACCCTTCCCAGCGGCTCGCCGCCCGCTCGCTCGGGCTGAGCTACGGCCAGACCCTGCGGATGATCGTGATGCCGCAGGCGATCCGCAAGGTGACCCCGGCCCTGATGAACGACCTGGTCGCGATGCAGAAGGACGTCGGCCTGATCTCCGTGCTCGGCGCCGTCGACGCCGTCCGCGCCGCCCAGATCGAGGTCGCCTCCACCTACAACTTCACCCCGTACGTCGTCGCCGGCCTGCTCTTCGTCGCGATGTCGTGGCCGCTGATCCGGCTCACCGACGCCCTGACGGCCCGGGCCCGCCGACGTGAGCAGATCGGAGGTGCGGTGTGAGCACCGCCCCGTCCACCCCGACCAAGGGCGCCGGCACCGCCGGGCCCGCGCTGCGGATCAGCGGCCTGGCCAAGTCCTTCGGCGAGACCGCCGTCCTGCAGGGGATCGACCTGGAGCTGGCCCGGCACGAGGTCGTGGTGCTGATCGGCGCCTCGGGCTCGGGCAAGTCCACGCTGCTCAAGACGATCAACCTGCTGGAGCCGATCGACGACGGCCAGATCTTCCTGGACGGCGACGACATCACCGACCCGCGCCAGGACGTCGACGCCGTCCGTGCCCGGATCGGGGTGGTGTTCCAGCACTACAACCTCTTCCCGCACCTGTCGGTGCTCGACAACGTCACGCTGGCGGCCCGCAAGGTCGCCAAGGTGCCCAAGGCGACGGCGGAGGCGACCGGCAGGGCGCTGCTGGAGCGGATCGGCCTGGCCGACCACGCCGGCTCCTACCCCGACCGGCTCTCGGGCGGCCAGCAGCAGCGGGTCGCGATCGTGCGTGCGATCGCCACCGACCCCGAGCTGCTCCTCCTCGACGAGATCACCTCGGCACTGGACCCGGTCCTGGTCGGCGACGTGCTCGACCTGGTCCGCCAGCTCAAGGACGGCGGCTCGACCATCCTGATGGCGACCCACGAGATGGGCTTCGCCCGGCGCGTGGCCGACCGGGTGGTCTTCCTCGCCGGTGGCCGGATCGTCGAGTCTGGGACCCCAGAGCAGATCTTCGACCATCCGCGCGAGCAGGCGACCCGGGACTTCCTCGCTCGACTGTCACATTGAGTCGCGGTTCGGGCCTCCGCACGCCACAATCGGCGTAGACTTTGGTCCTGGGACCGGCTCGGAGGTGGGGATCACGCATTCAATGGGGGGCCTTCATGGCGCGAGGGGTCGACGACTCGACCGCTGACCGGTCGGGCGGTGACGCCGTCGGCGACCCGCAGGACTCCCGACACCAGGCCCGCCAGCTGCGCTTCCTGGCCGACATGCGTGGCACCGACGGGTTCCGCAACCGGCTGATCGGGACCGTCGCGCACGAGCTGCGCAACCCGCTGACCTCGATCCTCGGTCACCTCGACCTGCTCCGTGAGGGCGAGATGTCCCAGGCCGAGACCGCCCGGGTGATCGACCTGGTGATGCGCAGCGCCGAGCGGATGGAGGGCGTCGTCGACGACCTGCTGGTGCTGGCCCGTGCCGGTGAGCTGCTCAGCCTCGGCAACCGCGACCGGGTGGTGCTCGCCGACGTGATCGAGGAGTGCCGCCAGCTGCTCACCCCGATCGCCACCGAGGCCGACGTCGAGGTCCGCTTCGACCAGTCCGCCTCGCCGATCACGGTCAGGGGTGACCAGGGCCAGCTGCTGCGGATGGTGCAGAACCTGATCAGCAACGCGATCAAGTACAGCCCCACCGGCTCCGTCGTCGACGTCGAGCTGCACAGTGGGGAGAGCCTTGCCGAGATCGTCGTACGCGACGAGGGGGTGGGGATCTCCGAGGCCGACCAGGAGCAGCTCTTCACCGAGTTCTTCCGCTCCCACGACCCGGCCGTGCAGGCCCGTCCGGGCACCGGCCTGGGGCTGTCCATCGTGGAGCGGATCGCGCACGCCCACGGCGGCGCCGTCGGGATCCAGTCCAAGCTCGGCCGCGGCACCACCGTCACCGTCTCCCTGCCGCTGCTGACCTGAGCGCACCCGGGCGGCGCAACGACTCAGACGGAGCACGCGCCGGCCGACTAGACCAGTGTGGGTGCCACACCGGTCCGTACGACGTTGGCGCTCTCGCTGCTGGCGGGGGTGCTGCTGTGGGCACCGCACCCGGCGGTCGCAGCGGCCGGGTCCTCCGACACCACGGTGCCCTCGACCACGCTGAGCGTCGGCGTGAGCGGCACCCGTACGGTGGCCGCCAACACCCCGGTGACCGCCTCGGGCCGGGTCCAGGCCCCGGCCGGCGGACTGCTCGCCCAGGTCGGCGGGATCGTGCTCTCGCTGCTCCAGGCGGTGCTCCAGCCCCTCACCGGCGTCGGTGGGGCCAAGGTCGCCCTGGAGCTCCAGACGCCGACGGGATGGTCGACCTACAGCAGTGCCACGGCCAACGCCGCGGGCAGCTATGCGGTGAGCGTGCCGACGTCGGCGTACGGCACCCACACCTGGCGGATCTCCACGGCCGCCACGGCGACCAGCGCGGCCGCCGCGACGGCCCCGTTCAGGGTGGCGGTGCCCACGCCCTACCGTCCGCGCGGCTCGGCACGCTCCTACCGGCTGCTGCCCGACGGCCACGCCCGCTGGAACCCCTGCACGCCGGTGCCGTACTACGTGAACACCGCCGGGATGCCCCGTGGCGCGATGACCACGGTCCGGCAGGCGCTGGCGCAGGTCCAGGCCGCCACCGGCCTCACCTTCCGCTACGCCGGGCGTTCGCGCGGGGTGCCGTTCGCGACGGGGACGAACGTGGCGGGGATGCCGTCGTACGGCTTCACCATCGCCTGGGCGAGTCCGAAGAAGGTCCGTCAGCTGCGCGGCTCCACGGTGGCGATCTCGGGCTCGTGGAGCCAGATCGCCCAGCTCAGCCCGACCCGGTATGCGCAGCAGTACGTCGCCGGGGGACTGGTGATCGACAGGACCGAGAGGCTGCGCACCGGGATGGGGCGCGGTCGCACCCTCGGCTTCGTGCTGATGCACGAGATGGGGCACGTGGTCGGTCTCGACCACACCCGGGACACGTCCCAGGTGATGTCGGCCTACCTCACCTCGCGCTCGCAGACGCAGTACGGCGCCGGCGACCTGGCCGGGTTCGCCGCGGTCGGGTTCGGCGGCGGCTGCCTCTGAGCGGCCCTCTCGGCCTGCTCAGTCGCGCCGCGCCGCCGCACCCGGCTCCAGGTCAGCGGAAGACGACGGTCTTGTGGCCGTTGAGCAGGATCCGGGTCTGGGAGTGCCACCGGATCGCCCGGGAGAGCACCTGCGCCTCCACGTCCTTGCCGGCGGCCACGATCGCCGAGGCCGAGGCGCGGTGGTCCACCCGCATGATGTCCTGCTCGATGATCGGGCCCTCGTCCAGGTCGGCGGTGACGTAGTGCGCCGTCGCCCCGACCAGCTTCACGCCGCGCTCCCAGGCCTGGTGGTAGGGCTTGGCGCCCTTGAAGCTCGGCAGGAACGAGTGGTGGATGTTGATCGCCTTGCCCTCGAGCTGGCGGCACAGGTCGTCGGAGAGGATCTGCATGTAGCGGGCCAGCACGACCAGGTCGATCTTGAGCTCGGTGACCAGGCTCATCAGCTTCGCCTCGGCCTCGGCCTTGGTCTCCTTCGTCACCGGGATGTGGTGGAAGGGGATGCCGTAGTGGTCGGCGAACGGCTTGAGGTCGAGGTGGTTGGAGACGATGGCGGGGATCTCGATCTGCAGGTTGCCGGTGCTCCAGCGGAAGAGCAGATCGTTGAGGCAGTGCCCCTCCTTGCTCACCAGGAGCAGCGTGCGGTACGCCGTGGTGGCGTCCCACAGCGCCCAGGCCATCTCGTAGCGCTCGGCGATCGGGGCGAAGCCGGCGCGCAGGACGGCCTCGGTAACGGCGTCGTCGAGGGTGGAGAAGTGCACCCGCTGGAAGAAGCGGCCCGAGTCGGGGTCGTTGAACTGCTCGCTCTCCAAGATGTTGCCGGACTTCTCCAGAACGAAGCCGGCCACAGCGTGGATCAGGCCGGGGGCGTCGGGGCAGTCGATGGTGAGAACGAACTCGGGGCGGGTCACGGGGCAGAAGTCTAGAGGTGCCTGCGAGGATGGCGGACGTGACGTACATCGAGGTTGCCCCGCTCGCCACGATTCCGGCAGGGGAGGGGATCCGGCTGGTGCCCGAGGGCGAGGTCCCGATCGCTGTCTTCCACACCGAGGACGGTGAGGTGCTGGCCATCGACGACACCTGCACCCACCAGGAGGCACCGCTGTCCCAGGGGTGGCTGGAGGGCTGCCTGGTGGAGTGCCCGATCCACTCCGCGACCTTCGACCTGCGCACCGGTGAGGCCACCCTGCCGGCGACCAAGCCGGTGCGGACCCACGCCGTGGAGATCCGCGACGGCGTGATCTTCGTGGAGCTCTCCACGGCCGCGCCGAACCTGCCGGCCTGATTCGCTAGCCTTCTCGCCGTGATCGACTACGACGGTCGGATCTTCCGGCCGGTCACCACGTCTGCGAACGCGGAGGTCTCCGAGGAGACGCTCTTCCGCTACCGGCAGCGGCGCAGCGTGGTGACCTCGGCGTACCAGGGTGGACGGATCCTCACCGGCCACCTGATCGGGCTGGCCGACGACGCCGGGCGGCTCGAGTTCCGCTACCACCAGCTCACCGTTGACGGCGAGCTGCAGAGCGGTCAGTGCACCTCGGTCCCCGAGGTGCTCGAGGACGGCCGGATCCGGCTGCACGAGACCTGGCAGTGGTCCTCAGGCGAGGCCGGCACCTCGGTGATCGAAGAGGTGCCGGGGCCGCGTCAGGCTCGGTGAGCCCTCCGGGTCAGACCTGGGAGATCTTCTCGATCAGGGCGGTCGTGGAGATCGCGGGCGTGCGCGGCAGGTAGACCACCTCGCAGATGTCACTCATCTCGTCGAAGCGGCCGGCCCAGTCGTCGCCCATCACCAGGACGTCGGCGGCGTACTTCTCCAGGTAGTGGCGCTTGAGCTCGAGGCTCTCCTCGACGAAGACCTCGTCGACGCCCTTGATCGCGCCGACGATCGCGATCCGCTCGGACTCGGAGAAGACCGGGGCCCGGCCCTTCTTGGAGATGTTGAGCGCGTCGGCCGACACGCCGACGACGAGACGGTCTCCCAGCTCGGCGGCGCGCTCCAGGATGCGCAGGTGCCCGACGTGGAAGACGTCGTAGGTTCCGAAGGTGACGACAGTGCGCAACATGGCCCGCATCCTCTCACCTTGCCAAGGACCCGGCAGAATCGCACTGTGCAGCCAGCCCAGCCCGTGCGGCCGACCACCCGTCATCGCTCCGAGACCGCCGGCGCGGTGAGAGGGATCTCCGTGCCCAGCGAGGGGGACCGGGAGCGACGCCGCGCCCTGCGCCGGATGCGGTCGCTGGCGACCGGGCTGCTGGTGCTCGCCGCGGTGGTCTTCGTGCTGACCAACGGACGCGACGGCTTCTGGGGCTACGTGAACACCGGGGCCGAGGCCTCGATGGTCGGTGCGATCGCCGACTGGTTCGCCGTCACCGCCCTGTTCCGGCACCCGCTCGGGCTGCCGATCCCGCACACCGCCCTGATCCCGCGGCGCAAGGACGAGCTCGGCCACGGGCTGGAGACGTTCGTGGGGGAGAACTTCCTCCAGGCCGACATCATCCGCGAGCGGATCGAGAGCGCGACGCCGTCGCTGCGGTTGGCCCGCTGGCTCAACCAGCCGGCCAACGCCCGCCGGGTGGTCGACGAGGTCTCCACGGTCGCCGCCGCCGGGCTGGCCCGGGTCCGTGACGAGCATGTCGAGGCGCTGCTGGGCGAGGCGGTCTTCCCCCGGCTGGCCGCCGAGCCGTTCGCCCCGATCCTCGGCGGGCTGCTGGCCGACGCCGTCGACGACGACCTGCAGCGCGGCCTGGTCGACCTAGCGCTCGAGGAGCTGCACGGGTGGCTGCTGGAGAACCCCGACACGGTCACCGACGTGCTGGAGGAGCGGGCACCGTGGTGGTCGCCGCAGGCGCTCAACCACGGCGTGGCCAGCCGCCTGCACCGCGAGATGGTGATCTGGGTCGCCGACATCCGTGACGACCCGCAGCACCGCGCACGCCAGGCCTTCGACTCCTGGCTGGCCCAGCTGGCGACCAGCCTGCAGAGCGACCCCGAGACCCAGGAGCGCGCCGAGCGGCTCAAGGAGCGCTGGCTCGCCCACCCGCAGGTGCTGGCCTCGAGCATCTCGGTGTGGAACGCGCTGCGCAACGCCCTCACCGGCGCCCTGCGCGACCCCGACAGCGAGGTCCGCGACCGGCTGGCCGCCGAGCTCTCCGGCTTCGCCCGCACCCTGGTCGCCGACCAGGCGCTGCAGGAGCGGCTCGACTCACTGGCCAGCGACGCGGCGGTCTTCATCGTGGAGCGCTACGGCTCGGAGGCGATCGCGATCATCACCCACACGATCGAGAGCTGGGACGGCCAGGAGGCAGCCGAGAAGATCGAGCTGCACGTCGGTCGCGACCTGCAGTTCATCAGGATCAACGGCACCATCGTGGGTGGCCTGGTCGGTGTGGGCATCCACGCTGTGAGCGTTCTCATCGGCGCATGATCCAATAGCGCCCATGCCGTTGTTCAACCGCCGCAAGAAGCAGATCGAGGCAGAGCCCGAGGCTCCCGCCGCCGACCCCGTTCCGATCAACGGCGACGTGATCCGGCTGGGGCAGTTCCTCAAGCTGGCGAACCTGGTCGACAACGGCGGCCGGGCCAAGGAGGTCATCGCCGCGGGCGAGGTGCTGGTCAACGGCGAGGTCGAGACCCGCCGTGGTCGCCAGCTCGGCATCGGCGACGTGGTGCAGTTGGGCAGTCAGCTCGCGACCCCGGTCGACGGGGAGACGTTCGAGGACAACCTGCCCTGGTAGGGCGTGGGGGCCCTGGGTGGGCGCCCTGGGTGGGGTGACTGCTGGTCAACGCTCCCCGACTGTGGTCGGGCGAGCGTTGGACCAGCAGTCAACCCGGTGAGGCGGACTGCTCAGCTGACGCCGAGCAGGTCGACCACGAAGATCAGGGTCTCGTTGGGCTTGATCACGCCCAGGTCGCGGCTGCCGTACCCCAGGTGCGGCGGGATGACGAGCTGGCGGCGGCCGCCGATCTTCATCCCCTGGACGCCGTCGTCCCAGCCCTTGATGACCTGGCCGGTGCCCAGGCGGAACTGGAGCGGCGTGCCCCGGTTGTAGGACGCGTCGAACTCCTCGCCGCTGCTCAGCGCGACGCCGACGTAGTGCACGGAGACGGTCTTGCCGGCGACGGCCTCCTCGCCGTCACCCTCGACCAGGTCGGTGATCACCAGGTCGGTGGGCGGGGTGGGGTCGACGAACTCGATCTCAGGCTTCTGGCTCATGGGACAACCCTACGGGTTGGGTCCGAGGGCCCGGTGCGGCGGACTCGCTGCGGGCGGCTCAGCGGCCGTGCAGGGGCGTGACTGTGCCGGGGCCGGTGGTCGGCTCGTCGGGGTCGTCGGTGGCCGAGGAGGAGCCGAGGAAGGAGAGCGCCGCCTCGTGCAGGTGGGTGTTGGTCGCCACGGCGTTGCCGCCCCACGGGCCCGGCGTACCGTCCAGGGAGGTGAAGGTGCCGCCGGCCTCGGTCACGATCGGCACCAGGGCTGCCATGTCGTAGAGGGCCAGCTCCGGCTCCGCGGCGATGTCGACAGCACCCTCGGCCAGCAGCATGTAGGACCAGAAGTCACCGAAACCGCGGGTGCGCCACACCCGGCGCATCAGGGCCAGCATCCCGTCGAGGTTGCCGCGCTCCTCCCAGCCGTTCAGGGAGGAGTAGGCGAAGGAGGCGTCGTCGAGTCGGCGGACGTCGGAGACGTGCAGCTGCGAGGCCTTCATCAGGGACTTGCCGCTCCACGAGCCCTGGCCCGTGCTCGCCCACCAGCGCTTGCCCAGCTGGGGGGCCGAGACGACGCTCATCACGACCTCGTCCTCGACGGCCAGCGAGATCAGGGTCGCCCAGACCGGGACGCCGCGGACGTAGTTCTTGGTGCCGTCGATCGGATCGATGATCCAACGCCGCGAGCTGGTGCCGGTGGTGCCGGTCTCCTCGCCGGTGATGGCGTCACGGGAGCGGGCCTTGGCCAGGGTGCGACGGATGGACTCCTCGACGGCGCGGTCGGCGTCGCTGACCGGGGTCAGGTCCGGCTTCGTCATCACATGCAGGTCCAGAGCCTTGAACCGGTCACTGCTGATCGAGTCGGCGTCGTCGGCGAGCAGGTGTGCCAGCCGCAGGTCGTCCGTGTAGTCCACCACGGTGCTCAGCCTAGTAGTCGGTGACCGAGCGTGCGGCCAGCAGGCGGCGGAAGGAGTCGACCCGCTCCGGATCGGCCTCACCACGCTCGACCGCCTCGTCGAGCCCGCACTCGGGCTCGTCGACGCCGTGGGTGCAGCCCCGAGGGCAGTCCTCGGTCATCTCGTCGAGGTCGGGGAAGGCCTCGATCAGGTGCTCGGGCTCGACGTGGGCCAGGCCGAAGGAGCGGATGCCGGGGGTGTCGATGATCCAGCCGTCGCCACCGGGCAGCGCCAGCATCAGCGCCGAGGTCGAGGTGTGCCGACCGCGACCGGTGACCGCGTTGACCTTGCCGGTCTCCCGCTCGGCGTCGGGGACCAGCGCGTTGACCAGGGTGGACTTGCCCACCCCGGAGTGGCCGAGCAGCACCGAGGTGCGGCCGGCCAACTTCTCGCGCAGGTCCGAGATGTCGGTCTCGCCGTCGCTGCGGGGATGCACGTTGCTGGTCACCACCCACGGCACGCCGAGGCTGCGGTACGTCGAGAGCAGCGTCTCGGGGTCGGCGAGATCGGCCTTGGTCAGGCACAGCAGCGGCGACATGCCGGCGTCGTACGCCGCCACCAGGGCGCGATCGATGAGACCGTGCCGTGGCTCCGGATCGGCCAGCGCCGTCACCACCACGAGCTGATCGGCGTTGGCGACGATCACCCGCTCGATCGGGTCGTCGTCGTCGGCGGTGCGACGCAGGATCGTGCTGCGCTCGCGGACCTCGACGATCCGGGCCAGCGCCCCGTCGACCCCCGAGGTGTCGCCCACCACCCGGACGTGGTCGCCGACCACGACCCCCTTGCGGCCCAGCGGCCGGGCCTTGACCGCCCAGATCTCGCGGCCCTCGACCATCACGGTGAAGCGGCCGCGGTCGACGGTCAGAACGAGGCCGTCCAGGGCGTCGTCGTAGGTCGGGCGATCCTTGGTGCGCGGCCGGGTCCGCCGACGAGGACGGTCGTAGTGCTCGATGTCCTCGGTGGAGTACCGGGCGTTGTTGCGCGCCATCGGATCGCCTCGCCTCAGTCCTCGAACAGGCTCGCCCAGAAGGGAGCGAAGTCGGTGAAGGTCTTGGAGGTGGTCTCGACGTTCTCCACCTCGACGCCGTCGACGAGGGCGCCGATCAGGACGCCGGCATGGGCCATCCGGTGGTCGGCGTAGGTGTGGAAGACGCCGCCGTGCAGCGGGGCCGGGGTGATCTCCAGGCCATCGGGCAGCTCGGTGACCTGGGCGCCCAGGGCGTTGAGCTCGGTGGCCAGGGCGGCGAGCCGGTCGGTCTCGTGGCCGCGGATGTGCGCGATGCCGGTCAGCCGGCTGGGGGTGGTCGCCAGGGCGCACAGCGCCGCGATCGCCGGGGTGAGCTCGCCGACGGCGTGCAGGTCGGCGACCAGGCCCTGGAGGGTGCCGCGCTCGGGGCCGGTGACGGTGAGGCCCTCGGCGCCGAAGGTGACGGTGCAGCCCATCCGGGCCAGCAGGTCGCGCAGCTCGTCGCCGGGCTGGGTGGTGGCCGCGGGCCAGTGCCGCACCGTGACGGTGCCACCGGTCAGGGCGGCCAGGCCGAGGAACGGCGCGGCGTTGGACAGGTCGGGCTCGATCCGGGTGTCGACCGCGGCGATCGGGCCGGGCTCGACCACCCAGCGCTCCTCCTCGACGTGCACCGTGACGCCGCGCTCGCGCAGCATCTCCAGGGTCATGTCGATGTGCGGCTGGGACGGGATCGGCGGGCCGACGTGGCGCAGGTCGACGCCGTGGTCGTAGCGGGCACCGGCCAGCAGCAGCGCGGAGACGAACTGCGAGGACGTGCTGGCGTCGATGGTGGCGGTGCCGCCGTGCACCGCACCGGAGCCTCGCAGCGTGAACGGCAGTGCCTCGCCGTCGACGGCGACGCCGAGCTGGCGCAGTGCCGACAGGATCTCCCCGACCGGGCGCTGGCGCATGTGCTCGTCCCCGTCGAAGGCGACCGCGCCGGTGCCGAGCGCGGCGATCGGCGGCACGAAGCGCATCACGGTGCCGGCCAGGCCGACGTCGATGCCGGCGTCGCGGTCGAAGGGCGCGGGGGTGACCGCCCAGTCCTCGGCGCTGGTGTCGACGGTGGCGCCGAGCGCCGTGAGGGCGGCGGCCATCAGCAGCGAGTCACGCGAGCGCAGCGCGCCCTGGACCAGCGACGGGCCGTCGGCGATCGCGGCGAGGATCAGGGCACGGTTGGTCAGTGACTTCGATCCGGGCAGCGTCACGGTGGCGTTGATCGGTCGGTGCGCATGCGGTGCGGGCCAGGGAGTCACCGCCCAAGGGTAGCGAGCGGGGGTCACGTCAGGACGGGCGGTGGAAGGACACGACCGGGCCGTCGAAGTCGAGCGGGGTGGCGGTGACGTCCAGCGACCAGGTCCCGACGGGGTTGAAGTCGAGGTGGTAGAAGTCGCTGCCGGAGGTCACCGTGCACTCCACGATGAACGTCGGGCTGGTCGCCAGGGTGGTGCACGAGGCGCCGCCCTCGGAGCTGTTCTGGGCCGGCGTCCCGCCGCCGGTGAGCTCGATCCGGACCCGCACGCTGTGGTCGCTGGGCAGGCCGACGATCTTGAAGTGGTGCTTCTCCACCGAGTCCGTGGACGCGGGGTGGGTCGAGTCGATCGAGACGGTGGCGCTCGGGCGGGTGGCCGTCACCGGGACGGTGACCTGCGCGCTGCTGACCCCGTCGCTGACGGTGTAGCCGATGGTGTGGGTGCTGTTCACCCCGAACGGTGCGTCCCAGGTCAGGGTCCGCCCGGTCTGCGTCGCCCCGCTGACGTCGCTGATCGTCAGCGGGTCGCCGTCGGCGTCGGTGGCGGGCACGGTGATCGAGGCGGTGCCGGTGTCGGTGATGGCGATCGGGGTGGAGTCGCCGCCGGCCGGGTGCGCGTTGGTCAGGGTCACGGTGACCGTGGCCGTCGTGCTGGTGTGGCCGTCGCCGGCGGTGTAGTGGAACGTGTCGGTGCCGACGTACGCCGACGACGGGGTGTACGTGATGACGCCGTTGCTCAGCGTCGCCGTGCCGTGGGCACCGTCGGTGACGCTCAGGCTGAGCGCGTCGCCGTCGGGGTCGCTGGCCTGCGGGGTGAGGGTGACCGGGGTGCTCCAGTGCGTGCTGACCTGCTGGTCGCTCGCCACCGGGGCGGTGTTCGGGTTGAGGCCCACCACGACCGTGACCCGTGCGGTCGCGGTGCCGCCGTGGCCGTCGCTGACGGTGTAGGTGAAGGTGTCGGTGCGGTCACTGACCTGGCCGACGCTCCACACGGGTCGGGTGTAGCGGACCTGGCCGCCGACCAGGGCGACGCTGCCGCCGCCCCCGGTGGCGGCGCTCACGCCGACGATCCGCAGCGTGTCGCCGTTGGCGTCGGAGTCGTTGCCGAGCAGGTTCAGGGTCACCGCAGCGGCGGTGGCGTAGACCGCGTGCAGCTCGATGTGGTCGTCGACGGCGACGGGCGCCCGGTTGGGGGTGGTCACCTTCACCGTGCCCGAGGCACGCGAGCCCTGGCCGTCGCCGAGCACGTACGCGATCGTCTCGGTGCCGCGCCACGACGGGTCGGGGGTGTAGGTGATCGTCGAGGTGGAGGTGCGCAGCGCGATCCGGGCGCTGACCCGGGTCGCGGTCGAGCCGATCCGGACCTGCCCGTGCGGCGTGGAGCCGGTGATCTTCGCCGAGCGCACGACCAGGGTGGTGCCGGCCGGGTGCTCGACACCGGCGCCGAGGTCGATCGACACCGAGGCCGAGCCCGAGGGCACCTGGACCGCTGCCAGCGGTGTCACCGTGACGGCCGCCGTCGGGGCCGCCGGGGTGGCGGGCGTCGTGCTCGGGCTGGTCGGCGTCACGACCGCGGCCGGCGTGACCGGCGGGCGGACCACGGCGGGCAGCGTCGGCGCGCTCGAGGGCGGCGCGGTGGTCGAGGACGGCGGGGTCTGCGGCGCCGTCACCGGCGGCGTGGTCGGGGCGGGCGCGGTCAGGGCGCTGTCGGGCGTGGTCGAGGGCCCCGAGGTGGCGTGCAGGCCGAGCGCGACGGCGATCACCGCCGCGGCAGCGACGCCGGCACCACCGGTAGTCCTGCCCAACGGGTGGTGCAGCACCCAGTCCTTGGCGCGCCCGAAGGCGAGCACCACGCCGCCCTTGGCCGCAGCGGCCGCCCCGAGGTGGGCCGCGGCCAGGTAGCCGGCGCCCGCGGTGCCGAGCAGGAGCGGTGCCAGCACGGCACCAAGGTTGGAGTTGACCTCGGTCAGCTCCAGGTAGATCGCGGTGCACTCCCGGCAGCCTTGGAGGTGACCCTCGATCTTGGCCGCGTCGCGGCGCGAGGAGCCGCCGCGGATGTAGGCGCCCAGGTTGGAGCGGGTCACCGCGCAGGCGTCCTCGATCGCCTCGGCGGCGTGCATCGACACGAACGCCTCGCGCAGGCCCTCGCGGGCGCGGTAGGCCAGGGCGGAGACGGAGTTGGCGCTCATCCCGAGCAGCGGGGCGACGTCGGCGGGCTTCTGGCCCTCGACCTCGGTGTGCCACAGCACCTGCTGCCAGCGCTCGGGCAGCGAGGCGAAGGCCTTCGCGGCGGTGGCGTTCTCGAAGCCCGCGACGGCGGTGTCGTGGAACGGCACACCCGGGTCGTACGGCGACATGTCGTCGGTCGTCTGGAGCTTGGACCCACTCCGGATCCGGTCGACGTGCAGTCGGCGGATCGCGGTCAGCAGATAGGCGCGGAAGGCCAGGTCGGGGCCGCCGCCGTTCTGCAGCACGGCGAGCACCTTCGCGAACGCGTCGGAGACCAGGTCGTCGGCGTCCAGGCCGGGGACGAGCTGGCGGGCCAGCCGACGGGCGGCCTCGACGTGGCGCTCGAACAGGTGGCCGTAGGCCTCCAGGTCGCCGCCGCGTACGGCGGAGATCAGCTCGGCGTCGGAGGTGCCCTCGACCTCGAGGGGGTCCTCGTCGGAGCGACGTGCGTCAGGTACGTGCGTCACGCGCTTCATCGATGCCCCTCCCTCCGTCCTGTGCGATCTGCCTCGAGGTGCCACATGTCAGGGACGAACTGACGTTGGTCCCATGACGGGATCCTCGCAAATTTCTTCGGGCAATGGCGTCATAGGACCCATTCGGGCCCGTCTCCTCGGTGTAGGACGCCGGCGACGGTCTGTTCTACGCGACAGATTCGCAGGCATCACGGTGGCGACGTACCTCCTCACCGAGATGCCGACGGTGCAGCGGCGACAAGGCAGGGGCGGCATGGCACGGTTCGGCAGACGCACACTCACGACGCACGGCGCAGGCGGCTCGACCGGGGGGTCGGTCACAGGGTCGTCGAGCGAGTGGCTGGGTGTGCTGCCGACCGGGTTCGATGCCGTGGGAGAGGGCCTTGCCGCTGCCGACAGCGAGCGTGTCGCAGTGGCGTGTTGGGTGGTCGGTCGTGACCTCGCGGACCGTGGGACGTCCCTGGGGGAGAGCATTGAGGGGCTCCGATCGACCACCCGACTCGTCGTCGACCGCGATCCGACCTTCGCCGAGACGCAGGCCCTCGCGGTCTCCTGGAGCGAGGCGACCCTGGTCTACCTGCACGGCCTGTCGTGCTCGGATCCGCTGACCGGACTCTCCTCGATGGCGCACCTGCGTGAGTGCCTGGCTGGTCTGTACCGGGACCCCGGGACCACCGCCGCCGAGCACGCCCTGGTGGTGATCGACGCCGGTCGGTTCGAGGATCTCGACCAGCTCGGCGAGGCTCGCCGGCTCACGATGGTGGGGGAGGCGGCCCGGGTCGTCTTCGCCGGCTCGGAGGCGATCGGCAGGGTCGGCCTGGCCCGCGTCGTCGTCCTGGCCGACCGTGACGGTGCCCTCGGGCGCCGGGTGACGCTGCTGCGTCGGATGCTGCCCGACCCGACCATGCGGGTCTGGATCGAGGGGCTGCCGGGCTCGGACTCCTCGGCGGCGCTGCTCCTCGACGAGCTCGCCCGCGGTGCCTGAGCCTGCGCGTCGTCCTGTCGACCTGTCCTAGGGTGAGTGTCATGTGTGGGCGTTACGCCTCGAGCAAGTCCGCGGCCGATCTGGCTCTCGAGTTCGAGGCCTCCGAGATCGGCGTGGCAGCGGGCCTGCCGCCGAGCTACAACGTCGCGCCCACCGACGAGGTCTACATCGTCGCCCAGCGTCCGGCACGCGAGGAGCGTCCGGCCCAGCGCCAGCTGCGCACCGCGCGCTGGGGGCTGGTGCCGTCCTGGGCCAAGGAGCGCAGCATCGGCGCGCGGATGATCAACGCCCGGCTCGAGACGGTCGCGGACAAGCCGGCCTTCCGCAAGGCGTTCGCCACGCGGCGCTGCCTGGTCCCGGCCGACGGGTACTTCGAGTGGTACCGGAGCGAGTCCGGCACCAAGCAGCCCTTCTTCATCCATCCGCGCGACGGCCGGTCGCTGGCGATGGCGGGGCTGTACGAGTTCTGGCGCGACCCCGCCGCCGCTCCCGACACGCCACTGATGTGGTCGTGCACGATCATCACCACCTCGGCGACCGACGACCTGGGCCGGCTGCACGACCGGATGCCGCTCGTGGTCGAGCCCGAGGACTGGGAGGACTGGCTCGGTCCCGAGCCCGCCCACCCCGAGGCGCTGGTCCCGGCCGCCGACCAGCACAGTGGCCTGGAGGCCTGGCCGGTCTCCACGGCCGTGGGCAACGTCCGCAACAACACACCGGAGCTGATCGTGCCGCTGCCCGCGACGGGGGAGGGCGCATGAGCGGTCAGGTGATCGAGACGCCGTGCGGCCCGGGTCGCCTCGTCCAGCGCCGCGCCACCCACCCGATCGCGACGCTGCTGCTCAGCCACGGCGCCGGTGGTGGGATCGACGCGATCGACCTGCAGGCGCTGGCGCGCACCCTGCCCGGACGCGGGATCAGCGTGCTGCTGTTCGAGCAGCCGTGGAAGGTCGCCGGCAAGCCGGTCGCCTCGGCACCGAAGACCCTCGACATCGGGCTGCGCGCCGTCGCCGACCACCTCCGCTTCCGCACCCCGCTGATCGTCGGTGGCCGCTCGGCCGGGGCGCGCTCGGCGTGCCGCCAGGCCAAGGAGCTCGGCGCGATCGGCTGCCTGGCACTCGCCTTCCCGCTGCACCCGCCGGGCAAGCCGGAGAAGTCGCGGCTCGACGAGCTGGCCGGCACCCGGCTGCCCACGCTGGTGGTGCAGGGCACCAAGGACCCCTTCGGCAAGCCCGCCGAGTTCCCCGAGCTGCCCCGCACCGAGCTGGTCGAGGTGGCCGACGCCGACCATGGCTTCAAGCTCCCCGCACGCCTGCGCGACCAGGAGTCGACGGTGCTGGCGGGCATCGTCGACGCCGTCGAGGAATGGACCAGACGTCTGGTTGGTTAACCAGACATGACGATCCTGCTCGAGCGTGCCCCCGTTGGGGACATGGACGCCGTAGGCTGGTCGGTGATGTCCCAGACACAGACCACCCCCGAGTCCCCCGAGGAGCGCGCACAGCGCTTCGAGCGGGATGCGCTGCCGTTCCTCGATCAGCTCTACTCCGCCGCGATGCGGATGACGCGCAATCCCGCCGACGCCGAGGACCTGGTCCAGGAGACGTTCGCCAAGGCGTTCTCCTCCTTCCACCAGTTCCGTGAGGGCACCAACCTCAAGGCCTGGCTCTACCGGATCCTGACGAACACGTTCATCAACTCGTATCGCAAGAAGCAGCGCGAGCCGCAGAAGTCGATGTCGGAGGACGTCGAGGACTGGCAGCTCGCCCGGGCGGAGTCGCACAGCTCGACAGGCCTGAAGTCGGCCGAGATGGAGGCGCTGGAGCACCTCCCCGACTCGCAGGTCAAGGATGCGCTTCAGAAGCTTCCGGAGGAGTTCCGGCTTGCGGTCTACCTCGCCGATGTAGAGGGATTCGCCTACAAGGAGATCGCCGAGATCATGGAGACGCCAATCGGCACCGTGATGTCACGCCTTCACCGGGGTCGCCGCCAGCTGCGCGACCTGCTGGGCGACTATGTCAAGGAGTCTGTGGCATGAACGAGCACGTTCACCCGTCGTCGGCCGACTGCGTCGACTTCCTGGAGCGGATCGTCTACTTCATCGACAACGAGCTCGATCAGGCGGACTGTGCGGCGGTGCGTGAGCACCTCGACACCTGCAACCCCTGCCTGGAGCGCTACGACCTCCAGCGCACGGTGAAGCAGGTGGTGGCGCGCTCGTGCCACGAGACCGCTCCGGGCGAGCTGCGGGCCAAGGTCCTGCTGCGCCTCGAAGAGGTCCGGATCGAGATCCAGTGAGTCGCGATTCCGGGTCCCGCTGTCGTTGATGGGCGCTGATTGGCGCTGAGCGGGTCGGGTTTGAGAGACTGTCCCACGGCCCGATGGGGCCGCTGCACCATCAGGCCAGACTTCGAGGAGGACGACATGGGTAAGACCGGTCGCAAGCGTCGCGCACGTCGCAAGAAGGGCGCTAACCACGGCAAGCGTCCCAACAGCTGATTCGTCAGCCGTTGATGACCGACCCCGCTTCGGCGGGGTCGTTGTCATTTCCCGGCCATGACGGCGGGGGAGGACCCCAGACTGGCTCAGACCGGCTGAGGCCGGCGCCGACCGGCCCAGGCCGGCCCAGACACCGGCTCAGGCGGGCGAGGAGCTCAGGCAGGCGGCGCGCTGAGCGTCGGCCGGATCTCCCGCAGTACGTCGACCAGCAGCAGCACCAGGTCGGCCCGAGCGGCCATCGCGGTGCGGGCCAGCGCCGCATGCGTGTAGAGCGCCCGCAGGAAGCCCTCGGCGCACCGCTCCCGGCCGGTGTCGGCCAGCGCGGCACGTCCCAGCCGGACCACCCACGGCTCCAGGTCCTCGACCCCGAGCTGGTCGCGGCGCAGCACCGCCAGCGCGGCACCGACCAGGGCGTCGAGGTCGGCCAGGCAGATCCGCTCGGCGGCCAGCACCCGGTCGGCCACCACGTCGAGCAGGACCAGCTCCTCGGCACCGCCCAGGTGCGGCGAGGCGGCGATCTGAGCCACCGCCGCGGCGCCGGCCTCCAGGCTGCGCCGATCGGGGTCGGTGACGAACCAGGTGAGCAGCTGGTCGGCCCAGCGCAGCACTGTCGCGTCGGGCAGCAGGGCGTGGCTCTCGGCGCGCTCCAGGCACGCCACCAGGACGCGGGCTGAGGCCGCACGGCGCAGGACCGGGGCTGCCTCGGTGACAGCCGCGGTGGCGCCCTCGGCGGCGAGCTCGCTGAGCGCCGTGGGGGCCACGTCGGGGCCGAGGGTCAGGCCCGCGGCCATCCCGTCGCCCAGAGCGCCCAGGAGGTCGTCGTACACGCCCTGACGGAGCCAGGAGAGCAGCGTCGCCACGCCGGTGGCCTCGCGCACCTCGGGATCGGCGTCGCCGAGCATCCGGGTGAGCTCGACGGTGAGGTCGGACAGGGGGCGGTCCGACGGAACGCCTCCGCCGGTCCGAACGCCGTCCCAGTACGACCTCGATCTGGTCACCGGACCATCTTCCCAGACCTGCTCGCCGACCCCGAAACCGTCCCTCCTAGGGTGGGTCCATGCCGACCCTGAACGAGCTCGTGATGTCGCACACCGAGCTCGAGGACGCCGACGTCGACTGGCTGCACCTGCTGATGGCCGACTGGCAGATCGTCGCCGACCTGAGCTTCGCCGACCTGGTGCTGTGGCTGCCCGACCGCGAGGGCCAGGGGTTCTGGGCCGGCGGCCAGATCCGCCCGACCACCGGGCCGACGTCGTACGTCGACGACGTGCTCGGCACCTTCATGCCGATCGGCCGACGCCCGCTGCTGGATGCCGCCTGGCGCGAGGGCCGGCTGGTCCGCGAGGGCGACCCGGAGTGGCGCGACGACGTGCCGGTGCGGATCGAGTCCATCCCGGTACGTCGTGGTGATCGGGTGATCGCGGTGATCGCGCGCAACACCAACCTGCGCGGCGTACGGACGCCGTCGCACCTGGAGCTGACCTACCTGCGCACGGCCGCCGACCTGACCCAGATGATCGCCGGGGGCTACTTCCCCTCCGACACCCAGCGCAGTGACGACGCCGACACCCCGCGAGTGGGCGACGGGTTCATCAGGGTCGACGCCGCCGGGCTGGTGGAGTACTCCAGCCCGAACGCCCAGTCGGCCTTCCGGCGCCTGGGCCTCAACGGTGACCTGACCGGGAAGTCGCTGGCCGACGTCACCCGGCAGCTGGTGCCTGCGCGGCGCCGCCTCGACGAGGAGAGCCTCAGCGCCGTCCTCGGGGGTCGCTCGTTCCGCGACGCGGAGATTTCGGGGGAGTCGGTCTCCCTGATCGCCCGGTCGCTGCCGCTGCGCCCCGACGGGGTCCACATCGGTGCCGCGGTGCTGGTCCGCGACGTCTCCGAGCTGCGCCGACGTGACCGCGAGCTGGTCACCAAGGACGCCACCATCCGCGAGATCCACCACCGGGTGAAGAACAACCTCCAGACGGTGGCGGCGCTGCTGCGGCTCCAGGCGCGCCGGATCGACCTGCCCGAGGCGAAGGCCGCCCTGGAGGAGGCGGTGCGCCGGGTGGGGTCGATCGCGATCGTGCACGAGACGCTGTCCCAGGCGGTCGAGGAGACCGTCGAGTTCGACGAGATCGCCGACCGGATCAGCAGTGCGCTGGGGGAGGTCGGAGGGATCGGTGCCGCCACGGTGCGGGTGCAGCGCGAGGGCACGTTCGGTGGACTCAGCTCCGACGTCGCGACGCCGTTGTCGATGGTGCTGACCGAGCTGCTCCAGAACGCCGTCGAGCACGGCTACCCCGGTCCGACCCAGGCGGTGCGGGGTCAGATCGCTCTGCGGGTGCACCGTACGCCGACGACGCTCACGGTCCAGCTGGACGATGACGGTGTCGGGCTGCCGGCCGACTTCGACCTGGCAACCTCGACGAATCTCGGTCTGTCGATCGTCAAGACCCTGGTCGAGTCCGAGCTCGCCGGGACGATCATGCTGGGGGCGAACCCCCAGGGACAGGGAGCGCGTGCCGAGATCAGCGTCCCTGTGGAGTGAAGCTCAGGCGGTGCGGACGCGAGCGCGAGCGTTGCGACGCTTGAGAGCGCGGCGCTCGTCCTCGCTCAGACCGCCCCAGACGCCGTGATCCTGACCGGCCTCGAGAGCCCACTGCAAGCACTGCTCGCGGACCTCGCAACGCCGACACACGGCCTTGGCCTCCTCGATCTGAAGGATCGCGGGGCCGGTGTTCCCGATCGGGAAGAACAGCTCCGGGTCCTCGTCGAGGCACGCCGAAAGGTGACGCCAATCCATGGGTGGGGAATCCCTCTACTTTCGAGAATGTGGGGCACGATCGTCGGGTCTCAACGACGTGCTGCGCATGCGGGCGCGAATGTGAACGCCTTCACGAGCGCCAGACAAGGCTTTCAGGTCTGGGCTCGCGATACAAGAGTGATTTGTGGTGTGTTTCCTCACTGTTTCCGGCACCGTGGAGCGAAAGTAGCCTCGCGCTCCGTGAGCCGTACGCTGTGCGGGTGAACATTGAAGCTGTGCCCCGTCCGTTGAAGGTCACGATCGCCGTCGTCGTGGCCCAGGCCGCGGCATTGGTGATCCTGGCCATCTTGCAACTGATCAACCTGCACGACAACCGTCTGGCGATGGGTTTCACCACAGCAGCGTTCTTCGTCATCTTCGCGGTGGCCATCCTGGCCTGCGCTCGGGGCCTGGCCACGCTGAGCTCCTGGGCGCGCAGCCCGATCGTGCTGGCCGAGCTGATCAACCTCGGTCTGGCGTGGAGCTTCCGCGACATGCCCGCGGTCGGGATCGCGCTCTTCCTCGCCTCGGTGGTCTCCCTGGTCGGCATCTTCGCCCCGGCCAGTTTGCACGCCCTCTCCCCGGTCGACTGAGACCGAGCCGCACCCTGACCAGCGGTCGACCGGCCGACCGGCCCGCGCGCCGGAGGTCTCAGCTGGCGGTCTCGGGATCGTCGAGACTGGCCCGCAACTGCTCCAGCGTCCTGTTCAACAGGCGAGACACATGCATCTGGGAGACGCCGATCTCGTTGGCGATCTGGCTCTGGGTGAGATTGCGGAAGAACCGCAGCAGCAGGATCCGGCGCTCCCGGTCGGGCAGGTCGGCCAGCAGTGGACGCAGTGACTCCCGTACATCGATCAGGGCCAGCCCCTCGTCGTCGCTGCCCAGATGCGCCAGTACGTCGGGTCCGTCCTCCTCGGCGACCGCGTCCAGGCTGACCGTCGCCCAGGCGTTGCCCGACTCCAGGCCCTCGACGATCTCCTCGACGGTGCAGCCGATGCTCGCGGCCAGCTCGCTCGCGGTCGGGGAGCGGCCCAGCTGCTGGGTCAGCTCGCCGCTCTCCTGGGTGATCCGCAGCCGGAGCTCCTGGAGCCGGCGCGGCACCCGGATCGCCCAGCCCTTGTCGCGCAGGTGACGCTTGAGCTCGCCGACCACGGTCGGGGTGGCGTAGGTGGAGAACTCCAGGCCGCGCTCGGGCTCGAACCTGTCGATCGCCTTGATCAGGGCGATCAGGCCGACCTGGACCAGGTCCTCGTAGGGCTCGCCGCGGTGCTGGAACCGGCGGGCCAGGTGCTCGGCCAGCGGCGTGTGCAGGGCGACCAGGTCCTCGCGTGCGGCAGCGGCCGCGGAGGGGTCGGCTCCGTGCAGGGCGACGAAGAGCGCAGCGCTGAGCGCTCGCGTCTCGGTCGGGCGAGACGGGTCAGGGAAGCTCATGCGAGCGGGTGTTCACCAGGCTCGTGGTGACGAGGGTGATGCTCAGGACGCCGTCGGCGGTGTCGCAGCGGGCGTCGGCCAGGGTGGCCAGCACGGTCCACGCGAACGAGGACGGGTCCGGATGCCGGGGCTCGACGGCGGGGGTGGCCACGGTCGCGGTCAGGCGACCCGGCTCGAGCCAGTAGGAGATGGTGAGATCGGCGCCCGGGGCAGCGGCCTCCAGGGCCAGCGCTGCGGCCTCGCCGACGGCGATGCGGGCGTCCTCGATCTCCTCCAGCGTGAAGTCGAGCCGGGCGGCCAGGCCGGCCGTGGCGGTGCGCAGCACTGCTGCGAACGCACGGTCGGCCGGCAGCCTCAGCTCGACATCAGGCGTGGTCATGCTGAAGGTCAGGCAGCCTTCTTGGTCGCCCAGAAGATCTCGGCGATCTCGTCGATCTTGGCGAGCAGCTGGTCGGCCACGGCCTCGTCCCAGCTGGCCTTGGTGCCGCCGGCGCCGGCGAGCTTCGTGGCGTCGTTGAACAGCTGGTTGAGCTGCGGGTAGGCCTCGAAGTGCGGGGCCTTGAAGTAGTCGGTCCACAGCACCCAGAGGTGGTGCTTGACGAGGTCCGAACGCTCCTCCTTGATGGACAGGGCGCGGGCCTTGAAGGTCGCGTCGTCCGAGGCGTTGGCCTTGGTGATGCAGGCCTTGACGGACTCCGCCTCGAGGCGGGCCTGGGCGGGGTCGTAGACGCCACACGGGAGGTCGCAGTGGGCAGAGACCTCAAGCGTGGGGGCGATGAAGCGCGAGAACATGGGTGTTCCTCTCTCCTAATCCACGTGAGCCGAGGGGCACGTGGTCGTTCGGGGCAACGAGTGCATTTGCGACACTATCGCGGGTGAGGGGCTTTGCGCGCGTGCGGGGTCGGTCGATGCTGCCGACATTGCGACCCGGTGACCTGCTCTGGGTGCGGTACGGCGTCGAGCCGAGGCCCGGCGACCTGGTCGTGGCCCGCTTCGTCGACGGCACGGTCGCCGTCAAGCGTGCCGTCGAGCCGCGCCCGGGGGGCTGGTGGCTGCTGTCGGACAACCCGGCCGAGGGCGTGGACTCGCGGCACCGGGGCGTGGTCCCGGCCGAGGCGGTCCTGGGCGTCGTACGCCGGCGGCTGCCACGGCTGTGTGCCAGACTCCGAACACGTCCGACGTCTGAGTGAGCAGGAGATCACGATGCTTGCGGTGTATGCCGAGTCCCAGTCCTGGGACAGCCCCCTCGACGGCCTGGTGGTGGGGGAGCGCCCCACCCCGACGGTGCCCGAGGGCTGGGTCGCCGTCACGGTGCAGGCCGCCAGCCTGAACCACCACGACCTGTGGTCCCTCAAGGGCCAGGGGCTTCCGGCCGAGCGGCTGCCGATGATCCTGGGCTGCGACGCCGCCGGGGTCGACGCCGAGGGGACGCCGGTGCTGGTGCACTCGGTGATCTCGACGCCGGAGTGGACCGGCGACGAGACCCTGGACCCGCAGCGCAGTCTGCTCTCCGAGCTGCACCAGGGCACCTTCGCCGAGACCGTCGTGGTGCCCCGACGCAACGTGGTCGCGCTGCCGGCCGGGTTCTCCCTGGCCGAGGCCGCCTGTCTGCCCACGGCGTGGCTGACGGCGTACCGGATGCTCTTCACCCAGGGCGGCCTGAAGCCCGGCGACACCGTCCTGGTGCAGGGCGCCGGCGGCGGCGTGGCGACCGCCTGCATCGTGCTGGGACGCGCTGCAGGGCTGCGTGTGCTGGCCACCAGCCGGGACGAGGGCAAGCGTGCCAAGGCCCTGGAGATCGGCGCCCACGAGGTCTTCCCCAGCGGTGCCCGGCTCCCGGTCAAGGTCGACGCCGTGATGGAGACGGTCGGGCGTGCCACCTGGGAGCACTCGGTCCGGGCGCTGCGTCCGGGCGGTGCGATCGTGATCTCGGGTACGACGTCGGGGCCCGAGCTCGACGACGCGCTGCTGACCCACATCTTCTTCAAGCAGCTGCGCGTGATCGGGTCCACGATGGGCACCCGCGACGAGCTGGCCTCCCTGGTCGCGCTGCTCAACGCCACCGGCACCAAGCCGCTGATCGACTCCACCGTGCCGATGGAGCAGGCCCGCACGGCCTTCGAGCGCCTGGAGCACGGGGACGTCTTCGGCAAGATCGTGCTGACCCGCTGAGGCACTGACCCGCCGACCCGCCGACACCGGCGGTTCCCGTACGACGCCGCAGGGGCGGCCCCACGAATGGGGCCGCCCCTGCGGCGTTGGTGACGCTCAGTCGTCGTCCGGGTCGTCGAGACGTGCCAACCAGGTGGCCAGACGCTCGATCGGGACCTCGAAGTCAGGATGGGTGTCGACGAAGATCTGGAGGTTCTCGGCCAGCCAGGCGAAGGAGACCTCCTCGTCGCCGCGGCGACGAACGAGCTCCTCCAGACCTCGATCGGTGAAGTACATCAGGCGAAGGCCTGGTCGAGCAGGACAGCCTGCTCGGCGAGGTGGCGCTTCATCGTGCCGACAGCCGTGGTCGAGGACGCGGGCCGGCTGACCAGCTCGGCGTCGACACCCAGCGGGGCGAAGACGTTGAGAGCGAACGACGGCCACGGGCCCTGGTTCGCGGGCTCGTCCTGGACCCACTTGACGGTGGCGTTCGGGTACTTCGCCAGCTCGGCGGCGACCTCGTCGGTCGGCCACGGGTAGAGCTGCTCGACCCGGACGATGGCGACGTCGTTGCGCTCGCGCTTCTTGCGCTCGACCACCAGGTCCCAGGTCAGACGGCCCGAGACCAGCAGGACGGTCTTCACCGCGGCGGCGTCGACGGTGTCGTCACCGATCACGTTGCGGAACGAGCCCGAGGTGAAGTCGGCCGGCTGCGAGGCAGCCTCCTTGCGACGCAGCATCGACTTCGGCGTGATCACGATCAGCGGGCGGTGCAGCTCGCCGAGCGCGTGACGGCGCAGCAGGTGGAAGTGCGAGGCCGGGGTCGAGGGCTGAGCCACGACCATCGCGTCGTCGGCGCACAGCGTCAGGAAGCGCTCGATCCGAGCCGAGGAGTGGTCGGCACCCTGGCCCTCGTAGCCGTGCGGCAGCAGCAGTACGACGCCGGAGTCCTGGCCCCACTTGGTCTTGCCGGCCGAGATGTACTCGTCGATGACGCTCTGGGCGCCGTTGACGAAGTCACCGAACTGGGCCTCCCACAGCACGAGGGCGTCCGGGCGGGCCACGGAGTAGCCGTACTCGAAACCGAGGGCGGCGTACTCGCTCAGCAGCGAGTCGTAGACGAAGAACTTCGCCTGGTCGTCGGTGAGGTTGGCCAGCGGGGTCCACTCGTCGGCGTTGTGCCGGTCGATGATGGTCGCGAAGCGCGAGGCGAACGTGCCACGGCGCGAGTCCTGGCCCGCGAGACGGACCGGGCGACCCTCCATCAGCAGGGAGCCGAAGGCGAGCAGCTCGCCGGTGCCCCAGTCGATGCCGCCGTCGGCGATCGACTTGGAGCGACGCTCCAGCTGCGGCATCACCTTCGGGTGGACGGTGAAGCCCTCCGGCGGGGTGACGTAGGCCTCGGCGATGCGGGTGAGCACGTCGCCGGAGACGGCGGTCGACTCCGAGGTGATCGTCTTCTCCGGGTAGTCCGGGACGGTCTCCCACTGCTCGGGCTTCTTGTCGGCGTCGCGGACCTCGGTGAAGACGCGCTCGAGCTGGCTCTGGTAGTCGCGCAGAACCTCCTCGGCCTCCTCGAGAGTGATGTCGCCACGACCGACCAGGGACTCGGTGTAGAGCTTGCGCACCGAGCGCTTCTTCTCGATCAGGTCGTACATCAGCGGCTGCGTGAACGACGGGTCGTCGCCCTCGTTGTGACCGCGGCGGCGGTAGCAGACCAGGTCGATCACGATGTCCTTGTTGAACGCCTGGCGGTAGTCGAAGGCCAGGCGGGCTGCGCGGACGCAGGCCTCCGGGTCGTCGCCGTTGACGTGCAGGATCGGGGCCTGGACCATCCGGGCGACGTCGGTCGCGTACAGCGAGGAGCGCGAGGAGCCGGGGGAGGTGGTGAAGCCGACCTGGTTGTTGATGATCAGGTGGACCGTACCGCCGGTGCGGTAGCCACGGAGCTGACCGAGCTGGAGGGTCTCGGCCACGACGCCCTGGCCCGCGAAGGCGGCGTCACCGTGGATCAGCAGCGGCAGGACGGGGTAGTTCGTGCCCTGGTCGAGGACGTCCTGCTTAGCGCGGACGATGCCCTCCAGGACAGGGTCGACCACCTCGAGGTGGGACGGGTTGGCCGCCACCGAGACCTTGACGGTGTCGCCGGAGCCTGCGGTGAAGGTGCCCTCGGCACCAAGGTGGTACTTGACGTCGCCCGAGCCCTGGACGGTGCGCGGGTCGATGTTGCCCTCGAACTCGCGGAAGATCTGGTTGTAGGACTTGCCCACGATGTTGGCCAGCACGTTGAGCCGGCCACGGTGGGCCATGCCGATGGCGACCTCTTCGAGGCCTGCCTCGGCAGCGGCCTCGGCGATCTCGTCGATCACGGGGATCGCGGTCTCGCCACCCTCGAGGGAGAAGCGCTTCTGGCCGACGAACTTCGTCTGCAGGAAGGTCTCGAACGCCTCGGCCTGGTTCAGCTTGAGCAGGATGCGCAGCTGCTCCTCGCGGGGCGTCTTGTCGAAGGGACGCTCGATCCGCTCCTGGATCCAGGCACGCTGGGCCGGGTCCTGGATGTGCATGTACTCGATCGCCATCGTGCGGACGTAGGCGTCACGCAGCACGCCGAGGATGTCGCGCAGCTTGAGGAACGGCTTGTTGGCCGGACCGAAGGAGCCGGTGGGGAACTCGCGGTCGAGGTCCCACAGCGTCAGGCCGTGGTTCTCGATCTCGAGGTCGGGGTGGGTGCGCTGCTTGTACTCCAGCGGGTCCGTGTCGGCCATCAGGTGACCGCGGACCCGGAAGGCGTTGATCATCTCGCCGACGCGGACCTGCTTGGAGACCTGGTCGTCGTGGCTGGTGGAGACGTCGCGGCTCCACCGGATCGGGACGTAGGGGATCCGCAGCGAGGCGAAGATCTCGTCGTAGAAGCCGTCGGCACCGAGCAGCAGCTTGTGCACGATGGCGAGGAACTCACCCGACTGCGCACCCTGGATGACGCGGTGGTCGTACGTCGACGTCATCGTCATGATCCGGCTGACGGCGTCGCGGGCCAGGGCGGCCTCGGAGGCACCCTGCAGCTCGGGCGGGTAGTCCATCGAGCCGACGCCGATGATGGCGGCCTGGCCCTGCATCAGACGCGGGACGGAGTTGTTCGTGCCCAGGCCACCGACGTTGGTCAGCGAGACCGTCGTGCCCGAGTAGTCGTCCATCGTGAGCTTGTTGTCCTTGGCCTTGCGCACGATCTCCTCGTACGCGGTCCAGAACTGGGCGAAGTCCATCGACTCGCAGCCCTTGATCGAGGGCGCCACCAGCTGGCGGGTGCCGTCGGGCTTCTGCTGGTCGATCGCCAGGCCGAGGTTGATGTGGGCCGGCGTGACCTGGGTCGGCTTGCCGTTGACCTCGGCGTAGGTGTTGTTCATCGCGGGGATCGCCTTGATCGCCTTGATGATCGCGAAGCCCAGCAGGTGGGTGAAGGAGACCTTGCCACCGCGCGCCCGGGCGAGGTGGTTGTTGATCACGGTGCGGTTGTCCCAGAGCAGCTTGACCGGGATGTTGCGGACCGAGGTGGCCGTCGGGACAGCCAGCGAGATGTCCATGTTCTTCGCGGTGGCGGCGGGGATGCCGCGCAGCGTCGTGAAGATCGGCTCGTCGTTGGTCGCGACCGGGGCCGGCGCCGGAGCGTCCTTCGGCACCGGGTTCGAGGTGCCCTTGGCCGGCTCAGCGGCCTTGGTGTTGACCGGGCGCGGGGTGGCGACCGGAGCCGGGGCGGCGGCGGGTGCGGCGGCAGCGGGGGCGGCCGGAGCAGCGGGGGCGGCGGGAGCCGCGGCCGGAGCAGCAGGAGTGACGGCCGCCGCAGCGGTGCCGCTGGCCGGCGTGCCGTGACCGTTCTTGAAGAACGTCACCCACACCGGATCCACGCTCGTCGGGTCCTTCTTGTACTGCTCGTACATCTCCTCGACGAGCCACTCGTTGGCTCCGAACTCTTCAGGGACGTCGCTGGTCTGGTTGCCAGTGGGCTGCGGCACGGCTGGTTTCGCCTCTTCCGGATTCTTCTGCACGCGTGGATCGGTGGTGGAACGGAAGTTCCGGGGTCCAAGGCTAGACCCCTAGTGGAGGAAATACCCGTCTTGGGGTCCGGTTTCGGGCAGGGTGTCACCTAACCCACACCGCGCGGAGGCCGTTACCCATGAGTAGAGCGATTCTGGTCGGCGTACTCACGCTGTGTCCTGCCCTGGTCCTGACCGGGGCAGCACGACCTCGTCCCGCTGACCAGGTCGACGCTCTGGGCGGTCCCGGACCCCGCCTCAGGCGCCGCGCACTGAGGGCGCGGGGCCGCTCAGGTCGGGCAGTCGCAGGTCGAGGTTGGGCTGCTGGAGTCCGCCGTCGACCTCGAGCAGCTTGCCGGTGAGGAAGCCCCCGGCCCGCGAGGCGAGGTAGAGCACCGCCGCGGCGACGTCCTCGGCCTCGCCGATCCGACCCAGAGGCGTCCGGGCCTCCATCTCGGCCCGGGTCTCGGGGACTCCGGCGACGAACTCGAGGGCGCTGGTGAGCACCGAGCCGACGAAGACCCCGTTGACCCGCACGCTCGGCGCCAGGTCGGTGGCGGCCAGCCGGGTCCAGTGCGCCAGCGCCGCCTTCGCGGTGCCGTAGGCCAGGTAGCCCCGGGCTGCGCTGCGGCCCATCATCGAGCTGATGCTCGTGATCGACGCCTGCCGGCCCGCGCCGGCCGAGGCGAGCAGGTGAGGGACGGCGGCGCGGCTCAGTGCATGGGCGGTGGTGACGTTGAAGTGGAACGCCTCCTCCAGGTAGGCAGCATCGGTGTCGAGGAACGCGTTCGGGATGGTGCCGCCGACGTTGTTCACCACGATGTCGAGGTGGCCCAGCTCGGCCACGGCCCGCTCGGGCAGGGCCTCGACCTGACTCAGGTCGGCCAGATCCGCCGGTACGACGACCGCGCGCCGCCCCACGCCCCGGATCTGCTCGGCGACGGCGTCGAGCTGGCCCCGGGTGCGGGCGGCGAGCACGACGTCGGCACCGGCCTCGGCCAGCGCCACCGCGGTGGCGGCCCCGATCCCGCGACCGGCGCCGGTGACGACGGCGACGTGGCCGGCCAGGGAGAACCGGTCCAGGATGCTCATCGGGCGACCAGGCCGCGGCCCGTCACCAGCGGCAGGTCGAGGGCGGTGAGCAGCCCGGGAGCGCCCGCCACCACCGCCGGGACGGCGTTGATCAGGCGTTGGGCGGTGACGATCATGCCGCTGACGTTGTGGTCACCGTGCTCGCCGTGGTGGCTGAACTCGACCGTCATGGTGGGCTCGCCGGTGATCTCCACCCGGTAGCAGCCGTCGCCCTCGGTGGGCCGCGGCCAGTCCGGGTCGAGGTCGGGTGCGCACCGGGTGACATGCTCCAGGGTGATCCGGGCGACGCCGTCGACGGTGCCGACCACGCGGAACAGCACCGACCCGAGGGTGCCCTCGGCGATCTCGACGCTGGACGTCGAGATCGCCCGCGGGGCGGGCCGTCGCTCGACGTACTCGACGAGCTGCGGATCCAGGTCGACCCCGAGTCCGGCGCCCAGCAGGCGCACCACCGGGCCCCAGGCCGAGCTGAGGATGCCTGGCTCCCACAGCAGCGGGCGGGCGTCCAGCGGCTGGCCGAAGCCGAACATCTCGCCCATCACCACGGGCTGGACGTAGGTCGCGTAGTCGGCGATCTCGCTGACCTGGAGGTGGTCGATGCGCTGGGAGAGCGAGGAGAGCGCCAGCGGCAGCACGTCGTTGGCGAAGCCGGGGTCGATCCCGTTGACGTGCAGCGAGGCGTTGCCGGCCCGGCCGGCTTCGATCAGCGGATCGATCATCGAGTCCGGGATCGTGCCCCACGGGTAGAGCAGCATCACCGGCCCCGAGGAGACCACGTTGACCCCGGCGGCCAGGAAGGTGCGGAGGTCCTCCAGGGCCTCGAAGACCCGGTCGTCGGTCATCGCGGTGTGGACGATGCAGTCGGGGCGCAGCGCGAGCAGCGCGGCAGTGTCGGTGGTGGCGGCGACACCGAGGCTGCGGCCGAGCCCGGCCAGTTCGCCGGCGTCGATGCCGTCCTTGGCGGGGGTGGAGGTCCACACGCCGACCAGGTCCAGGTCGGGGTGGGCGTCGACCCCCGCGATGGCGTGGCGACCGACGGTGCCCGTGGACCAGACGACGACTCGGAGACGGCTCATACCGCCGAAAGATAGAACAAGTTCTAGGTATTGGGTAGCGTTCGGGCACCCGAACGTGGACGGAGTGCGTGTGTCCTTCCGGTGATAGGGGAGACTGGGGCGGCGGTTCGTCGAGCAGGAACGAGGTGGTGCGGATGGCGCTGATGCTCGCGCCGACGACGCGCGCCGAACGGGGCCTGGTCGGCCACGGCGTGCTCGCCGAGATCGACCTCAACATCGGTCAGTGGCGCGGCCTGCTCGATGCCGCCGAGGCGCTCGCCGCCGACGACGGTTCGGCGGTGCTGCCGCGCGCTCGGGTCGCCGTGCTCATCGGCGACGGTGTCGCGGCCGGTGATCCCGGGACGGCCTGGGTCAGGACCCTGGTCGAGGAGGCCGCCCGGCGCGACGGCCACGAGCTGCTCTGGGGGGACTGGACCAGTGAGCAGGCGGGCGGTGCCACCCTAGGTGACGTCGCCCGCCGGCTGAGCCGGGTGGCCGAGGGGATCATCGCGGTCGGGCTGCCCTTCGAGCAGCTGCGTCCGTTCTCCCATGCCGCCCACGTCCCGGTCTGGAACCTGATCAGCGACCAGTGGCACCCGATCCGGGTGCTCGGCGACCTGGTCACCCTGCGGGCGGCGATGGGGGCCGGCGACGCTCCGGCCACGGTTGTCTACGAGGGGCCCACGGTCAGTCCGGTGCTCGGCTCGCTGCTGATCGCCTCGGCGATGCAGGGGATGGACCTGCGGATCTGTGGGTCCGAGGCCGACCTGGTCGACGAGCAGGTGCTGGCGGCGGCGCGGGGGATCGGTGCCTTCACCGGGGCCCGTCTGCGCTTCGCCGGCACCGAGGACGTCGCGGCCCGTCAGGCCCGCTTCCGGTACGGCGGCCCGGGCGGGTTCGACCTGGTCGACCGCGGCGGCGACCGCACGCCCGAGGAGTGGCGCGCGGCCCGCACCGACAACGGGGTCGCGGCTCTGCGTGCCGTGATCGGCGCCACCTTCGGCGCCCGTCCGGCCGGGACCTGACCGGGACGAACAGCCCACTTTCGGTTGCCTAGACAGTCAAGATTCGTGCCTGATGGGCAGAATGTCGCTAGCGTGGTGCCGTGACCGCCGGCACGCCGCTTCGTCTCTACCTCGTGGACGACCACGAGGTGGTCCGGCACGGCATCCGGCACCTCCTGGAGGACGAGGGGGACATGGAGGTCATCGGCGAGGCCGACTGTGCTGCCGATGCGCTGGCGCAGATCCCCGAGCTGCGACCTGATGTCGTCCTCCTGGACAACCGCCTGCCCGACGGATCGGGGATCGACGTGTGTCGCGACATCCGCTCCGCCGACCCGCAGATCGGGGTGCTGATCCTGACGTCGCACGACGACGATGACGCGCTCTTCTCCGCGATCATGGCCGGGGCGTCGGGGTACGTGCTCAAGCAGGTCCGCAGCGTCGATCTGGTCGACTCGGTCCGCCAGGTGGCGACCGGCCGCTCCCTCCTCGACCCGACGGTGACGGCGCAGGTGCTGGAGCGGATCCGTGCCGCCAGCCCGAAGCCGTCGGCGATCGCGCAGCTGACCTCGAAGGAGCGCGAGGTGCTCGACCTGATCGGGCAGGGGTTCTCCAACCGGCAGATCGCCGCCGAGCTGAGCCTGGCCGAGAAGACGGTGAAGAACTACGTCTCCTCGGTGCTGTCCAAGCTCGGTGTCGAGAGCCGCACCCAGGCAGCACTCCTGCTCGCCAGGTCCGGCCATGCCTGAGCGGGTCCGCTGGCGGCTGCTGCTCGACGCGGTCGCCACCCTGGGCTCGGGCCTCTCCCTGGACGAGGTGCTGAGCCGGATCACCGAGATCGCCGCGGACCTCGTCGGGGCGAGGTACGCGGCGCTCGGTGTGCTCGGCGACGAGCAGGACCAGCGGCTGCGCACCTTCATCACCCACGGCATCGACGAGGCCGGTGCCGACCGGATCGGTGACTTGCCCAGCGGCCTCGGGGTGCTCGGCGTCCTGATCGACCATCCGGTCCCGCTGCGGCTGCCCGACATCACCGGGCACGCCCAGTCCCACGGCTTCCCGGCCAACCACCCGCCGATGCACGCCTTCCTCGGCGTCCCGGTCTGCACCGGGGGTGTCGTCTTCGGCAACCTCTACCTCACCGAGAAGCACGACGGCAGCCAGTTCACCGAGGCCGACGAGGAGATCGTGACCGCCCTGGCCGCTGCCGCGGGCGTCGTGATCGAGAGCGTCAGGAGCCGGGCCAAGCACGAGGAGCTGCTGGTCTTCGCCGACCGGGAGCGGATCGGGCGCGACCTGCACGACGTGGTGATCCAGCGTCTCTTCGCGATCGGTCTCCGGCTCCAGAGCGGCTACCGGCGCGAGCCCGAGGGACCGCTGCGCGATCTGCTCGACGAGACCGTCGACCAGCTCGACCAGACCATCCGCGAGATCCGTCGCACGATCTTCGAGCTCAGCACCGAGCCGTCGGCCGGCGACGTCCAGTCCCAGATCACCGCGGTGATCGACCGTGCCGCCCGGGCCCTCAAGTTCAGGCCCCGGCTGCACCTGGAGGGTGCGGTCAGGTCCCGGATCGACGAGGCCCTCACCCTCGACCTGGTCGCGGTGCTGAACGAGGCACTGTCCAACGTGCACCGCCACGCCGGCGCCAGCGAGGTCACGATCACGCTCGCGGTGGACCGTGACGTGGTGCTCCGGGTGCGTGACGACGGCCGCGGGATCGGCGAGCACGTCACCGAGAGCGGGCTGGCCAACCTCCGGGCGCGGGCGCAGGCGCGCGGCGGGTCGATGTCACTGTGCCGGCCCGAGCCGGGCGGCACCACCCTGGAGTGGCGCGCCCCGCTCGGTTGAGGTTCGTCGCCTCACCCGCTCAGGCCAGCGCCTGGTCGAGATCGGCGAGCAGGTCCTCGATGTCCTCGATGCCGACACTGAGCCGGACCAGGTCGTCGGGCACCTCCAGCAGTGACCCCGAGGTGGAGGCGTGCGTCATCGCCGCGGGCAGCTCGACCAGGGACTCCACGCCGCCGAGGCTCTCGGCCAGGGTGAAGAGCCGCAGGCGGCGGCACAGATCCAGGGCGGCCTCGGGCCCGCCGGCCAGGCGGATCGAGACCATGCCGCCGTACCCGGGGTAGAGGACCGTGCCCACTGCGTCGCTGGCCCGCAGGTACTCCACCACCCGCTGGGCGTTGGCGGTGTGGCGCTCCATCCGGATCGCCAGCGTCTTGAGGCCGCGCAGGGTGAGGAAGACGTCGAACGGTCCGGGCACGCCGCCGGCACCGTTCTGCAGGAAGCCGAACGCGGCGTCGAGCTCGTCGGAGTCGGTGATCAGGGCACCGCCGACCACGTCGGAGTGGCCGCCGAGGTACTTCGTGGTGGAGTGGACCACGACGTCGGCGCCGAGGGCGAGCGGCTGGGAGAAGTACGGCGTCGCGAACGTGTTGTCGACCGCCAGCAGTGCCCCGGCGGCGTGGGCCACCTCGGCCACCGCCGCGATGTCGGCGGTGTTGAGCAGCGGGTTGGTCGGCGACTCGATCCAGACCAGCTTGGTGTTCTCCGTGATCGCCGCGGCGATCGCGGCGGTGTCGTCGACCGGTGCGACGTCGTAGCTGACGCCCCAGCCGGTGAGCACCTTGTCGATCAGGCGGAAGGTGCCGCCGTAGGCGTCGTTCGGGATCACAATGTGATCGCCGGGGCGCAGCGCGGCCCGCAGGATCGCATCGGTGGCGGACATGCCCGAGGAGAAGCCGCGGCCGTAGGCGCCGCCATTGAAGGCGGCGCC
>NZ_JASLGR010000021.1 GCF_030150155.1 Nocardioides sp.
TCCATCGGCTGGGACGGCGTGGGTTCGCCCCTCACCAACCTGTTGGGCGAATTCAGCAGCTTGTTCTAGGTGCAGGCCGCGAGCACCAGCTCGCGTACCCGCGCGGCGTCGGCCTGGCCCTTGGTCGCCTTCATCACGGCGCCGACAATCGCGCCCGCCGCCTGTACCTTGCCGCCGCGAATCTTTTCGGCCACATCGGGATTGGCCGCCAGCGCTTCGTCGACCGCGGCCTGGATCAGCGAGTCGTCACGCACGACCGCCAGTCCGCGCGCGGTCATCACCTGGTCGGGCTCGCCCTCACCGGCCAGCACGCCCTCGACGACCTGGCGGGCCAGCTTGGTGGTCAGCGTGCCGTCATCCACCAGCGCCACGACGGCGGCGACTTGGGCTGGGCTGATTGGCAATTGGTCGAGTTCGAGTCCGGCCTCGTTGGCCTTTTGCACCAAGAAGTTGCCCCACCAAGCCCGCGCTTGTTCGCTGGAGGCGCCGTGCTCGACGGTCGCGGTGACCAATTCGACGGCACCTGCGTTGACAAGGTCGCGCATCACCTCGTCGGAGATGCCCCAGTCCTGTTGAATCCGCTTGCGGCGCAACCACGGTAGTTCGGGGATGGTTTCGCGCAGCCTCTCGACGAGCTCACCGCTGGGCGAGTCCGGCTCCAAGTCGGGTTCGGGAAAGTAGCGGTAGTCCTCCGCGGTTTCCTTGGTGCGGCCCGGGCTGGTGTAGCCGTCTTCATGAAAGTGCCGGGTCTCCTGGATGACTCGGTCGCCCGACTCCAGAACAGCAGCCTGGCGCCGCATCTCGTAGCGGACGGCGACCTCGACGCTCTTCAGCGAATTTACGTTTTTGGTCTCGGTGCGGGTGCCGAATTCGGCGGCGCCCCTGGGCTTCAGCGAGACATTGGCGTCGCAGCGCATCGAGCCCTGATCCATCCGGACGTCCGAAACGTCAAGCGCACGCAGCAGGTCGCGCAGCGCGGTTACGTAGGCGCGGGCGATTTCCGGTGCCCGCTCGGCGGTGTCCTCGATCGGCTTGGTGACGATCTCGATCAGCGGCACACCGGCCCGGTTGTAATCGGCCAGCGAGGTGGTCGCGCCGGCGATCCGGCCGGTGTCACTGCCCAGGTGGGTCAGCTTGCCGGTGTCCTCTTCCATGTGAGCGCGCTCGATCTCCACGCGGAACGTCTCGCCGTCGACCTCCACGTCGAGGTAGCCGTCGAAGCAGATCGGCTCGTCGTACTGGGAGGTCTGGAAGTTCTTCGGCATGTCCGGGTAGAAGTAGTTCTTCCGGGCGAAGCGGCACCACTCGGCGATCTCGCAGTTGAGCGCGAGCCCGATCCGGATCGCCGACTCGACCGCCTTGGCGTTGACCACCGGCATCGCGCCGGGCAAGCCGAGGCAGGTCGGGCAGACCTGCGTGTTCGGCTCGCCGCCGAACGTCGTGGGGCAGCCGCAGAACATCTTGGTGTTGGTGTTCAGCTCGACGTGGACCTCCAGGCCCATCGCCGGGTCGAACTTCGCGATCACCTCGTCGAAGTCGATCAGCTCAGTCGTGGCGTTCTGCGTCGACATGGTCACTTGCCTTCCTTCGATGCGTACGCCGCCGGGGCGATCTGTCCACCCCACTGGTCGGTCAGCGCCTTCTCCAAAGCGGCACCGACGCGGTAGAGCCGAGCGTCCTCGAGCACCGGGGCGAGGAACTGGATGCCGGTCGGCAGGCCGTCCTCGCTGCTGAGCCCCGAGGGGATGGAGATGCCGGGCACACCGGCCAGGTTCGCCGGGATGGTGGCGAGGTCCTGGAGGTAGTTGGCCAGCGGGTCGTCGGACTTCTCGCCGATCGCCCACGCCGTGGTCGGCGCGGTCGGGCTGACCAGCACGTCGACGGACTCGAAGGCCTTGCGGAAGTCCTCGATGATCAGGGTGCGGATCTTCTGCGCCTGGCCGTAGTAGGCGTCGTAGTAGCCCGAGGAGAGCGCGTAGGTCCCGATCAGGATGCGGCGCTTGACCTCGGCACCGAAGCCCGCGTCACGCGAGACCCGCATGACGTCATCGGCCGACGGCGAGCCGGCGGGCGTGACGCGCAGGCCGTAGCGCATGGCGTCGAACTTGGCGAGGTTCGAGGAGCACTCGGCCGGCAGGATCAGGTAGTAGGCCGCCATCGCATGCACGAAGCTCGGCAGGCTGACCTCGGTGATCTCGGCGCCCAGACCCTTGAGGATCTCGATCGACTCGTGGAACCGCTCCACGACCGGCGCGCTCCACGCGTCACCCTGGAGCTCCTTGACCACACCGATCTTCACGCCGGTGAGGTCACCGGCGGCACCGCTGCGCGCCGCCTCGACCAGGCCCTCGACGGTGCCGGGCACCGAGGTGGAGTCCTTCGGGTCGTGGCCGCCGATGAGCTCGTGCAGCAGCGCCGAGTCCAGCACCGACCGGGTCACCGGGCCGAGCTGGTCGAGCGAGTTGGCCAGCGCGATCACGCCGTAGCGCGAGATCGAGCCGTACGTCGGCTTGACCCCGACGGTGCCGGTCATCGCACCCGGCTGGCGGATCGAGCCGCCGGTGTCGGAGCCGATCGCCAGCGGAGCCTGGAAGGCCGCCACCGCGGCGGCCGAGCCACCGCCGGAGCCACCGGGGATCCGGGTGAGGTCCCACGGGTTCTTGACCGGGCCGTAGGCGGAGTTCTCGTTGGAGGAGCCCATCGCGAACTCGTCCATGTTGGTCTTGCCGAGGATGGGCAGACCCGCCGCCTTGATCTTGGCGGTCACGGTGCCGTCGTACGGCGGGATCCAGCCCTCGAGGATCTTCGAGCCGGCCGTGGTCGGCAGACCCTCGGTCGCCAGCACGTCCTTGATCGCGATCGGCACGCCGTCGAGCGGGTGCAGCGGGGTACCCGCCGCGCGGCGCTCGTCGGAGGCCTTCGCCTGGGCGAGGGCGCCCTCGGCGTCGACGTGGAGGTAGGAGTTGATCTCGCCATTGGTGGCGGCGATCTGGTCGAGGTAGGCCTGGACCAGCTCGACGGAGGTGACGGTCCCGGCCGCGAGCGCATCTGCCTGCTCGGCGGCGGTCGTGTAGATCCAGTTGCTCACGTTGCTCACTGCTCGTCTCCCAGGATCCGCGGCACGGAGAACTTCTGGTCCTCCGACTCCGGGGCGGCGGCGAGCGCCTGCTCCGGGGTGAGGCCCGGCACCACGACGTCGTCGCGGAACACGTTGGTCATCGGGATCGGGTGCGAGGTCGGGACGACGTCGTCACCGGCGACACCCTGGATCGACGCCACAGACTCAAGAATCACGTTGAGCTGGGGTGCCAGGTGGTCGAGCTCGGCATCGGACAGGTCGATCCGGGCGAGGTCGGCCAGATGGCGCACCTCGTCACGGGACAGTTCAGGCATACCCCCAGTCTAGGTGCGGCTGCGCTGCCCCGGGCATCCGGTTGGCCCGCCGTCGGCTAGCGTTGCCGCGCGCTCCTCCCGGAAGGTTCACCATGGCTCTCACCACACCCCCCATCGTTGAATCTGTCGTAATCGACGGCGTCACCTGCTTCTGGGTGGACTCGGACCGCCCCTCGCTGACAGCGGTCCTCCGGTTCGGCTTCGGCTACGCCCACGAACCTTTCAACGAGGCCGGCTGGCAGCATCTGATCGAACATCTCTGCCTGCACGGCCGGGACCAAGGCATCCTGGATATCAACGGTCTGGTCGACCCGTATGTCACCGAGTTCATCGCTCACGGTCGCCCTGCAGAGGTCGTCGAACACTTTCATCAGGTGATCGCCTGGCTCAACCGCCCGGACTTCGGCGACCTCGACGTTGAACGCCGGGTCCTGCGCGCCGAGTCCGGAGGTATGGGCGGCGGGCCGGTCGCTCGGGCGGCGTTGACCCGGTGGGGCCCGGTCGGGACCGGACTCCGTGCCTTCGACGAACCCGGCCTGGCCACCGCGACCCCCGAAGGTCTGCAGGCTCGGATAGCCGACGTCTTCACGACAGCCAACGCGGTGATGTTCTTCGACGGCCCAGTCCCCGACGGACTCCGCCTCGGCCTGCCTTCCGGTGTCCGGACCGCGACACCTACCTTCACCCCGGTCGAGACCTTTCCCGCGCAGTACGTCGACCCGGTCCTCGTCCTCTCCGGCGAGGTGTCCACCCGGCCAGGTGGGATGCTCGCGCTGGAGTACCTGGAACGGGGCCTCACCCAACTGCTGCGCCACGACACCGGGGCGACCTACGAAGTGCACAGTGATCCCGCCGACCTCCTTCCCGACCGCCTGGTCCTCACGCTCGGGGCCGACCTCGCTGACGGCACGGCGACGAACATCGTCCAGGCCACGATCGCGTGGCTGGACGCGCAGTTGACGGCGCCAGTGGATCAGGCGGCGGTCGACGTGCTGCGCGAAAAGCGCCGACGGGCGATCCTTGAGGAGACGAACACCATCTGGCTTGCCGGTGCCGCTGCCCGGGACCATCTCGATGGCATCACGCCCGAGACGCGCGAGGAGATGATCGCCCGCCTCGACAGCGTCACCGCAGCCGACGTCCGAGACCGATTGCAGGAGTTCCGAGCCACTCTCCTGATCGGGGCTCCGGAGACAGCCGGACGGGCCGACACGATCGATCTCCTCGAGGCAGGGATGGTCGAGGTCGAACCCCCAGGAACCCGGTGGTGGACACATGCCAATGCTCCGCTCGACACCACACGACTCGGCCTCGCGGCCGGGGCGGTCGTGACCGACCTCGGCCACCAGATCAGGGTGTGGCCGGTCGAGTCCCTCCACGCCGTGCTGATCCATCGAGGCGTGCACGGCGGTCGCGAGCAGGAACAGTGGCGCTTCATCGACCGGGCCGGGTACGGATTCAGTTTCAGCGTCGGCGCCTACCCCGCGGAAGAGGTTCGCGACTTCCTCACACGTCAGCTGCCCGCCTCCGCCTTTGTCCCCACCGAGGACCCGATCGATGACTTCGAGCCGGTCGGGTGGTTCGGTCGCCTGATCGGCGGTTGGAGCCAATGGGCAGGACGCCTCACCGGCAGCGTGTTCTGGACGTTGATGATCCTGCTCGCGGCCGCCGCGCTCGCCCTCGGCGCCTGGATGTCAGACGGTCTGGGTATCGCCCGCGGCGTCGGGTGGACTCTGCAAGTCGGGACCGGGGTCTTCATCGTCGCCAGCCGCGCTCTACGAGCGTCGTACCGCAACGGATAACGGCGCCAGGGGCGCGAAAACCACTTGCCCGCCAACCACCGATCCCAGATCGTGACGTGGTGACCCGACTGGTGCCGCCCGACCCCGACCGCTGCGCTGAGTGGATCGCCCTGGTCGCCGACAACGACGACTCCGAACCGCCCGGGAGCGGCCTGTGGCAGGTGCCGCAGGGCGCGACACCGGAGGGGTTCGCCGCACACCTGTCCTGGTCCACCCTGTACGCCGACACGGACCGCCCCGTTCCCCGCGGTGTCCACTACGACCAGTTCTGGATCACCGACGACGCCGACCTGCTGGTCGGGTTCGTCCAGGTCCGGCACGCGCTCAACGACCGACTGCGCGTGCGCGGCGGACACATCGGCTACTCGGTGCGCCGCTCCCGCCAGGGCGAGGGGCACGCCACCCGGGCACTCGGGCTGGCGCTGGTGCACGCCCGGGGTCTCGGACTCGACCGGGTGCTGATCACCTGCGACGACACCAACGCCGGCTCGATCCGGGTGATCGAGGCCAATGGTGGCGTGCTCGCCGACGTGACCGACGGGGTCCGCCGCTCCTGGGTGCCCACTCCCCCGGGCTGATCGACCACGCACTGTGATCGGTGTAGTGCCACCGTCACCTGGTGACAGTGGCACTACACCGATCAGGCACGTCAGCTGCGCCAGGCGTCGAGGCCGCACGCCGGACCGCAGCGCGTCGGCACCCCGGCCCACCCCCGCGCTGCGAGCGCCCGACCCAGCAGCCCTGCGGTGGCGCATGGCGTGGTCATCACCTGGGCCCAGCGCAGCCGGAGCACCGACCGGCCGGCGGCGATGTCGGCCAGGTCTCGTGCGGCGTCGCGGTTGCCGGCCTGCCACGAGTCGTGGTTGATCCGTCCGTCGAGCTCGACCACCAGGCCGTAGGCGCCGTACTCCAGATCGCGGCGCTCGCGCCCGTCGCGGCGCACCGCCTGACGCTGCGGGGTGGGGAGCCCGTGAGCACGCTCGACCCGGACCAGGAACCCGTGTTCGAGGACCGACTCGGTGCCGCAGGCGAGGTCGTCGAGCACGGCCAGGATCAGCGCCCGTCGGCGCAGCTTCGGCGCGCCCTCCACGACCTGGCGGACGGCGGCGGCGCTGACCTTGCCGCGGCCCACGGTGTCGGCGAGGATCGCCACCGCGTCGGTCTCGCTGCCGGCCTGGCGCAGCCGCAGCAGCACCGCAGGTGCCCAGCGCAGCCGCAACGGGATGGTGTCGCGCGCGACCAACTCGTCGAACCCCGCCCAGCGATGGACCACGATCCCGGGGCGCGAGGACAGCGAGCGGGTGCCGTCGATCACGATGTCGATCGGGGCATCCTCGCCGGTCCGTCCCGCGGCCGGGAGGTGGCACACCGCCGCCGGGGCGGCCCACAGCAGGGCCGCCCAGACCCGTTGCGCTCGGGTCAGCTCCCCGGTGTGGTCGACGTACACCCGTGGGTGGACGCGGGTCAGGTCCCGATGCCGCACTGCTCGACGTACGTCGCCGTCACTCCACCCGGCCGCCTGGAGCTGGGCCCAGCTGACCACGCCCTCCTGCTCACGGCGCTGCACCTGCAGCAACGCGCGGCGCTGTTGCACGCTCCGATCCATCCGACGATCGTGACGGTTCGCGAGGCAGTGCGCGAGGGCCTGCCGAACGGCTGTGGATAACTCATCGGTGTAGTGCCACCGTCACCAGGTGACGGTGGCACTACACCGATCGCACTACTTCTTCTGGTTGGCCTCGGCGCCGGCCCGGATCAGCGCAGCCAGCGCGTCGGCGTCGGGGAACTCGCCCTCGGCGATGTCGATCGCGCGGCGGGTGTTGCCCTCCAGGGAGGAGTTGAACAGACCCGCGGGGTCGGGCAGCGCCGCCCCCTTGTGGAAGGTCAGCTTCACCGCCTTCTTGTAGGTCTCCCCGGTGAAGATCAGGCCGTGGGACTCGAAGGTCGGGACACCACGCCACTTCCAGTCCTCGTGCAGGTCGGGGACCACGTCGTGCGCGATGGCGCGCACCCGCGCCAGCGTCTCGCCGCGCCAGTCACCGAGCTCGGCGATCCGCTCGTCGATCATCTCGCTCGCAGTCGAGCCCTCCGGTGCCGCCATCTCAGTCCTCCGTCTCCTCGGCCGCGGCGAATGCCTCCGGCCCCTCGTTCAGCAAGGTCACGAAACCCTCCTCGTCGAGGATGGTCAGACCCAACTCTTCCGCCTTGGCCGCCTTGGAGCCAGCATTGGCACCGATCACCACGAAGTCGGTCTTCTTCGACACCGACCCCGCGGCCTTGCCGCCGCGGCTGATGATCGCCTCCTTGGCACCGTCGCGGCTGAAGCCTTCGAGGCTGCCGGTGACGACGACGGTGAGGCCCTCCAACGTGAGCGGGACCGAGGCGTCGCGCTCGTCGGCCATCACCACTCCGGCGTCGCGCCACTGGTCGACGATGTCGACGTGCCACGGCTCGCGGAACCACTCGATCACGGCATCGGCGATCACGCCGCCGACGCCGTCGATCTCGGCCAGACGGGCTCGGGCAGCGGTGGCGGCGTCGGGGGCGTCGACGTTCTCGCCACCCTCGGCACCCTCGGCCGCCAGCGCCTCGTCGGCGGTCGCGACCAGGGCACGCAACGCCTCCATCGAGCCGAACTCGGTCGCGATCGCCCGCGAGGCGGTCGGCCCGACGTGGCGGATCGAGAGCGCGACCAGCACCCGCCACAGCGGCACGTCGAGCCGCTCGCGCAGGTTGGCCAGCAGCTTCTCGCCGTTGGCCGACAGCTGCGGACCCTCCTCGCCCTTCTTCGGCGCACGGGTGAAGAGCGGAGCCTTCATCAGGGCCTCGGCGTCGAGGGAGAAGATCTCACCCTCGTTGGCGATCACCCCGGCCTCCAGCAGCGCAACGGCGGCCTCGTAGCCCATCCCGTCGATGTCGAACGCCCCGCGCCCGGCGACGTGGTTGACCCGCTCGGTCACCTGCGCGCGGCAGAACTGGTGGTTGGGGCAGCGCATGTCACGGTCGCCCTCCTTCTGCTCCACCAGGGGCGTCCCACAGGCGGGACAGACGCTCGGCGCCACCCACTCCGGCAGCCCCTCGGGGCGCAGCGCGAGCACCGGCCCGAGGATCTCGGGGATGACGTCGCCGGCCTTGCGCAGGATCACGGTGTCACCCGGACGCACGTCCTTGCGGGCGACCTCGTAGAAGTTGTGCAGGGTCGCCATCTCCACGGTCGACCCGGCGACCTTGACCGGCTCCATCACGCCGTACGGCGTCACCCGACCCGTCCGACCGGTGTTGACCTCCACCGCCTTGAGCAGGGTGTGCACCTCCTCGGGCGGGTACTTGTAGGCGATCGCCCAACGCGGCGCCCGCGAGGTCGAGCCCAGTGCCCGCTGGTGCGCGATCGAGTCGACCTTGACCACGGCGCCGTCGATCTCGTGAACGAGCACCGTACGGTCGTGGCGGTGTTCGCCGAAGTACTCGATGAACTCGATCACGCCGGCGCGGTCGGGCACCACCCGGTAGGTCGAGGCAGTCGGCATCCCCCAGGCGGCCAGCGCCTGGTAGGCGTGGGACTGGGAGTCGGGCTCGAACCCCTCCCGGGCGCCGACGCCGTGGCAGACCATCGAGAGCCGCTGGAGCCGGGTGATCGCGGCGGCACGCTTGTCGGCGGTGATGGAGACACCGTCGAGCTTGAGCCGCAGCGAGCCGGCGGCGGTGTTGCGGGCGTTGGCGAACTCCTTGATGCCGGCCTCGCGCTGCTCGGCGATGAGCGCCTCGAACTCCGCGATCGGCATGTAGACCTCGCCCCGGATCTCGACCAGGGCGGGCACCGGGAACTGCTCGGTGCCGGTCAGCGTCTGCGGGATCGCGGCGATGTGGCGCACGTTCTCGGTGACGATCTCGCCGGTGGTGCCGTCGCCACGGGTGAGCGCCCGCTCCAGCACCCCGTCGCGGTAGAGCAGGTTAATCGCCAGGCCGTCGACCTTGACCTCGCAGAGCAGCTCGAGCTGGTCGCCGTCGTGGAAGTCGGCCGCGACCCGGGCGAACCAGGCGTCGATCTCCTCCAGGGAGAAGGCGTTGTCCAGCGACTCCATCCGCTGCAGGTGGTCGGCCGAGGTCAGCCCGGAGACGGCCTGCCCGCCGACGGTCTGGGTGGGCGACTCGGGGGTGACGAGCTCGGGGTGGGTCTCCTCCAGGGCGACGAGCTCCTGCCAGAGCAGGTCGTACGCCGCATCGGAGAGGGTAGGGGCGTCCTGGCCGTAGTACTGCGCACGGGCCTCCTCGATCTGGAGCGTCAGATCGTGGTGCCGGGCCCGAGGGTCGCGAGCTTCTGTCACGGTCCTATCTTGCCCTCCCCCGCCGACAGTTCTGCGAGCCCCCGTCATCACACCGCCGACACCGCGATCTCCCGCCGAACTCAACTGGTCTAGACCAGTTGAGAAAAACTGTCGGTGCGGAATGAAAGCATCTCGTAGCGTCTTGAGGATGGAACGAAACGGTTTCGTTCCATCCGATCCTCTGCTGTCCGGCGCCCTCCCGAAAGGAGTCCTGCGATGACTCTCCCTCTCCCCCGGCTGACCCGGCCACGGGTCGAGGGCGACCGTCAGCAGGAGATCCTGGACGCCGCCCGCGAGGTGCTCACCGAGGTCGGCTACGACCGCTTCACGATGGACGCCGTCTCCAAGCGGGCGAAGGTCTCCAAGGCCACGCTCTACCGGCACTGGGAGGGCAAGGTCGACCTGATCGTCGACGCCCTCGCCAGTCTCAAGGGAGACGTCGACGGTCCGGTGCCCGACTCGGGCACCCTCCGTGAGGACCTCCTCTCCGTGATGTGCGGTCACGGTGGCCTCGACGATCCGGGCGCTGCCGCCCAGTTCGCCGCGGTCCTGATCGCTCTGATGCGCGACCCCGAGTTCGCCGACGTCTTCCGCGAACGCTTCATCGCACCCAAGATCGCCCGATCCGAGATCGCCTGGACCCGAGCCGCCGCTCGCGGGGAGCTCCGCGACGGCCTCGACCTCGATCTCCTCACCCCGGCTCTGGCAGGGATCGTGCTGCACCGCACCTTCCTGCTCGGAGAACCGCCGAGCCGGGACTTCATCGCTCGGGTGGTCGATCAGATCATCCTTCCCGCCGCGCTCAAGCCAGAGATCCTGGCGAGCGCCGACTCCAAGGACTAGTCCATGTCTGCTCCAGCACAGCAAGCCTCGACACCCGAGAGCGGCCATCGCCATCTCGGGTGGGCGCTCGCCCTCATCTGCGTCGCCCAGCTGATGGTCGTCCTCGACGGCACCATCGCCAACATCGCGCTGCCCTACATCGGCAAGGACCTCGACATCTCCGAGGCCAACCTGACCTGGATCGTCACCGGCTACGCGCTCGCGTTCGGTGGCCTGCTGCTGCTCGGCGGTCGCCTCGGCGACCTCTACGGCCGCCGCCGGATCTTCATGACCGGTCTGATCGTCTTCTCGGTCGCCTCGCTGCTCGGTGGTCTGGCTCAGAACGAGCCGATGCTGCTCGGCGCCCGGGGCCTGCAGGGTGCCGGTGCCGCGATGGCCTCACCCGCCGCGCTCGCCCTGATCACCACCACCTTCCCCGCCGGTCCGCCGCGCAACCGCGCCTTCGGCGTCTACGCGATGATGTCCGGCGTCGGTGCGGCCGTCGGCCTGATCCTCGGCGGCTGGCTCACCGGCCTGAACAGCGTGGCCGGGATCGACATCCACGGCTGGCGTCTGACCTTCCTGATCAACGTCCCGATCGGTCTCCTCGCCGCCGCCTTCGCGCCGCGGGTCCTCGCCGAGTCCGACAAGCATCGCGGCTGGCTCGACATCCCCGGCGCCATCACCGCGACCCTGGGCCTGCTCGGCATCGTCTTCGGTCTCTCCCGCGCCGGTGAGGAGGCCTACGGCTGGGGCTCGGCCCAGACCATCCTCCCGCTGGTCGCCGGAGTCCTCCTGCTCGCCGTCTTCGTCGTGATCGAGACCCGGGTCGAGCACCCGCTGATGCCACTGCGCATCTTCGCCAACCGCACCCGAGCGGTCAGCTTCCTGGCCTTCATGATCGCTCCGGCCGCGATGTTCGCGATGTTCTACTTCCTCAGCCTCTTCATCCAGCAGATCGTCGGCTACTCCTCGCTCAAGGCGGGCTTCGCCTTCCTGCCGTTCAGCTTCGGCATGGTCTTCGGCGCGACGCTGTCCTCGAAGCTGATCTCGAAGTACGACCCGCGCTTCCTGGCCGGCACCGGCACCCTGATCGCCGCCGCGTCGCTCTTCATGTTCAGCCGGCTCAGCGTCGACGACTCCCCGGCCGCGGTGCTCAAGGCCCTGGCCGCCGGCCAGGCGCCCGGACACGACGTGAACTACTGGGTGCACATCTTCCCGTACGTCGTCACGATGGCGTTCGGCATGGGGCTCACCTTCGTCACCCTCACCCTGACCGCGGTCCACGCCGTCAGGCCCGAGGACTCCGGCGCGGGCTCGGGTGTGCTCAACACGATGCAGCAGGTCGGCGGTGCCCTCGGCCTGGCGATGCTCTCCACCGTCTCGCTGCACTTCATCCACAGCCGTGCCGCCGAGGTCGGACCGCAGCTGGCCCAGGGCCTCACCGGCGCCGGGCTCGACCCGAACGCGATCAACCCGGCCAGCGGCCAGACCAACCTCGCCGGGTCGACGTTCTACGCCAGCTTCACCGAGGGCGCGACGCACGCGTTCCTGGTCGGCTCGCTGCTGATGCTGGTCGCGTCGGCCCTGATCTGGGCACTGCTCTCGGTCAAGCACCAGGAGATCGCCGCCGACGGCGCTCCCGAAGGTGTCCACGCCGGCTGACTCCGACCCGCCGCACCCCGGTGCGTCAGTGCAACGATGCGGCGCTCGTCCTCACCAGGGCGAGCGCCGCTCGTGCGTCGGCGGTGCTCGCGGCGCCGGCCAGCCCGCAGGTCGGGGTGAGCACGATCTGCTCCCCCACCTCCTCGGGGTCGAAGCCCATCATGTCGAGCCAGCGCAGCACCGACTCGGTGACCTGGCGGTCCGAGGGCAGCGCACCGACCGTGGGCACCACGCCCAGGGCGAGCCCGACCCCGGCATCGACGGCGGCACCGAGCAGGTCGAGCTCGGCGGCCCCGGCCAGCGACAGGTCCAGGCTCAGCGTGCGGGCCCCGGCTCCGCGGACGAGGTCCCACGGCGTGCCGGGGGCACACGAGTGCACCCACGGCTCGGCACCCTCGTCGGCGATCGCGCCCAGCACCAGACCGAGCAGCTCCGAGGCCTCAGGCGGGTCGATCCGGCGGTGCTTGCCGAAGCCGCTGGCCGTCGGGATCTGGGCGGCCAGGACGCCGGGCAGCGCGGGCTCGTCGATCTGCAGGATCAGCCGGTCCACGCCCGGCAGGCGGCGACGCAGGTCCCGCAGATGGGTGCGGACGCCCTCGGCGAGCGCCTGGGCCAGCTCGCGCCGGGCGCCGTGGTCGGCGAGCAGCTTGTCCCCCCGCGGTCGCTCGACCGTCGCCGCGAGCGTCCAGGGTCCGGTCAGCTGGGCCTTGAAGGTGCCGACGTACCCCTGGCTGAGCTCCTCGAGGAGGTCGAGGTCCTGGGCCAGCAGCGAGGCCGCGCGGCGCTGATCGCGGCCCGGCGCCCCTTCGGTGCCGGTCAGGCGCCACCCGGCGGGCTGGAGGTCGGCGTCGAGCGGCAGGACCGCGAGGGTGCGTCCGATCATCGAGGCCCCAGCCCCACGCGCGGGCAGCTCGGGCAGGAACGGCAGCTCCTCCAGCTCACTCAGGACGAGCTTGAGGGTCTCGGCAAGGTCACCGCCGGGCATCGACCCGACCCCGGTCGCCGAGAAGGCGGCGGCGCTCATCCGGTGACGCGGCGGGTCGCGGAGATGGTGGCCGAGCCGACGACCCGGGTGCCGTCGTAGATCACCGCGGCCTGACCCGGAGCGATCCCGAAGGCGTGATCGAGCAGCGTGATCTCCACCCCGTCGGCCGAGGCCACCAGCACCGCGCGGTGCTCGTCGCCGTGAGCGCGCAGCTGGACGGTGCACTCCACCGGCACCCCGAACGGCGGCAGGGTGCCCGCCCACAGCGGCCTGATGCCGCTCAGCCCGTCGACGGCGAGGTGCTCGCGCGGACCGACGGTGACGGTGCCCGAGACCGGCTCGATGTCGAGCACGAAGCGCGGCTTGCCGTCGGCGGCCGGGACACCGAGATGGAGTCCGCGGCGCTGGCCGATGGTGAATGCCACCGTGCCCTCGTGGGTGCCCACGACCTCCCCGTCCTCGGACACGATCGTCCCCGAGGTGTTGGGCTGGCGCTCGCCGAGCTTCTCCTTGAGCCAGCCGGCGTTGTCGCCGTCGGCGACGAAGCAGATGTCGTGCGAGTCGGGCTTGTCGGCGACCAGCAGCCCGCGGCGGGCCGCCTCCTCACGGACCTGCGGCTTGGGGGTGTCCCCCAGCGGGAAGAGGGAGTGCGCCAGCTGCTCCTGGGTGAGCACACCGAGCACGTAGGACTGGTCCTTGGCGTCGTCGTTGGCCCGGTGCAGCTCCACCAGGCCGTCGGCGCCGACGCGGGTCAGGGCGTAGTGCCCGGTGGCCACCGCGTCGAAGCCGAGTGCGCGGGCCCGGTCCAGCACGGCGGCGAACTTGATCTTCTCGTTGCAGCGCAGGCACGGGTTGGGCGTGCGGCCGGCGGCGTACTCGGCCATGAAGTCCTCGACCACGTCCTCGTGGAACCGGTCGGACATGTCCCACACATAGAACGGGATCCCGATCATGTCGGCGGCGCGCCGGGCATCGTTGGAGTCCTCGATCGTGCAGCAGCCGCGCGCCCCCGAGCGGTACGACGTCGGGTTGCGCGACAGGGCCAGGTGGACGCCCGTCACGTCATGGCCGGCCTCGGCTGCCCGGGCGGCGGCCACGGCGGAATCGACCCCGCCCGACATCGCCGCGAGCACCCTGAGCCGGGTCATCGCATCGCCATCCGGGCGCGCTCCACACACGGCCCGAGGGCGCGCACCAGGGCGTCCACGTCGGCCTGGGTGGAGGTGTGGCCCAGCGAGAAGCGCAGCGAGGAACGGGCGAGCGCGTCGCTGCGCCCCATCGCGATCAGGACGTGGGAGGGCTGCGGCACGCCGGCCGAGCAGGCCGAGCCGGTCGAGCACTCGATGCCCTGGGCGTCGAGCAGCATCAGCAGGGCGTCGCCCTCGCAGCCGGGGAAGGAGAAGTGGGCGTTGCCGGGCAGGCGGTGCACCGGGTCGCCGTTGAGCACCGCGTCGGGGACCACGTCGCGCACCCCGGCGACCAGCCGGTCACGCAGGGCGCCAACCCGATCGGCGTACTCGCCCTGCTGCTTGACCGCGAGCTCGACGGCCGCAGCGAAGGCGGCGATGGCGGGCACGTCGATGGTGCCCGAACGGATGTCGCGCTCCTGCCCACCGCCGTGCACCAGGGCAGTGATCGCGAGGTCGCGACGGGCGACCAGGGCGCCGACCCCGAACGGGCCGCCGACCTTGTGGCCGGTCAGGGTGAGGGCGTCGACGCCGACGCCGGCGAAGTCGACCGGCACCGCGCCGACGGCCTGGACAGCGTCGGAGTGCACCGGGATCCCGTACGCCGAACACAGCTCGACCACCTCGGCGACGGGCTGCACGGTGCCGACCTCGTTGTTGGCCCACATCACGCTCACCACGGCGACCGAGGCCGGGTCGGCCTCGACCAGCTCGCGGAGGTGGTCCAGCCGGATCCGTCCGAGGTCGTCGACGTCGATCAGGGCGACCTCGAAGCCGGCCTCCTCACCGAGCCAGTGCAGCGGGTCCAGGACCGCGTGGTGCTCCACGGCCGAGGCCAGGATCCGCACCCGGGCCCGGTCGGCCTGGCGGCGCGACCAGGCGATCCCCTTGAGCGCGAGGTTGTCGGCCTCGGTGCCGCCGGAGGTGAAGACCACCTCGCCGGGACGCGAGCCCAGCACCGAGGCGATCGTCTCCCGCGACTCCTCCACCACCCGACGAGCGCGCCTACCCGAGCCGTGCAGCGAGGAGGCGTTGCCGACCTCGCGCAGGTGCGCCGTCATCGCGTCCAACGCCGCAGGCACCATCGGTGTGGTGGCGGCATGGTCGAGATAGACGACGCGCGGGGGCGTGTCGCGGTGATCGGTGGCGGGGGCCATAACGAATCCAGCCTACGGCGCACGCCGTTGATTCCCGACTTCACCGTCCGTTTACCGATCTGGCCTCGTGACTCGTGTCAGAAGTTTTGGGATGGTTGGCGTGCTCGGGGTGCGTGCCTCGCAAGGCGGAGGACCGAAGGCGGGCCGGAGGCCCGTCGAGTGTTCGACAACGCAGCCAGGTGCGTGCCCCGAGTGCGCGAACCGACCAACAACTTCTGACACGAGCCACTAGCGTGGGCACTGTGATCGACGACCTGCGCGCCTACATCGACAGCCTCCAGATCGACGGGCACACGATCGGCGAGGACCACGACGACGACCCGGTGCTGATCGACCCGTCGGGGCGCGCGGTGGACACCTGGCGGGAGAACTACCCCTATGGCGAGCGGCTGGAGCGTGACCTCTACGACCAGCAGAAGTACGCCCTCCAGGTCGAGCTGATCAAGTTCCAGAACCACCTCCAGCGCACCGGCGAACGTCACGTGATCCTGTTCGAGGGACGCGACGCCGCCGGCAAGGGCGGCACCATCAAGCGCTTCATGGAGCACCTCAACCCGCGCTACGCCCGCACCGTCGCCCTGGTGAAGCCGACCGAGCGCGAGCAGACCCAGTGGTACTTCCAGCGGTACGTCGCCCACCTGCCCGCCGCCGGGGAGCTCGTCCTGTTCGACCGCAGCTGGTACAACCGCGCCGGGGTGGAGCGGGTGATGGGCTTCTGCTCCGACGAGGAGTACGAGACCTTCATGACCCAGGCACCGAAGCTGGAGAAGATGCTGGTCGAGTCCGGCATCCACGTCACCAAGTTCTGGTTCTCCGTCACCCAGTCCGAGCAGCGCACCCGCTTCATCATCCGCCAGATCGACCCGGTCCGGCAGTGGAAGCTCTCCCCGATGGACCTGGAGTCCCTGGACCGCTGGGACGCCTACACCGCGGCCAAGGAGGAGATGTTCCGGCGCACCGACACCCGGACCGCCCCCTGGATCACGATCAAGTCCAACGACAAGAAGCGGGCTCGCCTCAACGCGATGCGCTACCTGCTCTCCCAGGTCGACTACGAGGGCAAGGACGATGCCGTGGTCGGCGTACCCGACCCGCTGATCGTGATCCGCGGCCGCGACGCCGTCGGCGACTAGCGCCCGGCCCTAGCGCGGCGCCAGCACCACCAGGTCGTCGCGGTGGATCACCTCGTGGGCGTGATCGGGGTCGAGCTGGTCGGTCGACTTGCCGAGGATCTCCTCGAACTCGTCGGCGTCGAAGGCCACCAGGCCCCGTGCCACCAGGGCCCCGTCGGGACCGAGCACGTCGACCGGGTCACCGGCATGGAACCCGCCGCTGGCACCGGTCACCCCGGCCGCCAGCAGCGAGGCACCCCGCTCGACCAGGGCACGCACGGCCCCGGCGTCGACGGTGACGGCACCCGACGGCTCGGTGGCATGCGCCAGCCACAGCTGCCGTACGCCGACCCGCTTGCCGAGCGCATGGAAGAGCGTGCCCGTGTCGGAGCCCGCAAGTGCCTCGGCGGCCTGCTCGGCCGAGGTCAGCACCACCGGGATGCCCGCCTCGACGGCGATCCGGGCGGCGTCGATCTTGGTCACCATGCCACCGGTGCCCACCCCGGCAGCACCGACGCTGCCGATCGTGACCCCGGCGAGGTCGTCGGCCGAGCGGACCTCGGCGATCCGGGTCGCGCCGGGCAGCGACGGCGGGGCGTCGTAGAGCCCGTCGACGTCACTGAACAGCACCAGCAGGTCGGCCCGGACCAGGTGCGCCACCAGGGCCGCCAGCCGGTCGTTGTCGCCGAAGCGGATCTCAGAGGTGGCGACGGTGTCGTTCTCGTTGACGACCGGCAGCACCCCCAGCTCGAGCAGCTTGGCGAAGGTCTGCCGCGCGTTGCGGTAGTGGCTGCGCCGGGTGACGTCCTCGACGGTGAGCAGGACCTGGCTCGCGGTCAGCCCGTGGCGGGCGAACTCCTCGGTGTAGCGGTGCACCAGCAGCCCCTGGCCCACACTGGCCGCGGCCTGCTGGGAGGCCAGGTCGTGGGGCCGGCGGCGGAAGCCGAGCGGGGCCAGGCCCGCCGCGATCGCGCCGGAGGAGACCAGCACCACCTCGGCCCCCCGAGCGCGCACGGCGGCCAGGGCGTCGACGAGACGACGTACCCGGTCAGGATCGATGCCACCGGCCGCGGTCGTCAGCGAGGACGATCCGACCTTGACCACGATCCGGCGCGCCCGGGTGACCTGGTCGCGCATTACTTCTCCCCGGGGTCGTTCTCCGAGAGGTCGAAGAACTCCGCGTCGGGGTCCTCCTCGGAGCCGATCTCGTAGCCGTAGGTGCCGTCGACGTAGTTGTTCTTGTCCAGCCGGCGGGCGACGTCGGCGCGGGTCTCGTTCTCGCCGCGGTCCTCCATCGCCTCCTGGATGTCGCGACGCCGCTGGGCGGCGGGACGGTCCTCGGTGAAGCGCTGGTCCTCACCACGACGGCCGAGCATCTCGGCACCGGCCTGGATCGAGGGCTTGAAGTCGAAGACCACCGCGTTCTTGCCGGGGTCGCCGATGATGACGCCGTCACCCTCCTGGGCACCGAGCTTGAGCAGCTGGTCCTCGATCCCGATCCGGTTGAGCCGGTCGGCCAGGAAGCCCACGGCCTCCTCGTTGCTGAAGTCGGTCTGGCGCACCCAGCGCTCGGGCTTCTCACCGCGCACCAGCCAGCCGTCGGCGGTGGAGGTGATCTCGAACTCGGCGGCGCCCTTGACCCCGGTGGGGCGCAGCACGATCCGCTTGGCCTCCACGACGGGGGTCTCGGTCCGCGAGGCGGCGACGATCTCGGCCATCGCGAAGATGAGCTCCTTGGTGCCCTCGCCGCTGGCTGCCGAGATCGGGAAGACCCGGTAGCCCTTGGCCTGGAGGTCGTCGATCGTCATGTCGGCGATGTCGCGGCCGTCGGGGACGTCGATCTTGTTGAGCGCGACCAGGCGCGGACGGTCCTCGAGACCGCCGTACCGGGCGAGCTCGTGCTCGATCACGTCGAGGTCGTCGACCGGGTTGCGGCCGGGCTCGATGGTGGCGGCGTCCAGGACGTGCACCAGGGCGGCGCAGCGCTCGATGTGGCGCAGGAACTCGTGGCCCAGGCCACGGCCGTCGCTGGCACCCTCGATCAGGCCGGGCACGTCGGCCACGGTGATGGTGGTGTCACCGGCGCGTACGACGCCCAGGTTCGGCACCAGGGTGGTGAACGGGTAGTTAGCGATCTTGGGCCGGGCGCGGCTGATCGAGGCGATCAGACTCGACTTGCCGGCGCTGGGGAACCCGACCAGGCCGATGTCGGCGACGACCTTGAGCTCCAGGCCGATCTCGCGCTCCTCGCCGGGCTCGCCGAGCAGGGCGAAGCCGGGGGCCTTGCGCTTGGAGCTGGCCAGGGCGGCGTTGCCCAGTCCCCCGCGACCACCCTCGGCCACGACCAGCTCGGTGCCGGCGCCGACCATGTCGGCCAGCACCTCACCGCGCTCGTCGGTCACGACGGTGCCGTCGGGGACGGACAGGATCATGTCGGCGCCGTGGGCGCCGTTGCGGAAGTCGCCCGCGCCCTGGCCGCCGTTGGGCGCCTGGCGCTTGCGGGAGTGGTGGTAGTCGATCAGGGTGGTCACGTCGGGGTCGACGCGCAGGATGATCGAGCCGCCGGGGCCGCCGTTGCCGCCGTCGGGGCCACCCAGCGGCTTGAACTTCTCGCGATGCACGGAGGCGACGCCGTGGCCGCCCCGACCTGCCGCGACGTGGAGACGAACGCGGTCGACGAAGGTGGGTACAGCCATGATGTTTCTCCTCAGAAAAGACCTGAAGGGCGTTCCAGACCTGGAACGCCCTTCAGAAGAAGTCTCGATCGACTAGAGCGTGATCACTCAGCCGGAACGATGTTGACAACGCGACGACCACGACGCGTGCCGAACTCGACCGCACCGGCGGTCAGAGCGAACAGGGTGTCGTCGCCACCACGACCGACGTTGGCGCCGGGGTGGAAGTGCGTGCCACGCTGGCGAACGATGATCTCACCGGCGTTGACGGCCTGGCCGCCGTAACGCTTGACGCCGAGACGCTGGGAGTTCGAGTCGCGGCCGTTCTTGGTGGACGCCGCGCCCTTCTTGTGTGCCATCTGTTCAGTCCTTCAGTGTGTAAGGGTCCGTCAACGCCTCAGGCGCTGATCGCGGTGACCTTGACCTGGGTGTAGTGCTGGCGGTGACCCTGGCGCTTCTTGTACCCGGTCTTGTTCTTGTACTTCTGGATGACGACCTTCGGGCCCTTCCAGGGACCGACGACCTCGGCGGTGACGCCCGCCTTGTCCAGGCCCGTGGCGGTGACCTTGTCACCGTCCACGAGGAGGACGACCGGGAGGGTCACGGACTCGCCAACGGCGGCCCCCACCTTGTCGATGGAGATGACGTCGCCGACGGCAACCTTCTGCTGCTTGCTGCCAGCCTTCACGATCGCGTACACCGCGGTCTCCTTTTGTCCTGCTTGGTCTAAGTCTGCTTGACGTGGCACGCCTCACCACCGCCGTGTCGGGGAGGTGGGTTGCCTGCGCGCTGTGTCCTCGAATGAAGAACACCGAGGATGAATACTACGGGCCGCCCACCCTCGGGGCAAAACGGCGGCCCGTAGCGGGGTCTTCAGTCCTCGCGCGTGTGGACGACGTCGCGGCTGGCGCCACGACGGGTCCGGGTGACGACCTTCGGCGGCGCCACCTCGGCGACCGGGATCGTCGGTGCCTCCGAGGAGGCGACCTCCACGACGGCAGCGGTGCCGGTGGAGATCACCGACGTGCTGGCGCCTCGGCGGCCACGGGTACGGGTGACCACCGCAGGGGCCAACGCGTCGGCTGCGGGGGTCTCAGTGGCCGCCTGAGCGGCCGGAGCGGCCTGGGTCGGAGCGGGGGTCGTGGCCACCGAGGCCGCGCTCTCCGTGCTCTCCTGGGACGCCTTCGTCTCCGGGGCCGGTGCGGTCTTCGCGGCGCTGTTGGCGCCGCGACGGCCACGGGTCCGGGTGACGACCTTCGGGGGCTCCGGTGCCTCCGCAGGGGCCTCCTGAACGGCCTGGACCGGCTTCTCCCCGGCGCTGGGGGCCTCGGTGGGCTCCTCGTGCCGTGGCATCGCTGCGATGTCCTTGGGCGAGGGCACAGCGGCCTCCGCCTTCGGCTCGTGGCGCTCGGCGTGCTGATCGTGGCGCTGCTCGTCGCCCTCGCCGTTGCGTCCGCGGCCACCACGACGGCGGCGGCTCCGCGGAGCCTCGTCGGGGTCGACCTGGGGCGCGCCGGAGGTGGCGACGGGGTGCTCGTGCACCACGATGCCGCGGCCCTGGCAGTGGGTGCAGTTCTCGGAGAACGCCTCCACCAGACCGGTGCCGATCCGCTTACGGGTCATCTGGACCAGGCCCAGCGAGGTGACCTCGGCGACCTGGTGACGGGTCCGGTCGCGGCCCAGGCACTCCACCAGGCGGCGGAGCACGAGGTCACGGTTGGACTCGAGCACCATGTCGATGAAGTCGACCACGATGATGCCGCCGATGTCGCGCAGCCGGAGCTGGCGGACGATCTCCTCAGCGGCCTCGAGGTTGTTCTTGGTCACCGTCTCCTCGAGGTTGCCCCCCGAGCCGGTGAACTTGCCGGTGTTGACGTCGACCACGGTCATGGCCTCGGTCCGGTCGATCACGAGCGATCCGCCCGAGGGCAGCCAGACCTTGCGGTCCAGGCCCTTGGAGATCTGCTCGTCGACGCGGTAGACGCTGAACAGGTCCGGCGTGCCGTCGCCGGGCTCGTGCTTCTCCAGGCGCTCAGCCAGGTCGGGGGCGACGTGCTCGACGTAGTTGCGCACGGTCTCCCAGGCCTCGTCGCCCTGGACGACGAGCTTGGCGAAGTCCTCGGTGAACAGGTCACGGACGACCTTGAGGGTGAGGTCCGGCTCGCCGTAGAGCAGCTGCGCGTTGCCCTTGGACGCTGCCTTCGCCTCGATGTCCTCCCAGCGGGCCTTGAGCCGCTCGACGTCGCGCGTCAGCTCCTCCTCGGAGGCTCCCTCGGCCGCCGTACGGACGATGACGCCCGCCGACTCGGGGACGATCTCCTTGAGCACCGACTTCAGCCGCGCACGCTCGGTGTCGGGCAGCTTGCGGGAGATGCCGGAGGTGGTGCCGTCGGGGACGTAGACCAGGAAGCGGCCGGCGAGGCTGATCTGCGAGGTCAGGCGGGCGCCCTTGTGACCGACCGGGTCCTTGGTGACCTGCACCAGGACGGTCTGGCCGCTGGAGAGGACCGACTCGATCTTGCGCGGCTGGCCGTCCTTGTGGCCCAGCGCGGACCAGTTGACCTCACCGGCGTACAGGACGGCGTTGCGACCCTTGCCGATGTCGACGAAGGCGGCCTCCATCGACGGCAGCACGTTCTGGACGCGGCCGAGGTAGATGTTGCCGATCAGGGAGGTCTGCGACTCGCGGGCGACGTAGTGCTCGACCAGGACCTTGTCCTCGATCACGCCGATCTGGGTGAGGTCCTCGCGCTGGCGCACGACCATCACCCGCTCGACGGACTCGCGGCGGGCCAGGAACTCGGCCTCGGAGACGATCGGGGCACGACGGCGACCGGCCTCGCGGCCCTCGCGGCGGCGCTGCTTCTTTGCCTCCAGGCGGGTCGAGCCCGACACGGCGGTGATCTGCTGCTCCAGCGGGCGGGACTCGCGGACCTTGACCACGGTGTTCACACCGGGCTCGGCGTCGTCCTCGGCACCGGACTCACCGGCACGGCGACGACGGCGGCGACGACGCGACGTGCCGCCCTCGCCCTCCTCGGCAGCCTCGGCAGCCTCGGAGCTCTCGGCGTCGCCGTCGGTCTCGGTGCCGTCCTCGGCGTCGGCGTGGGTGCCGTCCGCGGCGTCGCCGTTGGCACCGTTGGAGCCGGACTTGCGGCGGCGGCGTCCGCCACGGCGGCGACGGCGGCGGGCGGGCGTGCTGCCGTCCTCGTCGTCGTCCTCGTCACCGTGGTCGGCGTCGGCGTCGGCCTCGGCCTCGACGGCGTCGGCCTCGTCGGCGGCGTCCTCGGGGATCTCAGTGGCCTCGGTGGTCTCGTCGACCTCGGCAGGGCTCTCGACCGCGGTCTCGGCCGCCGTCTCGACGACCTCGTCCTCGGCGGGCTCCTCGACCGGGGCGGGCTCGACCGGCGCAGCCGCCTTGCGGGTACGACGACGGGTGGCCTTGACCGGCTCCGGGGCCTGGAACAGGGCGGCCGGCACGGAGGCGGCGGACTGCTCGTCGGTCTCGGCCGGCGCGGGCGCCTCGACGACGGCCTCGGGCTCGACCTCGGCAGCGGCGGCCTTCTTGGTGGCGCGCTTGGCGGTGGTCTTCTTCGCTGCCGTCTTCTTGGCGGCGGTCTTCTTGGTCGCAGCCTTCTTGGCGACCTTCTTCGCCGGAGCCGCGGCGGGCTCGGCAGTCTCGGCAGCGTCGGCCGCCGGGGCGGCCTCGGCCGGCGCGGCGACCGGAACGTCGATCAGCGGCTCGTCCGCGGGAGCGGCGGCCGTCTTCTTCGCGGCGGCCTTCTTGGTCGCCGTCTTCTTCGCCGCAGCCTTCTTGGCCGGAGCCTTCTTCGCTGCGGTCTTCTTCGCGGCCGCCTTCTTGGCGGGCGCAGCGGGGGCCGTCTCCTCGGGCGCCGTAGCGGCAGCCGTCGTGGTTTCAGTCGTGTCAGGGGTGAAGTCGTCAGCCATGTGTGGCAGTTCTCCTCAGCCCGGCCGCGCACGGCCAGGCAGGTCCGGCACCGTCCGGCGCTGGCCTGGTAAGGCAGCACGCCGGGGGCACAAAAGCTTGTCAGGGCAACGACGCGTCCTGCGCACTCGCATCAAGAACGGTGTCGCCTGCCACCTGCCGCGGTCGTCGGCCCTCTCACTGGCAGTCTCTGTCACTGACTGCCGGGCCGCGTCGCGTCGGGTGACGGACGTGTCGTTCCTGTGTCACTCGCCGCCCTAGGGTGCAGGGCTCGAATGACGGATGAGTCGTCGGATCTTCCGAAGCGAGTGACTGGGCGCCACTCCGCCGTCGGTTAACCGGGGCCAGTATCGCACACCTGGAGCGTTCACCTGTGGTCAACGCGCGATTCAATTGGCGAGCGGGTCGCCGATCGTGCTAGTCGCCTCGTCGAACGGGCCCTGCGTGAGACGGGTCAGCAGCGGCAGTCCTCCGTGCTCGGCGCCGGTCTCCAGGCCGAGCAGCGGCAGTCCTCCGTGCTCGGCGCCGGTCTCCAGGCCGACGTTCGCCAGGCCGCTGAGGACGTCGTCGGGGCGCACCGCCGGGGTGCCGTGACGCAGCAGCAGGTGGAGCCTGCTCCCCTCCCCCGAGTCGTCGGCCTCGGCGCTGAGGGCGACGACGGCGGCGCGCGCGTCGAAGCTGCGCAGCCCCTTCTTCGTCATCCGCTCCACGGTGACCTCGTCGGCGGCGAGGAAGGCCTCGATCGCCGGCTGCACGGTGGCGATCGCGACCGGGACCTCGATCAGCCAGGTGGAGGCCTGGAGCAGGTCGGCGAGCGAGCCGCCCGGGGAGACCGCGACCTGCTCGATGTCGAGGCCGCTGGGCAGCGAGTCGGCCAGGAGGGCCAGGATCGCCTCGGGCTCCACGATCTGGGCCAGGCCGATCTCGACGTACTCGGCCTCGGAGGCGGCGCCGGTGGGCGCAGCTCCGGCGTACGAGATTCGCGGGTGCGGGTTGAAGCCCGACGAGTACGCCATCGGGACACGGGTCCGCATCAGGGCACGCTCGAACGCCCGCGAGAAGTCGCGGTGCGAGGTGAAGCGAAGGCGGCCACGCTTGGCGTACCGCAGCCGAAGTCGCTGGACCGGCGGAGCCTGCTGCTCCGGCATTTCACGTGCCACGAGGCCAGCATAGAAGTCGGCGACGGGGACGGAAGATTCGCCGGAAGCTCGTCACCGTCGGCGCCGCCGCAGCGTTCGCTACTGTGCCGCCATGACGTCGGGAGCCCCTGGTCCGTACCCGCCACCGGTCCCACCTGCCCCGCTGGCACCGATGGCCCCACCGGCACCATCGGCCGGACCGACCGACGGGGTCTCGATCGCCGCCCTGGTCTGCGCGGTGGTCGGCTGCGCCGCCCCGGCGGCGATCGTGCTGGGCGCGATCGGCCTCACCCGCACCGGACCGGGCAAGCGCCGCGGTCGCGGACTCGCCCTGGCCGGACTGATCATCGGGTCGGTGGTGTGCCTGCTGGCCGCCACCGCCCTCGTGGCCGGCGTCGTCGTCGCCGGGAGCACTCTGAACGACACTCCCGACGGTGCCGACCTCCACGCGGGTCAGTGCGTCGACATCGACTGGGCCGACACCCCGGGCCTGACCTCGTGCGCCGGCAAGCACGACGGCGAGATCATCTGGACCGGCCAGATGACCGCCTCCCAGATGGTGGCGTGGAAGTCCTCGGAGTACGTCGACGACTTCTGCTACGCCCAGGCCGACATCGCCGACAAGTACGCCGCCACGGCCGCCGCCACGGCGTACCAGATCGACTACTGGGCCGACACGTTCTGGGGCGAGCCCAAGACCGGCGCCTGGATGGTCTGCTACGTCACCGCCGCCTCGGGCAAACTCGTCGGCCCCGTGCCCGACGACTCGGCGAGCCTCTCCCCGATGTAGGTCGCGCACTCGCCGGACCGTTCCTGCGCGCGCGGGCGGCGACACGCCGGCTAGCGCGGCGTGTCGCCTCCGGGTGCTCCAGGAACGGACCGCTGGTCAGACGACGGACAGCGGGAGCAGCTTCTGGCCGGTCGGACCGATCTGGATCTCGGTGCCCATCTCCGGGCACACGCCGCAGTCGTAGCACGGCGTCCAGCGGCAGTCCTCGATCTCGATGTCTTCCCCGTTGGCCGCGGCCAGCGCGTCCTCCCAGTCGCCCCACAGCCAGTCCTTGTCCAGGCCGGAGTCGAGGTGGTCCCAGGGCAGGACCTCGTCGTACTCGCGCGCACGCGTGGTGAACCAGGCGAGGTCGGTGCCGGTGCCGGCCAGGGCCTTCTCCGACGCTGCAACCCAGCGGTCGAAGGAGAAGTGCTCGCTCCAGCCGTCGAACCGGCCGCCGTCGCGCCACACCTCCTCGATGATCGCGCCGACGCGGCGGTCACCGCGCGAGAGCAGGCCTTCGATGGTGCCGGGCTTGCCGTCGTGGTAGCGGAAGCCGATGGCGCGGCCGAACTTCTTGTCGGACTGGACCTCGGCACGGAGCTTGCGCAGCCGCTCGTCGGTGGTCTCGGAGTCGAGCTGCGGCGCCCACTGGAACGGCGTGTGCGGCTTGGGCACGAAGCCGCCGATGGAGACGGTGCAACGGATGTCGCTGCGGCCCGAGACCTCCCGGCCGGTGGCGATCACGCGCTTGGCCAGGTCGGCGATGGCGAGGACGTCCTCGTCGGTCTCCTCGGGCAGGCCACACATGAAGTAGAGCTTCACCTGGCGCCATCCGTGGGAGTACGCCGCTGCCACGGTGCGGATCAGGTCGTCCTCGTCGACCATCTTGTTGATCACCTTGCGCATCCGGTCCGAGCCACCCTCGGGAGCGAAGGTGAGACCCGAGCGCCGGCCGTTGCGGGAGAACTCGTTGGCCAGGGTGATGTTGAACGCGTCGACGCGAGTGGACGGAAGAGACAGCGAGACGTTGGTGCCCTCGTAGCGGTCGGCCAGGCCGGTGGCGAGGTCGCCGATCTCGGTGTGGTCGGCGCTGGAGAGCGAGAGCAGCCCGACCTCCTCGAAGCCCGACATCTTCAGGCCGTTCTCGACCATGTCGCCGATCGTGTTGATCGAGCGCTCCCGCACGGGGCGGGTGATCATGCCGGCCTGGCAGAAGCGGCAGCCACGGGTGCAGCCGCGGAAGATCTCCACGGAGAACCGCTCGTGCACGGTCTCGGCGAGCGGCACCAGCGGCTTGGCCGGGTAGGGCCAGGCGTCGAGGTCCATCAGGGTGTGCTTCTTCACCCGCCACGGAGCGTCGGGGATGTTCGGCACGACGGCCTCGATCTGCGCGCCCTCCTCGACGGCGGTGTAGGTGACGTCGTAGAACTTCGGGACGTAGATGTTCCCCGAGACGGCGAGGCGTCGCAGCACCTCGTCACGCCCGCCGGGGCGCCCCTCGCCCTTCCACTCGCGGATCACCTCGGTGATCGCCAGCACCGCCTCCTCGCCGTCGCCGAGCACGGCGGCGTCGATGAAGTCGGCGATCGGCTCGGGGTTGAACGCGGCGTGCCCACCGGCCAGCACGATCGGGTCGTCGATCCCCCGGTCCACGGCGTGCAGCGGGATCCCAGCCAGGTCGATCGCGGTCAGCATGTTGGTGTAGCCGAGCTCGGTGGAGAAGCTCAGGCCGAAGACGTCGAACTCCCCCACGTTGCGGTGACCGTCGACGGTGAACTGCGGGATCTGTGCCTCGCGCATGATCGCCTCGAGGTCGGGCCACACCGAGTAGGTGCGCTCGGCGAGGGTGTTCTCCCGCTCGTTGAGGATCTCGTAGAGGATCGCGACACCCTGGTTGGGCAGACCCACCTCGTAGGCGTCGGGGTACATCAGGGCCCAGCGCACGGTCTCCTCGTCGACACCCCAGTCCTTGAGCGTCGAGTTGAGCTCACCGCCGACGTACTGGATCGGCTTGGAGACCCGACCGAGGTGGGGCTCGAGGCGGGGGAAGAGAGACTCGCCAGACATAGGAGTAAGTCTAGGCGGACACCGCCAGAGGGACTTATTTCCCCGTGCGAGATCACCCACCTGGGACGTCTAGACCGCAGGCCCGACTTTTTTTGCTTTCCGGGTCGCGCGGCCCCACCGAACACGATACTTGCCGCTTTCGACACCTCCGGCCAAGAAAGGTCATCGATGACCCGTCCTCTCTCCCCCGACCGCGTGACGTGCCGCCGCCTCGTCACCGGCGTCGCCGCCTTCGCCGTCGCAGCGACCCCCTTCACGATGGCTGTCCCGGCGCACGCCGCCGGCGCCAACACCATCAACGTCTACGTCAGTGACTATTACGGAGGCCAGCCGCTGGCCTCGATGAGCGTGTCACTGCTCAACACCCTCACCGGTGCCACCGTCGGCTCGGCCCAGGTCAGCGATGCCAACGGGAAGGCCGAGTTCACCGGCCTCGACGACGGTGCCTACACCGCCAAGGTTGCCGGGACGACCAAGTACGACGAGAAGTTCTCCACCGCCACCACCGTCGATGCCGACAACACCACGTCGTCGGCCTCGGTCTCCCCGGTGCCGAAGACGGCCCAGGTCGGAAAGATCAAGGGCACGGTTTCGAAAGCCGGTAGCCATGTCCACGGCTACGCCGAGATCTTCCCCTCCACGGCCACCGAGGCGGCGGTGCTCAGCGGCGCGGTGATGCCGATCAGCAGTGCCCGCGGCTACTTCAACGATGGCCAGTACGGCGTCGACACCTCGACCGTGAAGTGGAAGTCAGGGAACCTGGCACCGGGCACCTACAAGGTGCTACTCGGGGACGAACACTCCGACTCCTCGAGTTACATCTACAACTCCGACCACACGCAGAGCTGGAGACACTACAGCACCAGCGTGTGGGTAGGTGCCGGCACCGGTGCGAACAACACCGCCGACAACGCCGCCACCCTCACGGTCTCCGCCGAAGGTCTGACCGCGGCCCCTGCCGCCACCTTGATCGCACCGGCGACTCCCGTCGGCCCGACCCGTGTGACCGGCACCGTGACCGGCACGGGCGCCGCCAAGCTCAGCGGCGTCAGCGTCACGCTCTTCCAGAACGTTGGCGGCTCCTGGTACTCACGCGGGTATGAGTACACCGACGACAAGGGTGCGTTCGTCTTCAACCAGACGTTGGCGGCCGGCACCTACACCCTCCGCGCCAACGACGGCTGGAACGATTACAAGGCGGAGTTCCTGGGCGACATCCACCCGGACTACCCCTGGAGTCTGCCTTCGCCGGATGTGACCACCTTCGCCCTCGGGGCCGACGGTGCGGTCACCCAGAACATGACGCTGGACCGGAGCCCGGTCGACCGCAGCAGCGGCATCTTCGGCACCGTCACCGACGACCGCAACATCGCCCACCCCGGAGCCGTGACGGTCTTCGACGTTTACGGCAACTACGTGGCCAGCACCTACACGCACCGCGATGGCGGCTGGGAGATCCTGGCGTCCTCGCTGGCACCCGGAACCTACAAGGTGCGGGCCGAGTCGGAACAGGGCGATGCGGTCTCCGCCTTCCAGGGTGCCTCGTCCTTCAACGGGGCCACCAAGTTCACCGTGCCGGTCAAGGGTGCGATCAACGTCGGCGGATCCCAGCTCAAGCGCTATGGCTACATCTCGACCAAGATCACGCTGCCCGCCTCCACTCGCGCGGCAGACAGCAGCGTCACGGGAACGCTCACCACCCTCAACGGGAACCGGGCGGGCTACACCTACGGAGAGTCCGGCGACACCCTGACGATGCGGGTCGCTCCCGGGACGTACCTGCTTCAGGCAACCGGCTACCGCTGGAACCCGTTCAACCAGAGCAACAACTACGACCCCAACGCGGTCACCTTCATCCCGCAGTTCTGGAAGACCGGCTTCTCGGCCGACACCGCGACGAAGATCAAGGTCGCCTCCGGTGCCAAGGTGAGTGGCCTGAACTTCACCCTCGGCCGCACCTTGAAGGCGACGTCGGCGCCGGCTATCAGCGGCACGGCCAAGGCCGGTGCCGTTCTTCGTGGGGCCGTCGGCGCGTGGAACGTCGCCGACGATGTCGCCTTCACCTACACCTGGAAGCGCGGCACCTCCGTCGTGAGCCGGGCCGCGATGTACAAGGTCGCCACGGCGGATGTCGGCAAAACGCTGACCCTCACGATCGGCGCTCGCGACACGAACGGTGAATTCCTGCCCGGCACGGCGACCAGCAAGCAGTTCGCCATCCCGAAGCCGGTCAAGAAGAAGAAGAAGTCCAAGAAGAAGAAGAAGTAGTTTTCAGCCACAACGCATCGCGTCGTGGGGGCCCGACTGTCCTCGATGGCCGGGCCCCCACGGCCTGTTCACTCCGATCCGACTGAAAGTTCTGCCTGCTCGTGTCACCCGACCGGCCCCACGGCCTCGTTCGCCCCGTTTTCGTCATCGCCGCACCCGGAGCAGGCGGCGACCTCGTCGCTGCCGTTCTGGCGCAGGCCTCGGGGGCCACCGGCCTCCCTCGTGGCCGCGGCCTGACCGAGAGCCAGCCGAAACTCACGCCAGCCGAACGAGGCTACGACTCCGCGCGACTCTTTGCCTCCGATGCCCGGCGGGTCACCATCACCGACCTCGAGCACGACCTCGGGGTCGACCCGAGCAACCGACTCGTCGGCACCTGGCCCGCCGCGGCTCTCCAGGTGCCGTTCCTGGCCGAGGCCTGGCCAGATGCCTCCTTCGTCTTCGTCCACCGCGACCCGGCCGAATCCCTCGCGCTGATGCGGGACGCCTGGACCCACGGAACCGCCGTCAGCGAGCCCGATCTACCCGGGTGGACCGGACCGGCCTGGTCCTTCCCCCTGGTGCCGCAGTGGCGCGACCTCGATCCCTCCGACCTGCGTCAGGTCATCACCGCCCAGTGGTGCCGGATCGTCGACCAGGCCACCTCCGACCTCGCGCGTCTGCCCCGTACTCGCTGGACGTCGGTCAGCCTGCATGAGTTGATCGCCCGCCCCGCCGAGCAGCTCGCCCGGCTCGGCAACGACCTGGGGCTGTCCTGGGCGACGCCGCCGGCCCTCGCCCCCGCCACGCCGGTCACACCACTGGGCCCCGACGACCTCGGCCCCCACCTAGCCACCGTCGCGGCCAGCGCCCAACACGCTCGCGAGACGCTGGAGAACCGATCCGGGGCCCCCACCACGGAAGGCCTGACCGGCTTCGAAAGCGTGGCGACCACCAACGTCGCTCAACTGCTCACGCTGCTGCACAGCTCGCTGGTGGCCACGACGTACCAGAGTGGCCGCGTGGTGATGATGCGTGCACTCAACGGCACCTTCAACACTCACTTCCGCCAGTTCGACAAGCCGATGGGAATTGCCTACCGCCCGGGCATGCTTGCCCTCGGCACCCGCAACGAGGTCTGGACGATGGTCGACGTGCCCGGACTCGCCGACCGGACCGAGGAGGAGAACGACGCCGTCTTCGCGCCCCGGACCATGCTCGCCACCGGCGACATTCGGATCCATGACGTCGGGTGGATCGGCGACCAGATCTGGGCGGTCAACACCCGCTTCTCCTGTCTGGTCACCTTCGACGGGCTCCACAGTTTCGTCCCCCGCTGGAAGCCGTCGTTCATCTCAGACTTGGCCGCCGAGGACCGCTGCCACCTCAACGGGATGGCGATCGTCGAGGACCGGGTGAAGTACGTGACCGCGCTCGGCACCACCGACACCGCCGGCGGCTGGCGCCCGACCAAGGCCGACGGCGGCGTCATCATCGACGTGGAGACTGACCGGATCGTCGCCTCGGGGCTCTCCATGCCGCACTCCCCGCGCTGGTATCAGGACACCCTCTGGGTGCTGGAGTCCGGCCAGGGCTCCCTGGCCCGAGTCGATGTCGAGACCGGAGAGGTGACCACCGTGGCCACGCTGCCCGGCTTCACCCGTGGCCTTGCCTTCGCCGGCCGCTACGCCTTCGTCGGCCTGTCCAAGGTGCGCGAGGCGACCACGTTCGGGGGCCTCCCCCTGACCGCCCGGCTCGAGGACCGCGAATGCGGGATCTGGATCGTGGATATCGAGACCGGCCAGATCATGGGGTTCGTCCGCTTCGAGGGCCAGGTCGAAGAGATCTTCGACGTCGCACTCCTGCCCGGGATCGCGTTGCCCGACATCTTCGAACCGACCTCGGAGGAGTTGGAGACCGCCTTCGTGCTCCCTTCCTAAGCCCGGAGCGACGAGCCTGTCACGGACTCGACGGGCCGCCGTGAGAGGGCGGTGCGCAGGTCGGCGTCGTCGCGGCGGCCGCTGCGGACCTCGCGGGAGTAGAGGTTCTGCAGGAGTCCCACAGCGAGCAGGCTGGCGAACATCGAGCTGCCGCCGTACGAGACGAAGGGCAGGGGGACGCCGGTGACGGGCATGATGCCCAGGCACATGCCGATGTTCTGGAAGGCCTGGAAGCCGAACCAGCAGGCGATCCCGGCGGCAGCGACGCGGGTGAAGGGGTCGTCGGTGCGGCGGGCCAGGCGCAGGGCGCGCCACAGCACGACGCCGAGCAGGCCGATCAGGACCATCGCGCCGACCAGGCCGAGCTCCTCGCCGGCGACGGTGAAGATGAAGTCGGTGTGCTGCTCGGGGACGAAGCCGGCCTTGGTCTGGGTGCCGTCGAAGAGGCCCTGGCCGAAGAGGCCGCCGTTGCCGATCGCGATCCGGGCCTGGACGGTATTGTAGCCGGCCCCCTGCGGGTCCAGCGCCGGGTTCGTGAACGCCATGAACCGGTCGATCTGGTACTGCTTGAGGACGCCGCCCAGCACCGCGGCGGTCGCCCCGGCCACGCCGACGACGACCAGGCCGAGGAGCCAGCGACGCGGCGTGCCCGCCGCAGCGAGTACGCCGAGCACGGTCGCGGTCAGCACGAGCATGGTGCCCAGATCGGGCTGGGCGATGATCAGCAGGGCCGGCACCGCCGCGATCGCCAGCATCGCGATCACGTCGCGCGACGCGATCGTCCAGGTGCCCCGGGAGCGCTCGGCGAAGACCATCGCCATCCCGACGACGACGGCGAGCTTGGCGAACTCCGAGGGCTGCAGCGACATCCCGCCGACGTCGAGCCAGGAGCGGGAGCCGTTGATCGTGGTGCCGGCGACCAGCACCAGGACCAGACCGACGATCGCGGCCAGGTAGACCAGCGTCACCCCGATCCGCATCCAGCGCTGCCCGGCCACCCACACCGCCGCCATCATGACGGCGCCGATGATGACGTTGGTGAGCTGCTTGCGGAAGAAGAGGCCGGAGTCCCCGCCGGTGAGCAGGTCACGGTGGGAGGTGGCCGACCAGACCAGCAGCACCGAGAAGGTCACCAGGCCACCGACGGCGACCAGAAGGAACCAGTCGATCCGACGCCACCACTGCTGGGATCCGAACGTGGGGGTGTTCACTTCGAGGCTCCCGCCGACGCGATGGAGGTGGGCGGCAGGATCGCGCCGTCCTTGGCGAACGTCGGCAGCGCCTTGGGCGGCGTGACGCCGGGGATGGCGGACTTCGAGCTCGCGATCGAGCCGTCGCTCTGCACGCCGTACAGGGCGTTCCAGATGTTGCGGACGGGCTCACCGGCGGTGCCGGACCCGGTGCCGCCCTGGGTGACCATCATGATGACGACGTAGTTCTTGTCGTAGGTGGCCACCCACGAGGTGGACTGCTTGCCCTCGACCTCGGCGGAGCCGGTCTTGCCGCGCAGCTTGATCTGGTCGAGCGGGAAGCCGTTGAACTTCCAGGCCAGGGTGCCGACCTTGGGCGTGCCGAGCAGCGCCTCGTTGACGTAGTCGATCGCCTTCGAGGTGACCTTGACCTTGCGCACCACGGTCGGCTTCACCGTCGAGAGCACGTGCCCGTCCTCGGAGACGACGGCCTTGGCGATGGTCGGCTGGTAGAGCGTGCCGCCGTTGGAGATCGCGGCGTAGGCGCGGGCCAGCTGGAGCGGGGTGACCATCGTGTCGCCCTGACCGATGGTGAAGTTGGCCGAGTCGCCCTGCCGGAAGTAGTTGCCCTCAAGACAGAACTCGTGGGCGAACCTCTTCATGAAGTCGGTCTTGGCAGTGCCCTTCTTGTCCATATCGCAGTACGTCGACTTGGTGGCCTCGTAGTAGCTCTCACGCCACCTGCGGTCCCCCACCCGGCCGGCCGCCTCACCGGGCAGGTCGATGCCGGTCTTGGAGCCGAAGCCGAACGACCGCGCCGCCGCGGCGAGCGGGTCCTTGGCGTTCGCGTTGGCCGGGTCCGAGCCGTACTTGTTCCAGAAGTTCAGGCCGACCCGGTAGAAGAAGGTGTCGCAGGAGACCTCGAGCGCCCGGGCGAAGGTGATCGCACCGTAGGACTCGGACTCGTAGTTCTTGAACCAGCGGTTGCCGATCTGCAGGCCGCTGCTGCAGTCCAGCCGGGTCCCGGTGCTCATCCCGCCGCTGATCGCGCCGGTGGTCATGATCGGCTTCCAGGTCGACCCCGGGGCGAAGAGCCCCTGCGTGGCCCGTGCGAGCAGCGGGTTGCCGGACGCCTCGGAGGTGAGGTCCTTGAGCTGCTTGGTGGTCACCCCGCCGACCCAGACACTCGGGTCGTACGTCGGCTGGCTGGCCATCGCGACGATGCGGCCGGTCTTGGCCTCCATCACGACCGCGGCCCCGGAGTCGGCGACGTAGTTCTTGTGGGTGACCTTGTCGTAGGTCTTGCGCGCGGTGCTGATCGCGCCGGCGAGCTGCTTCTCGACGGTGGCCTGGACCTTGGCGTCGATGCTGGTGACGAGGGTGTCGCCGGCCTGAGCGGCGGTGGTGGTGCCCGCACCGGTCGGGCGACCGAGCGAGTCCACCGGGACGGTGGTCTGGCCCGGCATCCCGCGCAGCCACTCGTCGTACTGCTTCTCCACGCCGGCCCGGCCCACCGCCGAGGTGGCGTTGAGCGAGGGGTCCGAGGCCTTCTTGGCGGCGTCGTACTCGGTCTCGGTGATCGGGCTGAGGTAGCCGAGCACGTGCGCGAGGTTGACCCCGTAGGGCTGCGGGTAGTCGCGCACGGACTGCTGGGTGGCGACCACGGCCGGGTAGTCCTCGGGCTGCTCCAGGATCGCCAGCGCGACCTTCTCCGGGACGTCCTCGGCGATCTCGACGGGCTCGTAGCGCGAGCCGTTCCAGTCGTCGAGCGCCTTCTGGATGTCGGCCACCGAGACCCCGACGGCCTTGGAGACCCGCTTGAGCAGGATCGGCTCGTCGGCGTCGTCGAGCTTGGCCAGGGTGTTCTTGTCGATCGAGACGACCCACACCTTGGTGTTGGTCACCAGCGGGCGGCCCATGTCGTCGACGATCAGGCCACGGTCGGGCTGCACCGTGACGTTGCGGACCGACTGCGAGGCGGCCTTGGCGGTGTACGTCGGCCCCTGGTCGACCTGGAGATACCACAGCCGCACCAGGAGGGTGGCGAAGAGGGAGAAGACCAGCGCCTGCAGCACGATCAGCCGCAGGCGCGAGGTGGTGCCGGTGGAACGAGCCACCTCACTCCACCGCCGGGGCCGGGGTGAGCAGGGCGTCGAGCCGGCGGAAGGCGAGCATCACGACCGGGACCACGAACGGGGTGGCGATCAGGTCCCAGACCAGACCGGCACCGACCGGGCCGAGCAGGTCGCCGACCGAGACGGCCGGGTCACGCAGCACCAGACCGAGCAGGGCGAAGATGCTGGTCCCCGCGAAGCTGCAGGCCAGGGCGGTGGCCACCACGACGTTGACGCGGGGACGCTCCCGCTCCTCCTCGCGCAGGGACTCCCCCACGCGGCCGGCGATCAGGCCCACGATCAGCAGCGCGAGCGCCCAGCGCCCGGCGAGGTGGTCGGCGGGCGGGGCGACGTCGAGCAGCAGCCCGGTCGCGAAGCCGAGGATCAGGCCGAACTGGCTGCCGCGCACCAGGGCGGCGGCGACCACGACGAGCAGGGCGAGGTCGGGGACCGCACCGTGCCAGGAGAACGTGTCGAAGACGCTCACCTGGAGCACGAACGCGATGCTGACCAGCACCGCCGAGAGCACCCAGGGTGCGATCCTGCGCAGGTCGATGCCGGTCACTTGAGACTCCCGTCGACGCCGATCACGGCGCGGTCGCTCTTCGTGCCGCTGGGGACGGCGACGCCGACCAGGTCGAGCTTGGTGAAGTCGACGTACGGCGTGATCTTGGCGCGCTGGGTGGAGTCGCGCACCGTGGAGTAGACCGAGTCGACCGACCCGATCGGGACACCCGAGACGTAGGGAGCGCCCTTGCCGCTGCCCCACGTGACGACGGTGTCGCCCTTGGCCGGGCGGTCGGTCTGGTCGAGCAGCTCCAGGTCGAGCCTGCTGGTGCCGCCGAGGTCACCGCTGCCGCGGACGAAGCCGACCTCCATCGAGGAGCCGGTGCGGCCACCGACCACGGAGTCGGCGTCGACGATCAGGAGCACCGTCGCGGTGGTGCTGGTGACGCGCAGGACGCGTCCGACCAGGCCCTGGGCGGCGACGACGGTCATGTCGGCGGCGATGCCGGAGTCGGAACCGGCGTCGATGGTGACAGTGCGCTCGAAGCTCTGCGCGGCGCCGTAGGCGATCACGTGGGCCGGCACCATCGCGTAGCCGAGGTTCTGCGCCTGCGAGGTGAGGCCGTCGTACTCGGCGAGCCGGTTGCGATCGAAGGCGCCGGTGCGCAGCTGCTGGGTCAGTGCCTCGTTCTCGGCCTTCAGCTGCCGTACGTCGGCACGGAGCGACTTCTGCGTGCGGAACCATTCGGGCAGGTCGGTCACCGGACGTGCCACCGAGGCGGTGGCGTCCTCCATCGGACCGTAGATCTCGCCCGCGACCCGGCGGACCGGGTCCAGCGTCGGACTGGTCAGGTCGAGCACGATCAGGACCGCGCAGGCCAGCAGCAGCGCGATCAGGGTGGAACGCCGATGGCCGCGCGGGCGCGGCTCACCGGAGCGCGGGTGGGCGACGCCGCGGGGCGCGCTCGGCTCCTGGGTGGGGCGTTCCAGCAACGTCATCAGGCGACCCTCCGGTCGGCGACCAGGACGCTGCGGAGCAGCTCGGCGTCGTCGAGGCAGTGCCCGGCGCCGCCGACGATCGCGTCGATCGGCGAGGGGGCGAGCAGGACGGGGAGCTTGAGCTCGTGGCTGAGCAGCACGTCGATGCCGGGCAGCAGCGCGCCGCCGCCGGTGAGCATCAGGCCGTGGTTGCGGATGTCGCCGGCCAGGCCGGGCGTGACGTCGAGGGTCTCGCCGATGGCCTCGATGATGTCGCCCAGCGGCTCGACCAGGGCGTGCCGGATGTCGGCGCCGGAGACGCTGATGGTGCGGCTGAGGCCGTTCAGGTCGGGGGCGGCGATCTCGAGGGACTCCCGGTCGGCCAGCGGCCAGGCGGTGCCGAGCTCGAGCTTGAGGTCCTCGGCGGTCTGCTCGCTGATCACGAGGCCGTGCTCGGAGCGCATCCAGGCCACGATCGCGCGGTCCAGGTCGGCGCCGTTGACCCGCGCCGAGGTGGAGGCGACCACGCCGCCCAGGCTCAGCACCGCGATCTCGCTCAGGCCGGAGCCGAGGGTGACGACCATCGTGCCGGCCTGGCGGTGGACGGGGAGCCCGACGCCGATCGCGGCCATCAGGGGCGCGTCGACCAGGATCACGTGCCGGGCGCCGGCCTGGTAGGCGGCCTCCTTGATCGCACGCCGCTCCACCGCCGTGGTCAGCGACGGCACCGCGACCAGCATCCGCGGTCGGGCCAGGTAGCGCCGCTGGTGGACCCGCTGGATCAGGGAGGTCAGCAGCGCGACCGTCGAGTCGAAGTCGGCGATCACGCCGTCACGGATCGGGGCAGACCCCTCAGAGGACGTGGGCTCGTTCACGAGCACGCCCTTGCCTCGCACGTACACCTGAGTCGTGGACGTGCCCAGATCGACCGCCATGTCGCGGCCGAGGATGGGATTGGCCATCACTGGAACATCACCGCAGCACCTTCACCTTGCGCCGTCCTGTATTCGGGGAAGGGACGCGACAGGACAACGCGTCTATCCGAGGCTAAGCGGGAGCCCCCGCTGACAAGCCCCAGACACGCCGTGACGGGTGTGACAGGTGTGACTCAGTTACGCCGGGGTGAGGTGGTACCAGCTCGACCGGCTGACACCGGTGGCGACCAGGCCGGCGGCGAAGGCGTCGAGGAACTGCTCACGGACCGCGAGCCGCCAGTCCTCGGCCTGCGCGGGCTGGGTGCGGCGCAGGGCGACCACGTCGTGGGGCACCCGGATCCAGCGGCCCTCACCCTCGGCGCGGACGAACGGCGCCCCGTCGGGGCCCGAGGCGATCGGCGTACCGCCCAAGGAGAGCTCCTCGACCGACGGCTCGGAGGTGAGGTCCCAGACCACGTCGAGGCGGTCCTCCTCCGGCGTAGACGGGTCGTCGGCGGCGGTGCCCAGGAAGGCGACCTCGTAGCTGGCCGCGGTGGCCCCCAGGACACTCAGGTTGAACCGGGCGTTGCGGGCCACCAGCGGGTCGAAGGTCCAGCGGATCTGGCTGATCCCGCGCGCCAGCGCCCACTCGCGCTGGCGCAGCTTGATCGCGCGACCGATGCCACGGTCGGCGGTGCCGGGGGCGACGGCCGCCAGCAGCGAGTACGCCGTCCCGGCGGGCGTCGCGGGAGCGAGCACCGCAGCACCCAGCAGCCGAGAGCCCGAGCGGGCGACGGTGACGGCTCCGCCGGCGTGCAGCAGGCTCCGCATCACCTCGCTGTGCAGCGGGGCGCCCTCGTCACTCTGCCCCCACACGTCGGTGAAGAGCGTCGAGACGGCCCGGACGTCGGGCATCGCCGTGACCTCGATGACCTCGATGCCACCGGCTCCGCCGGCCACGCCCGCCCCGCCCGTCTCGGTCATGGCTCAGGCCAGACCGGGGAACCAGAGAGCGATCTCGCGCGCTGCGGACTCGGTGGAGTCCGAGGCGTGCACCAGGTTCTCGCGCCCCGACAGGGACAGGTCCCCGCGGACGGTGCCGGGGGCGGCCTTGCGGCCGTCGGTGGCGCCGTTCATCGCACGGACGACGGCGATCGCCTCGTCGCCCTCGAGCACCAGCGGGACCAGCGGACCCGAGGTGATGAAGGTGCGCAGCGGCGGATACCACTCCTGCTCGACGTGCTCGGCGTAGTGCCGGTCGGCGAGCTCACCGTCGATGGTGCGGGCATCGAGCGCGACGATCTCCAGACCCTTCGCCTCGTACCGCGACAGGATCTGGCCCACGAGCCCACGCTTGACCGCGTCGGGCTTGAGGATGACAAAGGTGCGCTCACTCATGGGACTGACCATATCCAGGCACGGCGGACGTCTCGGCGACAGCCCTGTCGAAGGCGGCGAACGCGGCAGCACGGTCGGACTCGATCCGGCGGCCCAGGATGTCGGCCATCGCCCACAGCAGACCGAAGATGATGCCCAGCACGAACATCATCGAGACCACGAAGCCGAGCGCGATCGCGGCGACCTGGATCGCCCAGCCCAGGTAGTAGCCGCTGGGCCGGCGCAGCATCCCGGCGGCGAGCACGCACAGCACGCACAGCCCCACGCCGATCAGCACGGCCCAGCCGGCCGCGACGTCGTTGACCGAGATCATCACCGGCGTGGTGAGCCCCAGCGTGATCGCCTCCAGCGAGAGCACCGCGGCGCACATCCCGCGGCGCGGGTTCTTGCTCCGCTCCGGGTCGACCGCCGAGTCCAGCGGGGACAGGTCGTTGCTCTGGTCGCTCATTACTTGGGCCCTCCCAACAGCACCCGGGCCTCGCCCACGGTGACGACGGAGCCGGTGACGAGCACGGCTCCCGAACTGAGCGAGTCGTTCGACTCGCTCTCGGCCAGCGCGGCGGCGACGTCGATCGCCGTGGCCAGGTCGGGCACGACCGTGATCCGGTCCTCCCCGTAGATCTCTAGGGCGACCTCGGCCAGACGCTCGGCGCGCATCGAGCGCGGCTGCGAGTTCTGGGTGAGGACGACCCGCTCCAGGTGCGGCTCGAAGGCGGCCAGGACGCCCTCGACGTCCTTGTCCCCCATCACGCCGATGACACCGATCAGCGGGGAGAAGGTGAAGGACTCCTCCAGGGCCGCGGCGGTCGCCTCGGCTCCGTGCGGGTTGTGCGCGGCGTCGAGGATGATCGTGGGCGAACGCCGGACCAGCTCCAGGCGGCCCGGCGAGGTGACCTCGGCGAACGCGGCCCGGATCAGGTCGTCGCCCAGCGGTGCGCCGGTCTCGCCGCCACCGAGGAAGGCCTCGACGGCCGCCAGCGCGACCGCGGCGTTCTGCGCCTGGTGGGCGCCGTAGAGGGGCAGGAAGAGGTCGTCGTACTCACCACGCAGGCCCTTGAGGGAGGTCACCTGGCCACCGACGGCGGCGGTCGTGGTGAGCACCGCGAAGTCGCGGCCCTCGAGAAGCAGGGTGGCGCCGACCTCGTCGGCGCGCTCGGTGAGCACCTCCAGCACGTCGGGCGTCTGGGCCGCCACGACGACAGTGGCGCCGGCCTTGATGATCCCGGCCTTCTCCCGCGCGATCGCGGTGGTGGTGGAGCCCAGGTAGGCGGCGTGGTCCAGGGCGATCGGCGTGATCACCGCGACGGTGCCGTCGGCGACGTTGGTGGCGTCCCAGCCGCCGCCCATCCCGACCTCGACGACGGCGACGTCGACCGGCGCCTCGGCGAACTTGGCGTAGGCCATCCCCACCACCGTCTCGAAGAAGGAGAGCGGGTGCGGCTGGTCGGCGTCGACGACGTGGGTGTACGGCGCGACGTCGTTGAACGCCTCGACGAAGTCCTCGTCGCTCAACGGCTCGCCGTCGATGCTGATCCGCTCGCTCATCTTCTCCACGTGCGGGGAGGTGAAGCGGCCGGTGCGCAGGTCGAAGGCACGCAGCAGGGAGTCGATCATCCGGCTGGTCGAGGTCTTGCCGTTGGTGCCGGTCAGGTGGATCACCGGGTAGGCGGCCTGCGGGTCACCGAGGATCTCGGTGAAGGCGCGGATCCGGTCCAGGGAGGGCTCCAGCCGGGTCTCGGGCCAGCGCGAGAGCAGCGCCTCCTCGGCCTCGGCGAAGGTCTGAGCGGGGCGTGCTGCGACGTGCTCTTCGGGAAGTTCAGTCATGACGCGGTTCAGTCTAGGTGCGCGCGTGCGAGCAACCTGATTCGTCGTAGCACTGTGAGGACCCTAGGATTTCGCCTTATGACCGAGAATCTGAGCGAGACCGCCGAACAGTCTGGGACCCCGACCGCCACCAGCGGCGCGGCCGTACCGGACAAGGCGGCGCTCGAAGGTCTCGAAGCGAAGTGGTCCGCGGCCTGGAAGGACGACGAGACCTACGCCTTCGACCGCACCCAGCCGCGGGAGAACGTCTACTCGATCGACACTCCCCCGCCGACCGTGTCGGGCTCACTGCACGTCGGTCACGTCTTCTCCTACACCCACACCGACCTGATGGCCCGGTTCAACCGGATGCGCGGCAAGGCCGTCTTCTACCCGATCGGCTGGGACGACAACGGCCTGCCGACCGAGCGCCGGGTGCAGAACTACTACGGCGTGCGGTGTGACGCCTCGCTGCCCTACGACCCCGACTTCACCCCTCCGGAGAAGCCCGGCTCGCGCCAGGTCTCGATCAGCCGCCCCAACTTCGTCGCGCTGTGCAACGAGCTGGTCGAGCAGGACGAGGCGGTCTTCGAGGCGCTGTGGCGCACGCTGGGCCTCTCCTTCGACTGGAACTACCAGTACACGACGATCGGACAGAAGTCCCAGGTCGCCAGCCAGAAGGCGTTCCTGCGCAACGTCGCCCGCGGCGAGGCGTACCTGCAGGAGGCCCCCACGCTGTGGGACGTCACCTTCCAGACCGCCGTCGCTCAGGCCGAGCTGGAGGCCCGGGAGTACCCCGGTGCCTACCACCGGGTCGCCTTCCACGCACCCGACGGGTCCGACATCTTCATCGAGACCACGCGTCCGGAGCTGATCGCCTCCTGCGTCGCCCTGATCGCCCACCCCGACGACGAGCGCTACCAGCCGCTCTTCGGCACCACCGTCACCTCGCCGATCTTCGGCGTCGAGGTCCCCGTCGTGGCCCACCCCGCCGCCGAGCCCGACAAGGGCGCCGGCATCGCGATGTGCTGCACCTTCGGTGACCTCACCGACGTGCAGTGGTGGCGCGAGCTCCAGCTCCCGGTGCGCACCCTGATCGGCCGCGACGGCCGCTTCACCGCCGAGACGCCCGAGTGGCTCACCTCCGACGCTGCGGTGACGGCGTACGACGATCTCAAGGGCAAGACCCCGCACAGCGCCCGCGAGGCGATGGTCGCCAAGCTCCGTGAGAGCGGCGACCTCGACGGCGAGCCGAAGCCGACCCAGCGGATGGCGAACTTCTACGAGAAGGGCGACAAGCCGCTCGAGATCGTCTCCACCCGTCAGTGGTACATCCGCAACGGTGGCCGCGACGCCGACCTGCGCGAGCACCTGCTGGAGGCCGGCCGCACGATCCAGTGGCTGCCCGCCCACATGCAGCACCGCTACGACAACTGGGTCAGCGGCCTCAACGGCGACTGGCTGATCTCGCGCCAGCGCTACTTCGGCATCCCGTTCCCGGTCTGGTACACCCTCGACGCCGAGGGCGAGCCCGACTACACGAACCCGATCCTGCCGACAGAGGCGCAGCTGCCGATCGACCCGTCGACCGACGTGCCCGAAGGCTTCACCGCCGACCAGCGCGGCGTTGCCGGCGGCTTCATCGGCGACCCGGACGTGATGGACACCTGGGCGACCTCCTCCCTCACTCCGCAGATCGCCGGCGGCTGGGGCAGCGACGACGACCTGTTCGAGCGGGTCTTCCCGATGGACCTGTGCACGCAGGGTCACGACATCATCCGGACCTGGCTGTTCAGCCGCGTGGTCCGCTCCAACGCCGAGAACGGCGTGGTGCCGTGGAAGACGGCGATGCTCTCGGGCTGGATCCTGGACCCGGACCGCAAGAAGATGTCGAAGTCCAAGGGCAACGTCGTCGTCCCGACCGAGATCCTGGACAAGTTCGGTGCCGACGCCGTCCGCTGGCGTGCCGCCCTGGCCCGTCCGGGTCTGGACTCGCCCTTCGACGAGACCCAGATGAAGGTCGGCCGCCGACTCGCGCTGAAGGTGCTCAACGCCTCGAAGTTCGTGCTCGGCTCGGTCAACGCCACCGAGCTGAACAACGTCGCGATCGCCGAGGCGGTCGACACCGCCCTGATCGCGCGGCTCAAGGACGTCATCGAGACGGCCACGTCGGCGTTCGAGGCCTACGACTACACCAGTGCCCTGGAGGCCGCGGAGAAGTTCTTCTGGGAGTTCTGCGACGACTACGTGGAGCTGGTCAAGGAGCGTGCGTACGACGTCGACGGTGGCTGGGCCTCGGCCTCGGCCAAGGCCGCCCTCGCCGCGGCGCTGCACGTCCAGCTGCGTCTGCTGGCGCCGTTCCTGCCCTACGCCACCGAAGAGGTCTGGTCCTGGTGGCAGGAGGGCTCGGTGCACCGTGCCTCGTGGCCCGAGGCGATCGAGCTGGGCTCGGCCGCAGCCGCCGACGCCAGCATCCTCGACGGCGTCGCCGCAGCGCTCAAGGGCCTGCGCGGGGTGAAGTCGCAGGCGAAGGTCTCGATGCGCACCGAGCTCGCCTCGGCCACCATCACCGGCCCCGCCGCGCTGATCTCCGGTGCCGAGAAGGCCGTCGATGACCTGCGCAAGGCCGCCCGGGTCGTGGGCGAGCTGACCTTCGTCACCGACGACAGCCTGACCGAGCTGGCCGTCACGGCCGAGATCGTGCCGGCCGAGGAGAGCTGAGCCTCCCCGTCCGACGACGAGGCCCCCACCTTCGGGTGGGGGCCTCGTGTCGTTGAGAGGGTCCTCTGTCGTTAAGAGGTCGTCGGCAGGTCGTCGAGACCGTCGGCGAGGGTGGCGCCCCTCAGGGGCGTCAGCTACGGCCCTTGGCCTTGCCGTTACCGCGTCCGTGGCCACGCCACGAGTCAGTGGAGGAGTCGTTGCTGGCCGAGGCCGAGGGGGTCGCGCTGGCGCTGGCCGAGGCGGACGAGCCGTTGCCCTTCCCCTTCGACTTGCCCTGGGACTTGCCCTGTGAGGAGCCCTTGTCCGAGCCGTTGCTCCCCCACGCCTTGGTCGAGTCGCTTCCCCAGCGTCCACCGCGGTTGTTGCCGCTGCTGGCGCTGGCGCTCGGGCTCGCACTGGGGCTGGCGCCGGAGGTGGCCGACGGCGACGCCGAGGCGCTGCCCTTCTGGCCCGGCCGGCCCCGCGAGTTCTCCTTGCCCTTCTGGGAGCGGGTGTCGCTCGAGGCGCTGGGCGAGCCCGAGTCCGAGGGCGAGGCCGACGGGTCGTCGGAGGTCGAGGGGCTGGCCTCCTCGCTCGCCTCGGGCGTCGCGGTGGAGGTGGTGTCGGTGCTCAGCGCGGTCGGGCTGGTGTAGCTGCTGCTGAACAGGGCGGTGACGCTGTGCACCGAGGTGGAGGCCGGCTCGGCGACGCTGGTCAGGACGCCATCGACGACCTGGGTGACCAGGGTGGTCGCGCCGGTCAGCACCTCACCGGTCAGGCCGGAGACGGAGTTGAGGGTCTGGGTGACCATCTTGACCGGGTCGTGGACCAGGGCACCCGGGACCCCCGAGGCAGCGGCGAGCTGGTCGGCGCTGCGCTCCACGGTGCCGACGGCGACCATGTGGGTCACGACCTGGTCGGTGATCACCGAGCCGGGACCCCCGTGCCGCGAGCGCAGCTGCGCGTCGTGGGCGTCGATCACCTGCTGGGGCAACGGTGCGAGCACCGCTCCCCCGATCACCGACTGCGCCGGAGCCACGAAGAGGCTGGCCGCGTCGGTGCGCAAGGCGTGGGCCAACAGACCGAGCGTGACCACGGCGAGCACGAAGAAGGCCGCGAGTGGGCCACGCTGCTCCGTCGTCATCCTGGTCACCTCCCGAGTGGTCACGACAATGTACGACAAGTGTCCCAGGCGTGACCGGATGGCGCTAACCCCGCCCAAACGAAATAGCCCAGATGGACTATGCCGTTCTAGTCGTGCGTCAGGCGGACTTCTTCTTCGGCTTCTCGTCGCTGGCCTCGATCGGGACCAGGGTCGGGGTCTCCTCGCCCTCCACGACGGCGCGGGTGACGATCACCTTGGCGATGTCGCCACGCGAGGGCACCTCGTACATCACGTGGAGGAGGACCTCCTCGATGATGGCGCGCAGACCGCGGGCACCGGTGCCCCGCTCCAGGGCGTGGTCGGCGATCGCGGCGACGGCGTCGTCGGTGAACTCCAGGTCCACACCGTCGATGTCGAAGAGCTTCTGGTACTGCTTGATCAGGGCGTTGCGCGGCTCGGTCAGGATCTGCACCAGGGCGGCCTGGTCGAGCTTGCTGACGCTCGCGATCAGCGGCAGACGGCCGATGAACTCGGGGATCAGACCGAACTTGGTCAGATCCTCGGGGCGGACGTACTGGAGGAGGTCCTCGGCCTCCTTCTCCGCAGCGGTCTTGACCTCCGCGGTGAAGCCGAGGGACTTCTTGCCCACCCGCTGCTCGATGATGTGGTCGAGACCGGCGAACGCACCACCGACGATGAACAGGATGTTCGTGGTGTCGATCTGGATGAACTCCTGGTGCGGGTGCTTGCGCCCGCCCTGGGGCGGCACCGAGGCGGTGGTGCCCTCGATGATCTTCAGCAGCGCCTGCTGCACGCCCTCACCGGAGACGTCCCGGGTGATCGACGGGTTCTCGGCCTTGCGGGCCACCTTGTCGATCTCGTCGATGTAGATGATCCCGGTCTCGGCCTTCTTGACGTCGTAGTCGGCGGCCTGGATCAGCTTGAGCAGGATGTTCTCGACGTCCTCGCCGACGTAGCCGGCCTCGGTCAGCGCCGTGGCGTCGGCGATCGCGAACGGCACGTTCAGCATCCGCGCCATCGTCTGGGCCAGGTAGGTCTTGCCGCACCCGGTCGGACCGATCACGAGGATGTTGGACTTGGCGACCTCGACGGTCTCGTCCTTGGAGTGCTTGCCGGCGAGGGGCTGGAGCCCCGCCTGGACACGCTTGTAGTGGTTGTAGACGGCCACGGCGAGCGACTTCTTCGCCTGCTCCTGGCCGATCACGTAGGAGTTGAGGAACTCGAAGATCTCACGCGGCTTCGGCAGCTCGGCGAGCTCGACGCCGGAGCCCTCGGAGAGCTCCTCCTCGATGATCTCGTTGCACAGATCGATGCACTCGTCGCAGATGTAGACGCCGGGACCGGCGATCAGCTTCTTGACCTGCTTCTGCGACTTCCCACAGAAGGAGCACTTCAGTAGGTCGCCTCCGTCACCGATGCGTGCCACGGTCGGACTCCTTCGAATGGGTAAAACGGTCGTGCTGCGGGAAGTGGGATGGGCCCTCGGCCCAGCCGTCTGACGGTACCCCGTGGGTGGCACCGAGGTGTCCACCCACGGGGTGCGTGTCTCAGGCCAGGGCCGGGGTCTTGAGCGAGTCGAGGACCGAGTCGATCAGGCCGTACTCGACGGCGTCGGCGGCGGTGAGGATCTTGTCACGCTCGATGTCGTGGCTGACCTCCTCGACCGACTTGCCCGAGTGGTCGGCGAGCATCTTCTCGAGCAGGGACCGCATCCGCAGGATCTCGTTGGCCTGGATCTCGATGTCGGTGGTCTGACCGAACGTGCCCTCGGTGTAGGGCTGGTGGATCAGGATCCGGCTGTTGGGCAGCGCGAGCCGCTTGCCGGGCGCACCGGCGGCGAGCAGGACCGCGGCCGCGGAGGCGGCCTGGCCGATGCAGACCGTCTGCACGTCGGGCTTGATGAACTGGATGGTGTCGTAGATCGCCGTCAGCGCGGTGAACGAGCCACCCGGGGAGTTGATGTAGATCGAGATGTCCTGGTCGGGGTTCATCGACTGCAGGCACAGCAGCTGGGCGATGATCGCGTTGGCGACGTCGTCGGAGATCGGCGTGCCGAGGTAGATGATCCGGTCCTCGAAGAGCTTCGCCCAGGGGTCGACCCGGCGGAAGCCATAGGAGGTGCGCTCTTCCCACTGCGGGATGTAGTAGTTCATCGGTGGTCCCTCAGTTCTGGGTCTGGGCCTGGGCGGCGTTGGTGACGACGTGGTCGACGAGTCCGTAGTCCTTGGCCTCGTCGGCGGAGAACCAGCGGTCGCGCTCGGCGTCCTCGCGGACCTGCTCGACGGACTTGCCGGTGCGCTCGGCGATGACGCCCAGGAGCGTCGCCTTGAGCTTCTTGGACTCCTCGGCCTGGATCTTGATGTCCGAGGCCGAGCCACCGATGCCCGACGAGGTCTGGTGCATCATGATCCGGCTGTGCGGCAGCGCGAAGCGCTTGCCCGGGGCACCGGCGCAGAGCAGGAACTGCCCCATCGAGGCGGCCATGCCGACGGAGATGGTGACGACATCGTTGGGGATGTAGTTCATCGTGTCGTAGACCATCATGCCGGCGTCGACGGAGCCGCCCGGCGAGTGGATGTGCAGGTAGATGTCCGCCTTGGGGTCAGCGGCCGAAAGCAGCAGAAGCTGCTTGTGCAGCTTCATCGTGTTCTCGTCGCGCACCTCACCGGCGAGGAAGACGATGCGCTCCTTGAGCAGGCGGTTGTCCAGATCCTCGGCGAGGAAGTTCGTCTCAGTCACAAGCCCAACCTAGTCGGGCCGACCCCCACTTCCACGGGATCTCGGCCCCTGTTCGCCGACAGCAGACACCCGGTCCGTCGCCACGCGCAGGCTCAGACCAGCCAGCGCAGCAGGGCGTCGTGCACCTCGGGGTGGTTGGTCAACGGATGCTCGAGCCCGTCGACCTCGAAGCGCTCCCCGGTCGGGAACAGGTCGACCAGCCGCCGTCCGCGCGGTGAGGCCCGGTGCCGGAACCAGAGCACGTTGCCCAGCAGCCTCCCCCACGGGTGCGGTCGCGCGACCCGGGAGTCGGCCACCACCAGGTAGTCGACGTGGTCCAGCGCCGGTGCGTCGAGCACCTCCGGGGGCAGCACCGCGATCCCCGCCAGGACCTCGTCGGCGCGTCGGGCCATGCCCCCGGTGACGGCGTCGGTCCGGGTCCCGGCGGTCGGGGTGCCGAGCGTGATCACCTCGGAGACCAGGTCGCTCCACGGCTGGTGCGCGAGCGCCCGTACGCCGAGCGCGGAGCGCACCACCAGCCCGCCGTTCCCCTGGGCCACCACGACGATCCGGCGCAGCGGCCCCGGCCAGCCGTCCACGACGGCCTGCACCAGCGCACTCAGCTCGACCGCCGCCTCCGCCGTCGCCGCTCCGGCACGGTGACGCAGCTCCAGCACCGGCCAACCCAGCACGTCGGCCACCCGCACCGGGTACGACGATCCGGTGGCCGCCTCGCCGCGGCGCCAGATCGACTCGCTCTCCCCCGAGGCCGGCACGAAAACGGCCAGACACTCACGTGCCGGTGCCCTGCCGAACGCCGCGGCGAGTCCGGCAGCGTCGACCGGCCGGTCCTGCCCGGCCCAGCGCCACACGATCGCACGGCCCTGCGGGTCACCGGGGCCACCGACGACCCGCACCAGGGCGGTGAGCGCATCCAGGGCGCCCAGGATCCGTGGCCGCATCACGCCTCCAGCGCCAGAGCGAGGTCGGCACGGCCGACGATGCCGAGCTTGCGGTAGGCCCGGGAGAGGTGGACCTCGACGGTCTTGGTGGTGATGTAGAGCCGTTGGGCGATGTCACGGTTGCGCAGCCCCTGCACCGCCAGCTCGCAGACCCGCAGCTCGGAGGCGGTCAAGGCACCGGAGCCGAAGAGGTCGAGCCGACCTGCCCTGACCCCGGCAGCCGCCAGCTCGCTGTCAGCCAGGGCGACGAAGTGGCCGGCGTGGACCTGCTCGGCCCACCAGCGCGCCTGGCGCAGGTGCTCGCGGGCCTCGGCACGCTGCCCGGTGCGGCGCAGGAAGGCGCCGTACGCCATCCGTGCCATCACCTCGTGCAGCCGCCCCTCGACGCTCTGCGCCACCTCGACCGAGCGCTCCAGCATCGCCCGGGAGTGCTCCGCGTCCTCGCCGACCACGCCGGCCAGGTGGAGCGCCTCGGCCAGCAGGGTCGCCGCACCGGCCTGCTCGCACAGCGCCAGGTGCTCGGCGGCCATCGCCCGGGCCTCCTCGACCCGGCCCAAGGTCCACAGCGCCGTGATCGCCGGGGCCCGCCAGGCCACCCAGGTGGGCGAGTCGCAGTCGAGCTCGGCGACCAGGCGGCCGAGGTAGAGCGCCGAGGCGAGCGCGCCCTCGTCGTCACCGGCGAGCTGGCGGACCACGGCCCGGCAGAAGGCGAGCATCGACATCCCCTCGATCGGGGCGTCGGCGCCGGACTCCTCGGGGAACGGCGCCAGCAGCGCCATCGCCTCCTCGACCCGGCCCTGGAAGGCCAGCGCCTGGGCCAGCCCTCCCCCGGCGAGGGTCTCCACCAGCACGCCGCCGTTGAGCGCGCGACCGTGCTCCAGCATCGCCCGGAACCGGCTCTCGGCCTCGATCAGGTCCCCACTCCACAGCTCGACCGAGCCGCGGACGAAGGTGGCGCTGAGGAAGCCGACCATCGACCCGTTGGCGGCGGCCTTGGCGAAGCCGTCGTCGGTGAGTCGGCGGACCTCGGTGAGCCGCCCCATCGCCGCCAGCAGGAGACGCGGCCAGACCCACTCGGTCGACTCGGGTGACTGGTCGCTGGTCGGCCAGTCGCCGATCACCTTCTCGGCGAGGTCGAAGAGCACCGTGGCGGGCTGGTTGGCCGCCGAGGCCGCCATCATCTGCTGGATCAGGAAGAGCCGCTCCCCGCGGGTGCTCCCGGTCAGGTCGGTGCGGGCCGCCAGCAGGCGGCGTGCCTCGACCCGGCGCTCGGAGACCAGCATCGCGGTGCCGACGAAGGCCGCCTCGACCTCCAGCTCCAGCTCGCTGTCGGTGCCGCGCAGCGCGTCGCAGGCCTCGGCCAGCACGTCGGCCGCGAGCGCATGGAAGCCGGCGTAGGCGTAGGCCCGGGCCAGGGCGAGCGCCGCCTCGGCCCGGTCCTCGGGTGCGGTGACCACGGCGAGCGCCCGGTCCAGGGTCTCCACGCAGGCCGCGTCGAGGGTCCGCATCTCGGCCAGCCCCTGGTCCAGCAGCAGGCGGGGCAGCTCGGCGGCGGTAGGCGGCTCGGCCACCGCCCGGCGCAGCAGTGCCACCGCTGACTGCGGGGCACCGGCGTCGAGGGCGTCGCGCCCGGCCCGGGCCAGCACGTCGGCCGCCGTACAGTCGCCGGTCGGCTCGGCCGAGAGCAGCTGGGCGGCAGCGGCGTTGAGGTCGGTCCCGGCGAGCAGCGCTGCCGCGCGCCGGTGGAGCGCCTCACGGGTGTCGTGCCCGATCGTCGCGTACGTCGCCGAGCGCAGCAGCCCGTGCCGGAACGTCGGTGCTCCCTCGGCAGCGAAGATCCCCGCGGCCCGGAGCCGGTCGGCAGCCAGCGCCGCTGTCTCCAGGTCGGTCCCGGCCAGGGCGGCGGCCAGGGTCAGCGTGGATCCGTCCAGGATCGCGACGGCGCGGGCCAGGTCGCGCGCGGGCTCAGGCAATGCAGCGATCCGCTGCACGACGGCGTCGATCACGGTGCCCGGTACCGCGGCCCGCAGCGCCGCCACCCCCCGCTCGCCGGGGGCCCGCTCGGCCAGCAGGCGGGCCAGGGCGGTGACCAGGAAGGGGTTGCCGCCGCTGACCTCGTGCGCGGCCTGGGCCACCTCCGCACCGACCTCGCCGCCCCAGCAGGAGGCCAGCACGGCGCCGACGGCGGTGGCGGTGAGCGCCTCGGGGCGCAGTACCTCACCGGCGGCGACCACCTCGGCCAGGGCGGGCTGACGGGTCTCGGCGCTCACCTCCCGGGCGGCGAGCACGACGCCGAGAGTGAGTCCGTCGAGCTGCTCGCGCAGTGAGCCGAGCAGCAGTACCGACTCCTCGTCGGCCCACTGCACGTCGTCGGCGACCACCAGGACGGGACCGAGCCGGGCCAGCGCTCGCAGCAGCCAGGTCAGGCTGGCGAGCATGTCGCCGAGCTCGACCGGCTCGGCGCTGGAGCCGATCAGGTGCTCGACGGCGGTGCGGGCCAGTCCGGTGGAGACGCCGGCGATCTCGGCCGGGGTGAGCCGTTCGAGCTCACGGGTGAAGAGCCGGCGGGCCAGACCGAACGGCGAGCGCGACTCCAACGGTCCGGCCGAGGCGAGCAGCACCCGCAGGCCGTCGGCGCGGGCGCGTTCGACCAGGGCGGCAAGGAGACTGGACTTGCCCGCGCCGGGAGGTCCGAGCAGGCAGAGCTGGGCGCCCTGCCCCGCCTGCACGGCGGTCAGCAGGGCCTGCATCCGTCGCCACTCGGCCTCGCGTTCGAGCAGGCCGTCGGCGAGCTGCGGGGAGCCCGTCACGCGCGCAGTCTAAGCAGCCCAGGCGCCCTGGAGAGGCGAACAACCCCCACGACCGTCGGGTCGTGGGGGTTGTCGTGAGCTCTCAGAGCTGCGCGCGGATCACTCCGCGGCGGTCTCCTCGGCGTCGGCCTCGGCGGCCGGCTCACCGATGGTGCCGTCGGGGAGCAGGTTCTTCAGCTCCACGGCGTTGCCCTCGGAGTCCTTCACCGAGGCGGCCTCGACCACCTTGGCCAGAGCCTTGCCGCGGACGATCTCAGCGGCGTACTCCTGGAGGTGGTGCGGGTGCTCCTGGATGTGAGCGAACGCCTGCTGCGGGTCCTGGCCGGAGTTCTGAGCCGAGCGGATGATGTGCTGGGTCAGGTCCTGCTGGGTGACCTCGAACTGCTCGCCCTTGGCGATGTCGTCGAGGAGCAGCTGGGCGGCGATGGCGTCACGGACGCGGCGCTCGAGGTCGGCCTCGAACTCGTCGATCGTCTGACCCTCCTCCTCGAGGTACTTCTCCATCGTCAGGCCGGCCCACTGGAGCTGCTGCTCCAGCTGCTGGCGACGCTGGGTCAGCTCGTCGGCGACGAGCGCCTCGGGGAGCGGGATCTCGACCTTCTCCAGGAGGGCCTCGAGGACGGCGTCACGGGCGGCAGCGGCCTGCTCGAGGCGCTTGCCCCGGCCGAGGCGCTCGCGGATGTCGGCCTTGAGCTCGTCGAGGGTGTCGAACTCGGAGGCAAGCTGGGCGAACTCGTCGTCGATCGCGGGGAGCTCCTGCTCCTGGACCTGGTTCACCTTGACGTTGACGTCGACCTCCTGGCCGACCAGGTCGCCGCCCACGAGGGTCGACGTGAAGGTCTTGTCCTCGCCGGCCGACAAACCGGTGGCGGCCTCGTCCAGACCGTCGAGCATGCCGCCCTTGCCGATCTGGTAGCTCATCCCGACGGCCTCGGCACCCTCGACGGCCTCGCCGTCCTTGGTGGCGGCCAGGTCGATGACGACGAAGTCACCGTCGGCGGCGGCGCGCTCGACGTCCTTCAGGGTGCCGAAGCGCTCACGCAGCGCCTCGACCTGCTCCTCGACGTCCTCGTCGGTGACGACGGTGGCGTCCACGGAGACCTCGAGGCCCTCGTAGGCCGGGATCTCGAAGACGGGCTTGACGTCGACCTCGGCGGTGAACTCCAGCGGGCCGTCGGCGTCGTACTTGGTGACCTCGACCTCGGGCTGAGCCAGCGGGGTGATGTCGTTGGCCTGGAGAGCCTCGACGTACTTCTCGTTGAGGATGTCGTTGAGGGCCTGGTCGCGGGCGGCGCCGGGGTACTGGCGCTCGATGACCGCAGCGGGGACCTTGCCCTTCCGGAAACCGGGAACGTTGATCGACTGCGCGATCTGCTTGTATGCCTTGTCGAGGCTCGGCTTGAGCTCCTCGAAGGGCACCTCGACGGTCAGCTTGGCCCGGGTCGGGCTCAAGGTCTCGACGGCGCTCTTCACAGGTTTCTCCTCTGGTTGGTCTGGACGGTGCGACAGTCGGGCGACGCGACCGCGACACCGGGCTGAAGCAGCCCGACCTCCCAGACGACGTCTTAGTCCTCCGACCGTCGGCCGATCCTACCCGGGTGTGTCCGCCACCACGAACCGAGGGGAGCCGCCAGGAACCAGAGTCGGGGCGACAGGACTCGAACCTGCGGTCTCCTGCTCCCAAAGCAGGCGCGCTAGCCACTACGCTACGCCCCGGAAAGGCGGGGCTCCGTGCGTGGCAGCGCCCGCTTTCGAGGGGATGACGGGAATCGAACCCGCGTAATCAGTTTGGAAGACTGAGGCTCTACCATTGAGCTACATCCCCGCTTCGTCACCGGCCGATCACTCGCCCCTGACAGCGGCCCAATCGTGCCATACGCCGCACCGGGACCTGAAAGCGGCACCCCGGTGTCTCACCGTTCGGGCCGCCGGTCGACTCAGAGCCGGTGCACGACCACCATCGTCCGGTCGTCGTCGCGGGCACCGAGCTTGGTCACCAGCCGCTGGGCGGCACCGACCAGATCGACCCGCATCTGCTCCTCGGCCTCGGCGGCGAGCAGGTCGATGCCGACGTCGAGGTCACGGGTCGGCTCCTCCACCACGCCGTCGGTATAGACCATGATCGCCTCGCCCTCGTCGAGCCGGCCGCGAGCGGGCTCGAACTGCTCGTGCGGGATCAGTCCGAGGAAGACGCCGCCGCTGGCGATCCGGTCCCAGCGACCGCTGTGGCGCAGCAGCGCCGGTGGGTGCCCGGCGGTGCGCAGCTCGTAGTCCCCGGTGCCCAGGTCGACGCTGAGGTGGACGGCGGTGGCGAACCCCTCGTCCCACTCCTGGCGGAGCAGGAAGTCGTTGGCCGCAGGCAGGAACGCCGCCGGCGGGACCGAGCCGATCAGGCCACCGAAGGCACCGCACAGCAGCAGTGCGCGCGGGCCGGCGTCCTCGCCCTTGCCCGAGACGTCGACCAGGGCGACCTCGAAGCGCTCCTCGGTGCGGGCCGCCACGATGAAGTCGCCGGCGAACAGGGTCCCGCCGGCCGAGGTGAGCGCCGACTCGACCAGCCAGCCCTCGGGCAGCGCCGGGATCTTCGCCTGGCGCAGCAGCCGGTCGCGCAGCTCGACGAACATCGACTCCCCCTGCGCCCCGGCCACGCCGAGACGGGTGCGACGGAACGCCGAGAGCAGGATGATCAGGCCGACCAGGAAGACGCAGATCACCGCGGTCGCGGTCAACGGCGTGGTGTTGTCCCGGCCCGCCAGCCCGACCACGTCGAGGGCGAGCATCCCGATCACGAACCACGACAGCCGTCGCGGACTGAGCACGAGGCTGCCGATCACCATCGGGATCAACAGCAGGTTGAGCGAGGCCCAGGACTCCTGGGTGATGATCAGAACCGTCGACACGACGGCGAAGAGCCACAGCCCGATCAGCAGACCGGTCTCCCCCGCGAACTCACGGCGCCACCGCATTACGCCCTCCCCACACTCCGGCCACTCGTACGCGAACGGTAGGGCCTCTGACAGCCCGGGCACCAGAAGAGATTGCGTCCCTCCAGCTCTGCGGTCCTGACCGGGCTGGCGCAGACGTGGCAGGGCTGCCCGGTGCGGCGGTAGACGTAGACCTCGCCACCGTGGTCGTCGCGGCGCGGGTCGCGTCCCATCGCCTCGGGGGTGTGCTCGTCGCGGACGGTGTCGATCCGGTTGCGCTCGACCCCGATCGCCATCAGGGCGACCAGGTCCTCCCAGATCTCCTGCCACTGCGCCTTGCGCAGCGACGAGCCCGGTCGGCGCGGATCGAGACGGCGCCGGAACAGCACCTCGGCGCGGTAGACGTTGCCCACCCCGGCCAGAACGCTCTGGTCCATCAGCAGGCTGGCGATCGAGCGCTCGGTGCGGTGGATCCGCGCCCAGGCACGGTCGGGGTCGGCGTCGGCGCGCAGCGGGTCGGGCCCCAGCTTGGCCACGCAGGCCTCGACCTGAGCCGGGGTCCACAGGTCGCAGGCGGTCGCTCCGCGCAGGTCGGCCACCGTCCCGGCGCCGACGATCCGGAGCCGGACCTGGCCCACCGGGGGCTCGGGCTGGTCGTCGTACGACGTCAGGTGGAGCTTGCCGTAGAGCCCGAGGTGGATGTGGACGAAGCGCTCACCGGTGAACTCCACGAAGAGCTGCTTGCCCCAGGCCTCGGCGCCCTCGACCAGGGCGCCGTCGAGCTGGCGCGCCTCGGTGTCGAACCGTCCCTGGGGCGACCCGACCCGGACCTGTCGGCCGGCGAAGGCGTCTGACAGGTCCAGGGCGAGTCGATGAAGGGTGTGCCCCTCGGGCACCGGTCAGTCCTGGTCCTCGGCCGGGCCGAGGCCCTTCGCGGAGTCGGGCAGGGCGGGGCGGACGCCGTCGGCGTCGTACGCCTCGAGCTGGCCGATCCGGCGGACGTGACGCTCGTCGTTGCTGAACGGCTCGGCGAGGAAGATCTCGACGAAGCGGGTCATGTCCTCCAGGCTGTGCATCCGGCCACCGACGGCCACCACCTGGGCGTTGTTGTGGTCGCGGGCAAGCTTGGCGGTCTCGTCGCTCCAGACCAGGGCGGCGCGGATGCCGGTGACCTTGTTGGCGGCCATCTGCTCGCCGTTGCCCGAGCCACCGATCACGACACCGAGCGAGTCCAGGCCGGCGTCACGGTCGCGCTTGACGCCCTCGGCCGCGCGGATGCAGAAGACCGGGTAGTCGTCGAGGGCGTCGTAGACGAACGGGCCGTGGTCCACGACGTCGTAGCCGAGCTCGGTGAGGCGGGTGGTCAGGTGGCTCTTGAGGTCGAGACCGGCGTGGTCGCAACCGAGGTGAACGCGCATGGGGACGATTCTCTCAGTCCCGCCCGCGCACGACGACCCCGGTCTCCGGCACGGCGGCGGTGAGCCTCAGCGGCTCAGGAACGGTCCAGTACGTCGTCGAGGAACGCCCCGGTCGCGGCCCGTGCCAGGTCGCCCTCACGACGGAAGTCCAGGGAGCGCCAGAAGCCGTGCGGTACGCCGCCGAAGCGCTGCGCCACCGTGGTCACGCCGAGCTCCTGGAGCCGCTGAGCGAGCAGCTCGCCCTCGTCCCGGGCGATGTCGGCCTCGGCCGTGATCACCAGGGTCGGAGGCAGCGCGGCCAGCCCCGGGGCGTGCAGCGGCGCCGCGTCGGGGTGGGCGATCAGGGTCGGGTCGGCGGCCAGGTCGAGGTACTGCGACCAGTACCACTGGGCCTCGTCACGGTCCCAGGTCCAGTCCTGGACCTGGTAGCTGGCCTGCTCGCTGGCGGGGTCGAGGAACGGGTAGACCAGCACCACGGCACTGACCAGGCCGGGGTTGCGCAGTGCCGCGACCAGGGCGAGGTTGCCGCCGGCGGAGTCGCCGTGCACGATCACCGTCCGGGTCTGGCTGGCCGCCCACGCCACCGCATGATCGGCGTCGTGCACTGCCGCGGGGAACGGGTGCTCGGGGGCGAGCCGGTAGTCCACCGAGAGCACGCTGCGCCCGGTCCGGTTGGCCAGCCGCCGGGCCGGGCCGTCGTGGGTGTCGACGTCGTGGAAGACGAAGCCACCACCGTGCAGGTGCACGATCACGCCGCGCGCCCACGGGTCGCGGTCGTCCGCGCCGGCCGGAACGTAGAGCCGGGCCCGCACCCCGGACGCGTCCAGGTCCTCGACCCAGGCGACCGGCTCGCGCTGCTGGCCGGCAGCGTCGCGGCGCAGCTCCTCGCGGTCGGTGAGGGTCTGGCGGTAGTCGTCGTCCTCGGCCACGTGCATGGCCGACAGCATCCCAGTCGCGGGGCGTGCCCGCGACTGGGATGTGCGTCTCAGGAAAGGATCGCGGCGATCCGCGGGGCGATCTCGCGCATGGCGGTGCCGCGGTGCGAGATCGCGTCCTTCTCCTCGGGGCTCAGCTCGGCCGCCGTACGACCGTCGGCGGCGTCGGGGACGAAGAGCGGGTCGTAGCCGAAGCCACCGCCGCCGTGCGCCTCGCGCAGCACCCGGCCGGTCATCTCGCCGGCCACCACGATCTCGCCCTCGGGACCCTCGCCGAAGACGAACGCGACGGTGGAGCGGAACCGGGCCGTACGCCGCTCGTCGGGGACGTCCTCGAGCTGTTCGAGCAGCAGGGTGTTGTTGCGCTCGTCGGACTTCGGCTTGCCGCTCCAGCGCGCCGACAGGACGCCGGGCATCCCGTTGAGGGCGTCGACACAGATCCCGGAGTCGTCGGCGACCGAGGGCAGCCCGGTGGCGGCGAACCCGGCCCGCGCCTTGAGCAGCGAGTTGCCCTCGAAGGTGGCGGCGTCCTCGACCGGCTCGTCGTAGAGCTGGCTGGCGTCGAGGTCGCCCAGGCCGAGTACCTGGACGCCGGGGACGAGCGGAGCCAGGATGCGCTCCATCTCGGCGATCTTCTTGGCGTTGCGCGAGGCGACGAAGACCTGCGGCATGACGTCAGTCCTGCGCCAGGGCGGCGCGCTGGAGTGCGGTCAGGTCGGCGCACCCCTTCTCCCCCAGCGCCAGCAGCGAGTCCAGCTCGGCGCGGTCGAAGGCGGCGCCCTCGGCGGTGCCCTGGATCTCGATGAACTTGCCGGTGCCGGTCATCACGATGTTCATGTCGGTCTCGGCGCGCGAGTCCTCCTCGTAGGGCAGGTCCAGGCGCGGCTGGCCGTCGATGATGCCGACCGAGACGGCCGAGACGGAGCCGGTCAAGGCGCCCTCGACACCGAGCTTCTTCACGGCGTCGGCCAGGGCGACGTACGCGCCGGTGATCGAAGCGGTGCGGGTGCCGCCGTCGGCCTGGAGCACGTCGCAGTCGAGGTTGATCGTGTTCTCGCCGAGCTTCTCGTAGTCGATCACGGCACGCAGCGAGCGGCCGATCAGGCGGGAGATCTCGTGCGTACGACCGCCGACGCGGCCCTTCATCGACTCACGGTCGGAGCGCTCGTGGGTGGAGCCGGGGAGCATCGAGTACTCGGCGGTGACCCAGCCCAGGCCCGAGCCCTTACGCCAGCGCGGCACGCCCTCGGAGGCCGAGGCGACGCAGAGCACACGGGTCTTGCCGAACTCGACCAGCACCGAGCCGGCGGGGTGGTCGAGCCAGTTGCGGGTGATCGTGATCTGGCGCAGCTCGTCGTTGGCACGCCCGTCGGCACGGAGAATAGTCATGGCCCCCACCCTAGGGGTGAGGGCCATGACCGGCGGAAAGGGTGGCGGGGTCTACTTGACCTCGGCGCGCAGGATCCGGCGCAGGCCGATCGCCAGCGGCAGACCCACCCAGATCAGGGTCGCGACCACGAAGTGGGCCCACTCCGAGCCGGTCATCGTGGAGAAGTCGTACAGCGGCGCCTGGGCGTTGGAGAGGTTGATCCACTTGTCCACGTGCTCGAACCAGCCGATCGCGTTGGCAGCGACGGCGAGGATGCCGGGGAGCACGTAGGAGTAGGCGAAGAAGACCACGATCGCCGCGGCGGTGTTGAGCAGCAGCGCCGCGAGGGCGAAGCCGATGAACATCGCCAGGCACTGGTTGATCGCGAAGCCGATCAGACCGTTGGTGAAGTCCTGGTCCCACCAGGTGGTGTGCCCACCGGTGGCGGCGAAGATCGCGTTGCAGACCAGCCCGATGACCAGCGCGACCACGACGGTGACAGCGGTCAGCACCATGCCCACGACCAGCTTGGCCAGGATCACCCGGCCACGACGCGGCTCCAGGGCGAAGGTGACCATCGCGGTGCGCTGGGTCCACTCGCTGGTGACCAGCATGATGCCGAGCACCGGGAGCAGCAGCGACGTGATGATCGCCGCCACCGTGGTGAAGACGCCCCAGGTGATGTCCTGGGTGTCCTGGGTGATGAAGACGATCAGACAGATGATCTCGGCGGCCGCGACCAGCAGGCCGATCACGGCCAGCAGCCAGAACCCCGCCCGGGTGTCCCACGACTTGCGGAACTCGACGGAGACGAGGCGGGAGAACGGGATCGGCTGACCCGAGTCGGGCAGGGCCGACGGACGCTTGACGGCGGTGGTGGCACTCATGCTGCGTTCCCTTCGCGCTGGGTGTCGGCGGTGAGCTCGAGGAAGAGGTCCTCCAGGCCGGCACCGCCGGTGCGCAGGTCGGTGAGGACGACGCCGGCGCTGAGGGCGGCACGGCCGACGGTCTCGGTCGAGGCCTGCACCCGCAGGCCCTGTCCGGCCTGCTCGGTGACGACGCCGGTGGCGTCCAGGGCGGCGGCCAGGGCGGCGTTGTCCAGGCTGGTGACCAGCGTCTGGCTGGGGCCGGCCTGCGCCAGCAGCGTCGCCCGGTCACCCTGCGCGACGATCTTCCCGCGCCCGATCAGGATCATCTCGTCGGCGATCATCTCGACCTCGTGCAGCAGGTGCGAGGAGAGCAGCACGGTGCCGCCGCGGTCGGCGTAGTCCTTGAGCAGGCCACGCATCCAACGGATGCCGGCCGGGTCGAGGCCGTTGGCGGGCTCGTCCAGGATCAGCACGTGCGGGTCGCCGAGCAGGGCGTGGGCAATCCCGAGCCGCTGCTTCATGCCCAGGGAGTAGTTCTTCACCCGGCGCTTGGCCTCCGATGGGGTCAGCGAGACCAGCTCGAGCATCTCGTCGACGCGGGACAACGGCAGCCCCATCGTCCGGGCGCCCAGAGCGAGCACCTCGCGACCGCTGCGACCGCCGTGCTGGGCCGAGGCGTCCAGCAGGACCCCGACCGTGCGGGCGGGGTTGGGGATCTCGTGGAACGGGCGACCGTCGATCGTCACCGTCCCCGAGGTCGGCGCGGTCAGGCCGACCATGATCCGCATCGTGGTGGACTTTCCGGCACCGTTGGGCCCGAGGAAGCCGGTGACCCGGCCAGGCTCGCAGCGGAACGTCACATCGTCGACGGCGGTGAACCCGCCGTACTTCCTGGTGAGACCGTGAACGTCGATCATGCCTCCACCCTGACAGGTGAAGCCCACAGACGTCATCAGGGAAAGCCCCGACACGCCCCCGATCCCTCAGAAGCGGTAGACGGCCCCGGCGCTGGCCAGCTCGAGCGGGCCGGTGAAGACGTCGACGGCCTCGGTGAGGATCTCGGTGGCGTCGTGCCACGGCGGGATGTGGGTCAGCACCAGGTGCTTGACCTCGGCCTCGACGGCCGCCTCGGCGGCCTCCTTGCCGGTCAGGTGCAACGAGGGCGGGTTGACGTCGCACTCCCGGAAGCTGGCCTCGGCCAGGAACAGGTCGGCGCCGCGAGCGGCCTCGATCAGTGCTGGCGTCGGTCCGGTGTCGCCGGAGTAGGTGATCACGGCGCCACCGACCTCGACCCGGAGCGCGTACGCCGGCACGGGGTGATCGACCTCGTAGGGCCGCACCACGAACGGCCCGAGCTCGACCGCCTCGCCGTGCCGGTGGCGCTGGAACTTGAACTCCTCGCGCATCCCCGGGGCGTGCGGGAGGTCGTAGGCGTGGGCCAGACGACGGGCCGTGCCCTTCGGTCCCCAGACCGGGATCCGGGGCTGCTGGCCGGTCGGGTGGTACTTGCGCAGGACGTAGTACGACGTCATGTCCAGGCAGTGGTCGGCGTGCAGGTGGGTCAGGAAGATGCCGTCGATCGCCAGCGGGTCGGCGTACCGGTGCAGGGCACCGAGCGACCCGTTGCCAAGGTCGAGCAGGATCCGCCAGGTGCGGCCTTCGGCGTCGTCGGCCTCCAGCAGATAGCTGCTGGCCGGCGACTCGGGGCCGGGGTAGGAGCCCGAACAGCCCACGACGGTCAACGTCGTCATCGCCTCACACCTCTCCCCCAACTAGTTCCGCAGCGATCTTAGGGGGCTCAGGCCCAGAGCTGTCCTTCCAACGACTCCTCGGCGTCGTCGATCGTGCCCTCGTAGGCACCGGTGGAGAGGTACTTCCAGCCACCGTCGGCGACGACGAACGCGATGTCGGCGCCCTCCTGGGCGGCGAACGCCTTGGCCGCCTGACCGAGCGCAGCGTGCAGGATCGCCCCAGTGGAGATGCCGGCGAAGATGCCCTCGAGCTCGAGCAGCTCCCGGACCCGCCGGACCGCGTCGCGCGGACCGACCGAGAACCGGCTGTCGATCAGGGTGGCGTCGTACAGCTCGGGGACGAACCCCTCGTCGAGGTTGCGCAGGCCGTAGACCAGCTCGCCGTAGCGCGGCTCGGCGGCAACGATCCGGGTCTCGGGCTTGGCAGTGCGGAAGAACCGGGAGACACCCATCAGGGTGCCGGTGGTGCCCAGACCCGCGACGAAGTGGGTGATCTCGGGCAGGTCGGCCAGCAGCTCGGGGCCGGTGCCCTCCTCGTGGGCGAGGGCGTTGGCCGGGTTGCCGTACTGGTAGAGCATCACCCAGTCGGGGTGCTCGGCGGCGAGCCGCTTGGCCACCCGGACGGCCTCGTTGGAGCCGCCGGCGGCCGGGGAGGAGACGATCTCGGCGCCCCACATCCGGAGCAGCTGGCGGCGCTCCTCCGACGTGTTCTCCGGCATCACGCAGACGATCCGGTAGCCCTTGAGCTTGGCCGCCATCGCGAGCGAGATGCCGGTGTTGCCGCTGGTGGGCTCCAGGATCGTGCAGCCCGGACGCAGCGTGCCGTCAGCCTCGGCGGTCTCGATCATCTTCAGGGCCGGGCGGTCCTTGATCGAGCCGGTCGGGTTGCGGTCCTCCAGCTTCGCCCACAGCCGCACCGGCGGTTGGCCCGGCACGTTGAACGGCTGGGCCAACCGCGGAAGCCCCACCAGCGGGGTGTTCCCCACCGAAGCGATGAGGCTGTCGAAGCGCGTCATGGTGCGAAGCTACCTACGATTCGTGCTCAGGCAGCGCCACCGGCGACAGCCGGCAGCACGACGACGTTGTCGCCGTCCTTGAGCGGGGCCTCGAGGGCACCGAGGAAGCGGACGTCCTCGTCGTTGATGTAGACGTTGACGAAGCGACGCAGCTCGCCGTCGGCGAGGAGGCGGTCCTTGAGGCCGGGGTGGTTGGCCTCGAGGTCGTCGATCAGCGCAGCCAGGGTGGCACCCTCGCCGGACACGGCCTTCTCGCCGCCGGTGTAGGTGCGCAGGATGGTCGGGATACGGACCTCGATGGACATGATTCTCCTCAGTTGGTTGTGCGTCGACTCAGGCGTCGAAGCTCGGGACGACGGTGACCTCTTCTTCGGTCACCGCACCGTCGACGATTCGATAGGAACGAAACTCCACAGCGCCGTCGTTATTCCCGTGCTCGCGCGTGCTGACCAGCACGTAGTGCGCGCCGGGCTCGCTGGCGAGGTTGATGTCGGTGACGCTCGGGTACGCCTCGGTCGCGGTGTGCGAGTGATAGATGATCACCGGCTCCTCGTCCTTGTCCCACATCTCCTTGTAGAGCTCGAGGAGCTCGGTGGAGTCGTACTCGTAGAACGTCGGCGAGCCGGCGGCGTTGATCATCTCCACCACGCGGGTGGGGCGGTCGCTGCCCTCGGGGCCGACGACCATCCCGCAGGCCTCGTCGGGGTGGTCCCGCTTGGCGTGCGCGACGATGCGGTCGTACGTCGCGGTGTCGAGGGTCAGCATGGGCATAAGCCTAGGGGGTCGGGTCTCACCGCTCGGACGCGGTCTCAGCCCCCGAGCGCACCGACGAGGGTCTCCTGGAGGTAGCCGACCCAGTCGTAGATGTCGTGCGCCTGCGCCATCGGGTCGTCCTCGGGCAGCCCCGCCCAGAACTCGTCGTCGCCGTCCTCGATCCCCAGCCGGGTGGCCAGGGCGAGCCGGATGTCGGTGAAGGAGCGCAGCCAGGCCATCGCGACCGGCCGGTCCATCTCGACGTCGATCATCAGCGCGTCGTCGGTCGGCTCGGCGGGCAGGCCCGCCTCCTCGAGTGTCTCGATGATGGTGGTCGCACCGGCGGCCTTGCTGTGCCGCAGGCTCTTCTCGGTGAAGCGCCGGAAGTCGGCGGCCGCGTCCTCGTCGTCGCTGTAGGCCGTCGGCAGCAGCCGGGCCAGGACGGGGTCCTCGGGCGGCCGGGTCGGGCCGCTGAAGTCGAGCAGCGCCTCGAACGGGTCGACCTCCACCTGGGCTGCGTCATCGCTGCGCAGCAGCTCGACGAGCTGGGCGGCCAGCGAGCGGAGCAGGTCGGCCTCGAAGATGCTGAAGGTGGCGAAGATGGCGCCGGAGCGCTTGTGTCGGGAGAAGCCACTCATGGTCGCGGCACTCACTCCTGCTTCTCGAGCGTGGCCCACAGGCCGTACTCGTGCATCGCCTGGACGTCGCGCTCCATCTCCTCGCGGGTGCCCGCGGAGACGGCCGACTTGCCGTCGTTGTGCACTTCCATCATCAGCTTCTCGGCCTTCTTCTTGGTGTAGCCGAAGTAGGTGCAGAAGACGAAGCTGACGTACGACATCAGGTTGACCGGGTCGTTCCACACGATCGTCACCCACGGCGTCGCGGGAACGGTCAGGAGGTCGCCGAGCGGTTCATCGAGCTCGACGGGGCTGGGCGCACTCACTCCTCAAGGATGTCACGAAGGACGGAGACCGCGGTGGCGAGCTCCTCCTCCGAGCGACCCGAGACCCGGAGTCGTTCCATGATCCGCTCGGCGTAGGACTCACGGAAGGTGACCAGCTCGGTGCGACCGGCCTCGGTCAGGCTGACCACCGATCCGCGGGCGTCGGTCGGGTGCGGCGACTTGGTCGCGTGGCCGGCCTCGACGAGGGCCGAGACCGCCGTCGACATGGTCGGCTGCGAGCATCCGTCGATCCGGGCGAGCTCGGTGACCCCGAGCGGGCCGTGCTCCTCCAACAGCGAGAGCACCCGAGTCCCGGCAGGGGTGTCGACCCTGCGACGCAGTGAACGGACCAGGCGAGCCGAGTAGATCGCGAGGTCCGCGCTCAGCGCCAGCGAGTACTGGAGTTGGTGGACCGGAGTCATGGCGCGGATTCTACCGATCACCCCCTTGCGTTACATAGGAATCCTATGTAACCATCGCAGGGTGGCCACCGAAGAAGAGATCCAAGCAGCCAACGACCTGGTGATCCAGGCCGCCCGTCTCGTCCGCCGGATCCGGCGCTCGGCGGGGCTGGCCAACACCGCCGCCCTGATCCGACTGCTCTCCATCCTCGACGAGCTCGGCCCCAGCACCGTGACCGCGCTGGCCGAGGCCGACATGACCTCCCAGCCGACCACCACGATCGCGGTGAAGGGACTGCTGGAGCGGGGCTGGGCGACCCGGAGCCCGCACCCGCACGACGCCCGAGCGAACCTGATCGAGCTGACCGAGGCCGGTCACGCCCAGATCACCCGCACCCGGCAGGCCAACGGCAACGCCGTCGCCGCTCGACTGGCCCCCTACACCGTCGAGGACCTCCGCGCCGCGGCCGCACTCCTGACCCATCTGACAGAGAAGAAGGACTGAATGAAGCTACTGAAGCAACCTCGGGCCGTCCTCGCGGTGGCGTTCGCCGCCGTGATCTCGTTCATGGGACTGGGCCTCGTCGACCCGATCCTCACCTCCATCGCCGCCGAGCTGCACGCCTCCGCCGGCCAGGTCTCCTTGCTCTTCACGTCCTACATGGCCGTGACGGGCGTGGCGATGCTGGTCACGGGCTTCATCTCCAGCCGGATCGGCGCCAAGAAGACCCTGATCGCGGGCCTGATCCTGATCGTGATCTTCTCCGCCGTGGCCGGAGCGATGAACAGCGTGGGCGGGATCGTCATCGCCCGCGCCTTCTGGGGCCTGGGCAACGCGCTCTTCATCGCCACCTCCCTGGCCACGATCGTCACCCTCGCCGCCGGCTCGCTCAAGCAGGCGGTGCTGCTCTACGAGGCAGCGCTCGGCATCGGCATCGGGCTCGGCCCGATCGTCGGCGGCCAGCTCGGCGAGATCTCCTGGCGCGCCCCGTTCTACGGCGTCGCGGTGCTGATGTTCATCGCCCTGATCGCCACCGCCGTCTTCCTGCCCGCCACTCCCCCGACCGGGGCCACGACGTCGATCGCCGACCCGATCAAGGCGCTGCGCTACCCCGGCCTGCTGGTGGTCGCACTGACCTCGCTGCTCTACAACTTCGGCTTCTTCACCCTGATGCTGGCCGCCCCGTTCCCGCTGGCCACCAGCGCCTCGAACGTCGGCTGGGTCTTCTTCGGCTGGGGCCTGCTGCTCGCCGTGATGTCGGTCTGGGGCGCCCCCTGGGTGGAGGCCAAGATCGGCACCGTCGCCGCCATCGCGTGTGCCCTGGTGGGCTTCGCCGCACTGCTCGCGATCATGGCGATCTGGACCGACCACAAGGCCGTGATCGTGGTCTGCGTGATCCTCGCCGGTGCCTTCCTCGGGATCAACAACACCGTGATCACGACCCTGGTGATGGGATCGGCTCCGGTCCCGCGACCGGTCGCCTCGGCGGCGTACTCGTTCGTCAGGTTCGCCGGCGGCTCGATCGGGCCCTACCTGGCCGGCAAGCTGCTGGAGCACAACGTGCACGCGCCGTTCTGGATGGGCGCCGGTGCCACCGCACTGGCCGTGGTGCTGCTGCTCAGCCTGCGCCGCTACGTGCCCTCCACCTCCGTGCCCAGTCACGGGTCGGAGAAGGAGGCCGAGGTGCTCGAGCTCGCCGACGCCGACTGACGCCGACGAACCTCAGAACTGCTCAGACCCCCTGCCCCTCGTCGAGGGGCAGGGGGTCTGCGTCGTTCAGGAGGTCTTGCGCGTGGCCCAGTCCCGCAGCGCGTTGATCCGCGCCCGGAGCTGCTCGGTGTTGGCCACTGCGGCCGCCGGTCCACCGCACTCCTTGCGCAGCGCCGTGTGCGTCACGCCGTGCGGCTGGCCGGTGCGGTGGTACCAGGCGGCGACCAGGCCGTTGAGCTCGCGACGAAGCACCGCCAACTGCTCATGGATCGCCATGTCGGTCAGTGCGTCGGCGGCCTGCGCCGCCCGCTCGGCCTGATCGACGGTGGCGGCCTTCTGCTTCTTGGCCCGTGAGGACTGCGCCTGACGCAGCACCGTCTTCATCTGGTCGGCGTCGAGCAGCCCCGGGATGCCGAGGAAGTCCATCTCCTCCTCAGAGCCGACCTCGACCTCACCGGCGTGGCCGAACTCACCACCGTCGAAGAGCACCCGGTCGAAGCGGGCCTCCGAGCCGAGCGACTCGAACGAGCCGAGCAGCTCCGAGGAGCCCGACTCCGAGGCGTTGGCCTGAGCGACCAGGGCGTCCTCGGGGGCGAACATGTCGCCGTCGGAGCTCTCCTTCTTGCCCAGGACGTGGTCGCGGGCGACCTCCATCTCGTTGGCGAAGGTGAGCAGGTGCGGCACCGAGGGCAGGAAGACGCTCGCGGTCTCACCGCGCGAGCGCGACCGCACGAAGCGACCCACAGCCTGGGTGAAGAACAGCGGAGTGGAGATCGTGGTGGCGTAGACGCCGACGGTCAGCCGCGGGACGTCGACGCCCTCGGAGACCATTCGGACAGCGACCAGCCAACGCGAGGTCTCGGCCGAGAAGGCCGCGATCTTCTTCGAGGCCGCCTTCTCGTCGGACAGGACCACCGTCGGGGACTCCCCCGTGATCGCCTTGAGTGCCTTGGCGTAGGCCCGCGCCGACTCCTGGTCGGTGGCGATCACCAGACCGCCGGCATCAGGGATGTTGCGTCGCATCTCGCTCAGCCGCTTGTCCGCCGCGGCCAGGACCGCCGGGATCCAGGACCCCTTCGGGTCCAGCGCGGTGCGCAGCGCCTGAGCGTGCATGTCCTTGGTGAGCGGCTCCCCCAGCTGGGCGGTGAGCTCGTCGCCGGCGCTGGTGCGCCACGACATCTGGCCCGAGTAGGCCATGAACAGCACCGGACGCACGACGTGGTCGCGCAGTGCCTCGGCGTAGCCGTAGGTGTAGTCCGCCGCCGAGCGCGGAACCCCGTCGGGACCGGGCTCGTAGGTGACGAACGGGATCGGGTTGATGTCGGACCGGAACGGGGTACCGGTCAGGGCGAGCCGGCGCGCCGCGGGCTCGAACGCCTCGCGGACCCCGTCACCCCACGACAGCGCATCACCGGCGTGGTGGATCTCGTCGAGGATGACCAAGGTCTTGGACCGCTCGGTGCGGATCCGCAGCGCCAGCGGGTTGACCGCCACACCGGCGTACGTCACGGCGATACCGAGGTACTCCGCCGAGGTCTTGCCCTGGCCCGCCGAGTACGTCGGGTCGATCGGGATCCCGGCCCGCTCGGCCGCCGCCGCCCACTGCACCTTGAGGTGCTCGGTCGGGGCGACGACGATCACCCGGTCGATCATCCGCCGGCCGAGCAGCTCGGCGGCGACGGTGAGCGCGAAGGTGGTCTTACCGGCGCCGGGAGTGGCCACCGCGAGGAAGTCGCGGGGCAGGTCGTCGAAATACTTCGTCATCGCCTCGGCCTGCCAGGCACGAAGCTTCGTGGCGGTACCCCACGCTGCCTTCTTCGGCCATGCCGGAGGAAGCGCTGGGGAGGACGCCGGGGACTCCGGCGCCGTCACAACTTGTCGCCGTCACCGTCGCCGAGGCCTTCCCAGACCTCTTTGCAGTCAGGGCACACCGGGAACTTCGTGCCGTCACGGCTCGGCACCCAGACCTTGCCGCACAGGGCGACGACGGGCGTGCCCATCACCATCGCCTCGGTCAGCTTCTCCTTCTCGACGTAGTGCGAGAAGCGATCGTGGTCGCCCTCCTCAGTGGGGACGGTCTCCTCGGTGAGGTCGGTGCGCTCCTCGAGTGCTGTGCCGCCCTTGCTGCCGAAACCGAGGATGCCCATGACCCCAAGAATAGGCCATCGCCCAGCCCCCTCGGACCGCTACCGCCCTAGACTCGCGGCGTGGTGAAGACCGACAGCCCTTCGGGCGCGACCCGGCGTCAGCAGTTCTCCGCCTCCACCCGGAGGGCCCTGCTCGAGGTCGCTCACGACCTCTTCGTCGAGCAGGGCTACGCCGCCACGTCCCTCGATGCGGTGGTCGCCGGTGCGACGGTGACCAAGGGTGCGCTCTACCACCACTTCACCGGCAAGCAGGCGCTCTTCGAGGCGGTCTTCACCGCTGTCGAGGCCGACGCGATGCGCACCATCACCGAGGCGATGAAGGACGAGCCCGACCCGTGGGTGAAGTCCCAGATCGGACTGCGCACCTTCATCGAGGCGGTCCGCACGCCGGCGTACCGACGCATCGTGATCCAGGAGGGTCCGGCGGTGCTCGGCTACGAGCGGTTCCGCGAGCACGAGGAGCACTCCTCCTACGCGGTGGTGGAGTCGATCGTGGCCGACGTGCTCGCCAGTGTCGGCGTCGGCGCCCAACACGAGGTGGTCACCACCTTCGCCCGGGTCTTCTTCGGCGGACTCCAGTCCGCCGGCGAGGAGGTCGCGACGGCCTCGGACCCGGAGGCTGCTGCCAGCCGGGTCGAGGCCGTCGTCGGGATGATCCTGGGCGGCCTGCAGCTGCTGGCCGACCGGGGTGAGCTGCGGCCCTGAGCCCGCAGCCGGTGGGGCCTACTTCATCCCCACCGCGGCGGTCGTGTTCGGCACCAGCTCGATGAAGGTGTGCCCGGCGGGGACCTTCATCGCACCGGTCGCGGTGCTGAGCTGGATGCTGCCGTCGAGCGAGCTCTTCGTCCAGGTGCCGCGCTCCAGCTTGCCGCCGTGGAAGAGCAGTGCCTTGCCCGAGCCGGTGAGCTTGGTCTCGGGGACCGGGTTGTTGGCCGGGTCGAGGTAGCCGGCGTCACCGATCTTGACCCGCAGCACCAGGACCGAGTCGGCCGGGAACTGCTCGTCCTTGGCGGCGTTGGTGTTGGTGTTGACGTACTTCGAGCCCTCGTAGGTCCACCGGGTGGTGTGGCTGTTCGAGAACGGCACGTCGATCGAGGTGACCGCCTGGGTGCCGGTGAAGTCGGCCTCGGTCCCCCACGGCAGGTAGTTCGCCACCGTCTCAGGCGAGCGCTTCGCCAGGGTGGCGGTCTCCTTGAGATGACTGAAGACGTTGTACGGGCGAGGACGCGAGGTGTCGCGGAAGATCCCCTTCGAGCCCTCGCTGAAGAACGTGATGCCGGACTTCTTGATCCGGTTGATGGTGACGTTCGCGGCCCCGGAGGTGACCACGTCGGCCTTGACCGGGGAGACGATGCCGATGTCACTGGCGCGCATCGAGCGGACCGGACCGACCAGGGTCGGCAGCTGCTGGTAGTAGAACGCCGCGAGCCGGGTCAGGCCGCCCTCGACGAGCTCCTCGACCACCATGTCGGCCTTGTCCAGGCCGCGCTGCGGGGCGCTCGCGGCGGTGTTGTCCATCTTCACCACCAACGGGGACCGGCCCAGCTTGGTGGTCGTGCCGAGCGGGGCCTGGACCCCGGTCAGCGGCCACGTCTCCGGCGTCGCGGGGGCGGTGGTGGCCGGCGTACTCGACGCATCGGCCTTCGTGGTGCTGCCTCCGCCGCCGCAGGCGCTCAGCACCAGGCCGGCAGCGAACAGAGGGGCCGCCAGGCGCAGCACGGTGGAGGTGGACCGGGAAGAGGACGTCGTCGACACATGGCCAGTGTGACGCTCTTCCCTGTGCTGCCTCCGAGCGCCACGCCGTAGCGGCCCCTCGAGCCCAGACTCGTCAGGTTGTTGTCAGGTCATCGTCCTCACAGGACGGTGGCGACGTCCCAGGCGGAGTGGATCGCGCCGTGGATGTAGTTGACCGCGCCGGCGTCACCGACGACCTCGACACTCAGTCCGGCGGCGCCCAGGGCGTCGGCCAGGGAGGTGTCGGAGTGGGTGCCCTCGGCGTAGATCACCATGTCGGCCTTGGCGCTGTGCGCCTCACCCTCGCCCTCGGTCCACTCCACCGAGCTCTCGGTGATCCGGGTCAGCGTGACGCGGCGGTGGATGTCGACGCCGCCCTGGGTGGCGTGCTTGACCGCGGTCCAGCGCCGCGGCATCGCCATCGGCAGACCGAGCTGCTGCTCCTCGTGCAGCAGGGTGACCTTGCGACCACGGTCGGAGAGGAACTCGGCCAGCTCCAGGCCGACCAGGGAGCCACCGATCACAACGACGTCGTGACCCATCGGCAGGAACTTCTTGGTCATCTCGCGGACGGCGGCGGGGCTCTTGGTGATGCCCGAGAGGCGGCCCATCTTGCCGAGCGCACGCAGCACCAGGCCGGCGTCGCCCTTCTCCGCGGTGCCGAGCATCAGCGCCCGGAGCGTGTCACCGGTCTGCACCAGCGGCAGGTCGCCGCCGGGGACGGCGGGTTTGGGCCGCTTGGCACCGGTGGCGACGACGACGTGGTCGGGGCGCAGCGCGCGGATCGACTCCACGGTGGCCTCGGTGCCGAGCTGGACGGAGATGCCGAGCCGGTCGACCTCCTCCTTGAGCCAGTTGAGCAGACGCTCGTTGTCCGGCGTGGTGAGGGTGGAGAACCACAGCGTGCCGCCGAGGCGGTCGGACTTGTCGACCACGGTGACGCGGTGGCCACGCTCGGTCAGCACGCGGGCGGTCTCCAGGCCCGACGGGCCGGCGCCGATCACGACGACGTGCTTCTTCGCGGTGACCGGGGTGAGCGGGAGGATCTTCTCGTTGCCCAGCGCCGGGTTGACCGCGCAGAACGGGGTGTCGTCGAAGAAGTTCTCGTTGACGCACAGGTAGCAGTTGATGCAGGGGCGGACCTGCTCGAACTTGCCGGCCTTGATCTTGTTCGGCAGCTCGGGGTCGGCCAGCAGCTGGCGGCCCATCGCGGCGAAGTCGATCTCGCCCTTCTCCAGCGCCTTCTCGGCGACCTCGGGCAGCATCCGGCCCACGACGATGACCGGGATCGACACGTGCTTCTTGATCTCGGCGGCGTTGTCGACGTACGAGCCGACCCGGTCGGGCAGCGGACCGTCGGTGAAGTTGTCGAACGGGTTGCGACCCCAGCCGGTGACGTGGATGGCGTCGGCGCCGGCGGCCTCGAAGAGCGTGGCCGCCTCGCAGGACTCGGGCAGCGTCAGGCCGCCCTCCTGGCCGTACTCCTCGCCGGAGACGCGGACCAGGATCGCGATCCGGTCGGCGACCCGCTCCTTGACCGCGGCGATGACCTCGCACGCCAGCCGTGCCCGGTTGGCCAGCGAGCCGCCGTACGCGTCGGTGCGGCGGTTGTCACGCTGGTTGAGGAAGACGCCGAGGATGTAGCCGTGGGCGACGTGGATCTCGATCGCGTCGGCGCCGGACTTGGCGACCCGCTCGGCGGCGTCGGCCCAGTCGCGCACCAGGGTGTCGATGTCGTCCTGCGTCATCTCCTTGAACAGCTGCTTCTTGCCCGCCGTGGCCGCCGCCATCTTGCCCAGCTCCTCGGGCGTGCAGTCGGCCAGCGCGTTCATCGAGTACGTGTAGTCGGGCAGGCTCGGCGTGATCAGCTCACGGTCGTTGGCGGTGTCGACCCGAGCGACCTTGCCGTGGTGGGTCGACTGGATGCACAGCTTCCCGCCGACGGCGTGGATGGCGTCGGCCAGCGCTGCGAGACCGGGGATGAACCGGTCCTCGGACAGGCCCGGCTCCTTGAGCGAGGCGGCACCGAAGGGGAACGCGATCGCGCAGGCTCCGGTGATGACCAGGCCGGCACCACCGGCGGCACGCGCCACGTAGTGGTCGATCTCCGGCTGCTCGATCTCGCCGTGCTCGGAGACGTTCATATCCATGGCTGGGAGAACGATGCGGTTCTCCAGCTTCATCGGGCCGATCCGGCCGGGCGACATCAACAACGGGAACGCGTGCTTGGTCACCCGCGTGACGCTACTCCGCGCCACCACGGCGGCACGGCAGCGGTAGCCGCTGAGCGGGACTCGGCGAGCCGCTAGTCACAGACGGCCATGCCGCAGACGATCTCCGGGGTCGGATCGGCGATCGCGCGGCCACCGGCGGCCGTCGGGATCGCGTCGAAGTGCTGGGTGTCCCCCAGCCCGTAGGTCCACCGGATGCCGTGGCGTCGCATGATCCGTACGACGATGTGGCGCGAGCTGCGCCAGGCGTAGCGCTTGTTGCTGTGCCGCTGCCACCAGGTGTTGGGCACGATGCCCTTCGCGGAGCGGTAGGGGTTCTCCCAGGTGTTGAGGTCGATCGAGCGCCCCCAGGCGTGCGGCGAGCGCACGCCGAGGCGTCCGACCACGTCGCGGCAGTTGAACGCGCTGGAGTTGCCGGCCGCCATCGAGCGGTAGTCGTTGGCGCCGCGGACCCGCTCCGACCAGCCGAAGCGGTCCTCGCGCGCCACACTGCGCAGCGGGATCCGGTGCCGGTAGAGGTCGGCCATCGCCGCAGCGATCTGGTCGGCGACGTCGGCGTTGACGACGAGCTCGCCACGCCGCCGGTAGCCGGTGTAGTCCCAGTAGTTGACCTCGATCAGTCGCAGCGACTCGCGTCCGACCGGGCAGCCGCTGTGCCAGGTCCGTCCGACCATCCGGTTCCAGATCCGGTTCGGGATCGTGCTGATCACCGGGTGGGCGCCGGCGCCCTCGGCGCGCGGCTGGACGGGCATCCGCACCCGGGGCTTGGGGGCCGAGCGCGGCAGCACGACCGGCCGTCCCGGCGGTCGGTTGTCGAGCAGGTGGGTGGCGCTGGTGGCACCGTTCACCCACTCCTGGGCCGCGGCGACCAGCCGCCACTGGCTGTCCTCGCGGGGCGTCAGGGTGAGGCTCGCCCTGCCACTGGACGCCGTGGTGAGCGTGGCGACCTGGGTCCACGCTCCCCTGCCGATCCGGCGCTGGAGCAGCACCCGTCCGGCGACCGGCTCCCCCGAGGTCGCCGTCCAGGAAGCGGTGAACGTCACCGACCGCTCGTCGACGACGCTGCGCGGGCCGCCCAGGACGAGACGGCTGGCCCGGCGCAGCAGGCCGGGCGCCACCTCGACCGGAGCGACGTCGGGGCGGCCGGGCAGGGAGACGCGCAGTCGGTTCTGGGCCGCTGTGCGGGCGAGGCTGAGGCTGATCGGCAGGGTGCCGTCGGGGGCTGTGGTGCCGGTGGGGCTGGGGGTGCTGGGGGTGCTCGGGATTCCGGTTGCGGGGGGAGGCAGCGGAGTCCAGGACGTGCCGTCGCTGCGCTCGACCAGGACCGGCTCCGCCCCCACCGGCTGCCCGAGGGCGTCGAGCACACTCACCCGTACGACGACCGGCTGCCCGGCGTACGCGGGGGCCGGTGGGGCGACCAGGAGGGTGACCGGCTCGGTCGGAGCGGTGCCGTCATCGGCGTACGCCGTCGGGAGGAGGGTCCCGATGAGGGCCAGGACGCCGACAAGGACGGTGGCGACGGGCGACTGACGGATCACGGAGCGGGGCCTCACCCCCTATGCCTACCCGATCGAGCGGGAATCGGTTCGGGGAATCGCCCGGCGACCGGTAGTGTTGGAATGGTTGACAACTCAAGAGGGGCTGATCGGTTTCGACTTGGGACATTAGTTCCAGGGGAAGCGGGTCGAGGAGCCAGCGTCATCTCGTAAACGATCGCTGGAAACCAATAACTGCCAACGCTAAGCGCAGTTCCTTCGCTCTCGCCGCCTGACGCGGTGATCGAAGCGTTCAACCGGGCATCCGTCTCCGTCCCGGACCTGAACGTCATCCAGGAGACTTACCTGCCTGCTCTCGCTAGTGGAGCTGCTGGGGACATCTAGCTAGCTGAGCCTGTCGGTGACGTGTCTGCGTCGAGCACCGGGGCCGAGAAAACGACACCCACAGACTGCACCCGGAGAAGACCTGGATCGATGCTCGAGGACCGGGGTTCGATTCCCCGCAGCTCCACAGCCCTGTTGAGAGATGGCCCTGCGCCCCACGAGTGGGATGCAGGGCCATCTGTCTTCTGAGGCGATTGCACTGTCAACGCCGTGTCAACATGGCACGCACCTTGAAGAGCCCGGTGTGGACGGAGGAGATAGACCGACCCAGAGGTGCACCTGTGCGCTACGTCGCCCCAACGAGGGTTCCGTCGCCAGCCACGCCAACGACACTGCCATCAGAAGCACAAGCAAGGCTCCCGATGCCGACCTTGACTTCGTACGTGGCCTTGACCGAGCCGTCGAGGCTGAGTTGCTTCAAGCCTGGCGTCGATCCGTACTTGCCCCGCAGGTGCGACTGGGCCAGCCAGACGGAGTCACCACAGGTAGCCATCGAGATGGTCGAGCCGGGCACATCCAGGGCCGTGACGGTGCCTGCCTTCCCGACCTTGGCCAGGGTCTCCTTGGAGACCGACGCGACCCAGAGGTCGTCCTGGACGACCGCCGACAGGCTCGCCTTACGTAGAGCCTTGTCCGTGAAAGATCCGGTGGTCTTGTCGGCAACGACGAACCGTGACACAACACCGTCCCCGCTCACGCCCCATACAGCCCCAGCGCCTGCCGACGCAGCATTCAGGGGCTTGGGGAACTTCGTGACTGCAACCACGTTGGGATCAGTCGGTTGGTACGCCACGATGTCGCCGTCGAACGTCGCGACGTAGGCCACGTCGTCGATCACGTCGACGGACTTGATCGCGGAGTCGCCGAGCTCGGCCTGCCCGCTGACGGTGCCGGTGGCGGTGTCGAAGAGCCCCACGGCATAGGTGAGGTGCTCGCCTTCGACCCCGTGCTGGATCGGCAAGACGGCCTTACCGCCGAGGAGCTGCAGGGCTCCAACGACAGCAGGGCTGTCGTCCAGGCGGGCGTGAGGTGCCTTCTCGCCTGCCTGGGTGACCTCGGTGACGGTCCCGGAGCAGCCCAGGACCCAGTAGCCCGACGGCGTGGCCGGAACGACCGCGCAGATGTCGGACCCTGAAAGCCCAGAGACGATCGGCGTGACACCGGACGGAAGGGTGGGTGCTGTTGCCGACGTGGTCGGCTCACTGGGCTGGGACGGGGCGGACTCATCATCAGAGCCCGCCCCTCCACAACCAGCGAGCACTACCGATGCCATCAGGCAAGGAATAATTGCGCGCTTCATTGCACCTACCCGTTTAGACGCATTCCTGGTCGACCCAGTCGACGTAGGGGTCCCGCAGAAGCCCGTCCACACCGACGTGCTTCTCCCCCACCCGAAGCTCCTTCAACGCCGCCTCGACGGCCTCGGAGTTACCGGCCGAAGCCTGCGGGTCGACGCCGAGCTCCTTCTGGACCGTCGCGCTCAGCTTCAGCACGATGTCGCCGCCCTGGTGACCTTCCTTGGCAAGGTCGCCGAGGAGCGCCGACTTCGGGTTGAGCTGCGCGATCGCGTCAGGGCACCGCGTACTCAGACCCCACAGGTGGCTCTTGAGTGCCGACACCACCAGGGCGTCGACCACGGGCGAGACGTCCTGGCACTCACGCGAGGTGCTGTCCACGGAGAACCGCCCCTCGGAGCTGTCGCCCTCAACCACACCGGTGTCAGGGTTGTAGAGGGTCTCAGTCCACTCGACCTGGGTATCAGGTGCGATCGCAGCCAAGTCCTTGCAGTTGCCGACCTTCGGCGCAGTGCCGTCGGCCTGCTCCTCGGCACCGAAGCTCGTCGGCCCGAAGAGGAACGCTGATCCGATTCCTACGACGACGCCAGCGGTGACCGTGGACACGGTCAGATACTTCCGGCTCAAGTTCTTTTCCTTCCTCAGTTCGTAGCGAGAAATTCATTCGCAGCCTATCGATCACGGACGACTCTGAGCAGCGTAGTCCGTAGGTACGCCGTACGGCATTGCGATCACGCGAGCTGAAATGACCTAGTCAGAACACGCTTCCATGACACCTGCCACACAGCAAGTAAATACCCGGACTAGCCCACCCCGACTTGGGATCCAATTTTCGCATTCCCGCCCCACCGACACTTCGTTTCCCCTAGCCTCAGTTTGCCAATCACATCTACTCAACGAGGTTCACCCATGAAACCGCACACCCGAAGGCTGACCGTCGGCGCCCTTGCGACGCTGGCTGTCACCGGGACCCTGCTTTCCCCTGCCAACTCGGCCGAGACCGAGCCGACGGACGGCGGGGACACGAGCATCGGAAACGTTACTGGCGGCGACATCAATCTCGCCGGAATTCCCGTCCCCGAAGCCATCCAAGCGCAATCGAATCTCAAGGAACAGGCGGCCGCAGCGTACTGGAACGCCAAGAACGGGCTCGGAACGATCGAAGACGCGGTCGAAGCCAGCCGCGTTTACGAAGAGACGTACCCGAGCGCAGTCGATATCGCATCACAGACCGACCTGGCTGGCGCCGTCGAGGAGCGCCTCGACGATATCGGTGCCATCAACAGTCGATCGGCCGTCGTCGCATCCACTGAAAGCCTAGCCGTGACGGCGTCCGCAACCACAGCCAGGACTCTTTTGGTGACACATTCGCCACAGAGCAAGAATTACTGGTGCGGCCCGGCAAGCGGTCGGATGATTCTTAGTTGGCTAGCTGCAGGAAACAGTGCCTACGATGGCTCGAAGCAGGTTCAAACGAACATCGCCAATGACAACCATATGAAGACTGAAACCAATGGAGTCACCTCCTGGGCTTCCGGAAGGTTCCGGATCGGCCTCAACCGCTGGCTGAAGGGAACCTCCACCGGCTGGTACGTCGATCAGGCGACGCCCACCGCGGCTCAGGTCAAGAGTTTTGTCACCTACGACATCGACAATGGCCACCCCATGGGCGCCGACACCGTCGAAATCGCTGGCGGAAATCACTACAACAACCACCCGGCGAATCAGACCATCGGACACTGGATCATCGCGAACGGTTACGACAACAACGGCGACACGACCAAGTTCATGGACCCATCGACGTCTGTCTGGTCCGCGGCCTCCGCGAGTTTCTCCGCGAACACCACTACATTCACCAACCGGTATCTGCAGAACAACGGAATCACCTGGTGAAGTTGTCAGCTCGGAGCGTAACCATCGCAGCTGGCATACTCTGCTTCGCTGGATGCTCCACCACTGCGCCGGCGAGCGACGTCAGTCACTCGCCGGCCAGTGGCCCTTCTAAATCCGGTAGCCCAAACCTGGCCGACCCACGTCGACCGTTAAAGTTGCCGGAAAGAATGTATTCCCTTGTGCGCCGCATCCCAGCATCTGCGGGAATCATGGCAGCCATTGGAACCGACGAATCTTATGCGACCTTTACCCAGAAAGCGAACCTACCCGAACTGACTATTTGGCAATCCGGACGATCGCACGGCACCGTCGTCACGCATCCAAAAGGCAGCAAGACACGTTGGTTCGGCGACGCCACGCTCACCCAAAAGTGGATGATCTGGACAGAGTTGATGGACACAGATGCCTCGGTTCGCAGATGGACGATGTTCGCTTACAATCGAGATACGAAATCGACCTCTGTCCTAGCAAGCGCCCCTCCGTTGTCCGACAACGAGGATCCACCCGGCGTTCCCGGTTTCAGCGGTCAGGTCATTGCCGGTGATTCTGTATTTTGGCCAGAGGTCGTCGGGAGAGTCGGGAAGGTCAATTCCAATCTCTACCGTTGTCAAATCTCAAGATGCAAAGATACCGTCGCATTAGTTGCACGAAATTCGGCCTATCCGAAAAGCACGGGAGATGCCGTCCTATTCCTCAAGCAGGTAGCCACTTCTAGATACGAGGTCAGGAAGTCCGGGATCGGATCCGATGCCCAGGTGCAGACGGTTGGAGTGGTCGACTTAGCAGAAGGGGAAGGACTCAATGGCTTCGCCGCAAATTCTGACGGCTATACCGTTGCTTTGGTCAGAAGATCCGGCGGAGCGCGGGTCTGGTCAAGCCGCTTGGGCGAATCCGGTCAAGACATTTTAGAAGAAGAAAGCGGCATGTTTGGCTACCCAGTTGCTGGCTCGCGATTCACGGCCTGGGCCGAGTCTAGCGGCTTCTCCGCGGATGAGGTCGGTGGTTACGTCAGCATCGATGGGCGGGTCTATTCGGTTGGAAATTCTTCCGGCCTATATGGGATCTTCGCAGGCGGCGAACTAATTTCTTGGCAGGAGGATACATCTGCCGGCCCCGTCGCCGTCCTCGCCAGATTCCGAAGGACGCCATAGCCATAGCATTTTCCGCGGGACCAGCGTCAGATTCAAACAAAAGGTTCGCCCGTTGGTGTGACGCGATAATGCCTAGCCCACGACGTGATGGGGACCGCGATCCTCCGACTGAGGAGTCACCGGAATTAGGCACGCATCGCTTTGCCGAGAGATGGCCCTGCGCCCCAGGCACAGGGCGTAGGGTCATCTGGAACGAGGGGCGGCGTCCACTCCCCCACAACGCTGTGTCAGCGACGGTGGAGGGAGGAGGCCAGCCAGGCCACCACGGTGACGACGTACCCTGCCAGCGCCGCGAACAGGACGTAGCGGAAGCTGGCGCCGACCGATCCGACCAGGGCCGTCACGGCGGCGGCGATCACGACCACCGCCAGCCAGAGCAGGGCGGCGACCAGTACCGCTGCGGCGATGTCGAGGGCCTGTCCCTCGCGCTCGGCACGAGTCCTCATGGACCCATGATCACCCCGATCGGCGTCGGCCGACAGCCCTGGTTCAGACCGGGTTGGTCTCCCCCGTCAGCGGCGCGAACGGCGTCAGGACGGGGTACTTCGGCTCGATCCCGTCACCGAGGGAGCGTCCACGGACCCGCCGCGAGATCCACGGCGCCAGGTGCTCGCGTGCCCACTGGGCGTCGGCACGGCGCTGCTCGCGTCGCGAGAGCGCGGTCAGCGGCTCCAGGTCGGGCGAGGTCAGGTCGTGCGGGACGCCGAGAGCGTCGAGCACGTACATCGCCGCCCGCTGATGGCCCGCAGGGGAGAGGTGGATCCGGTCGGAGTCCCAGAATCGCGGGTCCATCGACTCGGGCACCCGCCAGTTGTCCACCAGCACCGCACCGTGCCGGTCGACGACCTCGCGCAGCAGCTCGTTGAAGATCGCCAGCCGGCCGCGCAGCCGGCCGATCACCCCGGACGTGCCGCCGTTGCCGTGGGTGAAGAGCACGACGGTCGCGCCCTCGGCCCGGAACCGGGCCACGGTCTCGTCGATCCCGGTGACGATCGCATCGATGTCGACGGTCGGCCTGAAGACGTCGTTGCCGCCGCTCTGGAAGGTGACCAGGTCGGGCTTCATGGCCAGTGCCGGTTCTACCTGCTCGGCAATGATCTCGGGGGTACGACGTCCACGGATCGCCAGGTTCGCGTACTGGAATCCCTCGGTCCGGGTCGCCAGCACCTCGGCGACCCGATCGGCCCAGCCTCGGACCCCGTTCGGGCAGCGCGGATCAGGATCGCCGACGCCCTCGGTCCACGAGTCACCGAGCGCGACGTAGGAGGTAAATGGCTGCATCATGACACTGATCCCTCTCGTTCGACGGTCCACGTCGCACGAGTCAGCCGAGGTCGCACCGGAATTGCGCACCCGCATGCTAAATCGCTGACGGGATCGAGCAACGTACCACCGACGGGCGCTGCCAGCCGCGACCGGGTGTCATGATGCCGCCATGAGCACACCCCTGTCCGGCCCGACGCGCGTTCGCGGACGTCCCGTCGAGATCAATCGCGAGCATCTCGCGATGGTGGCGCTGCGCCTGTTCGAGGCCCGCGGCTTCGACAACGTCAGCGCCGCCGAGATCGCCGCGACCGCCGGGGTGAGCCGCCGCAGCCTCTTCCGCTACTACCCCACCAAGGCGGACCTGGTCTGGGACCGGTTCGACGAGAGCCTCGCCGTGCTCGAGGAGGCGCTGACCACCGCAGCCGGCGAGCCGCTGGCCGCAGCGACGGAGGCGCTCGGCGTGGTCGCGGACCAGACCGTCGTGGTCAGCCAGACCCGGACCCGGCTGATCATCATCGCCGCCCACGACGACCTCTTCTCCTACGGTTCCCCGCGCCTGCAGCGCCAGGCCACCATCCTGCGGACCTACCTCCTCGACCGGGGCCTGGAGGCGCTCCAGGCCAGGGTCGCCGGCTCCGCCCTGACCCTGGCCTCCTTCAGCGGCTACCTGCACTGGGCGACCTCCAGCGCACAGGAGCATCCCTCCGTCGTCGTACGCGAGGCGCTGTCCACCCTCACCCTGTTCTGACCCGCGCCCGACCCACGTCCGACCCTCGCGCACGACCGTCACCGCGCCCGCGGCCGGAGTCGTGGGCCTTGGCCTCGACCCCCATCGAACGTAAAGTGCCCCGGGTGCTTCGGAACCTGACGCTTGCCCTCGGACTCGCTCTCGGCCTGGCCGCCGCCACCCCGGCGGCGCACGCCGCCGACACCATCGGTGCGCCCACCCCTCGGGCTGCAGCCCGGACCGCGACCCCGCCCGCTGCCGGCAACGTGCTGATGCTGGACACCGCCAGCACCCCGTCGCTGACGAAGATCCAGGCCTGGCAGCAGTCCTCGCCGTACAAGGCGATCGCCGTCTACATCCCGGTCGCACCGGCGTACGACGTGCGCTACGACAAGGTGCAGAGCGAGCTCACCGCCGACTGGGTCCGCCAGGTCCGTGCGGGCGGCTGGCAGGTGCTGCCGATCTACGTCGGCATGCAGGCACCGTGCTCGAAGTACTCCACGACGTTCTCCGGGGCCGTCGCCACCGCCCGTGCCCAGGGTGCGGCGATGGCCTCCGATGCCGCCAACGCCGCCTTCAGCCTGGGGCTGCCGGTCGGGGCGCCGATCACCTACGACCTCGAGGCGTACCCCACCGACAATGCCACCTGCCGCAACGCGGTCCAGGCGATGCAGGACGGCTGGACCCGACGGCTGCACCAGCTCGGCCGCAACTCCGGCATCTACGGGTCGGTCAGCTCCACGATCACCCACATCGTGGCCGCCTCGCAGGTCGACGCCTACGCCAAGCCCGACGCCGTCTGGGTGGCGAAGTGGGACGGCCAGGCCGACACCACCCTCGCCACCGCCCTGCCGGCCGGCTCCTGGGCCGGGCGACGGATGCACCAGTTCCTCGGCGGCGGGTCCGAGACCTACGGCAACGTGACACTCAACATCGACGCCAGCGCCGTCCAGCCCAGCGTCTTCACCCTGCCCAAGCCGGACATCACCGCACCGACGCTGGCGGTCCCGGCCGCACGCTCGACCACACGCTCGAAGGCGACCCTGATCTGGACGATGCGCGACCCGTCGGGGATCGCCCGCTACCAGGTCCAGATCCGCACCGGGAAGCGCTGGACCTCGCCGGGCGCACTCAAGCGGACCACGAAGACCCGCTACCGGGTCCCGGTGCCCGCAGGGGCGACGTCGTGCGCCCGCGTCCGCGGCACCGACAAGGTCGGCAACACCTCGGCCTGGCTCACCACCTGCGTCTACCGCTGGGGCTACGGCAAGACCTTCCACGGCAAGGGCTGGAAGCGCTCCGGCACGTCGCTCGTGTCGAAGAAGAAGGGCCTCGCCACCGGCCCGAAGGTCAGCGGCCGGACGATCGCCGTCCTGACCCGCGGCCACGTCAGCGGCCAGATCCTGCTGGGCGGCCACGTGGTCGGCACCTTCACCCGCGGCGGCACCCACACCGTGACGCTGCCTAGGAGCACCAGCGGGCGCCTCGCGATCCGTCAGACGGGCCGCGGCAAGCTCACGGTCGTGCGCTACATCGCGCTCCCCTGAGCCTGCGAGTGCCCCCGGGTCAGGCGCGGGTCAGCCCTTGATCACCTGGAAATAGACGACGTACGTCGCCGTCGGCACGATCACCGCACACAGCAGCCACGGCGTCAGCAGCGATGCCCGGTTGATCAGGCGGGCCGCACCGATCCCCAGCAGTCCGAAGAGGATCGAGAGCACGAACAGGCCCTGCCGGGAGCCGCCCTGATTCTTCGAGGCGACCCCCAGCACGGCCACGGCCAGCGAATGGCCCATCACCACCGAGCAGACCAGCGACGCGAGAACGTACTTGCGAACCTGCTCGATATGCACGCGAGCAGCCTAGGGCTGGCTCAGCCGATGGCCTTGATCAGGCTGTTCACCAGGTCGTCGACGGTCCGGCCGGTGAGCTCGGAGCCGTCCAGCAGCACCGTCGGGGTCGACTGCACTCCGGCCTTGTCGGCAGCCGCGGTGGCCTCGTTGGCCCACTTGGTCGCGCTGCTGCTGAGCGCGGCCTCGATGTCGGCCTTGCTGCCGCCGGCCTGGACGGCCAGGTCGACCAGCTCGGACTGGCTCAGGTACGGGCCACTCTCCGCGGGCTGGTTCTCGTAGGCGAGGTCGTGGAACTTCTTGGCGACCGCCGCGGTGCTGTCGTGGGCGAGCGCCTGGAAGACCTCGAGCGACTGCTGGGAGTAGTCATACGGGAGCAGCTTGAACGGCCGGTAGGTCACCTGGACCTTGCCGGCGTCGGCCAGTGCTGTGAGCTTGTCCCGGCTGACCTTCTCCAGCTCACCGCAGTACGGGCAGAGGAAGTCCTCGTAGATGATCACCTTGTGCGCGGCGGAGTCAGGGCCGATCGTGACACTGCCCACCGAGGCCGCTGCAGCGGAGTCCTTCGGCGAGGAGCTGGTCATCTTGCTGATCGCGAACCCGCCGCCGACGATGGCCAGCATCACCAGGACCACCGCGGCCACCATCAGGGTGTTCCGCTTGCGTTCGGCGCGCTGCTGTTGCGCGCGCTCCGCCTTCAGCCGGGCTGAACGCTCCTGGGGGCTCTCTTTGGCCATCACAACTCCTCGTCGATGTTGATGCTGCTTCGGAAGAGGAGTCGGTCCAGTGACCACCTCCGGTTCCCGAAGAAGATGATGAAGATCGAAAGCAGCCCCAGCGCCACGTCACGGGCGATCTCCCAGGGGTACTTGCTCGCCGCGTTCGGGTCCACCCCACCGCCGCCGAAGCAGCCGCAGTCGATCAGGATCCCGCGCGCCCACACCGAGGAGATCCCGATGATGAAGGCGATGAAGAGCAGCAGGCTGATCGCGCCGGTCAGGCGGGTGAGGAGGCCGAGCACCAGAGCGACGCCGACGACGATCTCCAGGATCGGCAGGGTGTGGCCGACCACGGTGGCCGCGCCCGACGGAAGGATCTCGTAGGCACGCACGGCCAGCACAGCGGCGTACGGGTTGGAGATCTTGTCCATCCCCGCCCAGATCCACACCCCACCGGTGATCAGACGGGCCACGACGGCGAGCCAGCCCAGGATCGTGCGCTCCTGCGCGACAACGGCTGCCTCGTTCACAGCGTCAGCCTAGGGTGTGCTTCTGGGGAACGCCTGAGAACCGACCAACGGTATGGTGCCACGTGTGACCTCGAACGACCGCACCGACAGGCTTGTGTGGATCGACTGCGAGATGACCGGACTCTCTCTGACCGCCGATGCGCTGGTCGAGATCGCCGCTCTCGTGACCGATTCCGAACTCAACGTCTTGGGTGAGGGGGTGGACGTCATCATCAAGCCCCCGGCCGAGGCGCTGGAGCAGATGGACGACTTCGTCCGCGACATGCACACCAAGTCGGGCCTGCTCACCGAGCTCGACGCCGGGGTCACCCTCGCCGAGGCCCAGGAGACCGTGCTGGCCTACCTGCGCGAGCACTGCGACACCGACAGCCGTCCCCCGCTGGCCGGCAACACGGTCGGCACCGACCGCAACTTCATCGCCCGGGACCTGCCCGACCTGGAGTCGTTCCTGCACTACCGGATCATCGACGTCTCCTCGATCAAGGAGCTCTCCCGCCGCTGGTACCCGCGGGCGTACTTCGCCTCGCCGACCAAGAAGGGCAACCACCGCGCCCTGGCCGACATCCAGGAGTCGATCGAGGAGCTGCGCTACTACCGCGACGCCGTCTTCGTCCCGCAGCCCGGCCCGAGCTCGGACGCGGCCAAGAAGATCGCCAAGCAGCACGGCGGATCGATCACCGGAATCGCCTGAGATCGACACCGATTAGAGCTCGAGCACGGGTTTCCCCTATGCTCCTTCTCGGTCCTGAACGACACGTTCGGGACTCATGGTGGGTGTAGCTCAGTTGGTAGAGCCCCGGCTTGTGGTGCCGGTTGTCGCGGGTTCAAGTCCCGTCATCCACCCCACTGCGAAGGCGCAGATCCTCAGGATCTGCGCCTTCTGCGTTTCCTGACCCGGTCGGCCTCGAAGATCAGCAGCGCCACCGCGACCGGGACGGTGGCCGGCAGCGAGTCGACCACCAGGAAGAGCAGGTCGAACAGGGCCGACAGAGCCAGCACGACCACGGCGCCGACCCAGCGGGCGGGCCAGGCCGGGCGGGTCGCCTCGGCCAGCACGCAGCCGAGCACCGCGGCGACGAAGAGATCGCCGTACCCGATCAGCGCATGGCCAAAGACGGCCACCTGGAAGTGCGGCAGGCTGGCACCGGCTCCGGCGGCGTTGAGGGTCTGGTTGGGCCCCTCCAGCAGGTGGCCGAAGACGAGGATGGCGTCCAGCACGGCCATCGCGACCAGCGCCACCCGCAGCACCACCGACGGGGCGAGCTGAGCCAGGTACGACGCCAGCGTCGAGGCACTCAGCGCGGTCAGCGCCACAGCCGCCCCCTGCGCGGCGAGCCCCTCCCCCGCCCAGGCCACCGCGAGCAGGCCTGCCGCAGCCGCCAGCCCGACGACGAGCGACACGGCCCTGCCACGCGGCCGCAACGCCGCCCCCAGGGCCACCGCGGCCAGGATCGGCACCCCGATCGCCGCCACCCAGGCATAGACCTGCGCCAGCGACGGTACGGCGGCCAGGATCGCGATCGTGCCGCCGAGGGAGACCGGGAGGAGCGCCCAGGCCCAGGCACTGCTGCGCAGCCCTCGCAGCGCCGCCGGGAGGATCGGACGCAGGCCGACGACCAGCGCGGCCTGCACGGAGATCAGCACGGCATCGGAGGGCCAGAACGGAAGCACACTGCAGCGTAGCCAGGGAGACAGAAAGGGCCTGACCCGCATCTCTGCTGGTCAGGCCCTTGCCTGTACGCCATCACGGACTCGAACCGCGAACCCGCTGATTAAGAGTCAGCTGCTCTGCCAATTGAGCTAATGGCGCTCTGTCTCTCGGCTTTGGCCTCTCGGCCGCGCCTTTCGACATAGAGAACATTACATGCGCCCCACCGGGCACTCAAATCGGGGCGACACCTCGGGGCCCCAGGACCCTCCTTCACGCTCAGCGGGGCCATCCGGCCCCCGGCGACGAGGATCCGCTGTTGCCGTTCTGTGGAGAACGAGTGGATCGGGCATAACCCCGAGGGCGTTCGCCCGTTGGAGAGATGTCCACTGCCACGCCTCGGGGGGTGTGTGGCGTCCCATTGCTTGTCACAGGAGTGCTCCGTTGACCCACCGTCTCTTCGTCCGAGCCAGCGCCACACTGGCAGCTGCTGCCCTCGCTACGTTGGCGACCGGGCCTGCCTTCGCCGCGACTCCCGTGGCGCAGGGCAGCGCCACCGCCCTCGAGATCGCCCTCGCCGGCAACAACACCGGCACCGGCACCTACGCCGCGTCCAACGACGGCACCACCGAGACCACGAGCGGCACCAAGAACCAGCTCGTCTCGGCGCTGTCCGGCACGACCCTGATCCCCAACACCGCCGTCGCCGCCCAGGACGTCAACACCCGGATGATCGGCAAGGACGGGGTCACCGACTCCTGCGCCGGCCTGGCGGGCCCCGGCGCCGGCCTGGTCGAGGTGGGCAACTCCGGCACCTGCCTGTCGGGCGGCAACGTGATCGACCTCGACGCCGGCACCCTGGACCTGACCGGTCTGAAGCTGTCCAACACCGGCGTACTGGCCCAGCTGACCACCCCGCTGCAGAACCTGCTCCAGCCCGTCCTCACCCCGGTGCTGACGGCGCTCTCCCAGACCCTGACCACTGTGGTCAAGGGGCTGGGCAACCCGGGCCTCCACATCGGGCTCGGCGCGGTCCAGGCGAGCTGCCACTCCACGCCGACCTCGGCCAGCGGCACGGCCAACATCGCCAACGCCCAGGCCTACCTCACCCTGCCTGCGCCGATCGGGAAGGTGACGCTGCTCAACCTGCCGGCCAACCCGGGCGTCAACACCGATGTCGTCACCCAGCTCGGCAACGTCGTGCAGACCATCCTGGACGCCCTCAAGACCGAGCTCCAGACCGCCTTGGGCGGCGCGCTCGGCCCGGCGGCCACCCTGGTCGACCAGCTCGGCATCCTGAAGCCGTACCTCAACCAGCTCGGTGAGCAGCTCGCTCCACTCAACCAGATCCTCTCGATCGGGCTGAACCAGCAGACCCACACGGCGAGCAACCAGGTCAGCGTCACCGCCCTCAACCTCAAGGTCCTCGACGCCGCCTCGTCCTTCATCGGCAGCCCTCTGGTCGGCCTCAAGATCGGCCAGGTCAGCTGTGGCCCGAACAGCCGCCTGACCACCACCACGACGACGAAGACCACGACGCCCACCACGGTGACGACCGCTGTCACCACCCCCAGCGACGTGAAGTCGGGCATCGGCTCCCTGGAGGACGGGCCCTCGGCCCTCGCCCTGGCCGCCCTCGCCGGGCTCACCCTGGCCGGCGCCAGTGCCGGCGTGGTCGGCTTCCGCCGCAGCCTGCGCCGCTGATCGAGGCGAACCACACCGCATGAACGCAGCACCCACCCCGAGCCGGGCGAACCCTTCGCGGTTCGCCCGGCTCGGGCGCTATCTGGCCGCGGGCGTCACCGGACTCCAGCTCCTGATCGCCGTCCTGGCGGGCGGGTCGGTGATCGGCGCGTTCCTGGTCCCCGGCGGCAGCGAGCCCGCCGCCGCGTCACCGACGGCGATCCAGGAGGCGGTCAGCGCAGGCGCGCCGATGCGTCTGGAGATGCCCTCCCTCAAGGTCAGTGCTCCGGTGGTCCCGATCGCGATGGTGGACAACGCCCTGGATCCGCCGCGGGACTACCTCGAGGTGGGCTGGTGGAACGCCAGTGCCAAGCCGGGCGCCGAGCAAGGTCAGATCGTCATCACCGGGCACACCCTGCACACCGGCGGGGCGAGCATGAACAACCTCGGCCGGCTCGCCAAGCGGGACCGCGTCGACGTCGTCACCAAACGCGGCACCCTGCCGTACGTCGTCACCGCGACGACCGTGCTGAGCAAGGAGCAGCTCTCCCGCCGGTCCGCGGAGCTCTTCGGCCAGGACCACGGCCACGGCCGGCTCGTCCTGATCACGTGCAGCGACTGGAACGGCTCGTACTACGAGACGAACACGGTCGTCTTCGCCCGCCCGAAGGCGTGATCCCGCACCTTCGGGCCGGCGAAGGCCTCAGAGCTTGAGGTCGCGGCGCAGCTTCGCGACGTGCCCGGTCGCCTTCACGTTGTAGGCCGCATACGCGATGGTGCCGTCGGCGTCGACCACGAAGGTCGAACGGATCACGCCCTCGACGACCTTGCCGTAGAGCTTCTTCTCCCCGAAGGCACCCCACGCGACCAGGGTCTCCTTGGACGGGTCGGAGAGCAGCGTGATGGTCAGCCCGTCGCGCTCACGGAACCTGGCGAGCTTCTCCGGCTTGTCCGGGGAGATCCCGACGACGGCGTACCCCTGCGCCTGGAGCGCGTCGAGGGAGTCGGTGAAGTCGCAGGCCTGCTTGGTGCAGCCGGGCGTCATCGCGGCCGGGTAGAAGTAGACGATCACCTTCGAGGCGCCGCCGCCGAGCAGGTCGGCGAGGCTGACCTGCTCACCGGTGTCGGACGTCAGGGTGAAGGCAGGGGCCACATCGCCCACGGCAAGGCGCGTCGTCTCCGAAGTCATGGCCCCAACCTAGCGGGGATTGATAGGTTGAGACCTATGACCAAGGACAGCAACGCCAGCCTGGAACGTGAGATCGAAGAGATCCGCGAGCGGCTGGCAGGCACCATCGACGAGCTGCTCTATCGGTCGAACCCGAAGACGATCACCTCGCGCCAGGTCGCCACGGTGAAGGCGAAGTTCGTCGACCCCGTCACCGGCGAGCCGAAGACCGACGTGATCGTGAAGACCGCCGGCATCGTGGTCGGTGTCCTGGTCGGGTTCACCCTCCTGCGCAAGATCGCTCGGCGCTGACGCCCTAGACTCCGCTGTGCCGCGCTCGTAGCCCAATTGGCAGAGGCACCAGGTTTAGGTCCTGGCCAGTGAGAGTTCGAGTCTCTCCGAGCGCACATGACATCGCTGGTCCTCGCCTCGCAGTCCCCTGCCCGTCTCGCGACACTGCGGCGGGCGGGGATCGAGCCCACCGTGATCGTCAGCGGGGTCGACGAGGACCAGCTCTCCGGCCTCGAGCCGGCGGCGCTGGCCCTGGAGCTGTCGACCCTCAAGGCCCGCGCGGTTCTCGCTCACCGGGAGCTGCCGAAGGAATCTTTGGTGCTCGGCTGCGACTCCGTCCTGGAGCTCGACGGCGAGGCGCTGGGCAAGCCGCACACCCCTGAGATCGCCGTCGAACGCTGGCGGGCGATGCGCGGTCGCAGTGCCGACCTGGTCAGCGGGCACACCCTGATCGACGCCACCGACGGGCGCACCGAGCGGGCGTTCGCGCGCACCACGGTGCACTTCGCCGACATCAGTGACGCCGAGATCGCGGCGTACGTCGCCACCGGCGAGCCCCTGGAGGTGGCCGGCGCCTTCACCGTCGACGGTCTGGGCGGGGCCTTCATCACCGGCATCGAGGGCGACTTCCACAATGTCGTCGGGGTCAGCCTGCCACTGGTCCGCGAGCTGACCGTAGCGTTGGGGTACCGCTGGCCGTCTCTGTGGTCCCGCTCGTCGGAAATGTGATAGCGGCCACACCCGCCCGGGCCCTATTCCCTCTAGACTCGGCGGGTTCCGAGAACTAGAGGAGTCACGTTGAGCAAGCCGCTGTCGAAGGTCCTGATCGCCAACCGAGGCGAGATCGCAGTCCGGGTCATCCGCGCTGCGAAGGACGCCGGAATCGCGTCCGTGGCGGTCTACGCCGAACCCGACGCGAACGCACTCTTCGTGCGACTGGCCGACGAGGCCTACTCCCTGGGAGGCGCCACCCCGGCCGACTCCTACCTGTCGATCGAGAAGATCATCGACGTCGCGAAGCGCTCCGGCGCCGACTCGGTGCACCCGGGCTACGGCTTCCTGGCCGAGAACGCCCTCTTCGCCCAGGCCGTCCTCGACGCCGGCCTGATCTGGATCGGCCCGTCCCCCGCCGCGATCGACGCGCTGGGCGACAAGGCCAAGGCCAAGCAGATCGCGCTGGCTGCCGGCGCCCCGCTGGCCCCGGGCCTCAAGGACGCCGTCAAGGGTGCCGACGAGATCGTCGCCTTCGCCACCGAGCACGGTCTGCCGGTCGCGATCAAGGCCGTCTTCGGTGGTGGCGGTCGTGGCCTCAAGGTCGCCCGCACGATCGAGGAGATCCCCGAGCTGTTCGAGTCCGCGACCCGTGAGGCGATCAGCGCCTTCGGTCGTGGCGAGTGCCTGGTGGAGAAGTTCCTGGACAAGCCGCGTCACGTCGAGACCCAGTGCCTGGCCGACGCGCACGGCAACGTCGTCGTCGTCTCCACCCGCGACTGCTCGCTGCAGCGTCGCCACCAGAAGCTGGTCGAGGAGGCGCCCGCGCCGTTCCTGACCGACGAGCAGGTCGAGCGCCTGTACTCCTCCTCCAAGGCGATCCTCAAGGAGGCCGGCTACGTCGGCGCCGGGACGTGTGAGTTCCTGGTCGCCGCCGACGGCACGATCTCCTTCCTCGAGGTCAACACCCGTCTCCAGGTGGAGCACTGCGTCTCCGAGGAGGTCACCGGGATCGACCTGGTCCGCGAGATGTTCCGCATCGCGGCGGGCGAGGAGCTCGGCTACGACGACCCCGAGATCCGTGGGCACTCGATCGAGTTCCGGATCAACGCCGAGGACGGCGGCAACAACTTCATGCCGGCGCCCGGCACCCTGACCGTCTGGAACCCGCCGCAGGGCCCCGGCATCCGTGTCGACGGCGGCTACGAGGTCGGCGAGACCATCCCCGGCTCGTTCGACTCCCTGATCGCCAAGCTGATCGTCACCGGTCGCGACCGCACCCAGGCCATCGAGCGCTCGCGTCGCGCGATCGCCGAGTTCCAGGTCGACGGCATGCCCACCGCGCTGACGTTCGACGAGGTCATCGTCAACGACCCGGCCTGGGTGGCCTCGTCCAACCCGACCGGCGAGGGCTCCTTCGACGTCTACACGACGTGGATCGAGACCGACTTCAACAACACCATCGAGCCGTACGCCGGCGAGGCGGGCGAGGCTGACGAGGCCGGCGAGAAGCAGAAGGTCGTCGTCGAGGTCGGTGGCAAGCGCATCGAGGTCGTCCTCCCGGCCGGACTGGGCGGGATCGGGACCGGTGCCGCTGCGGGCGCCGCGAAGAAGCCGAAGCGTGCCGGTGGCAAGAAGCACGGCGCCGCCGTCTCCGGTGACGCCGTCGCCGCCCCGATGCAGGGCACCATCGTCAAGATCGCCGTCGAGGAGGGTCAGGTCGTCGCCGAGGGCGACGTCGTGGTCGTCGTCGAGGCGATGAAGATGGAGCAGCCGCTCAAGGCGCACAAGGCCGGCACGATCACCGGCCTGGCGGCCGAGGTCGGTGCGACGGTCACCAACGGGCAGGTCATTGCGGAGATCAAGGACTGATCCACAGTCATCCGGCGTGGGCCGGGACGGGGCCTCCCCGTCCCGGCCCCGTCGTTTTCGAACCCGTGCGTTCACGGCGGCGATCTAGGGTGGAGCGATGGAGTCCACCGTTCCCGCACCGACACCGATCGGCGTCACCGGAGCCACCGGCCACCTCGGCGGCCGGATCGCCCGCCTGCTGGCCGACCAGGGCGTGCCCCAGCGTCTGCTGGCCCGCTCCCCCGAGCGTGCGCCGACGCTCCCGCTGGCGAGCGTCGTGCAGGCCTCGTACGGCGACCACGGGGCCGTCGGGGCGGCGCTGAGCGGCCTGGACACGGTGCTGATGGTCTCGGCGGCCGAGGCCCCGGACCGGGTCGCCGATCACCGCACGTTCATCGCGGCGGCGGCCGAGGCCGGCGTACGGCATCTGGTCTACATCTCGTTCCTGGGTGCCTCTCCGGAGGCGACCTTCACCCTGGCGCGGGACCACTGGACCACCGAGCAGGCGATCCGGGACTCGGGGCTGGGGTTCACGTTCCTGCGCGACAGCCTCTACGCCGACTTCCTGCCGGGGATGGTGGGCGCCGACGACGTGCTGCGCGGCCCGGCCGGCACCGGTCGGGTGGCGGCCGTGGCCCAGGACGACATCGCCCGGGTGGCCGCGACGGTGCTGGTCTCCCCCGAGGCGCACCGCGATCGCAGCTACGACCTGACCGGCCCCGAGGCGCTCACCCTGGCCGAGGTGGCGGCGGTGCTGAGCGAGGTCACCGGGCGCCCGATCACGTTCCACGACGAGACCGTCGAGGAGGCGTTCGCCTCGCGGGCGGCCTCTGGGGCACCGGCGTGGCAGGTGGAGGCGTGGGTGTCGACGTACACCGCGATCGCGGCCGGTGAGCTGGCGACCGTCAGCTCGACGATCCCCGATCTCACCGGCCGCCCCGCGACGTCGCTGGCCCGGCTGCTGGGCGCTACTTCTTCCTGACGGTCGGCTCGGTGACGCCGACGGTGAAGTAGGTCGACTTCAGGCCGAGCACGCTGCGGAAGGTGCTGCCGTCGACGGTGGTGGTGCCGGTCGAGCCGGTGAGCCGGAGGCTGAGCACGCGGCCGCCCCAGTCACCGTTGCCGTCGCGGGAGAGCACCTGCACAGCGGTGAGCCTGCCGATCTTGGGCCAGGCGCGGGCGACGGTGGCGGGGTTGATCGTCACGGTCCAGGAGTGCTGGCTGTTGCCGGTCCAGTTGTCATACGGGTCGGCCATCGCCTTCTGGTAGGCGACCGTGCCGGCCACCGTCCAGCCGCCGCTGGAGGAGCTGAACTGGGTGAACGCCGGCTTGCCGCCGTACATCAGGGTCTTGCCGGCGGTCGCCTTGATCGCGGCCGTCGCCGCCGCGACCTCGCCCGCAACGCCCTTGTAGACCTGGCAGGCGGTCGAGTCGCAGATCTGGAACTGGCGGCTCTTGGAGGTGTGCGCGCGGCTGTAGACGGCGTACGTGCGGGCCGCGACGGCTTGGGCCTGGACGGCGGCGGGCTTCCAGCTGGCCGGCATCTCGCTGGCGACCACACCCTTGAGGTAGTCCTCCAGGGACACCACGTTGACGGTGTCGTGGTCACGGCCGGAGTACGGCGCGTTGCGCAGCGCTCCGCGGTAGGCGGTGCTCTTGGACGGCATCACCAGCGTGATGGGCGCGTTGCCGGCCCAGAACTCCAGGGTCGAGGTGGACACGGTGAGCCGCTTCCAGCCCGACGTGGCGGTCTTGGAGGCGATCGCAGTGCGGGTCGCGCTCAGCGGGTTGAGCCGCCACTGGGTGGCGGTCGGGCGCAGCGCGGCGAGGTTCCAGGTGGTCTTGCCGTTGCTGGTGCGCACGATCAGACCCGAGCGTGCCTTCACCCGGGTGTCGGGGCTGGTGTCGGCGCCGATCAGCACCGAGATCGAGCCGGTCTGGGTGCCGAGCGTGGTGCCCGGGTAGTAGAACGACAGGATCTGGGCGGCGCTGAGGCCCTGGCGGGCCGCGCCCTCGGCGCCGTACTGGGACAGGCCGCGGCCGTGGCCGTAGCCACGCCCCGACAGGCTGAGCACGGCGTCGTGGGGGACCGCCAGCTTGGCGCCGGCCGAGGACTTCGTGCCGGCACCGGCGGGGCCGAGGACGAGCACGGTGGCGAGCAGCAGCAGGAGCACCGCGATCACGTGGCTGACCGGGGTGACTCGGAACAGGCGGGACATCTGTGACTCCTGAGAAAGTTGAAAACTCCTGGGATTCTACGGCGTGTCTACCGAGGGCTGTCCAGCCGCAGAGGTATAAGCCAGCGAATTACACAGATGTAGTTCTGCCCCGCTCCCCCGGACACGCAGAACGCCCCCACGCCGCCCTCGGAGGGCGGCGCAGGGGCGTCGGGAACGCAGCGCCAGGGTGGCCGCGCCGGGTGTCTGCGCCGGGTGTCTGGGACCGGTCTCAGTCGACGTGGTGCAGGCGGCGCGCCGCCTCGGCCACCGACCCGCTCAGCGACGGGTAGACGGTGAACGCACCGGCGAGGTCGTCGGCCGACATCCGGCCCTTGATCGCGACCGAGATCGGGTGGATCAGCTCCGAGGCGTTCGGGCCGACCACGACGCCGCCGACGACACGACCGTCGCCGCGGCTGACGAAGAGCTTCACGAAGCCGTCCTCGAGGCCCTTCATCTTGGCGCGCGGGTTCGTCGAGAGCGGCAGCAGCACCGAGTCGGCGGCGTACTTGCCCTCGTCGACCTGCTTCTGGGTGGTGCCGACCGTGGCGATCTCGGGCGAGGTGAAGACGTTCGAGGAGACCTTCCACACGTCCAGCGGGCTGACCGCGTCACCGAGCAGGTGCCACATCGCGATCCGGCCCTGCATCGCGGCGACCGAGGCGAGCATGAAGACACCGGTGCAGTCGCCGGCGGAGTAGACCCCGCGGACGTTGGTGCGCGAGACCCGGTCGACGCAGATGAAGCCGCCCTTGTCGAGCTCGACGCCGGCCTCCTCCAGACCGATCCCGGCCGTGTTCGGGATCGAGCCCAGCGCCAGAATGACGTGGCTGCCGGTGACCTGACGGCCGCCCTGGAGGGTCACGGTGACGGTGTCGCCGTCGCGGACGACGGACTCCATCCGGGACTCCCCCAGCACCGTCATGCCCTGGCGGGTGACGACGTCCTGCAGGACCGCGGCAGCGTCGGCGTCCTCGCCGGGCAGCACCCGGTCGCGGCTGGAGACCAGGGTGACCGGGATGCCCAGGGAGAGGTAGGCGTTGGCGAACTCCAGACCGGTGACGCCGGAGCCGACCACGATCACGTGCTCGGGGGTCTCGGTCAGGTCGTAGACCTGCTCCCAGGTCAGGATCCGCTCGCCGTCGGGGACGGCGGTCGGGAGGGTGCGCGGGTGGGCGCCGGTGGCGACCAGGACGGAGTCGGCCTCGATCCGCTCCTCGGTGCCGTCGGGGGCGGTCGCGATCACCGCGCCGGGGCCGTCGAGGCGACCGCGGCCCTTGATCACCCGCACACCGTGGGCGACCAGGCGCTCCTCGATGTCGGCCGACTGCTCCAGGGCGAGCGCCTTGACCCGGTGGTTGATCGCGGTCAGGTCGCTGGTGATCTTGCCGACCGGGTGCTCGCCGTTGCGCAGCACCACCCCGAGATCGTTGGCCCGAGCCACCTCCGACATCAGGTCGGCGGCGGCGATCAGGGTCTTGCTCGGCACGCAGTCGGTGATGACGGCGCTGCCGCCGATCCCGTCGGAGTCGACCAGAGTGACCTCGGCGCCGAGCTGGCGACCGACCAGCGCCGCTTCGTAACCGCCCGGCCCGCCACCAATGATCACTACGGAAGTCATGACCCCATTGTCTCAGTCAGTGGGCTCAGCACCCAGTCGGGGCGCCCGGGGATGCTCACTTCTGCGGGCTCCACTCCGCAGCGCCTCCGAGCAGGGCCCCCGCGCCGGGGCGGAGCTTCACCCCGTCCACGGTGGGCAGGGTGACGGCCAGGCGCGGGTTCGTCGCGATCGGGGCCGCCAGGGCCTCCTCGACCAGGGTCCGCTCGATCGCGATGCGCAGGTCGCGGGCGTCGTACGGATCGGTCTCGACGGCGAGCTTGGCCAGCAGTGCGTCCCGCTTGTTGCTGCTCAGCCCGGGCAGGGCGTGGTCCCCGCCCCACAGCGCCGCGACCTGGGTCGGGTCGTCGGGGATCGGGACCCGGATCAGCACGGCGTCGGCGCGCGGGTTGTCGCTCAGGCGGGTCAGGCCGGCCTTGCCGCAGTCGGTGATCGTCCAGCCCGCCTCGGCCATCCCGGTGCGCATCGCGGCGACCGCGGCCCGGGCGAACTCGCTGCCGGTGTCGTAGCCCACGCAGACCCGGGTTCCCGGCTGGAGCCCGGCCGCCGTGATCGCCTCGGTGCCACTGCCGGCCTTGCCGAGCCGGGCTGTGTACCCATTGTCCTGGACGGCCAGCTCGTAGGCCTTGGAGCCGGGGGCGAAGAGGAACGAGTCCGAGGCGGCGTACGCCTTGGCCCAGCCCGCTCCCCCGGCGTCGATCATCGCGCCGCGCGGCAGGGAGCTGAGGAATGCGGTGCTGGCCTTCGGTCCGTCGAACAGCCCGCCGTCACCGCGCAGCACGACGGTCCAGAGCGTGCCGTCGCCGGCCGTGGTGACGTGGTAGTCGCGGCGCTCCAGTGCTGTCACGGGCCCGCTGAGGGCGCGCGTCGGGGTCAGCGCCACGACGTCGTCGCCGTGACCGAGCGCAGCGAGCCGGTCGGCCTCGGGCTGGCCACGGAGCACGATGCGCGCGTACGTCGGCGCCTGCGGGCCCCGGTAGTGCCGGTTCGGCACCAGCGTCACCTGCTGGTCCGCGCCGGTGCCGCTGACGCTGCTGATCCGGTAGGGGCCGCTGGAGAGCAGCAGCCGGCTGGGGGTGTCGGTTGCGGTGAGCGCGAACCCGGTGTTCCAGGCCGCGGCGATCTTCGCCAGCGCGGCGGTGTCGCCGTCACGGATCGCGTCGGCGACCTTCTTCTTGGCCTCCATCGGGTCGCCGATGCCGAAGGCGAGCCGGCCCACCACATGGGCCGGGACGGCGACCTGGAGGGCGGTGGCCCACTCCGGCTCCGGGGTGGCGAAGGAGACCTCGATCGCCCGATGGGACTCGTCGAACCGGACCAGCCGGTCGCTGTGGGCGAGGTCGTCCTCGCGTGGGGTGAAGCCGTGCTCGCCGCCCGACCCGGCGGCCCAGGCCAGCAGCAGGTCGGAGGCGTCGATCGGGATGCCGTCGGACCACTCCGGCGAGGCCAGGTCGTAGCGCACCGTGAACGGCGCGCTGCGCACGATCGAGGCGGTGCCGAAGGTGCGGTCGGCCTCGACGGTGCCGCCGACGATCTGGCCGAACTGGGCGCGGGTCAGCGAGGCGAGCTCGAGGTCACTGCTGCCGGCCTTGGCGGTGGCGGCGTTGGTGGTCGTGACACCGCCGGCCCACCCCACGGTGACCTCGCTGCCGCCGGCGACCGAGGTCGGCATCGCCGGACCGCAGGCCGTCACCAGACCGAGCACCACCGCAGCGGCGACGGCCACCGGGCCGGTCGTCCGCATCCGCGTGCGCCCGCGCACCGCCACCGTTCAGCTCCGGCCGGTCAGGACCGGCCGCCGAGGTCACGCAGCGCGTCGAGGTCCAGCCCCTCGACCTCGCCGTGCTCCTCCTGGGCCAGCGCGAGGTAGCGCTGCCCGTCCTCGCTGGTGAGCCAGGCGGTGGCGTGGGCGATGAAGGTCTGGGGCGCCTCCTGGGCCTCCTCGACCGTGGAGAACGGGCCGAGCCAGACGTCGCTCTCCCGGGTGCCGGAGGAGACCACCTGACCTGAGGCCACGTCGTACCAGTAACTCGTCGCCATCCCACTCACCCCGCTGCTGAGTCCTGCCTTGTGCTGCGCCAGCATCTGCGGGGCCGGTCACCCGAGTACCGACCCCGCAGAGGCTTGTGGGAGCCGCTCCCGAGATCCGGCCCCCGATGACCCTCACACACCGCGCCACCCCCGAGCAATGGGGAGAACTCCCCTCCCGCTCTCCCCGACGGGGCCGGCCTCGGTCACGACGACCGCGTGAGGATCAGCGCCAGTGGTAGGTGAAGGCCCACCGCAGCGCCTCCAGAGCAGACGGACCCAGCTGTGGATGTCGCCGAGCCATCTCCTCCCGAACCTGGTCGCCGCCCTCACTCAGCGAGACCGACAGCCAGTCCACCGTGATGCCCAGACACTCCTCGACCAGCGCCGCCGTCGCACTGGCGAGCCGTCCGGGGTCCGTCACGGTCGCAGCCTCCATCGCCGCGCCGACGTCAGCGCGCGGCCACGAGGAGGTGCCCTTGCCCAGATAGGCCACGACGGCCCGACTCGCCTCCTCGTCGAGGATCACGGCAGCCGTCAGTCCCGCGGACCGGCGTTCGGGTCGTGCTCCACCGCGATGTCGTAGAACGCCGCCGGCTCGGCCCGCAGCCGCTCGAACTCCTCCTCGGAGATCGCCACGGTGACGTCCTGGGACATCAGCTCGCCGCCGTCCCAGGACAGCGTGCAGCCCTCGGGAGTGCGCACCGCGACCCAGCCGGTGCCGTAGAGGTGGTTCTCGTCGTTGACCCGGGTGTCGGCAGCCGGCGTGATCTTGGGCCCGATGGTGAACTTCATCGTCAATCTCCGATCGAAATCAGGCTGTACGGGAGCGAGCCCGGGGCGTTGATCGTGGCCTCCGGCATCCCGCCGGAGGTCTTCCCCCGCGGGATCCAGTGCTCGTTGGCACCCAGCTCGTTCCCGTCGGGCACACGGAGCCCGTCGAGATCCTCAGGAGCAATGTAGACCAGCACGGTGTCGGAGTCCTTCAGCGTGCCGGGGTTGAGGCCGAGCGCGTTCTCCACCTTACCCAGGTCGTCACCTGCGGAGTTCATCAGCGACTCGAGCTCACCCTTGGGCATCACGTAGGTGCCGCCCTCGGGGCCGATCGAGCCGTACTTGTCCAGGGACGACTGGGTGGTGAAGCGGACCGCACCGGTGTCACGGAACGGGGCGAGATGCTTCTCGATCTCGGCGTCCGTCATGTACGTGTGCGGGTCGGGTCGGTGCGGCTTGTGGATCTCGACGATCCCGTCGACCTTCGACTTCGGCACCCCGCCCGGACCGTGCACCTTGCTGCTCAGCTCGATGTCGAGCTTCTTCAGCTGGCTGACCACGTCGGAGGCGTGGGTGCGCATGTGCCCGACCTTCGTCGAGATCCCGTCACCCGCATGGCGGAACCCGCTGACGATCGCCTCGACGACGTCGTCGAGGTGCTTCTTCAGTGCTGACATCGATCAGGACCCGCTGATGTTGAGCGAGGTGATGCTGGCGATGAAGTTCGAGGTCAGGGAGTCCAGGTCGGCCGAGGCCAGCGCGAGGTCGGAGGAGACGCCCTCCAGGGCGTTGAGGTCGGCGGTGAACTCGCCAAGCTCGCTGGCCGCACCGGCCACGATCGGCGAGTCCAGCAGTGCGTTGACCACGCCGGGGATGTGCTCGCTCAGCGGCTCGATCACCAGGGGCAGCACCTGCCCCATCAGCTCCTCCACCGCGATGTCGACCAGCGCGTTGAGAGCGGCCTTGCGGGCCAGGATCAGTCCGGCCGCCACCGCAGCACCGGCCCCGAAGGTGACGAACGCACTCGCCAGCGCGGAGGCCACCTGGGCGACGGTGATGGTGACGTCGGCGATCACCTTGATCTTCAGCGCCAGTACGGCGTCACCGAAGATGTCCACGCCGGTGGCCGCCGGCTCTCCGACGTCGACGATCTGCTGCAGGTTCTGCGAACGGGTCTGGTTCCAGCCGTCGATGAAGGCCAGCGCGGCCTTCGACGACGAGGCCTGGGCCACGTCGATGTTCATCCGCTGGTCGACGGTGTTGATCGTGTCCGACAGGTCGGAGGCGAACTGGCGCAGCAGGGTGGCGCCGCGATGGATCTCGTCCTCGTCCATGTCGGGCCACTCGAAGCCGAGCTTGTCCATGATCCAGATCAGCTCGTCGGGAAGCATCATTCCCACGGGACAACTCCCTCACTCATGGGTGCGGGCCGGCGACTGTCCACGTCGCCGGCCCCGAACCACAACGAATCAGGACGAGGCGAGGCTGGAGTCGAGGTCCTCGAACGCCGTCTTCATCTGACGCAGCGACGTCGCCATCGACGGGATCGCCTCCAGCGCCGACTCCAGGCCGTCACTGACCTCCTCGTAGGAGTCCAGGAACGCCACCGAGGCGGAGTTCGTGCTGAAGCTCGACTCGGTCAGCTCCGAGACCAGGCTGCGCAGCTCGCTGAGCAGCGAGGCGATGTCCTCCTTGCCGCTGTCGAGCTTGTCGGCCGCCGCGTCGATGTCGTCATAAGTAAGTTCCTGGTCAGCCATCAGCTGTCTCCTCACGTGAGCGATTGAAAGAGTGTGTGGGGCCGATCCCGAGATCCGGCCCCTCTATGACCCTCACATCCGCCCCGCCGTCCAGCAATGGGGAGAACTCCCCTCCCCAGTGCCGCCCCCGGCGGGGCTCACTCCACCCAGGGCGTCTGCACGGTCGTCGCCCGCCCGGCCTGGACGAAGATGCCCCGCCCGACCGGGAAGTCGGCCCGCTTGACCTTGCCGAACGCGGTCTTGAAGATGGCGTCGCCGTCGTACGTGTCGGGCTTGAGCGCGATCCCCTGCCGCATCGACTTCCAGTCCCCCATCACGCCGACACCGGCGGTGGCGCGGCTGACGTCAGCGTCGCCGATCAGCATGTGGTCGGAGTCGCGCACCGCCTTGAACATCGCCCGCACGGCCCGCTCGGCCGCACCGTCGCCCAGGTGCGGGACGTCCTCGATCACGATCAGGATCCGACCGGACGGGGCGTCGTCGAGCAGCATCTCGGTCAGCTCGGTGGCCAGCTGCTTGGCGTCGTCCTCGCGGCTGGCGCTGCCCGCCCACGGCCGGTAGTCGCGCAGCTCGGCCCGGCGCCCGCCGAAGTGGTACATCCGGACGTCAGGGTCGAAGCGCTCCATCGCGATGATCAGGGACTTCATCATCGTGGTCTTGCCCGACGCCGGTGGACCGGTCACCACGAACGTGCCGATCGGGTCGAAGCCGAACGGGGCCAGGGTCTCGTCGGACAGGCCGAGGACCGGCTCCCCGTCGACGGTGGCGGGCAGGTCGGCGATCGGAGCCTTGGTCGGCAGCGCCCCGATCTCGGGGACCTCGCGCACCCCGCCCTCGCGCAGCCGGGTCGCCAGCGCGTCGATCTCACGCGCCAGGTCGGCCGTGTTCGAGGTGCCGCCCAGGACAGCGACCTGGGCCTCGTGCTTGTCGATGATCGCCCGGCCCGGAGCCGAGGTGTCGTCGAGGATGTCCTTGGGCGCCCCGATCATCATGTACTGGTTCTCATCGGACAGCCGCAGCACGATCCGGCGCCCGACGTTGGCCGCCACCCCGGTCGGGATGGCGTTGGACCGGTCGGCGGTGAGCACCGTGTGGACGCCGAGCTGGCGGCCTTCGGTCAGCACCCGCAGGAACGCGCGGTACGCGGGCTGACGCGCGGCGGCGTACTCCCAGTCCTTGCGGAACTCACCGAAGTTGTCGATCAGCAGCAGGATCCGCGGCAGCGTGGGGTCGGCGAGCTGGCGGTACTGCGACAGGTCGGCGGCGTTGACCGCGGTGAAGGTCGCCGAACGGCGGTCCATCTCGGCGTCGAGGGTGAGCAGCAGCCGGCGGATTCGCTCGGTGTCGTCGCCGTCGACCATCGACCCGACGTGCGGCAGCCGCTCCAGGACCGCCAGGCCACCGGAGGCGAAGTCGAGGCAGTAGACGCTCACCGGCCCGAGGTCCGGGCGCATCCCGGCCGCCGTCGCGAGAGTGCGCAGCAGCGTGGTCTTGCCCGACCCGGAGGTGCCGTAGACGACCATCGAGCCGTCCCGGTCGCCGTCGAAGGTGACCACGTCCTGACTCTGCCCCTCGGGCATGTCGACCATCGCGTACGGGATCCGGGCATCGCCCTCGTGCGCCAGGGCGGCCAGGTCGATCAGCTCGGGCAGGTCGTCGAGCCACGGCCGTCGCGGGGCCGGCAGCCCGGCCACGTCGGCGGCCTGGATCAGGTTCTGCACGATCCGCTTCTGATCGTTCGGTCCCAGGTCGGCGTCGTGGAAGTCGGACTCCTCGTCACCGTCGGGCTCCCACGGCGCGGTGGCACCGAAGCGCAGCTCGGCGACCGCGATCTCGGTGTGGTCGTCCTCCTCGTCGGTCGTCCAGCCGCCGGCGTACGCCGACTGGAACGGGACCAGCCGACCAGGTCCGGTCTTCGCGATCGCGCGACCGGGCAGGGACGCCGGGAAGCTCGCCGCGACCGGATCGTCGACCACGTCGACGGAGTCGTTCTCGTCGGCCATCCGCAGCGCGACCCGCATGTTGGTGTTGGCGCGCAGGTTGTCCTTGATCACGCCCGCGGGACGCTGGGTGGCCATGATCAGATGGATCCCCAGGGAGCGCCCACGCTGGGCGATGTCGACCACGCCGTCGACGAACTCGGGCACCTCGCCAGCCAGGGCCGCGAACTCGTCGATCACCAGCACCAGGGCCGGTGGGGTCTCGGGGTCCTGGCGCTTCTCCAGCTCCAGCAGGTCCTTGACCTTCTTGCGGTTGAAGAGGTGCTCACGGTGGTGCAACTCGGCGCGCAGGCTGGTCAGCGCCCGCCGGACCAGGTGCGGGCTGAGGTCGGTCACCAGACCGACGCAGTGCGGCAGGTCGACACAGTCGGCGAAGGCCGAGCCGCCCTTGTAGTCGACGAAGAGGAAGGTCACCCGGTCGGGGCTGTGCGCCGTGGCCATCCCGAGCACCCAGGCCTGCAGGAACTCCGACTTGCCCGCGCCGGTGGTGCCGCCGACCAGGGCGTGCGGTCCCTCCGCGCGCAGGTCCAGCGTCATCGCGTGGCTGGCGCCCTGACCGATGATGGCGCGCAGGCTGCCGGCCTTCTTCAGCCGCTTCCGCGGCGCGCTGGTGCGGTCCAGGATGGTGTTGTTCTGCCGCCAGCGCTCGACCACGGCCGAGGCCTCACTGGCGATCTCGGAGCCGACCAGTGCCAGGAACGGCACCGAGGCGGGCAGGTCGGAGTCGTCGTGCACCACGACGCTGGCGTCGACCACCGGCGCCATGTGTCGTGCCAGCATGAACATGTAGTCGTTCGAGACGCCCTCGAGCACCACCGGGCGGTACTCCTCGCCGGCCCGGACCAGGCCGACGGTGGCGTTCTCCAGCCCGTCGGTGACGTCGACGAAGCTGCGGCACGACGCCGGCAGCGCCTCGACCGAGGGACCGATGAAGACCGCGTGGATGCCCGCGTCGGGGCCGCGCTCCAGCATCGCCCGCAGCCGGGCCCGGTCCACCGGAGCGTCGTCGGTGACGAAGACGATCACCGAGACCGGCGGCCTGACCTCGTCCTCCTCCGCCGCCCGCTTCACGTCGGTGCCGAACAGCATCGGGCTCCACGCCTCCGAGTACGGCCCGCGCGGCTCGGCCTCGGTGGCGAAGCGCGAGACGTGCGCCTCCAGGGCGTTGAGCAGCGTCGAGGCCGCCGGGGCGGAGTCGGCCAGGGCGAACTCCTTGAACGGGCTGGTCTCGCTGGTGGTGTGCGGCAGCCACTTGAGCCACTCCAGCTCGGGCATCCAGTCCGCACCGGTGAACGCCACCGTGACCACGTCGTTGGGGGCGTGCAGCCCGAAGATCTGCACCGCCAGACCGCGCATCGCATCGGCCGCCGCCGCCCGCGGTCCGGCGACCCCGAGGGAGCCGGCACTGGCGAACGTCTCCAGCACCGGTACGTCGTCGACGTACCGGACCCGCTCACGGAGCTTGTCCAGCCGGTCGACGTACTCCGGCAGACCGTCGGGTGCCTCGGAGCCCTCCTCGATGGCGTTGCGCGAGGGCGCACGACACGCCCCCAGCCGCACCGCCAGGAAGTTCCAGTGCTCGGGACGTCGGGTCCACAGCAGCGGGCCCAGCCGCATCGCCTCGTCGAAGACGTCGGCGACCGGAGGGACCTCGCGGTTGCGGGCCTCCTCCTCGACCGGCTTGGCGTAGTAGAACTTCTCCTCCAGCTCCTCGAACTGCCGCTCGAAGAGCGTGAACTGGTGCTGCTCCTGGCCGCCGGTGGCCATCCGCTGGTTCATGAAGTTGCCGAACGCCATCATCGGCGTCATCACCATCATCAGCAGCGAGCGCGGGTTGCCGTTGAGCAGGTACATCGCGCCGGCCATCATGATCGGGGCGACCAGCATGATCCAGGGGAACAGCTTCTTCTGCCGTTCCTTGGGCAGGTTCGGCGCCTTGAACAGGGTGCCTGGGTAGCGCGCGTCGACTCGCGGGCTGCGGTTGAACAGCAGGCCGCCGCCGCGCTCGAGGATCCGGTCCTCGATGCTGGCCTGGAGATCCTCGGTGAGGCGGAGCACCAGCGTGGTGCTGCCGAGCACGAACGGGGTGCCGGGCACCACGGTCCAGCGCTGCACCTGGACGCCGTCGACGCTGATCCCGTTGGCCGAGTTGAGGTCGACCAGCTCCACGGTGGCGCCGACCTCGAGCCGGGCGTGGGTCTTGGAGACCACCGGGTCGGCCAGGACGATGTCGTTGACGTTGGTCCGCCCGATCACCGAGTGACCGCGTCGCAGTGGGAACTCCTGGCCCTGCAACGGACCCTCGACCGCGACCAGGGCGCCGACCACCTCGCCACCGGCGCCGGATTCGGCCGCCTGCGGGCCGAGGTTGATCACCGCCGCCATGAAGCCCGAGCCGATCGGGGCCTCGCCGATCGGCAGCGTCGAGACCAGCGGCTCCAGCCGCTCGGCCGTCGGCGGCGCCACCGCCAGGGTGAGCACGTCGCGCGGCCCGGCTGCGAGCGAGCCGACCGGGTCGGACTCGGCGATCCGGCGAGCCACGTCGTGCACCGTGGCGGTCGAATCAGCGGTGACCACCACGTCGGTGGCCTCCCCGGTGTGACGGTGCAGGGTCAACTTGACCTTCATGCGCTCTCCTCCGCACGCAGCACCTGCAGCGTGCGCTCGCCGAACCTGATCGTGTCGCCCAGCACCGCACGGGCGGGCTGGCCCGCCGTCAGCAGGCGCTCGACGCCGTCGCGGATGATCGCGGTGCCGTTGGTCGAACCCTGGTCGACCACCTCGACGCCCTCACCTGCGCCAGTGCCGCGGCGCACCAGCAGGTGGGTCTTGGAGACCGAGTACGTCGTGTCGGCGACCGCGACCGGGGTGGCACCGGCGGTGGCCTCTGAGGAGACCGGGCCCCGGCCGAGCAGCAGCGCCGTGCCGACCTCGATCCGCTCCCCGGTGTCGAGCACCAGCCACAGCGGCAGCGGCGCCACCCGGCGCGGCGGCTCGTAGTTCGGCGGGATCAGCGGCGTCCGCGCCCGTGCCGGTGCCGGGGTGCCGCGCAGGTCGCCGGCCGGCGTCGAGCCGAGCACACCGGCGCTGACCCGACCGGCCGGACGGTAGACCGGGCCGGCGTCGGCCGAGGTCAGCGAGGGCAGCGGCGCCCGGGGGTCGACGGGCTCGGCGGTGTGGGTCTTGCGGGCGATGCGCATCCGCTTGACGTCGTACGGGTGCAGGCCGGCGCGGATGTCGACCATCCAGGTGCCGGCGGCGAGATCGGCCCAGCCCCGGTTGCGGCCGGTGGAGTCCCACAGCGGCGTGATCAGCACCAGGATCGGCCCGACCACGACCACGGCCGGCGCCCAGATCACCAGCACGCGCAGCAGCGCTCTGCCGATCCCGGGGCGCTCCAGGGTGCGGACGTTGACGTTGCGCAGCCCGACGATCCCCTTGCCCAGGGTGACGCCGCGGGCACCATTGAGCAGCACGTTGGCGACGCAGTACGCGAGCGAGAGCACCGCCGTCGCCCCGAGCACCACCATCGCCAGCACGAAGTGCGGATGGTGGGTGAAGCCGAACCAGCTGATCTTCCCGCGCACCAGCTTGAGCACCAGCGGCAGGGTCAGGATCAGGCAGGGGATCTGGAGCACCAGCCAGCCCGCGACGTCGATCAGCGACGCCGCCACCCGGCGCTCCAACGGCGCCTGGACGAGCCCGATCGCCTTCGCGTACGCCGGGTCGGGCGTGCCGTCGGGGAGCAGTCCCTCGATCTCCGCCTCGTCCTGGCCGACCTCCCAGATCTCCATCCTCAGCGTGCCTCCACCGACAGCGCGAAGGCCCCGAGCACCACCGTGTCGCCGACCAGGAGCCGCGTCTGGGAACGCGGTTCGATCCGCATCTCGTCCCCCTGCCGGCGTACGACGACACCGTGCGTCGAATCGAGGTCCTCCAGCCACAGCGTGGAGCCGTGCAGGCCCACCGCGGCGTGGGTCTTGGAGACGGTGAACTCCGGGTCGCTCAGGGGCGCGATCGCCGCGCCGGGGCGCAGTGTCGGGTCGGGGTCGCGGCCGAGCAGGGTCTCCCCCGCGACCTCGACCAGCACCCCGGTGGTGCTGCGCAGCGCCCAGCCACCGGTGAGAGCGGGCGGAGGGGTGGGCACCACGTCGGAGCGTCGAGTGAGCTCGTCGACCGGGACCGCGGGGGCAGGGATCGTCGGCGCCGGGCGGGCGGCGGCGGTCGGCACCCCGGGTGACGGGGGTGCGACGGGTGACGGGGGTGACACGGGCGGCGCAGGCGGCGCGGGCGGCGCGGGC